>DASYTG010000014.1:0-20300 GCA_036002525.1 Candidatus Limnocylindrales bacterium
CCGGCCGGAGAGCGGCCGCCGCTCATCGTCACGAGCCACGGCGGCCCGACGGCCCAGGCGTTCAGCGGCCTCGCCATCCCGATCCAGCTCTTCACGAGCCGCGGCTTCGCGGTCCTCGACGTCGACTACGGCGGGAGCACCGGATACGGCAAGGAATACCGCAAGCGCCTCGAGGGAGAGTGGGGCGTCGTGGACGTCGACGACTGCGTCAACGGCGCACGCTGGCTCGCCGAGCGAGGCGACGTCGATGGCGAGCGCCTGTCGATCCGGGGTGGCAGCGCAAGCGGCTACACGACGCTCTCGACGCTCGCATTCCGGGACGTCTTCGCGGCCGGGGTCAGCTACTTCGGGATCGGCGATCTCCTCGCGTTCGCGAAGGAGACGCACAAGTTCGAATCGCGCTACCTGGACCGGCTGCTCGGGCCGCTCCCCGAGGCCACCGAGGTCTACCGTCAGCGGTCGCCGAACAACTACGCCCACCAGATCAAGGCGGCTGTCCTCATCCTCCAGGGCCTCGAGGACCGGGTCGTACCGCCGACCGAGGCCGAGCGGATCGTCGACGCGCTCTGGGAGCGACGGATCCCCCACGCCTACATCGCGTTTGAGGGCGAAGACCATGGCTTCCGGAAGGCCGAGTCGCTGACCCGCTCGTTCGAGGCCGAGCTCTCGTTCCTCGCCCAGGTCTTCGGGTTCGAGCCGGCCGACGAGATCGAGCCGATCGAAGTCGTCAACCTCGACGCCGCCCGTCGGGGGGCACGAGCCGGGAGCTGACCGCGTGTTGACGGAGAGCGAGGCGGGCGTCCTGGTCGGCGGGTCGGACGCGCTGCTGGCGATCGAGATCGTCTTCCTCCTGCTGATCGTCGCGACCGCGCTCGCGATCGTCGCCCGCCGGATCGGGATCCCGTACCCGATCCTCCTCGTCATCGGCGGGCTCCTCCTCGGCCTCGTGCCCGGCCTGCCAAAGGTCGAGCTCGAGCCGGACGTCGTCTTTCTCCTGTTCCTGCCGCCGATCCTTTTCGCGGCCGGCTACTTCACGTCGATCCGCGACTTCCGGGCGAACGCCCGGAAGATCGGCCTGCTGGCGGTCGCGCTCGTGCTCGTCAGCGCGGCGGCGGTCGCGGTCGTCGTGGAGGCGCTCGTCCCTGGGGTCGGTTGGGCGGCCGCGTTCGCCCTCGGAGCGATCGTGGCTCCGCCGGACGCGGTCGCCGCGACGGCCATCTTCCGGCGGCTCGGCGTCCCCCGGAAGATCGTGACGATCCTCGAGGGCGAGAGCCTCATCAACGACGCAACGGCGCTCGTGACCTACCGGACCGCCCTTGGCGTCGCGGCCGGCGGGAGCCTGACCGTCGCGGGGTTGACCGGGAACTTCGTGATCCTGGCCGTGGGCGGCGTCGCGGTCGGGCTGGTCGTCGGGGCGGTGGTCGCATGGTTGGTCATGCGGGTGAACGACCCGGTGTTCTCGATCGTCATCACGTTCCTCGCCCCGATCGCCGCCTACCTGCCGGCGGAGGAGCTCGGGTTCTCCGGCGTCCTCGCCGCCGTCGCCGGGGGGATCTGGCTGGGCGCACATGCGCCGCGGACCCTGAGCTCGGAGGTCCGGGTCGCCGGGGTGGCCGCGTGGCAGGTGCTCCTCTTCCTCATCAACGGAGCGGTCTTCATCCTCATCGGGCTGCAGCTGCCCGGCGTCATCGCCGCCCTGTCCGGCCGCTCCGCGGGCGAGCTCCTGGGTCTCGCCGCCGCCGTCTGCCTGACGGTGATCGTCGTCCGGATCGTGTGGGTCTTCGTCTCGATCTACGTGCCGTACTGGCTCGGGTCGATTCGGGCCGCCGAGGCGCCTCCATCGGGCCGCGGCGTCTTCCTCGTCTCGTGGGCCGGCATGCGCGGCGTCGTGTCGCTGGCGGCCGCGCTCGCGCTGCCGCGCACGCTGCCGGACGGGTCGCCGTTCCCCGAGCGGGACCTCCTGATCTTCCTGGCCTTCTCGGTCATCCTCGTCACCCTCGTCGGACAGGGCCTCACGCTGCCGCTCGTCGTCCGCGGCCTCGGGATCACGACCGATGGCCGGGACGAGGACGAGGAAGCCCAGGCGCGAAACGTGGCCTCGGAGGCCGCGGTCGCCCGCCTCGACGAGCTCGCGACCGAGTGGCCCGGTCATCTCCCGCTGATCGACACACTGCGCGCCCAGTACAGCCATCGGGCGACCCACAACGAGCCGGACCGGCCGCAGAGCGAGGCGGAACAGGAGCTGATCGAGCATCGCCAGATCCGCCGCGCGGTCATCGAGGCGGAGCGCGAGGCGGCCCTGCGGATGCGCGAGGACGGGGCGATCAGCGACGAAGCATTCCGCCGCGTCGAGCGCGACCTCGACCTCGAGGAGCTCCGGATGGAGGCCTAGATCGAATCACCGCCCGCGAGCGGTCACCGCAGCCAGCCGCCGAGCTGGAGGCCGGCCAGCTCGGCTCCGGACAGCGGGATCGCGCTGATGCCGCCATCCGAGAGGCGAACGACGCAGACGAGCACGGTCTCCTCGGGATCCTCGACCACGATGCCGACGAGGGCGTACCCCTCGAACACGCTCGCCACCGACATTCCGGTGACCGGTCCCGTCTTGATGATCGGCGCACGACGCGTTCCGTCGGGCTCGACGATCAGCAGCTCGGTTACGGTCGGATTCGGGTAGCGCGAGGCCTCCGAGATGACGAGCCGGCCGTCGCCGATCCACGACGCGCTCAGGACGATGTCGACGTCGAGGCTCCAGGCGAGGGAGCCGTCGGCCTCGTGGATGTCGAAGTGGCCCGGCCGCTCGGGGAGGAACCCGAGCGAGCGGGGATCGATCGACCGGCTCGTGGCAGGGTCGAGTGTCGCCAGCAGGTCGTCCGACAGGACGATCGCCTCCGGGCCGTCGGTCGGGAACGCGGCCACGGTCTCGATTGAGACGTCCATGACCCCGACGCGGACCGCCGGCAGGAACGTCCCGTCGCCGCGCGACTTCAGCCCATAGATCCAGCGGCCGTCGGCCGAGAAGCCGGCCGGCGTGAGGCGCGGCGCGTCCAGTCCGGGCTGACGGGGACGGAGCGGCTCGAGGTGGGGGTCGACCACGATCTCCCGCTCCCTCGCCGTGCCGTCGCCGAACTCGACGAGGAGCCAGGTGGCCGGCCCGGCCGAGACGACGATCGATTTCGAGTCGGCCGACCACGTCCACCCGAACGTCCCGCCGAGGCGGCTCGTCGTCCAGGACGCGCCGTCGAGCGATGTCAGCCGCCCGCGGTCGGGTTGGCCGGAGGTCGAGCTGTCGAAGCCGCGGACGAACATCGAGCGCTTGTCAGGCGAGAGGAACCCGAGGAGCGGGGCCGCGGCGATGTCGGCGAACCCGTCGTTGATGATCCACAGCGGCCGGAGACCGGTCTCGCCAGGCTGCCAAAAGAGGAGGTGGCCGTCCTCGCCTGCCCGCCGGAAGAAGACGGGCGACGGTGCACCGGGGAGCGCGACGTTGGCGATGTCCGGCAGCCGCTCGACCCGCGGACTGGCGGCCGGGCTCGGGACGGGGGACGAGGGCCGGCTCGGGCGGACGGTCGTGGCGGGAGGCAGCTCGGCCGCCTCCGGCCTGGCCGGGCGGGACACGACCGCGAAGCCTGCCGCGGTCCCCACGACCGCGAGCGCGGCGACCGCCGCGAGCCAGGCCCGGAGATCGCGCCCGCCGGGGGGTCGGATCGGGCGGACCGGAACGTCGAGCGAGTGGGCCGGTCGCTCGGGCCCGGACCCGGTCATCCGCCGCCGAGATCGCGGAGCAGCGCGAGGCCGGTCCAGACGTCACGGAACGAGGTGGTCAGCGGCGACAGCCCGAGGCGGATCGAGTCCGGCTCACGGAAGTCGGTGACGACGCCGTGGCGGATCATCGCCTCGGTCAGCCGTCGCGCCTCCGGATGTCGGACGGCGACGTGCGCTCCCCGACGGGTCGGGTTGCGCGGGCTCCCGAGGCTGAAGCCGAGCCGGGCGAGCCAGTTGTCGTGCAGCTCGACGGCGTAGGCGCTGAGGGCGGCCGCCTTCGCCCGGACGTTCGCGATGCCGGCCTCCTCGACCAGCCGGGCCCCCTCGTCGACCGCGACGATGGCCGGAATCGTCGGGGTCCCGGTCAGCCATGAGCGGATCCCGCTAGCTCGATCGTAGGCCGGTCCCATCGCGAACTGGTCGCGCTGCCCGAACCAGCCCTGGATCGGGTTCCGAAGCTCGGCCTGGAGGACCGTCCGCACGTACAGGAACGCCGGCGAGCCGGGGCCGCCGTTGAGGTACTTGTAGGTGCAGCCGACGGCGAGGTCCGCTCCGCTCTCCTGGAGCCCGATCTCGAGCGCACCGGCGGCGTGGCTCAGGTCCCACAGACTGAACGCGCCGGCGGCGCGGGCAAGGGACGAGATGGCCGGCATGTCGGCGATCGCGGCCGACCGGTAATTCACCAGGGAGAGCGTGACGACGGCGACGTCGTCGTCGAGAGCCGCCTCGACGTCGGCCGTCGTGGGTCCGTCGACCGGATCCGATTCGATCCAGCGGACCTTCAGGCCGCGGCTCCGCGCCAGGCCCTCGAGCACATACCGATCGGTCGGAAAGTTGGCCCGGTCGGTGACGACGCTGCGCCGACCGGGGCGTGCCTCGAGGGCTGCGAGCGCGAGCTTGTAGAAGTTGACGGTCGTCGAATCGGAGACGATCACCTCACCGGGCCGGGCTCCGAGCACGGCCGAGGCGAGCCTCGTGCCGACGCGGACCGGCAGGTCGAGCCAGCTGTCCCACGCCCGGATGAGGTCGCCGCCCCACTCCTCGTCGACGACGGTCCGGAGCCGCTCGGCGGTCGCCAGCGGCAGACGGCCGAGCGAGTTGCCGTCGAGGTAGACGAGGTCCGGATCGCGGATCGCGAATCGGGCCCGGAACCCGCGAAGGGGATCGGCGGCGTCGAGCGCCTCTGCGCGGGCCGGGTCGACGGGCCGATCGAGCATGGCCATGGAACGTCGAGTCTAGCCGGTGCGGCCAGCGGCCCCGGCCGGGGTCGCGACGCCCGGGCCGGACCCCGCCGGACCCCGTGGTACCCTGCCACCGATCTTCAGACGGGAGCAGCATGAGCATCGTCGACGCCGAGCACTACCTCTTCACGTCCGAGTCGGTGACCGAGGGGCACCCGGACAAGATGTGCGACCAGATCTCCGACGCGATCCTGGACGCGATCATCCGGGAGGACCCCGAGGCCCGGGTCGCGTGCGAGACGGCGACCACGACCGGCCTCGTGCTCGTGCTCGGCGAGATCACGACCGGGACCTACATCGACTTCCAGACGGTGGTCCGCGAGACGGTCCGCGACATCGGATACACGAAGGCCGAGTACGGCTTCGACTACCAGACCTGCGGCACACTCGTGTCGGTCAAGGGCCAGTCGCCAGACATCGCCCAGGGCGTCGACGCCGCCCTCGAGGTCCGCGACGATGCCGCCCCCGCTCACGAGTTGGGGGCCGGCGACCAGGGGATGATGTTCGGCTTCGCCTGCCGCGAGACGCCCGAGCTCATGCCGCTCCCGATCGCCCTCGCCCACCGGATGGCCCGCCGGCTCGCCGAGGTCCGCAAGTCCGGCCAGCTGCCCTACCTCCGCCCCGATGGCAAGACCCAGGTCACGGTCGAATACGACCGCGGCGTGCCCGTCCGCGTCCGAACGGTCGTCGTTTCCGCCCAGCACGACCCGGACGTCCGGGCCGAGCGGCTCCGCGGCGACATCGTCGAGGCCGTCATCCTCCCGACGATCCCCCACGAGCTGCGCGACGTCGACCCGATCATGCACGTCAACCCCACCGGCCGGTTCGTCACCGGCGGCCCGATGGGCGACGCCGGCCTGACCGGCCGGAAGATCATCGTCGACAGCTACGGTGGAATGGCCCGCCACGGCGGCGGCGCGTTCTCCGGCAAGGACCCGACGAAGGTCGACCGGTCCGCCGCGTACGCGGCCCGGTGGGTGGCGAAGAACATCGTCGCCGCCGGGATCGCCAACCGCTTCGAGGTCGAGGTCGCCTACGGGATCGGGATCGCCCGGCCGATCAGCCTGTCGGTCGACTCGTTCGGCACCGGCAGGATCCCGGACGCCGACATCCAGGGGCTCATCGAGCGGAACTTCGACCTGCGGCCCGCCTCGATCATCTCGGCCCTCGACCTCCGCCAGCCGATCTACCGGCAGACGGCGGCGTACGGGCATTTCGGCCGGCCGGACCTCGACCTGCCGTGGGAACGGACCGACAAGGCGGACCTGCTCCGGAGCGAGGCCGGCCTCGGGACCTCCGAATCGCCGGTGGCGGCCGCCGGCTGAGCGCTTGAGCGTCGACCTCGCGGCGGCCGTCGATCTCTTCGACCGGTCGCTTCGCCAGATCTCTGACTCGGACCTGGAACGCCCCTGGGCCTGGGGTCAGTACGACGAGGAGGGCATCCGCTTCGCGTTCTTTCGGACGCTCGAGGAGCTGACCGACCTCGCGGTCGAGGTCGCGGCTCGCCGCGAAGAAGCCGGCCGACCGATCGGGCGCGCGGCGAGGCTCGTCGGCCGGTACCACGTCGCCTGGCGCGAGTTGTGGTCGATCGTCGACGGGGCAGGGGAGTCGCTCCTCGACGCCGTGCCGGCCGCGGGCGAGTGGCCGCTCCGGACCGTCCTTGAGCACCTCGTCGGGGCGGACCTCGGCTTCCTCGTCGCCCAGCGGAACGCCGCGGAGCGCCGGGCGGCCGGCCTCGCCCCCGCCCGCGCCGGTGACGCGTGGGAGCGTCTCGCGGGCACGCCCGAGACGGAGTTCGAGCGGATCTTCATGGGCCCGCTCGATGCCATCCTGGCCGAGCACACGCGAGTGCACGACGGCGTGCTCGAGCTCGCGCGCCTGACTGACGACGAGCTCGCGTCGGAGTCGGCGTTCTGGGACGGGACGATGCCGAACCGCTTCCGCCTCGGCCGCTTCGAATCGCACCTTCGGCAGCACACGATCCAGGTCGAGAAGACGATCGAGGCCATCGCCGGACCCCCGCGAGAGGTCGACCGGCTCCTCCTGTTGATCCGGCGGGCCCAGGGCGAGGCAGAGTCCGCGGCGATCGGGGCGGAGGATGTTCTTCAACAGAGCGGCGCCGCGGTCGCCCCCGGCATCGCCGCCCGGTCGGACGAGCTCGTGGCGCTGACAGGAGTATCCGCGTGACAGGACGAGCGCTCGCCGGCCTTGCCATCGCCCTCGTCGTCGCGGCGTGCGGCACGCCCCAGGCGAGCTACGACGTGCTCGTCTCGAACGTGTTCGTGGGGGCCGAGCGGAGCTGCGCCGACCTGGAGCTGTCTGACGTCCGCTGCACCGCCATCATCCTGCGGGCCGCCCGGGAGCTGGACGACATGCGTCCGGGGCATGCGCTGGTGAAGAGCCGGTCGCTCCACGAGAAGGGCCAGCCGCCGGCAGGCGCATCGGTCGCGCCGCTCACGGAGGATGTCCCGGCGATCGTCGTTTTCATCCTCGCCGACGGCACGCAGGTTGCCATTCCGATCCTCTGCCCTCGCGGCGGCTCGATGACCGACAACGCGTGCAACCCGCGGGTCCAGTGATTCGGGCGGGTCAGCCCGCCCCGAAGGCCGCGACCCCAGCGTCGACTGCCCGTTGGTCCTGCTCCGCGTCTCCGCCGCTCACCCCGAGCGCGCCGACAAGCACCCCGTTCCGCTCGAGCGGCATCCCCCCGGCGAACACGATCGTCCGCCCGCCGGCGGTCGAGTCGTAGCCGTAGAACTCGGTCCCGGGCTGGACGATCGGACCGAGGTCGCGGGTTGGCATCCGGTTGAGCGCCGTGAAGGCCTTGTCCCGGGCGAGCGTGATCCCGACGAGATCGGCCCCGTCCATCCGCTCGAACGCGACGAGTTGATCGCCCGAGTCGACGACCGCGACGGACATCGCGACGCCGAGTGCCCGCGCAGGCATGGGAGTTCCGCACCGTCAACGGGAAGCCCGTGCGAATTTCGAACCCCAGAAGCCGCGATCTGGCGCTGAAACGTACGATTCTCGGTCTGCGCCACTGATCCTTGGACCACGGTTCGCGGCGGGCACGGCGCCGCCGCGATGGTGCACCCGCGCAACCCGGACGACCGGCTTGCCGGTGTCTGACCATCGACCCGTCGCGCGGGAGCGGGGCCGTTCGGGACGATCCGGTCGATGGACCGGCCTGTCGCCCCAGCACGCCTCGCCCGCACGCTCGCAATCGCGCTGATCGCCGGCGCGGTCGTCCCGTGGCCGGCGTTCGCCGCCGAGGGCGATCCGAGCCCTGAGCCGACGGCCACCCGGGTCCTCACCCCGACGCCGACCCCGGTACCCACCGCCGTCCCGACCCCGGTACCCACCGCCGTCCAGACCCCGGTACCCACCGCCGTCCAGACCCCGGTACCCACCGCCGTCCCGACGCCTGCGCCTACACCTGGGCCCACACCCGCGCCCACACCCGCGCCCACACCCGCGCCCCAGCTTCTCAGGATCGACAGCAACCTCTACCGGCCGTACGCCATCGTCCGCCAGTACACGAGCTACTGGTGCGTGCCGGCCAACGCCCAGACCATGGTCAATCTCGTGATGGGCCGCGTCGATCGTTCGTACAGGACCCAGGCTCGCTTCGCCTGGCACGTCCGGCGGCTCAACAAGTACCGGTACTCCACCCGGGGCAACGATGCGCGCGGGTGGGCCCGGTTCCTCGACCTGTGGCTGCCCGGGGACCTCCACTATCGCCACCGGTCGTACGACCGCCAGTCAGCGGCCATCCTCGCGATCGCCGAGTCCCTCGATCGAACCGGGCACCCGGTCGGCATCGTCGTCGATCGCGGCACGCACGCCTGGACGGTGGTCGGGTACCGCGGGACGATGATCGAGGGTGACCCGTCGACGAGGGTCGTCCACGGTTTCTACGTGTCCGGCTCGCTATACCGGATCAAGGGCCGGCGGAGCGCCGACCCGTGGCCCTACCGGTACATGAGGCTCGACGCGTTCCGCACCCGGTTCACCCGGTACCACGAGTCGACCCGGGCGGTCGTCTGGGAAGGAAAGTACGTCATCGTCGCCGAATGACCAGGGTCCGGGAGCCTGCCCACGGTTGCCCGGCACCTAGAATGGGTCAGGCATGTACGTCGTGATCCTGGCGGGCGGTGGGGGCACACGCCTCTGGCCTCTCAGCCGTCCCGACCATCCCAAGCCGTTCCTCCCGCTGCTCGGCGACGAGTCGCTGCTCCAGCGGACGGTGCGCCGCGTCGCGCCGCTCATCGACGACGGCGACATCTTCTGCGTCACGGATCGTCGCTACGGGCAGCTCGTCCGCGAGCAGGTCCCGAATGTCGAGCTGATCGTCGAGCCACTCGGCAAGAACACCGCGGCCGCCGTGGCACTCGCCACGGCGAAGATCCAGCGGCCGGACGACGAGGTCATGCTCGTCCTCCCGGCCGATCACTGGATCGGCGACGAGGACGCGTTCCGCAGGGTCCTCGAGACTGCGACAGGCAAGCTCGCAACGGGCGCTCTCGGGATCGACGAGCCGCTGGTCACGCTGGGCGCCCGGCCGACCTGGCCCTCGACGAACTACGGCTACCTTCGCCCGGACACGATGGCCGGTGGAACGATCGACGGCCTGCGCGCCTATCCCCTGCTGGCCTACGAGGAGAAGCCCGTCGACGCCCGGGCGCGCGAGCTGATGAACCTGCCGGGCATCGCCTGGAACGCGGGGATGTTCGCCTGGCGGCGCGGGACGATCCGGGCGGCACTCGAGAAATACACGCCGCTGATGATGGTCATCGGCACGGCGCTGACCTCGGATATCGCGCTGGCCGGCGCGTACGAGCGGCTCCAGCCCATGTCGATCGATGTTGCCGTCATGGAGAGCGCGGCACGCGATCATCGTGTCCTGATGGGCGCCCTCGACGTGGGCTGGAGCGACGTCGGTAGCTGGGGAGAGCTCCTCGGTGCGCTCGGCATGCCCGATATCGATGCGCGGATCCTCCAGCCCGGCGAATCGGCTCAGACGACCGCGAACGACCTCGTCGTCGAGCGCCAGGGCGATCGCCTGCTCGCGGTTCCCGGCGCGGACGCTACGATCACCGCTTACGAGACGCTCGCCCTGCTGAGGGGCGCTCGTCGCTTCGAGGCGCAGGTCGACGACCTGCTCGCCCGGTGCTCAGGAGCGCAGCGCGTATGACGCAAACCGTGACACCGCCCGCGCCGACGACCATCGTGTTCGGGACCGACGGCTGGCGGGCGAAGGTCGCCGACGACTACACGTTCGACAACGTCCGCCGCTGCGCCGACGGAGTCGCCCACTACGTCCTCGGCACCGGCGAGCAGTCGAAGGGCGTCGTCGTCGCCTACGACCGCCGGTTCGCCTCGGAGCACTTTGCCGCGGCTGCCGCGGAGGTCCTCTTCGGCTACGACATCCCGGTGGCCTTCGCCGAGCGCGCCGTCCCCACCCAGATGAGCTCGTACGAGGTCGTCCAGCGCGGCGCGGCGGCCGGGATCGTCATCACCGCGAGCCACAACCCGTGGACGGACAACGGCTTCAAGGTGAAGTCGGCGTCAGGATCCGCGGCCGGCCCGGACATCCTGGCCGCCATCGAGGCGCGGCTCGCCGTCAACGGCGGCACGAGGGTCGAGCGGCGGCCGTTCGCCGACGCGGAGGCGGCCGGGCTCGTGGAACGGTTCGACCCGTTCCTGGGCTACGAGCGGTTCGTCCGCCGGACCCTCGATCTCGACGAGCTCAAGGCGGCCGACATCCACGTCCTGGTCGAGCCGATGTGGGGCTCCGGTGCGGGCTGGATCAGCCGGCTCCTCGGCGGCGGGAAGATCCGGGTCACGGAGATCCACCAGGAGCGAAACCCGTACTTCGGCGGCGTGAACCCCGAGCCGATCCGGCCGAACATCGACGAGGCCCTTGGGATGCTCGCGAAGGGCGGCTTCGACCTCGGCCTGATGCTCGACGGCGACGCGGACCGGGCCGGCGCGGCCGACGAGAAGGGCACGTTCATCCACCAGCTCGAGGTGACCGGCCTGCTGATGTACTACCTGGCCGAGCATCGGGGCTGGCGCGACCCGGTCGTCATCAGCGTCAACAACACGTCGATGGCGGGCCGGCTCGGAGAGCGCTACGGGATACCCGTCCACGAGACCTCCGTCGGGTTCAAGTACATCGGGCCGAAGATGATCGAGACCGGGGCGATGATGGGCGGCGAGGAGTCGGGCGGGTTCGGGTTCGGGATGCACCTCCCCGAGCGAGACGGGATCTACGCCGACCTCCTGCTTCTCGACCTGTTCCTGCGCGAGAAGAAGGCCGGTCGCTGGCCGGTGTCGAAGGCGATCGAGCACTTCCACGAGGTCGCCGGCCCGTCGTGGTACCGGCGGATCGATGTCCACGTCGACCGGTCGCTCTACGACGGCGTGAAGCGCCGGCTGCTCGTCGACCTCCGCGAGAAGGCCCCGGAGCGGCTCGCCGGACAGCGGGTCACGCGGACGGTCCCGCTCACGACGAACGACGGCTTCAAGTTCTTCGTCGATGACGGGTCGTGGTTGCTCGTCCGCACCTCCGGGACCGAGCCGCTGGTGCGGGTCTACACGGAGGCGACGTCCGAGGCGACGCGAGACAAGATGCTGGGCGCCGGCGAGAGCCTCGTTCGCGGCTCGTGACGGACAGGGCGGCGACGGGCGCGCTCGACCAGGCCACGGCGCCGCGGCGCGTCGAGAAGCCGTGGGGCCACGAGCTGATCTGGGTCCTGACCGACCGGTATTGCGGGAAGATCATCGCGATCGACGCCGGCCGCCGTCTCTCGCTCCAGCGGCACAAGGTGAAGGACGAGGCGGTGCTCGTGCTCAGCGGCCTGCTGCGGCTCCACCTCGAGGACGAGTCGGGGACGATCCGGGCGATCGACCTGGGGCCGGGCGGAACCCGCCGCGTCCCGCCGGGACGGAAGCACCGGTTCGAGGCCCTCGAGCGGGTCGAGCTCGTCGAGATCTCGACCCCGGAGCTCGACGACGTCGAGCGGCTCGAGGACGACTACGGTCGGGAGGGCACGAGCGCGCCCTGACCGGCGGCCACCCATGCCCGCTCCCCGGCGCGCCGTGGGCGCCCTCCTCGCCGTCACCCTGGTCGCCGGATGCGGCTCCTGGGTACCGCCGCGGCCCGGGTCCGGCGCCGGCGGGAACGTTCCGGGGACGACCGCTGGGGCCGCCGCGACCGCGGCGCCATCAGCCGCCACCCTGCCGCCCAGCCCCACGCCCACGGCCTCGCCGTCCCCGCGCCCGACGGCGAGGCCGACGTCCTCGCCGGCCCCGACCCCCGCGGACACGCCGTGGGACCCGGCGAAGTTCGGCTTCTGGGCGAAGGGGATGAGCGGCGAGGTGATGGCCTTCATGCCGGTGGGCCAGATCCGGTATGCGATCGACGAGATGGACTGGGACGTGGTCTCGACCGTGGTCTTCTTCAGCCTCGAGGCGGGCCGGAACGGCCGGATTGTCGAAGACAGTGGATGGCGGGCCTGGAACTCGGCCCGGATGGACGAGCTCATCGCGAAGGCCCATGCGACCGGGACGAAGGTCGTGATGTCGCTCGAGCGGTTCTCGTGGTCGCCCGGCCAGACGAGGCTCACGGCGGCGTTGCTCGGCTCTGCCGCCGCGCGCGAGCGCCTCGCCCGGGAGGTCGCGGCCGAGGTCGTCCGGCGCGGTGTCGACGGCGTCAACGTCGACTTCGAGCCCGTCCCGGCCGGACGGAAGGCCGAGTTCACCGCCTTCGTCCGAAGCCTCCGGAAGGAGCTCGACAGCCGGCGGCCCGATTACCAGCTGACCTTCGCCGTCGTCGGCCACCACGGCTCCTACGACATCGCGTCGCTCGTCGGGCCGGACGCGGCCGACGCGGTCTACCTGATGGGGTACCAGTACTCGGGTACCTGGTCGAAGGTCGCCGGCTCGACCGCGCCGATGGGCGGTGGTCGGTACGACGTGGTCGACACGGTGAAGGGTCTCCTGAAGTCGGTCGAGCCGCACGAGATCATCGTCGGCGCCCCGTTCTACGGCCACGCCTGGCCCACGGCGACCAGCGCTCTCAACGCCCGAACAATCGGCGGGGGCTTCGACGTGCAGTACCAGTACGCGCTCGCGACCGCCCGCGCCCACGGGATCCGATACGACCCCGTCCAGCAGGTGGCGTGGACCCGATACCGGGCCCGGGCCTGCGCGACCTGTCCCGTCCATTGGTACCAGCTCTACTTCGACGACCATCGGGCGATCGCCTACAAGTGGGCCTGGATCAAGCGCCAGAAGCTCCTCGGCGGCGGCGTCTGGACGATCGGGTTCGAGGGTGGGCCGGGCGCCCTGACGGCGGCCGGGCGCGAGGCGTGGCTCGATCCAGGACCCGCGCTCGTGGCCCCCGGTGGTGCCGCGGCGATCGTCCGGCCGGTGGCCAATCGGCGGTCGCCGGTTGGGTCGTTCGGGGGGTGACCGGGCCGAGCCGGGGGTGTACCCTGTCAGCACGACCGCCCCCACCGGTCGAGGTGCATGATCGGACGGCGGCCTGCGAAATGCCCCTTCGGGGGTCGGAGGTTAGACCGCGATGCACAGCTCACTGATCGGCAAGGTCGAGAAGGCGAATCGCTACGCACGCGAGCTCGATCGGATCACGATCGACCGCCTCTCACTGACGTTCCGGGGCGATAACGACACCCATCACGTCAGTCTCGACGCCGGTTCGTGGCACTGCACCTGCCACTACTTCGAGAGCTGGGGCTCTTGCGTCCATCTCCTGACACTCCAGAAGATCATGGGGGTCATGCTGCCCGAAGAGGCGCAGGTCTCGATCTTCTCGGCGCCGCCCGTACCGAGCACCTGAGCCCGGCTCCGGGTCCCCGGAGCCAGCCGTCCGCCGCCCGTCAGCCCCGCTGCGATTCGATCAGGGCAGCCAGGTGACCGTTCCCTGGGCCGGCGCAGCCCCGCCGGGCAGGTCGAGCCGGCCGATTTCGCGCCAGCCGTTCTCGCGACCGTAGACGACCAAGAGCCCCGGGATCCCCCTCGCCGCGCTCGCAGACGACCGCGAGACGGCTCGCCAGCCGGTCGAGGGGCATCGGGGGCCGAGTGTGCCATTCCCGCCGTCCGCCCGTCGCCGGCCGCGCCCGCCCGTCGCCGGCCGCGCTCGTCAGTCCTGGCCCAGCTCCCAGAAATACGTCGCGTCGCCGATCCCGTCGCCGAACTGGACGCTCAGCTCGAGGGTCCACGCGCCCGTCGGCAGCTCGAACGCGATGGGCCCGGCGCCCGTTCCGATCTCGCGCGGCTCGCCCAGCCGCGGCTGCCGGCCGGTCGGCGCTACGCGGGCCCACCAGGACGCGATGGGCAGCGGCTCGCTGAGGAAAACCTGGGCGAGCGCTCCTGTCGGCGGGACAGCGACCGGTTCACCCGGCAGCCAGGGCGCCTCGGAGCCCGTGCCGCGATACGTGTAGGTCCCCAGGTCGCCGGCCACGGGCTCGCCGCCGGCGAACGTCAGGACCGCGATCGGCGGTTGGGGCAGAGGCGGCTCGCCGGTCGCGTCGATCGACGCGGGCGGTGGAGACGTCTTCGACGGCGGAGCGCCGCACGCGACGGTCGCGAGCAGCGCTCCGATTGCCAGCACGGCGAGCCGACGGGCGACGTTCACCGGAGATCGGGCTGGGCGGACTGTGGGCACGGCGCAGTGCGGCAGGACGACACGGTCACCGACACGATCGGTGATGTGTCGCCGCGGAGGCCCTCGCCGGCGGGCTTCGAGAACACCGCCCGCCACTCGTATGTCGTCGTCTGCGATGGCGCCGTGAACGTGTACGTTCCCGCGGCCGCAGCCGCGACCATCGCTCCGACGGACGACCATGTCGCGGCGCCTGGCAGCCGGCGCTGGATCGTGACGGTCCTGGCCGACACCGGGTTGCCCCCGAGCCGCTCGTAGGCATCGAGGTCGATGACCGTGAGCGTTGCGGTAAACGGCACGTTCGCGCCGTAGGTCACCCAGTCCGGGCCGGAGAGCGTCAGGTTCGTCCGCAGGTCCAGGCAGGTCGAGTACTTGGACGCCATGTTCGGCATGTCGTACTTGCGCTGGAGCGACGCGACGTCGCACCGTCCGAGGACATGGGCGTCGTAGCCGTCCTGCGGCTTGACCCGCTGGATCGTCTGGACGACGGCGTCCGTGTAGTCCGATTGATCGGCGAAGTTCACATGGTGGGTGAGGATCTCGACGTGGCCGAACTCATCGAGGGCAGAGTTCCGGGCATCGAAGCAGCCGTCCGGTCGGCCGGTCATCTCGCACCAGCGGAGGATGCCCCAGTCGAAGCGGTGGCCGTTCTCCCGGAATGACATCGTGAAGCTGGTCGGGGCGTTGACGCGGCTGAAGCAGGCGAGGCCGTTCACGCCGCACCCGACATCGAGGCCGTAGTTGATCCAGCTCGTGCCGGCCGGATCGAACGTGAAGGTAGCTGCGCGGGAGTTGCGCGAGATGTTCGCGTCGCCGGCACCGCCATTGATCGCCAGCTGCATCGCGGCCGGCGGCTCCTGGCCGGCCTTCCAGCGGAAGCGCAGCTCCTGGTTCTGGGCAAAGAGCGGGCCACTGAATACCGGGTCGGGGCCGTGAGCGGCGGCCGGGACGGCTCCGGCGACGGCGGCGGCGAAGAGGACGGTGCCAGCGAGGGCGCGGCGCCGCGGACCGTTCATCGGGTCACCTCACGGAGCGTGACGGCCAGGCCATCGACCAGGCGGACGAGGACCGGGCCGCGGCTGCCGCCCACGCGACGCCCGTCGGGCGCGAGCAGGATCCAGCCGGCCGGAATGCGCGTGCCGGCGAGCGCGCGGGTGGGCGCGGGAACGAGCCGCAGGTCGGCGGCCGGCGCAGTCACCGTGAGCACCGAGGCGCCGGCCAGGTCGACCGAGCGGAGGTGGCGATCCGTGTCCGGTCCGGTTTCGTGCACGAGCCGCGGGCCGTCGCCGGTCGGGACCAGCCGGGCGAGGCCGGCCGTCGTGGCAATGATGGTAGTGCGGCCGGTCGATGGGTCGACGGAGAGGATCGGGCAGGGCAGCCCGTGGCAGGCGGCGTATACGACGACACGCCCGTCGCCCGCCCCGACGAGCTCCCCGAGTTCTGGCCGCGCGATCGTCGCGACACGTCCGGTCACGGGCTCGAGCAGGCGCGTCCGGCAGCTCGTGTAGCCGCACTGCTGGACGACGAGCCGGTCGCCCTCGAGGCTCCAGGCGAGCTCCGTCGAGTACGTCCGCCCGAAGCGCTCGTCGGCAGCCGCGGCAGCGAGCACCCGGCTGGCCGCGCCGCCCGCCAGGGGCCGCCGCCAGACCCCGAGGTCGGTCCGCGTCGCGCGGTCCACCCGGAACTCGTACACCTGGACGCCGGTCGGATCGATCACGGCACGCCGAACGACGCTCGGCTCACGGGCGATGAGCCTGGCGCAGGAGGCCGCGGTGTCGATCGCCCGCAGCGTCGAGACGCGACCGTCGTCCGCGCCGACGAGGACGAGGCGGCCGAACGGTCCCGCCGCGAACGATTCGGGTGGGAGCGCAATGTGGCGGGCCGGGGCGCCGTGTCGCCCGACCTCGAGCCGCTGCCCGGCGAGGGTCCCGCTTGCGTCGAGGACCGGGTCGAGCCGGAACCAGGCCTCCCCGGAGAGGCGGTCCGGGTTACCGGGATGGGGGAGGGCCGCGGCGCCGGACGAGCCGGCGTTCCCGCCGCACTCGGGCGGGTCCCACGGACGATCGATCGCCCCGGCCGACGCCGACGCGAGCAGGCTCGCCGCGAAGACCGCGACGAGCGGCGGGCCGAGGCGGAGCAGCCATCGTTTCTCCACGATGTACCTCCTCCGGCGGCGACACTGGCGGGAGGAGGGCGAGGCGTGGATCGTCCCAGACGATCCTTATCGGCGGCTTATCGGAGGTTCGTGGGGCACGCGCTGCGGCCTGGCTGCTGCCGAATTCCCGCGCGGTGAGACTCGGACAGCCCCACAACTCCGGCCCAACCCCTGTTCGTCGCCACGCGCCCACCGGGTGGGAATCCGGCAATGGATGGGACCTGGCCGCCTGTCCCAGTCGCATGGGGTGGGAATCCGGCGCGGCGTTCCCGCGCGGGTTGACTCGTGCTACGCTCCCCCGACAACAGAAACCCGCGCGGTCGCGAAGCCGGTGGAAGTCCGGCACAGTCCCGCTACGGTGACCGCCGCTCGACGCGAGCGACGGAAGTCCGGTCGCCGACCTCGCGGAGGTAGCTCCACCTTCGAGAGAAAGGGTTGGCACCAATGCGTTCCACCGGCTGAAGCCCCTCCTTCGACGTCCGAAGCGAGGGGTCTCGCACTTTCCGGACCTCTCGTTCCCCCGATTCCTTCCGGAGATCGCCGTGGACGCCCTGTTTCATCGCCGCCGTCACGCCGCCCTCGCGCCCGTTATTCTCACGATCCTCGCCGCGCTCATCGCGTGCACCGGCCCGGCCGGCAGCAGTTCGATCCCGCCGCCATCCGGGACGGCTGCCAGCGCGACGCCTGCGCCGAGCACCGGATTCCCGCTCACCCTCACCGACGACGAACAGACGGAAGTCGCGATCCCGGCCGAGCCCGGCCGCATCGTGTCGCTGACCCCGGCCGCGACCGAGGTCCTCTTCGCAATTGGCGCGGGCGACCGCGTCGTCGCGAAGGTCGAGGACATCACCCCCTGGCCGCCCGAGGCCGACGACCTGCCGGTCGTCGCGACATTCCAGGGGGTCGAGGTCGAGAAGATCGTCGACACGGACCCCGAGCTCGTCGTCGCAGGCGGGGTCGGGTTCACCGACCCGGACGCCGTCGCCCAGCTCCGCCGGCTGGGGATCCCGGTGATCGTCCTCTACGCCGACTCGACCGACGGCGCGTTCCACGACATCGAGCTGATCGGCGACGCAGCGGGCGAGGGCGCCGCCGCCCGCGACCTCACCGCGTCGATGCGTGCGGCCTTCGACCAGGTCGAGGCCGCGACCGCCGGCCTTCCGAAGCCGAAGGTCTTCTACGAGATCGATGCGACATCGAAGATCTACACGCCGGCCGAGGGCTCGGTGTACGCCGAGATGCTGAGGCTCGCGGGCTCGGAGCCGCTCCTGACCGACAGCAGCTACGAGATCTCGCTCGAGGAGATCGTCGAATTCGACCCGGAGATCATCCTCCTCGGCAGCCCGTTTGCGACGCCGGACCAGGTCCGAGGCCGACCCGGCTGGGGCGGAATCGCCGCGGTGCTAAACGGCAAGATCGTCCCGGTCAACGACACGATCATCACCCGACCGGGACCGCGGCTCGTCGACGGCCTGCGCGAGCTCGCACGGGCGATCCACCCGGACATCGATCTGCCCGGGGCGTCGACGGAGCCGTCGGCTGCCGCCGCCGCGTCGGTGGCCGGCGGCTGACGTGACGACCCGCGGCGAGGCCATCGCTCAGGGCCGCTCGATCGTTCGCCCGCCGCTCGTGCGTCGGCGCCCGGTCGTGCTGGCCACGATCGGCCTCATTGCGCTCGCCATCTCACTCGTCGCGGGAGTCGCATTCGGCGCCGTCTCCGTCGCGCCCGGCGATACGATCGCGATCCTCCTCCATCGCCTGCTCGGTTTCGATCTCGCCCGGACGTGGAGCCCGGCCGCGGAGACGATCGTGTTCGACCTGCGGCTCCCCCGTGTGCTAAGCGCGATGCTCGTGGGGCTTGGCCTGGCCGTCGCCGGGGCAACGTTCCAGGGCCTGCTCCGCAACCCGCTCGCGGACCCGTACGTGCTCGGCACCGCGTCCGGGGCCGCGCTCGGCGCCGCGGTTGCCGTGCTGATCCCGGTGCGCGTCCTGGTCCTCGAGTTCGGGCTCCTCCACGGGCTCGCGTTCGTAGGGGCGCTCGTCGCCGTGTTTACCGTCTACCGCCTCTCGCGGATCGGCGGGATGTCGCCGCTGACCGGGCTGCTGCTGACCGGGTACGCGGTCGGTTCGCTGCTCGCGGCGGGCCTCGCGATGGCGATGTACCTGTCGGGGGCGGGACTGCGCCAGATCTTCGCCTACCTGCTGGGCGGCTTCGACTCCGCATCGTGGCTGCGCCTGGCCGCGGCGGCGCCGCTCGTGCTCCTGCCGGCGATCGCCATTGCCGCGCGTGCCCGTGTGCTGAACGGGCTGCTCCTCGGCGAGGAGGCCGCTGTCCACCTCGGGGTCGACGTCCGGCGCGAGCGGGCGATCCTCCTCGCCCTCGGCTCGCTCATCACGGCGGCCGCGGTCGCGATCAGCGGCCTCATCGGGTTCGTCGGCCTGGTGGTCCCGCACGTCGTCCGGTTGCTCGTGGGTCCGAACGCCAGGCTCGTGATCCCACTGTCGGCGCTATTCGGGGCGAGCCTCCTGACGGCGGCCGATCTCGCGGCGCGACTGCTCGGGGAGATCCCGGTGGGGGTCGTGACCGCGGTCATCGGCGCGCCGTTCTTTCTCGTCCTCCTGCGCCGCACCCGGACGGGCTACGAGCTGTGATCCGCCTCGACGGAATCACGGCCGACTACCGCGGCCGGACGGCCCTGCGCGACGCCTCGCTGACGATCGCCCGCGGCGAGCGGGTCGCGCTCGTCGGGCCGAACGGCGCCGGCAAATCGACGCTGTTGCGCGTCCTCGCCGGCGTCGTCCGGCCCGCCCGCGGCACCGTCGAGCTCGACGGCACCCCGCTCTCGCTCCTGGACCGGGCCGCGATCGCCCGCCGGCTCGCCGTCGTCCCGCAGCAGGCGGTGCTCCCGTTCGCGACGACCGTGGAGGAGGTCGTCGGACTCGGCCGGCTACCCCACGAGGATCCGTTCCGCGGCCCCCGGCCGGCCGACCGGGCGGCCATCGCGGCGGCGATCGAGCGCGTGGGAGTGGGTCACCTCCTCGGGCGCGACGCGCGCGAGCTCTCGCTCGGAGAGCGCCAGCTCGTCCTCCTCGCCCTCGCCGTCGCCCAGGCCGCGCCGGTCCTCCTGCTCGACGAGCCGACGGTCCACCTCGACCTGCGACACCAGGTCGGCGCGATGGACCTGCTTGTCGACCTGAACGAGCGCGACGGGACGACGATCCTCGCGGTCCTCCACGACCTGGGCCTGGCGGCCTACTTCTTCCCCCGGTTGATCCTCCTCGACCGCGGCGAGATCGTCGCCGACGGAGCGCCGTCCGATGTCCTCTCGGCGCAGCGGATTCGGGACGTCTTCGGCGTCGACCCGGAGCTGGTCCGGCTGGCGCCAGCCCTCGACCGCTAGCCCGGGCCGGTCCGCCCGAGGGCTGCCTCGGCCAGGGCGGCGACCGC
>DASYTG010000015.1:0-2170 GCA_036002525.1 Candidatus Limnocylindrales bacterium
GGCACGAGCCGGGCTGGGTCGGGGCGTCCGATTGGGATGGGTGGTGCGGTGAGGTCGTAGGCCCAGAGCTTGCCGGCCGACCCATCGGCAGAGCTGACGTATAGGGTCCCGTTTGCGACCGCGGGGGAGGAGCCGACGAAGCCGTCGGTGGTCGCGCTCCAGAGCGGGGCGCCGCTGGCGGCGTTGAAGGCGTAGAGCTTGCGGTCGTAGGAGCCGACGTAGACGACCCCGTTCGCGACGGCGGGCGATGAGTGGACAGGCCCGCCGGTGGTGGCTGTCCAGAGCGGGGTGCCGCTGGCCGCGTTGAAGGCGTGGAGCTTGTTGTCGTCCGAGCCGATGTAGACGACCCCGTTCGCGACCGCGGGCGACGAGTAGACGAAAGCCCCGATCGTCGCGTTCCAGAGCGGGTTGCCGTTGGTCGCGTTGTAGGCGTACAGCTTGCCGTCGTAGGAGGCGACGTAGACGATTCCGTTTGCGACCGCGGGTGAGGAGGCGACGGCGTTGCCGGTGGTCGCGTTCCAGAGCGGGGCGCCGCTGGCGGCGTTGAAGGCGTACAGCTTATGGTCGTCGGAGCCGACGTAGACGATCCCGTTTGCGACCGCCGGGGAGGAGCCGATCGCGTCGCCCGTGGCCGCGCTCCAGAGGGGCGCTCCGGTGGCCGCGTTGTAGGCGTACAGCTTCGCGTCGCCCGAGCCCAGGTAGACGATTCCGTTTGCGATCGCTGGGGAGGAAACACCCTCGTTCGTTGCCGTGTTCCAGACCGGCGCTCCGGTGGCGGCGTTGTAGGCGTAGAGCTTCGAGTCGATCGAGCCGACGTAGACGATCCCGTTTGCGACCGCCGGCGACGACTCGACGATGTCGCCGGTGGCCGCGCTCCAGAGGGGTGCGCCGGTCGCGGCATCGTAGGCGTTGAGATTGATGTATCCGCCCACGTAGACGACCCCGTTTGAGACCGCCGGCGAGGAGGACACCAAGCCGCCTGTCGGCACGCTCCAGTCGAGGTCGAGCCCGGGGACGGTGGCGGGCGAGAGCACGTTCTCGACCGCATTCACGCCTCTGTGGTTGGACCCGTTGCGGAAGCTCGCCCAATTCGTCCGGACGAGGAACTGTGTCTGCGCGGAGCGCCCGCTCTGCCGGCCGGAGGCGGTGACCCAGTGCTCGCCCGGCAGGGCGGAGGCGGGGACGTCGAGCTTGATTCCCGAGAAGCCACCGCTGCCGTTCGTGCTGACGAGCGCCAGGTCGGTGGTGTCGAAGTAGAGGTCGACCGACTCGTTGGGGCCGAAGCCGCTGCCGGCGACCGTGAGCCGGCTCTTGGGCGGCCCGGAGCTCGGCGTGAGCGTCGTCACCGGGGCGGGCGGGGCGGTGACCGCGAAGCCGGTCTGGGCGGCGCGGCTGGTGACCCGGCCGAGCGCCGACACCTTGTGCGGGCCCGGTGCGGCGTTCGCGGGCACGAAGATCACGATCCCGCCGAAGCCGCCGTTGCCGTCGGCGACCGCGAGCGCGAGCGGTGTCGCGTCGAAGTAGACGTCGATCGCCTCGGCCGCGCCGAAGCCGCTGCCGCTGACCGCGACCGGCGTACCCGGTGGTCCGGAGCCGGGGCTGACGAGCACGGAGGCGGCCGGCACCGTGACGGTGAAGGAGGCCGTGCTGGTGCCCGTGCCGCCGGGAGTGGTGACGCTGATCGGCCCCGTGCTCGCACCGGCAGGCACCGTGGCGCTGAGCGAGCCGTACACGACGCTGCCGAAGGAGGCGCTGACACCGTTGAACCTGACCGCGGTCGCGCCGGTGAAGGCCGAGCCGCTGATGGTCACGCTCGTCCCGACGGGACCGCCGGTGGGTGCGAAGCTCTCGAGAGTCGGCTTGACCTTGAAGCTCGTCGCGCTCGTCCCGGTCCCGCCGGGTGTCGTCACGCTGAGCTTGCCCGTCGTCGCCCCACCCGGGACCGAGGTCGCGATCGTGCTGTCGTTCGTGACGCTGAAGCTCGCGCCGGTGCCGTTGAACCTGACCGCCGTCGCCCCGCTGAAGCCGGAGCCGCTCACGGTCACGCTCTTCCCGACCGGCCCCGACGTGGGCGTGAAGCTCGAGACCACCGGTACCGCGGCCAGCGCCGACGCAGGAGCGAGCGCCGCCCAACCTACCGCCAGGAAAACGATGAACCGCTTCATCGTGC
>DASYTG010000016.1:0-2266 GCA_036002525.1 Candidatus Limnocylindrales bacterium
CCGATCTCGGCCGCCACCGAGGCACCGGAGTTCACCGCCGACGCCGCCCCCGACACGCCCGGCGCGGCCGGCGGCCCGTCCCAGTTCGACCTGACTCACCAGACCGGCCAGCCGGTCGCGACCCTGCCGCCGTCGGACCTCGCCCTCGCCGCGGCGAACCTGCTCGACAACGAGCCCGTCAGCCCACTCGACCCGTCGGGCTTCCCGCGCGTCGCCCCGATCACCCAGTTCGACGGCAGCCCGTTCGCGAACGCGAACTGCACGCTGGCGTCGGGCGCGATGCTCGCCCGCCTCGGCTGGGGGATCGTGACCGACGGCAAGACCCTGCGGACGCTCCAGTCGGACCAGTCCGGCGGGACCGGCCTCGACGACCTGAGCGAGGCCCTCTGGACCGGCTACGGCGTCGTCCCGCACACCGGCCTGATCAAGCCGGCCCAGCTCAAGGATCTCCTCTCCAAGGGCTACGGCGCGGTCATCCAGGGCGTGTACGGCAACATCCCGCAGGGGCTTCGCCTCCAGAAGTCGTTCACCGGGACGCATGCGATCTACGTCGACGCGTACTGGCCGGGCGACGGCGCGACGCCGCCCGCCTACTACGTCATCGACCCGATCGGGCGACCGCAGTGGGGCTACCAGGGCGACTGGTGGCCGGCGTCGGTCGTCGACTCGTTCGCGACCGCGTTCACCTCGGCCTCGGTCGACGGCCGCAAGATCGCCAGCGCCGGCGGCCCCGGCATCGACGGCGGCAGCCCTCTCGACGGGCCGTTCGCCGGCCGGATCGCGGCCGCCTGGGTCTTCCCGCCCGGCGGCGTCCCGCCCGAGATCGACGATCCCGACGTCCTGCCGATCCCGCCGTCGGGCCCGGGTGGCGGCGGAGGTCCGACCCCGTCGGGTGCGCCCACGCCGTCGCCCGCCGCGAGCGGGTCGGGCGGCCCCGAGCCGAGCGGCGGCTCGGAGTCCGGCGACAGTCCGCCCCTGACCCCGGTCCTCGACCCGCTCGATCCGGTCGTGACGGTCGATGACACGATCCTCGTCCCGTGGCTGCTCGTCTGCGTGATCACGCCGACCCCGCCGAGCTGCCCGGGTGGTCAGGAGGGCGTCTTCGACGCGCCCCCGGAGATCATCCTGATCCCTCCACCGGCGGGTCCGACGGTGGCGGTGAAGTTCGTCGACTCCGACAGACCGAACGTCGCGTTGGTCGGGTTCACGGTCAGTCAACCCCTGCCCGTCGACGTCCGATACTGGCCGGAGTCTGCCTCGCCGGTTGCCGCACTCGGTGCCAGCTCGATCGGCGCGCTCTCGGTCGGCGGCGAGACCGTGTTCGTCGCGAACCTGCCGGTCGAGGCCGCGACGACCTATCACTTCCAGGTCGTCGCCGGCGACGCTGGCAGCGGGGCGGTGAGCCCGATCGGGACGTTCACGACCGCGGCCGGGGTCAAGGTGTTCGACGTGACGCTCGGGTCGGTGACAAAGCCTGATTGGAAGCTGGGGGAGGGGATCGCCCCGTACCTCCATCTGGGTGCGGGCGGGTTCGTGCCGCCCTTGCCGCCGGTCGGCGGCGGGTGCGCCCCGATCGGGTTCGGGTCGCAGTCGTTCTGCCTCATCCCGAACCTGCTCGACACGCCGGTCCCGGACAGCTGTCCCACGGTCAAGGTCAACTACGAGCTCGCCGGCCTCGATGCGACCGGCGTCCATGTTCGGGCGTTCCCGACGGTCAAGGGCCTGCTGGGCGACGGGACGATCTCGTTCCGTGCGGCGATCGAGGCCGACGGGCCGCCCGGCAACGGCTCCTTGGAGCTCGGCTGCCTGACGTCCGGGCTCACCTACAACATCACGATCGACGCGGTCGGCGACGCGGGTGGCGCGTTGGCGGTCCACGAGATCACCCCGCCGTAGGGGCGCCCGCCCCGGTTCATGTCCGATTCACCCACCTGGTGGGCGAACGAGCGAACGAGCCCCCCACCCGGCCCTTCGGCCTCCGGTTCACCCACCGGATGGGCGAACAAGCGAACGAGCGCCCCCAACCGGCCCTTCGGCCTCCAGTTCACCCACCGGATGGGCGAGAGAGGATCGATGCCTGTCGCGACCGAATTCCGGCCGGTCCAGCCCGTTCGGGACCTCTGGTATCCTCTCGACCGGCGCCGCGACGGCGCCCTCGTCGGTGGTCCGTCAGCGGTCCGCCGGCCCTCGCTCCGGCGTAGCTCAGTGGTAGAGCGGGCGGCTGTTAACCGCTTGGTCGTAGGTTCGAGTCCTACCGCCGGAGCCA
>DASYTG010000017.1:0-176728 GCA_036002525.1 Candidatus Limnocylindrales bacterium
ATGTGGCGGACGGACGTCGTGACGACTCCGCCCGACAGCTGGGGCATCGTCTTCGACCCGAACTCCCCGTACAAGGGCAAGGTGACGGCGTACGACGCACCGATCTACATCGCGGACGCGGCCGTCTACCTCATGGCGACCAAGCCAGAGCTCAAGATCACCAACCCGTACGAGCTCGACGACGCGCAGTTCACGGCCGCCGTCGACCTGCTCAAGCAGCAGAAGACGATCATCGGCAAGTACTGGTCGCTGTACACGGATGAGCAGGCCGCGTTCGCGGCCGGCGACTCGGTGGTGGGCACGACCTGGCAGGTCATCAAGAACCTGCTCGACGCGGACGGCGTGCCGGTCGACCTGACGCTCCCCAAGGAGGGCGCGACGGGCTGGTCCGACACCTGGATGATCTCGTCGAAGGCGAAGAACCCGAACTGCATGTACGCCTGGATGAACTACATCATCTCGCCGGCCGCGAACGCGGCGGCGACGGTGTACTTCGGCGAGGCGCCGGTCTCGGCGGCCGGCTGCGCCGAGGCCGAGAAGCTCTCGACCGGCCACTGCGACACCTTCCACGCCACTGACGAGACGTACTTCAGCAAGGTCTACTACTGGGCGACTCCGCAGAAGGAGTGCGGCGACGCCCGGGGCCCCGTCTGCAAGGACTTCTCCGAGTGGGTCCAGGCCTGGACCGAGATCAAGGGCTGAAATCCCTCGCGCCGAGGGCGTCGCGCAGCTCCGCCTCGGACCTCGGAGAGCGAGTAGCTGAACGCCGTTGAGGTTGCCGGCTTACGCGCCTGACACCCCGCCGGCCCGCGGAGACGCGGGCCGGCGGCTCGCGTCCGCGCTCTACCGGCGGCCACGGCTCCAGCTGGGGCTGCTCCTCTCGGCCCCCATCGCCTGGCTCGTGGTGGCCTATCTCGGGTCGCTCGTGATCCTCTTCGTCAACTCCTTCTGGCGGCTCGACCCGTTCACCGGAACCGTCGTCTACGAGCCCGGCCTCCAGAACTTCGAACGGCTCGCGTCGACAGAGGTCTACCGGACGATCACCGTCCGGACGCTCGGGATCGCGGCCGCGGTCACGATCACCGACGCGCTCATCGCGTTCCCGATTGCCTACTACATGGCCCGCGTCGCGTCGCCGCGGACACGCGGTTGGCTCGTCGTCACGATCCTCATGCCGCTCTGGTCCAGCTACCTCGTCAAGGTCTTCGCGTGGCGGATCATCCTCCAGGACGCCGGCCCGCTGAACGCGATCCTCCGGCCGCTCGGCCTCGAAGGGCCGGGCTTCACCGAGGGCGAGATCCGGCTCTGGCTGTGCTTCTCGTACCTCTGGCTGCCGTACATGATCCTGCCGATCTTCGCCGGCCTCGAGCGAATCCCGACCTCGCTGCTCGAGGCATCCGGGGACCTCGGCGCGCGGGGCTGGGCGACGTTCCGCCGGGTCGTCCTCCCGCTCGCGTTCCCGGCCGTCGTCGCCGGCTCGATCTTCACGTTCTCGCTGACGATGGGCGACTACATCGCCCCGAACCAGCTGTCGAGCGTCCAGTTCATCGGCAACGTCGTCCAGAGCAACGTCGGCGTGGCCGGCGACCTGCCGTTCGCCGCCGCGTTCGCCGTCGTGCCGGTCGTCGTCATGCTCGTCTATCTCGCCGTCGCCCGCCGGCTCGGCGCGTTCGACTCGCTCTGATGCCGGCGTCCCGGGCCACCCGGATCGGCCTTCGCGTCGCGACCGCGTTGGGCCTCGCCTTCATCTACCTGCCGCTCGCGATCATCTTCGTCTACGCGTTCAGCGAGGCGCGCGCCCTCGCCTGGCCGATTCGCGGGCTTAGCCTCCGCTGGTGGGAGCAGGCCCTGACCGACCCCGAGGCGATCGACGCCCTGGTGACCTCGATCCAGGCCGGGCTCGGGGCGACGGCCATCGCCCTCGTCCTGGGGACGCTCCTGTCGTTCGCCGTCCAGCGCTACCGGTTCTTCGGCCGCGAGGCGGTCTCGTTCGCAGTGATCCTGCCGATCGCCCTGCCGGGCATCGTGACCGGGATGGCGCTCAACTCGACGTTCCGGACGTTCGGGATCGACCTGAGCCTGTTCACGATCATCGTCGGCCACGCGACGTTCTGCGTCGTCATCGTCTACAACAACGTCCTGGCCCGGCTGCGGCGGACCGCGCGGTCGATCGAGGAGGCGTCGATGGACCTCGGCGCGGACACGTGGCAGACGTTCCGGTTCGTGACGTTCCCGGTCATCCGAACGGCATTGCTCGCGGGCGGCCTCCTGGCGTTCGCGCTGTCGTTCGACGAGGTCATCGTCACCACGTTCACGACCGGCGGCGACCAGACGCTCCCGATCTACATCCTCAAGCTCCTCTCCCGCGACCCGTCGCCTGCGGTCAACGTCGTGGCGATCGTCGTGATCCTCCTGTCCGCGGTGCCCGTCTACGTCGCCACGCGGCTCAGCTCCGACACCGGGGTGGCGGGCGGGCGGGCCTGAGCGGATGGGCGGGCCTGAGCGGACGGGCGGGCCTGAGCGGCCGGGCGGGCCTGAGCGGGCGGACCGGCACGGTGGGCAAGCTGCGGGGACACCGGTTGGTCAGCCCATCGTCGGATTCCCAGCCGGTGAGACTCGGCCAGGGATCCATCGCCAGGATCCCACCCCGTGGGGCTGCGGGGTTACGACAGACGGTCGCTGCTCGGATCGTGAGGTTAACGACGCATTCAGGCGGCCTGCCCGACGTACTGCCCACAGTCCGAGTCTCACCCTGCGGGAACGCGACAGTCGGTCGACGAATCAGGGCATCGGCCAGCGCCGACCGGCCGACTCGATGATCGCGGCGGCAACGAGCGGGGCCAGCGCGACGATGACGCGCAGGCAGGCCACAAGGCGAGGGCGGAGCGACGACACGGCAAGACCTCCCCGGCTCCCGGCACCGGCCTGAGACGACGGCCGACCCCTTCCACGGAGTGCCCGGTCGCGTGTCCGCCGTTGCGAGCAGTCTCCCAGTCGCCGCTTAGCTGCGACTTACCGGCCTACATCGAGGGCTGGTAGCTCGGGTCGAGGTACTTCTCGGGGTCGTCGCGGAACTCGAGCAGGCAGCCCCGCCCGCAGAACCAGTAGGTCCGGCCGTCGTGGTCGATCTTGAGGTCGCTCGTCTCGGTGTCGACCTCCATGCCACAGACCGGGTCGATTTCGATCGCCATGAGTCCTCCGCTGTTTCGTCCGTCGAGGATACGGTGACCTGCCCGGTTTCGGCTTCGGGCCGTCGGGCGTACGATCGCGGCGTGCCCGCCCTGGACGTCGAATCCGCCCGCGCCGCCCTGCTCGCCGAACGCTCCCGGCTGCACGCCGAGGTGGCGGAGACGATGAACCCGCCCGGCACGATGACCTACGGCTCGCAGGCGGCAGCCGCCAGCCAGGTCTTCGAGCAGCAGCGGGACCTCGCCCTCCGCGACCGGGCGCGGCAGCAGCTCGAGCTCGTCGCGGCCGCGCTCGACCGGGTCGACGACGGGACGTTCGGCACCTGCCAGCGGTGTGGCCGGCCGATCGCTCCCGAACGCCTCGAAGCCCTGCCGTGGGCCGCGCATTGCATCGACTGCCAGCGCGAGATCGGGCGGGGCGCCCGGTGACCGACGCTCCGCCGAGCACGGGACCCGTCCCGAGCACGGGACTCGTCGGCATCGAAGACATCCGGCGGGCCGCCTCGCTTCTCCGGGGGGTCGCCACGACGACCCCGCTCGTGCCGTTCGGTCCGGCCGCCGACCGACGCTTCCTCAAGGCCGAGTCGCTCCAGCCGATCGGCGCGTTCAAGATCCGCGGCGCCTACGTCGCGATCGCCTCGCTGACCGATGCTGAACGCCGCCGCGGCGTCATCACCTACTCGTCCGGCAACCATGCCCAGGGGGTCGCCAGGGCCGCGCGGCTGCTGGGCGCGCCCGCGGTCGTGGTCATGCCGACCGACGCACCAGCCATCAAGGCGGCCCGGGTCGCCGCTGACGGGGCGGAGATCGTGTGGGCCGAGCCGTCGAGCGACGCGCGGCAGCGGATCGCCGAGGAACGGGCGGCGCGCGACGGGCTCGCGCTCATCCCGCCATACGACGACGACCGGATCATCGCCGGGCAGGGCACCGTCGGTCTCGAGATCGCCGAGGCCCTGCCGGACCTCGCGGCGGTCGTTGTCCCGATCGGCGGCGGCGGGCTGGCAAGCGGAGTGGCCGTCGCGGTCCGGGCGCTCGCCCCGAAGGCGCGGATCGTCGGCGTGGAGCCGGCCCTCGCTGCGGATGCGCGCGATTCCCTCGCGGCCGGGCGGATCGTGGCCTGGCCGGCCGAGGACGTCGGTCGCACGATCTCCGACGGCACGCGAGCCACGGCGCTCGGCCGGCGGACGTTCGAGCACCTCTCCGCCCTGCTCGACGGGATCGTCACGGTGACGGAGGAGATGATCGCGGCCGGCGTCCGTCTCGCGGCCGAGGAGAGCCGCCTGGTCGCCGAGCCGTCAGGGGCACTCGCCGTCGCTGCGCTCCGGTTCAGGGGCTCCGAGGCGGGGCTCGAGGGGCTCGAGGGACCGATCGTCGGGGTCGTGAGCGGCGGAAACGTCGACCCGGAGCGTTACCGGGAGTACCTCGCGGCGCCGATCCCCGGCTGACCGGGCGGACAGGAGCGACCCGTTCGCGGTTGCGCCACGCGCACGTACCGGCGGTTCGACGGCGCGTTCCGGTCGTTCTCGTGCGCCAGGCGCACGTTCTGCTCGTTTCGTGCGGGTCACGCACAAGCGCGACCGATTCGGTGCGCCCAGGTGTTGGAACGTGCGTGCCACGCACATTGCCCCAGGTGCGGGCCTCAGGCCCCGTCGCGACTCCCCCGCTCCTCGGCCAGCCGATCGGCGAGGCGCGCCTCCCGGGCGGTGAGCTCCGCGCGTTGCGCGTCCGCGCGCCGGTCGGCGATCGCGGTGGTCCGCTCCTCGTGCCGCATCCACACTGCGACGAGCCCGAGGATCGCGGCGAGGAACAACAGGTCCCCGACGAACCACATGATCCCGGCCGCGGCCTGCTGATCGGCGAGGGGCGTCGGCCCCCACGTCCGCACGAGGGTCGCGTAGTGCGGATACAGCGGGGCCGAGGCCGACAGGATCGCCACCGCGAGGAATGTGTTCTGGGGCATCTGGAGGAACACGTAGAGCGCCCGGACCGGGTGGCTCATCCGCCACGGCGTCGGGTCGAGCCCGATCGCCGGCCACCAGAAGAGGAGGCCGGCCCCGAGGTACGCCGCGTGCTCGAGGTCGTGGACGAACGGGTCCTCGAGGGCCTGGTCGAAGACCGGCGAGAAATGGGTCGCCCACATCACGCCGGCGAACAGGACCCAGGCGACGACCGGGAACGACAGCGCCCGAACAATTCGGCTGTGCAGGACCGGCAGGATCAACCGCCGGCGCTCGTCCGGCCGGGCGACCCGGAGCAGCAACGTGATCGGGGCGCCCAGGGCGATCAATGGCGGCGCGACCAGCGTGAGGAGGATGTGCTGGACCATGTGGGCCGAGAAGAGGACGGTGTCGTACCGCTCGATCCCCGACATCAGCGCGACGGCGATTGCCACCAGTCCGCCGAGGAACGCCGCGGTCCGGACGGGCGGGACCGGGTTCGCCGGGTGCGCGGCGTTGACCGCCCGAACGGCCGCGATCCACGCCAGCCCGGCCCCGAGCAGCGGCATGGCAACGATAGGCTCGAACGTCCAGCCGAACAGGAGCGCCGCAACGGTCGGCGGGCCGACGTCCACCGTCCCGTGGGCGCGGACCGGTGCGGCGGCGGCCAGGGTCAGCACCGCGGCAGCTGGGGCGGCAAGGTTTCCGAGACGGCCCATTCGGGCATTGTCCCCTGAACCGGCGACCGGCCTCGCCGACCGTGCCTCGGCACGCGAACCAAACGCCGTCCGGGTATCATGGCGACGGTCCGGCCGTCCCGCCGGACGCCCTGACGACCTCCCCTCCGGCTCGCCTGGTCCGGGCGGTGCCGAGATCACCGAGGACACCCGATGTCGAGTCGCCCACGGTCGAGACCCGCGCCCGGCGCGATCGCGCTCGGGGTCGTCCTCCTGGGCGTGCTGCTCCTCGCGGTCCTGGCCCTCGCGCTCCGGGTCGACGTCGCGGGCGCGTTCCGCCACGTGCTCGACAGCATGTTCCCGGTCACGGCGGCCACATCCCAGGGCCAGGAGATCCGCAACCTCTACGACATCGTCTTCTACTTCGCCGCTGCGATCTTCGTCGTCGTCGAGGGCTTGATCATCTGGATCGTCATTCGCGACCGGCGCAAGCCGGGCGACAACGAGCTGCCGCCGCAGACCCATGGCAACAACATCGCCGAGATCTCGTGGACGCTCATCCCGACGATCATCGTCGCGTTGCTGTTCTACATCTCGTGGCAGACGCTCAACACCGTCGACACCGTCTCCGCGAACCCGGACCTGAGAGTCAAGGCGGTCGCGGGCCAGTTCCGCTGGCAGTTCGTCTACCTTGCCGAGGACGGCGTGACCGAGGTATTCACCCAGGTGATCCCCGATGGCCCGGGCGGCGGGCTGAGCGTGCCGGTGGGGCGGAACGTCCAGGTCGAGCTCGAGAGCCCGGACGTGATCCACGCCTTCTACGTCCCGCGTTTTCTCTACAAGCGCGACGTCGTCCCGGGGCAGGTCAACCGGTTCGACTTCCGGCTGAATGAGAACGAGGCCGGCCAGACGTTCGGCGGGCAATGCGCGGAGCTCTGCGGGGTCGGCCACCGGACGATGACGTTCCAGGTCCACGCCCTCGGCGGCGCCGAGTTCGACGCCTGGCTCCAGCAGCAGATCGACAAGGCGCAGGCCTCGCCCGGCCCGTCGGGGAGCGCCCCGCCGCCGGCCGTTATCCTTGGTCTCGTCGCGTCCGGCATCGCCTTCGACCAGGCGACGCTGAATGCGCCCGCGGACAAGCCGTTCGCAATCGACTTCGACAACCGGGACGCGGGAATTCCCCACGATGTCTCAATCCGGAGCGCCTCCGGGATCGTGTTCAACGGCGAGGACGTGACCGGCCCGGGCAAGGCGATCGACAACGTCCCGCCGCTCGCCGCGGGGGAGTACACGTTCTTCTGCACGTTCCACCCCACCACCATGACCGGCACCTTGACGGTCGAGTAAGGGAACTCCGATGGCGACCACCGCGCTGACGCCCGTTGCCTCCGCGTATCGGAGCGCGCTCTACGAGTGGCTGACGACGACCGATCACAAGAAGATCGGGATCCTCTACATCGTCAACTCGTTCGTCTTCTTCTTCCTCGGCGGCGTCCTCGCGCTGGTCGTTCGCGCGGAGCTCGCCGTGCCGGGGCTGCAGTTCGTGTCCGATGAGGGCCTGTACAACCAGGTCTTCACGATGCACGCCTCGTTCATGCTGTTCCTGTTCGTGATCCCGATGCTGGCCGGCTTCGCGAACTATGTCGTCCCGCTCCAGATCGGCGCGCCCGACATGGCGTTCCCGCGGATCAATGCCCTGTCGTTCTGGCTGCTGCCGCTGGGCGGCATCCTCATGGGCTCGGGCTTCCTCACCGGGGGGGCTGCGTCCGCCGGCTGGACGGCCTACAGCCCGCTGGCCCAGGACCGCCCCCTCGCCTCGACCGGGTCGGGGCAGGACCTGTGGCTGGTCGGCCTCATGCTCATCGGCACCGCTTCGATTCTTGGCGCCGTCAACTTCATCGTCACGATCTTCAAGATGCGGGCGCCCGGCATGACGCTGTTCCGGATGCCGATCCTCGTCTGGACGGCGCTCGTGACGGCGGTCCTCGTGCTCATGGCCACGCCGGTCCTCACGAGCGCCCTGATCATGCTGTTCATCGACCGGAACTACGGCGGCCACTTCTTCGACCCGGCGACCGGCGGCAACGCGGTCCTGTGGCAGAACGTCTTCTGGTTCTACTCCCACCCGGCGGTCTACATCATGATCCTGATCGCCATGGGGATGATCAGCGAGATCCTCCCGGTCTTCGCGCGCAAGCCACTGTTCGGCTACAAGGCGTTCATCTTCGCGACGGCGGGGATCGGGGCCCTCGGGTTCTCCGTCTGGGCCCACCACATGTTCACGACCGGGGCGGTCTACCTGCCGTTCTTCAGCCTGATGACGTTCCTCATCGCGGTCCCGACCGGGGTGAAGATGTTCAACTGGATCTTCACCCTGTGGCGGGGGAAGCTGACCCTGGCGACTCCGCTCCTCTTTGCCCTGGGCTTCCTGAGCATGTTCCTCATCGGTGGCATCAACGGGGCGTTCAGCGCCGCGGTGCCGGTCGACTTCGCGCTCCACGACACGTACTGGGTCGTGGCCCATCTCCATTACGTCCTCTTCGGCGGCTCGGTGTTCGGGATCTTTGCGGGGGTCTACTACTGGTTCCCGAAGATGACCGGCCGGATGCTCAACGAGACTCTTGGCAAGATCCAGTTCGTCCTGATGTTCATCGGCTTCAACCTGACGTTCTTCCCGATGCACGTCCTCGGACTGCAGGGCATGCCCCGGCGGATCGCCGACTACGCGAGCACGGCCGGCTGGAACGAGCTGAACCTCGCCGCGACGATCGGCGGCTTCCTCATCGCGGCGAGCACCGTCCCGTTCCTGTGGAACGTGTTCCTCTCGCTTCGGAGCGGGCCGGTGGCCGGAGACGATCCGTGGGAGGGCAACACGCTGGAGTGGGCGACGACCTCGCCGCCCCCGCCGTACAACTTCGATCGCCTCCCCGAGATCCGCTCGGAGCGGCCGTTGTTCGATCTCCGCCACGGCCTGACCCACGGGACGGTGCTGCCGGTGCCGAACGAGCCGGCCACCGCGTCGCCGCCCGGCACGATGGTCGCGGAGCCTGAGCCGCAACCGGCCCGGGGCGGCCGCACGAAGAGGCAACGATGAGCGCCGACGCCCACGCCCTCGCGACCCTCGAGCACAGCCCGGTCGCGGGGCTCGCCCACGACGAGCGGGGCGGAATCAGCAACCCGGTCCTCGGGATGATCCTGTTCATCACCTCGGAGGTGATGTTCTTCGCCGGGCTGTTCGCCGCCTATTTCAACGTGCGGGCGACGGCCCCCACGTGGCCGCCCGGCCCGCCGGCCGTCACCGAGGAGCTCTCGGAGCGGTTCCACCACCTTCATGCCGAACCGTGGCTCGCGCTGGGGCTGACGGTCGTCCTCGTCCTCAGCTCGTTCACCTGCCAGTTCGCGGTCTGGGCGATCCGGGAGAACAACCGGACGGGCTTCCTCCGAAACATCGCGGTCACGCTGATCCTCGGCATCACCTTCCTCATCGGCCAGGGCTACGACTACACGACCCTTGGCTTCGGGCTCGCCGACGGGGTGTTCGGGACGACCTTCTTCACGCTGACCGGGTTCCACGGCGCCCATGTCTTCGGCGGCGTGATCATGCTGTCCGTGCTTGTCTACCGCGGCATGGCGGGCCAGTTCAGCGCCCGGCACCACGACGCGGTCGAGGCGACATCGATCTACTGGCACTTCGTCGACGTCGTCTGGATCGCGCTCTTCTCGACCCTCTACATCCTGTAGCCCCGAGGCAGGCGATGCACCCGCTCCGGCACCCGCGGAACGCGATCTTCGTCGGGATCCTGTTCGTCGTGATCGGCGCGGTCTACTGGGTCGTGCCGTACCTGGGCCACTGGCACATCGACTACGCCGGGGTGACGATGCTCGCCGCGCTCGGGATCGCGATGGGTCTGATGGCATACGTCCTCATCGCCGGCTCGCCCAACGACTAGGGCGTCGTGAACGACATCTGGAACGCGATCCTCGACTTCATCTCCCAGTTCGTCATCCCGGACTGGGGAGCCCTTGTCGCGCTCATTCCCGTCGGGCTCTTCGTGCTCGTCGTGCTCTGGCTCCTGCTGACGATCAGGAAGTTCGCGACCGCCGGCCCGACGCGACGCGGCAGGCGACGGGTTACGCCGCTTCCTCCCCCCGGCGTCCACCTGCCGGGCCCGTCGTTCGCCCCGATCGTCGCCTCGATCGGCATGTTCCTGCTGCTGTTCGGGCTCGTCTTCGGGGGTTCCTGGATCTGGGTCGGGCTCGTCGGCGTGGCGATCTCACTCCTGTACTGGGGTCGCGAAGCCCTCGCCGACTATGACCGCGTCGTCCACGCCGAGCGCCTGCCGGCCGCCGTCCACGGCCCGCCGCCGCCGGGCGTGCACCTGCCCGGCCCGTCGTTCCGACCGGTCCTCGCGTCGCTCGCGCTCATGGTGTTCTTCTTCGGGCTCGTCTTCGGCGGCTGGCTGCTGCCGGTCGGGATCCTGTTCCTCATCGTGACCCTCGTCGGCTGGCTGTTCGACGCCCGCCACGAGTACGTCAACCGGGTGGAGGCCGATCGGACGGGCCATCTCGAGAGCCTGTCCGCGCCCGAATGGCCGAAGCGGGTCCTGACGGTCTTCGCGGTCCTCGTCGTGTTCGCCGTCGTCGTCGACCTCGGGATCCTGCCACCCCGCGGCTCGACGGCCGTGGGCGGGGAGGGCGGCGAGGGCCCAGGTGCGTCCGGCGCCCCGCCCGGCTCGCCGCCACCGGCGCTCGAGGGAGACATCGTGCTCGTCGCGAAGGACGTGAAGTTCAACCTGGCCGAGGTGAGCGCCCCGGCCGACAAGCCGTTCACGATCGCGTTCGACAACCAGGACAGCGGCGTGCCGCATGACGTCGCAATCCGGAACGACTCGGGAATCGTCTACAACGGCGAGGACGTGACCGGACCGGGCCAGGTCCTCGACGAGGTTCCGGGGCTCGCGGCTGGGACCTACACGTTCTTCTGCACGTTCCACGCCAACATGACCGGAACGCTCACCGCGGGCGAGTAGCCGAGGCCCCTGTCACGCCGCGCCGCCCGATCATCCTCGCGCTCGTCGTCGCCGTGGCCGCGACCGCGCTCGTGATCGCGATCGTCCGGCTGACCGGAGCCGGGCCGGCCGATACGCAGCCGATCGCCCGCGACCAGCCCGCGCCCGACATCGTCGGGATGACCCTCGATGGAGCCGCGTTCCGCCTGGCCGATCTCCGGGGCCGGCCGGTGATCGTCAACTTCTGGGGCCCGTCCTGTGTCCCGTGCCGGGACGAGTTCCCGCTGTTCAAGGCCAAGCTGGCCGAGCATGCCCCCGACCGGCTCGCGATCGTCGGCGTGCTGATGAACGATCCGCCCGAGCCGGCGCGCGATTTCGTGGCCCAGTTCGGCGCGACCTGGCCAACGGTCCTCGATCCGGATGAGAAGATCGAGTCGGCATACCGGGTCGCGGCGCGGCCGCAGACGTACTTCATCGACGCGGACGGCATCCTCCGGGCGATCCAGATCGGCGAGGTGAGCGAGGTCGTGTTCGAGCGCCAGTACGCGACGATCAGGCCGTGACGGCCCCCGCCCCGCCCCCCGACGAACAGCCGGGGCCGCCCGGCCTGGACGGGCCGCCCGAGCTGCCCGGGGCGCAGCCCGCCGCTGCCCGCGCCTCGCCGGCGGTCCGCGTCCACGGGCTCGTCAAGCGGTATGGCGAGCGGACGGTCCTCGACGGCGTCGCCTTCCAGGTGGGCGCGGGAGAAGTGTTCGCACTCCTCGGACCGAACGGGGCGGGTAAGACGACGACGGTCGAGATCCTCGAGGGCTACCGGAAGGCCGACTCGGGCTCCGTATCGGTTCTCGGGACAGATCCGGCCCGCGGCGGCCGGGCGCTTCGGGCCCGGGTCGGGCTGATGCTCCAGGGCGGGGGCATCGATCCGCGGATGCGGCCGCGGGAGCTCCTCCGGCTCTTCGCCCGGCTCCACGCGACGCCACGCGACCCGGACGAGCTGCTCCGCGTGGTGGAGTTGGCGAGCGTCGCCCGGACACCCGTCCGGCGGCTGTCCGGCGGGGAGCGGCAGCGCCTCGGCCTCGCGCTCGCGCTCGTCGGCCGGCCGGACCTCGCGATCCTCGACGAGCCGACCGCCGGGATGGATCCGTCGGCACGGGCGGTGACCCGCGACCTGATTCGGGGGCTCCGCGAGGACGGCGTCGCGGTGCTCTTGACGACCCACGACCTCGCCGACGTCCAGCGGCTCGCCGACCGCGTGGCGATCCTCCACCGTGGCCGCATCGTCGCCCTCGGAACGCCCGGCGCAATCGCCGCGAGTGGACGCGCGCTGCTCCGCGTCCGCTTCGCCCGACTCATCGACCCCGGGGTCCTCACGAGCGCCCTGGCGGCCCGCTGGCCGAGGCTGTCGGTCACCGCCGAGGCGGCCGGGAGCGAGGCGGTCGTCATGACCGGCGTCGTGCCGGATCCCGCGCTCGTCGCCGCGGTCGCGGCGTGGGCGGCCGAGCACGGCACGCTGATCGCGGAGCTGCGAGCCGGCGCCGGGCTCGAGGACCGCTACCTCGAGCTGACGGGCGATCGCGACGTCACGAGGAGCCACGAGTGAGCGCACCGGCGCCCGCGCTGCGCGCGACGCTCGCGGTGACGGCGATGGAGCTACGCCTCCTCTCCCGGCGCGGCGAGAACCTCCTCGTCACGATCGTCATCCCCGCGGCGGTCCTGCAGTTCTTCGCCTCGGTCAACGTTCTGCGCACGCCCGGCCCGGCGGTGGACTTCCTCCTTCCGGGCTCGATCGCCCTCGCCGTCGTCGCGACGAGCCTCGTCAACCTCGGGATCGCGACCGCCTACGAGCGCCGCTACGGCGTCCTCAAGAGGCTCGGCGGATCGCCGCTGCCGCGATGGGGTCTCCTCGGAGCGAAGGTCATGACGATCGTCGTCGTGGAGACGATCCAGATCGCCTTGCTCATCGCGATCGCGTGGTTCGTCCTCGGCTGGCGGCCGGCACCGAACGTCTCGCCCGGGCTGGCGATCATCGCGCTGCTGCTGGGGACCGTCGCGTTCGCCGGGCTCGGCCTCGCGATGGCGGGCCGGTTGCGCGCCGACGCGACGCTCGCGCTAGCGAACGGCCTGTTCCTCGTGTTCCTGCTGCTCGGCGGAATCATCATCCCGATCGGCGAGTTGCCACGCGAGCTCGCGGCCCTCGCATCGTTCCTGCCGGCCGCGCCCCTGACGGAGCTGTTACGGATGGCGCTCGGGATGGCCGGCGATCCTGCCCCCGCGATCGTGCTGCTCGCCTCGTGGGCCGGCCTCACGACCGTCCTGGCCGCCGTGACGTTCCGCTGGGACTAGTTCGCCGCGTGGGGGGACTTCCGATCGCGGTCTCCAACGGGCTTGCGTGTGGCGCACACTCCGGCGGTTGGGCCTCCCGCACGAGCGCCCTTCGTGCGCTGGGCGCATCGACGGTGCGAGCCGTGCAGTCCGCGCAAGAAACCTGCGTCATCCGGGCGGCCAGCCGACGGTAGGTGCGCGGCGCGCACGTCTGCCCGCCCGCCGACCGACTAGAGCTGCCGTCCCTAGAGCTGCCGTCCCTAGAGCTGCCGTCCGCAGGAAAAGGAGGAACCCCGGGTGGTCGGGACCCGGGGTTCGGATGAAGGCTTGGTTGCGGGGAAGGGATTCGAACCCTTGACCTTCGGGTTATGAGCCCGACGAGCTGCCGCTGCTCCACCCCGCGACCAATCATTCTAGGGCGACATCCCGGATCGGTCAAACGGGCGAGCGCCCGCTGACGTTCTCGCCGAGCGCTACACGCGCCCGCTAGGATGACCGGCGTGGATCGCGCCGTCATCCTGCTCGGCCTGCTGCTGGCGGCTTGCGGAGCCCTGCTCGGGGCCCTCGGCAGCCCACCGGTCGCGGCTGCATTCATCGTCCTCGCGGGCGTTATCGCGGTCGGAGCCGGCCTTTGGCTCCGCCGCGGCGCGCGCGGTGCTGAACCTCGACAGTTCCACTACACCGGGCGCGACGGGAGCTCGCTCGACGAGTTCGGCAACGACCCGTACGAGACGCTCCAGCTGTCGCGCGACGATGCCGCGCGGGCGCTCGCGACGGGCCTGTACGCTCGCGGGAAGGCGCCGCCGATGCCGCCGGACGAGCGCGTTCGCAGGGAACGGATCGCCGCCCGCCAGGCGGAGGCGGCCCGCGAGGCGGAGCTCAACGCGATCGCCGAGGGTCTTCGCGGGCTGAAGGGCCGGCAGGAGCTTGCAGCGACGCGGATCCCCGAGTGGCGGGCGCGGATCGAGGCCTGGATCGACGCCGACCTCGAGGCCCGGGCGGAGAAGGGCGAGGACCTGCCTCCGCAGGCGATCGAGTGGATGCGCGACTTCGGCGAGATTCCCAGGAAGGATTGGCCGCGCCACCTGCTGCGCCACCTCCGCCGGCTCGGCTACCGGCACTACCAGGAGGGCGAGTGGTAGGCGCCCTGGTCCTGCGATGAGTACCTGGCCCAGTCCGCGCGTCACGCCGGCTCTGCCGCCGCCGCGCCTACGCGCCCGGCCGGGGTGAGCCGCCGGATCGTCCGGCCACCGATCGCCAGGCCGAGCGCCAGGCACGCGTACATCACCACCGCGCCAACCCAGAACGGGTAGTTGAGGTTGATCTCGGCGATGTAGCCCGTGGCGATCGAGGCGACGATCGTGCCGAGCGTTCCGGAGGCGCCGAACAGGCCCTGGGCAGTCGACGATCTGCCGCGCGGGCTGCCGGCGGCGACGACCGCGTAGAGCGCCGGGTTCAGGATGGCGATGCCCGTCGCCTCGACGAGGAGGATGGGGATGACCCAGATCGGGTCGGGCACGAACGGGTAGACGACGCTGGCGGTCGCCGTCATCAGGGATCCGGCGACGATGAACGGGTAGCTGCCCCGGCGGTCGACCATCCGACCCGCGAAGGGCGACACGATGAGCACGGGCAGCGCGAAGGTCGCGAACGTCAGCCCGACCAGCCCCATCGTCGCGCCGCGGTCGAGCAGGAAAAGGCTCCAGATGACCTCGTACGTGCCGCCGGCGAAGTAGCCGCCGACGTTGAGCACGAGGGCGGCGACGAGCCACCGATTGCGGAGGGTCGGCGGCGCCCGGTGACCGGGCGGGGGAGCCGCGGGCACGTCCGGCGTGGGTACCTCTGGCGCGGCGGAGCCGGGACGGTGCCGCAGGACCTGGGCGGATTCGCGAACCCAGAGGCCGACGGCCAGCCCGGCGAGGAGCGTCGCGCCGGCACCGAACACGAACACGAACGCCAGGCCTCCGAAGACCTCCGCACCGATCCCGCCGATCGCGGGCCCGAGCAGCAACCCGCCCATCTGGGCCGACCCGTACAGCCCGAATGCCTCGCCGCGACGTTCCGGGGGCGTCGAATCGGTGAGGAAGCCGCGCGCCGCGGGGTCGTACAACGCCGTCGCCAAGCCGGCCACGGCGCGCAGCACGAGGAACTCGACCGGGCCGGTGAAGACCAGCGGCAGGCCCAGCGCGATGCCGGCGACGACAAGCCCGATGACCATGAGCGGGACGCGTTCGGTCCGGTCGGCCAGCCAGCCGAACGCGGGCTCCGCCACGAGCCGCGCGGCCGGCCACGCCGCGATGACGAACCCGAGCATCTCCAGCCGGACGCCGTGCTCTTTGAAGTACGGCGCCATGATCGGCAGCAGGGCCCCGAAGCCGAGCCAGAGGATGAACTCGGCGGCGAGGAGCGGCAAGATCGGGCCCCACCGGGCGAACCAGGCGGTGGCCTTCGACAGGCGCGGCGAACGACCGGAAGGGGTGATCATGGGTTCGCCGGCATCGTAATCCGCGGCTCTCGCGGCGCGGTTCGGTGGTCCGGGCGATGGAACCACGACGGCCCTGGGCGTTCGGGCCCTATGATCCGTCCCGTGCCGTTCCTCCAGCCGACCTTCCTGGCCGCAATCCTCGTCTTTGCGTTCCTCGCGTTGATCCCGACCCGCCACCTCGTTCAGCGCGGCGCATCCGCCGGGGCGGCGACTGCCTACTTCCTGACACTCTGGCTGCTGTCGCTGGCCATCCTTTCCTCTGGCGGCCGACTGCGGATCCTCGTGCCGGTCGCGCTGTTCATGGCGCTCGCCCCGTACTTCCACGTGCGCGATGGGATCGACCGCCTGCTCGGCCGTCCGCCGCGGCCGGTGAAGCCGCGGATGAAAAACGTGACCCCGGACGAGGACGAGTTCCGCGGCACCGGGGCCACGACGTGACCATGCCGTGACGACACCGGGCGAGGGGCCGTTGCGGGGTCGGGTCGCCCTGCACGGTGGCGGCGAGTTCGAGGCCGGCGACGAGCCGTTCCTCGACGCGCTCGTCGCGGGGGCGCAGCCCGCGCGCGACGCTGCCCTCCGGATCGTCGTCGTGCCGGTGGCCGCCGCCCGGGAGCGGCCGACCGCCTCGGCCAACCATGGCATCGCGGCGCTGAAACGAGCGGCCGCGCGGGCCGGCATCCCGGCCCAGGTGGAGGCGGCGCTCGTCGTCGATCGCGATACCGCGGAGGAGGCGGCGCTCGCCGCTCGACTGGCTGCCGCCGACCTTGTCTACCTGCCGGGAGGCCATCCCGATCTCGTGCCGGCGATCCTCGAGGGGACGCTGGCGTGGCGTTCGATTCTCGCCGCCCATGGGCGGGGCGCGGTCGTCGCCGGCGCGAGCGCGGGCGCGATGGGCCTCGCCGGCCGGACGTGGACGCCGGGCGGCTGGCAGGCAGGCCTCGGCCTCGTGTCGGGGCTCATCGTCGTGCCCCATTTCGCGATGTTCGAGTCCAATCTCGGGGCCTGGGCGACGGCGATCGACGAGCTTGAGGCCGCCGGCTTCGGGCGGCTGGGGCTCGACGAGCGAACCGGCATCATCTCGACGGACGGCGCCGACGGTTTATGGCGGGTCGCGGGCGAGGGGCGTGCCCACTGGTTCCCGGTCGGCGGCGGCGAGCGGGTCATCGCCGCCCACGGCGAGACGTTGACACTGGCCCGGGGCAAGCCGCACGGCTGATCGTGCGGACCACCGGCCCTTGGCCTCTCGACCCGACCGTCACCTTCCTCAACCACGGATCGTTTGGAGCCTGCCCGGAGCCCGTCCTCGCGGCTCAGGCGGCGTGGCGCGAGCGGATCGAGGCCGATCCGGTTCGGTTCTTCAGCCGCGAGCTTGAAGGCCATCTCGACGCGGCACGGACGACGCTGGGGGAGTTCCTCGGCGCCGACCCGGAGGGAATCGCGTTCGTCCCGAACGCGACGACGGCGGTGGGGACGGTCCTCGGTTCGCTTCGGTTCGGGCCCGGCGACGAGCTGCTGACGACCGATCACGAATACAACGCGACCCTCAACTCTCTCGCGGCAGCGGCGCGACGGGACGGCGCCCGGATGGTCGTCGCGCGCGTGCCGTTCCCGGTCGCCGACCCGGGTCTGGTCGTCGAGGCGGTGCTGTCCGCGGTCACGGACCGCACGCGGCTCGCGCTGATCAGCCACGTCACGAGCCCGACCGGGATCGTCTTCCCGATCGCGGAGATCGTCCGCGAGCTCGATCGCCGTGGGATCGACGCGATCGTCGACGCGGCCCACGCGCCGGGGATGGTCCCAGCCGAGGTCGGCCGGCTCGGCGCGGCGTACTGGACCGGCAACGGCCACAAGTGGCTGTGCGGGCCGAAGGGCGCGGCGCTGCTCTGGGTTCGCGAGGATCGCCGCGACGCGATTCATCCGCTCGTCGTGTCGCACGGGGCGAACGACCCGCGGGTTGAGGCCGGCCTGCGATCCCGATTCCGAGTCGAGTTCGACTGGCCCGGCACCGTGGATCCGACGCCGTACCTCGCCGCCGCCGACGCCGTGGCGCTCGTCGCCGGCCTCGCCCCCGACGGCGGCGGGTGGCCGGCGATCCAGGCGGCGAACCACGAGCTGGCGGTGACTGCCCGGCGGCGCCTCTGTGAGGCTCTCGCCGTCGAGCCGCCGGCGCCCGAGGCGATGCTCGGGTCGATGGCGGCGCTCGTTCTGCCCGTGACTCCATCGGACGAGGCGGCGCTCGCGCTCACCAAGGCCCTCGCTGAGGACGACCGGATCGAGGTGCCCGTCGGGGCGTGGCCGGTCCTCGCCGGGCGGATCTCGGGTGGCCCGCAGGCCACCCTTGTCCGGATCTCCGCCCAGCTCTACAACGAGCCGTCCGACTACGACCGCCTCGCCGATGCCCTCGTCGCCCGGCTCAGCCCGTCGACTGGAGGCCCGCCGCCACGCCGTTGACGGTCAGCTGGACGAGACGAAGGAGGCGGTCACGCTCCGGGTCGTCCTCGTCGCGTCGCCGGAGATGGCCGAGAATGCGGACCTGGATGCCGGACAGCGAGTCGACGTAGGGGTTCCGGAGCGAGATCGCACGCTGGAGGACCGGGCTGCCGTCGAGCAGCCGGTCGCGGCCGGTGACCCGGAGGAGCAACCGAACGGTCCGCGCGTGTTCGGCCTCGATCGCCCGCCAGCGTCGGTCGTCGCCGGCGGCGGTCGCGAGCGCGGCGTACCGGCGGGCGACGCCCATGTCCGCACGGGCGAGGCTCAGCTCGGCGTTGTCGAGGACGCTGGCGAGGAACGGCCAGCCCCGGTACAGCGACGCTACCCGATCGAGACCCGCCTCGCCGTGCCGCGTGCGGTACGCCTCGAGCGCCGAGCCAAGGCCGTACCAGCCCGGCAGCTCGATCCGCGACTGGGACCACGCGAACACCCACGGGATCGCCCGGAGGTCGTCGATTGGCGGGGCGTTGGCGTCGGCGGGCCCGGCGGGCCCGGCGCCGCCGCGGCCGCGGGCTGCCGGCCGCGAACCCAGGCGGAGGCCGGAGATCTCGGCGATCGGGGTGACCGAGCGGAAGAAGGCCGCGAACCCCGGATCGTCGTAGACGAGTGCCCGATATGCCTCGCGGGCATCGGTCGCCAGCTCGTCGAGGACGGGCGTCCCCTCGTCGACCGCCGCCGTGAGGGCGGCGTCGTGCTCGGGGGTCGACGCCAGCAGGACCGCGCCCGTCAGCAGCTCGAGCTCCCGGCGGGCGATCTCCGGGTTGGCGTAGCGCGCCGTGACGACCTCGCCCTGCTCAGTCAGCTTCAGCCGACCGTCGACCGAACCGGGGGCCTGGCCGCGAATCGCCCGATGGGTCGGGCCGCCGCCGCGGCCGATGGCCCCGCCGCGGCCGTGGAAGAGCGTCAGCTCGACGCCCCGGTGCCGCGCCGCCGCCACGAGCGACGCCTGGGCCCGGTGAAGAAGCCAGTTCGCGGCGAGGAACCCGGATTCCTTGTTCGAATCCGAGTAACCGAGCATCACCTCCTGGCGATTGCCCCGGGTCTCGAGGTGGTCGTGGTAGTCGGGATCGGCGAGGAGCGAGTCGAGAATCGTGCCGGCCGACTCGAGCGCGTCGGCGGACTCGAACAGCGGCACGACGTCGAGGACCGGCGGGTCCGTGCCCGCCCGCTCCGCGGCGACGCGGGCAAGGTGCAGGACGTTAGTCGCATCCGAGGCCGCGGCCGTGAAGCTCACGACGAACCGGTGAGCGGCCGCGTCCCCGAACCGTGCCTGGAGCGCATGGATCGCGTCGAACGTCGCGAGGACCTCGCCAAGCGGGACGCCCGGCGCGACCTCGTCCTCGTCCGGCCCGCCGGCACGCAGCGCCGCCACGGCCGCACGATGGACCATCGCGTGCTGGCGGATCTCGAGCGAGGCGAGGTGGAACCCGAACGTCTCGACCTGCCAGCGGAAGTCCTGGACCTCGCCCCATGCGACGCGAGCCAGCCCGTCCGCGTCCAGCGCCGCCTGCAGCTCGTCGATCTCGGCAATCACCTCGTCTGGCGACTCGTACCGTCCGGCCGTCGGCGCGGCTACGCCGGTCAGATGGGCCCGGGTGCGCCGGAGCCGCTCGGCAATGAACCCGAACCGGCGTCGATAAGGCTCGTCGGGGAAACGTCGCCGGAGCATGCGGTCGGTCTCCGGCAGTTCCTCCGCGTCGCGCCCCAGCCGCGACGCGACCGCCCGCCCCACGCCCCCCGGCAGGTGCGCCGCGACCGTCTGCATGAGCCGCGTCGCGACGGCCTCGTGGCCGCGGAGGACGTGGTCGGCGTGGATCCGGAGCGTTCGCTCGGTCAGGTCCGCGGTGACGCTGGGGTTGCCGTCGCGGTCGCCGCCGATCCACGAGCCCCAGCGCAGGAACGCCGGAACACGCGGGGGCCGCGTCCCGGATCGCCCCGTGTCGCCCGCAGGACCGACCGGCCGGCCACCGGCCCCCTTGGCCGCATCCCTGTCGAGCGCCATGTCGAGCGCCCGGTAGACGCGCGGGACGAGGCTGAACAGCGTCTCGTCGAAGAAGACGAGCGCGGTCCGGACCTCGTCGAGCGGTGTCGGGGCGTCGGCGCGGAGCTCGGCAGTCCGCCACAGGAGGCTGACCTCCTCGCGGAGCCGGCGGCGGATGTCGGCGTCTTCTTCGGGCGTGAGGCGCGGGTCGTCGAGGCGTTCGAGCAGCCCGGCGCAGCGGCGGAGGGCGAGGAGGAGGGTTCGGCGCCGCGCCTCGGTCGGATGGGCGGTGAGGACCGGGGCGATCGAGAGGCGCGCAACCAGGGCGTCGAGGTCCCGGGCGGGCCCGCTGCGGCGCAGCGTCGCTACGGCGCCGGCGATCGAGTCGTCGACCGTCGATCCCCTGGCGGCTCGCCGTCGCCGGGCGATCGTGCGGACCCGGTGCCGCTCCTCGGCGAGGTTGACGAGCTGGAAGTAGAGGCTGAACGCCCGAACGACCGCCTCGACGTGCTCGACGTCGAGCGCGGTGAAGGCGGCGTCGAGGCCATCGGCTGCCGAGGGATCCTCGCCCTGCCGGGCGGCGATCGCGGCGCGCCGGATCCGCTCCACCTCCTCGAACAAGTCGAGGCCGGCCTGCTCGACGATCACCTGCCCGAGGAGCGACCCGAGGAGCTTGACCTCGCGGGCGAGCGGGTCGCGCGCACCGGAGCTGCCGATCCCGGTCGGCTCGGCCCGGACTGCGGCGTTCGGGGTCGGCTTGCGGCGGCCAGTCGTCACCTTGCCGCGACCCCGCCGCAACCTTTCGGCCGCCGTTCGGTCCCTACGCTTGTATCGTGAATCCCGTGGCTACGACCGACGCGCTCCCCGAGAGCGGCGCCTCCCAGCTCGAGCAGCTTCGCTTCCTCCACCAGGTCGCCCGCCTCGCGACCACCGCGCGGACGTGGGACGAGCTGCTGGAGACGGTCGTCGACGGCACCCGGGACGCGCTCCACGCGGACGTCTCCTCGCTCTACCTCCTCGATCGGGACGGAGCGTACCTGACGCTCGCAGCGACGAACGGCCTCGATCGGTACCAGATCGGGCGGGCGCGCGTGCCGTACGGCGAGGGCGTCACGGGGCGCGTCGCGGCGACGCGCGAGCCGCTCGTCATCCTCGAGGTCGCCAAGGACCCGCGCTTCCTCTGGGTCCGGGGCATCGACCAGAAGCGGTTCGTCGCCTCGATGCTGTCGGTCCCGCTGAGCTGGCACGACCAGACCGTCGGCGTGCTCAACGTCCAGACCGAACGGCGTCGGGAGTTCACCGACGTCGACGTCGCCCAGCTCCGAGCGATCGCCGACCTGCTCGCGGGGATCGTCGAGAAGGGGCGGCAGCAACGCGAGGCCGAGGCCCTCGCGATGGAGCTCCAGGCGATCGACCAGGCTCGAAGCGAGCTGATCGCCCTCGTCACCCACGAGCTGCGGACGCCGCTGGCGGTCGTCCGGGCGTATGCGGACCTGCTGGCCGAGGATCCGCCGCTCGAGGGTCGAGAGTCGCGCGATCCTGCGCGTCGGGCCCAGCGCGCCGACTGGCATCGCGGGACGCTCGAGCAGATCGAGCGGCTCGATCGCCTGGTCGACTCGATCCTGGCCTCGGTCCGGATCGTGCCCGACCAGCCGCCGTCGCTCCAGCCGACCGACGTCGGAGGCTTGGTCGCCGACGTGGTGGCGGGCCTCGCTCCCCTCCTCCACCATCATCGGCTCGAGGTTCGGCCGTCCGTCCGGCTCCAGGTCATCGCCGATCCGCCGCGGCTGCGGCAGATCGTCGAGCACCTCGTCGAGAACGCCGTGAAGTACGCTCCGCCGGACACGTCGATCTCGATCGACTGGCGGCTCGTGGAGGGAGTGGTGCGGCTGGCGGTGGCGGACGAGGGCCCGGGCATCCCCGAGGAATGGCGGCACCGGATCTTCGAGCCGTACGCGCGGCGGGACACGCAGACGGCGCGCGGCTCGGGGATCGGGCTGTACGCGGCGAAGCGGCTCGGCGAGTCGATGGGGGCTCGGCTGTGGTGCGAGCCGGCCGAGCCGACCGGGACGAGGTTCGTCGTCGCGCTGCCGGCGGTCGTGGCCGTATGAGTCAGCGGCCGCTGCGAATCCTGGTTGTGGACGACGACCCGGCGATGGTCGGGGCGATCACCGCGCTCGTCGGCACCGAGGGCCACCAGGTCATCACCGCCTATGACGGCCTGACGGCCGTGAAGCGGTTCCGCGAGGAGCTGCCGGACCTCGTGCTCCTCGATCTCGCGATGCCGGGCCCGGACGGGTTCACGGTTGCGGGCCAGATGCGGGCGGCGGGCTCGGCACCGATCCTCGTCGTCTCCGGGGAGAGCGCGGAGGCGGCCAAGGTCAAGGCACTCGGCATCGGCGCGGACGACTATCTCGTGAAGCCGTTCGGCAAGGCCGAGCTGCTGGCCCGAATCGCGGCGGTCATGCGGCGTGCCGACCGAGCTGTGGGCGGTCCCTCGTCCGGGCCGGTAGTCGCCGGCGATCTCACGCTCGATCCGGGGCGGCACGACGCCCGCGTCGGCGAGAAGTCGCTCCAGCTGACGCCGACCGAGTTTCGTTTGTTGGAGGCGCTGGTCCGCGCCGGCGGCGACCTCGTCCCGCATCTCCAGCTCGCCCGTGCCGGCTGGCCGGCAGAAGCCGACCCAGACCTGCTCTGGCTCAAGCCGCACCTGGCTCGGTTGCGCTCGAAGGTCGAAGCCGCTGGAGGCCCAGAAATCCTCGCCGTCCGCGGCGTCGGCTACCGGATCGAAACAGGCGAACCAAGCCCGCCTTAGAGCATCCGGTCGCTTTGACTTTTAGCATCTGCGACGAAGCCGGGCGGGGCGCCGACGTCCCTGCCGGGTTTCCCAAAACAGGTCGGACTGACAATGGGAAGTTGACAGCTTAGTCATACTGAAAAGTCTAGGACAGATTCGACAATCGGGGGGTTCGCCATGCGCAACCGGTGGCGCCATTCGCGGGCAGTAGTCGCCGCGATCGCGGCGATTCTTGTCTGGGCCCCAGCACCGATCCCTGCAACCTCTGCGACCGCAACAGAGCCGGCTGGTGTTGCTGAAGCCATGACGCAGCGGGCCGCATTCGGGCTTCAGGCCGACCGTGGCACCGTAATGGCCCTAATTGGGTCGCCAGATGACGTTGGCACACCGAAGTGGGGGATCCCGATGACCGCCGACGAGGCGGCGCTAGTCGACCTCCCGGCGCGGATGCGATTCGCCGACACCATCGACCGTCTTGTGCTATCCCGCGCCCGTGGTCTCGCGACATACTCCGGTGCCTACGTGGACCAGCTCGATGAAGGAAACATTGTCATCTTGCTGTCGGCGCGCGATCCGCAACTCGAGACCGAGCTAATCGCGCTGGTTCCCGATGGGCCAAGGTCGATCAGGTTCGAGCTTCGCACGTTCACCGAGCGAGAACTGATCACGGCCGCCGAAGCGTTCGTAGCCAAGTGGCCGGACGTAGGATTGGGGACTTCCCTCCTGAGCGTGGGGCTCGACGAGATCGGCAATCGGATCGTGGTTACCGTCGAAGGCGCTATCCCGCCGACTCTAGGGGATCGGCTCGTGGCTTCATTCCAGATTCCAGTTGACGTCCAGGCTGGCGAGAGGGGCAGCGATGTTCACTGCACGACCCGCGACCACTGCCATGGGCCAACATGGGCCGGTATCCGCATCTGGAAGGACGTAATCGACAGCGTTCACGAATGTGCTCTCGGCGCCCACATCAGGATTGGGTTGGATGAGCGCTTCGTGACATCCGGCCACTGCGGGTACGACGCTGGAAACGACAATTGGCTTCATCCGGGCATCGCCGGGAACCACATCCTCGGTGCCGAGACAGGTCAAACGCTGTACGTCAATAACGGCCAGGACATCATGGTCGTTCAGCTCAACAACGACGCCGAGAGCTCGGACAATATCTTCCCGTGCTGCAGCGACATCACCGGGATGGGAGCTCCCATTCTGAACGAGACGCTCTGCGTATCTCTGGCCCAGCAGGCTACGACCCTCTGCAGGACTGTCGCCAACACGTGGGTTTCGTGGACCAGCGATACGGCGAATCCCGATATCACCGTCTGGGGAGGTCGACTTCTTCTCGTCGCCATCAACGGCGATAGCGGGTCGCCCGTCTACAGGGTGACCGACGATCCGCCATTGCAGGCTCGCGCGATCGGAGTGTTAGCGCACGAGATGGGCTACTTCGCGAGACTGGATCAGAGCTTGGACAATTGGGGCGCTGTCGTCGTCAACTAGCCCCTGTGTTTGGTCGCCTCCTCGGCGCGGCGTTGCTTCTCGTCGCGGCTGCGAGCTGCTCCGAGCGGCCACCCGCCCCCTCCGCCACCCCAACGTTTTGGACGGTCGATGTGGAGGCAGAGGATGGAACGGGCATGCGGCTCCAAGTCATGGACTCGAGCGGGCTCGTTGTCGGTGCGCGCGCCGGGCCACGGCTTCTTAGCCCCGACGTGACGGGCCGGTGGGCGGCCGCGGACATCGACGATCTGGCACGGACGCTCTCGTTGGAGTGGCAGGCCAGTTCGTGCGCGGCCGAATCCACCATCTCGCTGCTCGACGAGGACGGCGCATTCAGGATAGATATCGCGGCTGATCACCGAAGTGGATGTGTCCTGCTCGGAACCACCTACCAAGCGCTCCTCGCCTTGGCGGCTCCAATCGGCGATCGCGCCGTGGTCGTAACGGAAGAGGCGGCTGACGCAAGGTCCTGGGGGGCTGCGCTTCTCGGGTCGGACGGGCGTCACCGCCCCCTACTTATGCTTGATCGCTCGCGACGTGTCCTGTCGATGACCCCGCTGGACCCATCGCCACTCAACCCTGGCCAAGGCGGGGTGGCCGTCTATCCCGGTGGAGGGGAGAACGCAATAGTTGTCGTATGGACCGGGGATGTGTGCGATGACCGCGCTGACGTCGCCACGGAGGAAACCGGGGATATCGTTAGCATCAAGATCACCCTCTCGAACGAGAGCGACGTGGCCTGCGAGGGGCGTGCCCGCTATGAAGGGATCCGCATCGTGTTCGCGGAGCCCATCGACCCGGGATCGGTGCGCACGACCTTAGTAAGCAGGCACTGAGTCCGGGGCGGCGGATCGAGCCGGAGTGCCGAAAGTGGCCCGCGGCTCCACGAGTCGGACTCCGATCGGCTCCACGAGCCAGACCTGATCCTCGAGCCATTCTTCCCCAAGGAGCCGCGCTGCCACCTCTGACCCGGCCTCGCGATGGTCCTCGACGAGGTCGCGGAATTCCTGGGCCAGCGTTCGGCCGTCTTCGCGGTCGGCGACCACCTCGGCCAGACGCACAGCCCGGACGCTCGGTCCGTGCAGGGCCGCCGCGTGGCGACCGGAAGGGTCGTACAGGTAGGCGCGGCCGCCGGTCATGCCGGCGCCGAAGTTGGCGCCCACGGGGCCGAGGACCACGACGACCCCTCCGGTCATGTATTCGCAGCCGTGCGGGCCGATCCCCTCCACCACGGCGTGCGCGCCGCTGTTGCGAACGGCGAAGCGCATCCCGGCACGCCCGACGAGATGGACCCGACCGGCCGTCGCGCCATAGAGGCACGTGTTCCCGGCGACCGACGCGCCGGCGGCGGGGGCTCCCAGCTCCGGCTCGGGCCGGAGGACGAGCGTCCCGCCCGACAGCCCCTTCCCGACGTAGTCGTTCGCCTGCCCGACGAGCCGCAGCTCTACGCCCGTAGTCGCGAACGCACCGAACGACTGGCCGGCCGCGCCACGCAGCTGCAATCGGGCATGCCCGCGCATCTCGCCTCGTTCGATCGCGCCCGAGATCGCGGCGCCGAACGACCGATCGGCCGTGGTCAGGCGGAGGCCCGAGGCCTCGAACCCGTACTGCCCGTGCAGAGCTCGGACCAGGCGCGCTTCGAGCGCCGACGCCCGCGCGTGCTTGACCTCGCGTCCGGCGTCCCACGGAGCCGCCCGTCTGGCGGCGGAAGCCGACCACGACGCGGCACCGAGAACGGCTCGCAGGTCGTGCGTGGAGCCGCCGAGCGCCGGGGCCAGCCGCTGGCGCGCCTCGCCGACCACCTCGCCGACTGACCGCGCTCCGATCGCCGCGAGCTCGCGCCGGAAGTCTTCGGCGAGGGCCAGCGCGAACCGCTCGACCTGGGCCGGCGACCCGCTGAACTTCGCGCGGAGGTCTTCGCGCTGAGTGGCAATGCCCGTGGGACATGTGTCGAGGTGGCACTGCCGCGCCATGTCGCAACCGACAGCGACGAGCATCGCGGTCCCGAAGGCGAACTCCTCGGCGCCTAGCAGCGCGGCGACGAGCAGGTCGCGGCCGGTCTGGAGGCCGCCGTCGGTGCGGAGCGCGACGCGACCCCGCAGCCCGTTCCGCAGCAGGACCTGGTGGACCTCGGCAAGCCCCAGCTCCCACGGCGCGCCGGCGTGCTTGATCGAGCTGAGCGGTGACGCGCCCGTCCCACCCGAGTGACCCGACAGGTGGACGTACGACGCGCCCGCCTTCACGACGCCCGCCGCGATCGTCCCGACCCCGCGCGACGCCACGAGCTTCACCCCGATCCGGGCGCCCGGATTGATCGCCCGCAGGTCGGCGATGAGCTGGGCGAGGTCCTCGATCGAGTAGATGTCGTGGTGCGGCGGCGGGCTGATGAGCGACTGGCCCGGCTGGGCGCGCCGGAGCGCCGCGATGAATGCGGTCGCCTTCTTGCCCGGCAGCTGGCCACCTTCGCCGGGCTTCGAGCCCTGGGCGATCTTGATCTCGAGCTGGTCGGCGCGGGCGAGGTACTGCGCGCTGACCCCGAACCGGGCGGACGCGACCTGCTTGATCCGCGCGTCGTGCCGCTCGCCGTTCGGGCCGGGCTCGTACCAGGCGGGATCCTCGCCGCCCTCACCGGTGTTCGCCGCGCCGCCTGCCCGCTGGATCCCGATCGTCAGCGCCTGGTGGGCCTCGGGTGACAGCGCGCCCACGCTCATCGCCGAGACGACGAACCGGCGCGCGATCGAGCGGGCGGACTCGACCTCCTCGAGCGGGATCGAGGGCGACGGCCGAACCCGGAAGTCGTCGCGAACGACGGCCGACTGACGCGCGAGAGCCTCCCGGTACGCCGCCAGAGCCGATTCCGTCGTCCCGTTCAGCGCCAGTGGATCCGTCAGCCCGAACCCCGACAGCTCCTGGACCGCCCCGACGATCTTCGGCGCGTAGAGGTGCGCCTCGCCATCCGCCCGGAACCGGGCGAACCCGGGATCGGGTAGTCGCGCCTCGCGACCTGGTGCCGGCTCGGGCAGCGCCTCGGCAGCGGCGAGTCGGGCGAGCTGCCGGCGGGCCAGGTCGGCGAGAGTCACTCGACCTGGCCACGCTGCGGCAGCGGGGAAACAACGGGCAACGACGGAGCGGTCGAGCTCGATGGTGTCGAACAAGGCACCGCCGACATACGACGAGATGGCACTGATTCCCATTCGGGCGAGCGTCTTGCGAAGTCCCGTCTCGAACGCGGTGAGCAGGTTCGTGATCGCGGCCTCGCGGGTGAGCTCCTCGGCGCCGCGTGAGCCCGCCAGCTCCGCGGCCAGCTCGATCGCGAGCCACGGGTGCACGGCCGCCGCCCCGCAGGCGAGCGCCATCGCACATGCGTGGACGTCGAGGACATCGGCGGCTTCGACGACGGTGTCGGCGCGGCCGCGGAGCCCCGCGTCGGTCAGCGCGGTTTGAACGGCCCCGACCGCGAGCACGGACGGGATCGGCAGCCGCTCGAAGTCGAAGGCCCGATCGGACAAGACGAGAAGCTCGACGCTGCCGGAGGCCGCCCGAACCGATTCGGAGGCCAACATCTCGAGCGCATCGGCAAGTCCGGCTGGGCCCGCCGAGGGATCCCAGGTCGCATCGAGCCGAAGGATCGGGCCGCGGAAGGCGTCGACGAGCCCGTCCAGGTCGACGACGAGCGGCCGGTCGAGGCGGATCGTGCGGGGACCTTTCGGCAGCCCGCCGAGCAACGCCGGCCGCCGGCCGACCTCGACCCGCATGTCCATCACGACCCGCTCCCGCTCGGGGTCGATCGGCGGATTCGTCACCTGGGCGAACGCCTGGCGGAGGTGATCGGCCGCCCGGCGGTCGAGGCGCCCACGACCCGGCGTCGGTGTGTCGTCGCCCATGCTCCACAGCGGTTCGTGGGCCTCGAGCGCCATCGTCTTGATGTCGAGGCGACCCCGCTCGGCGTCGAGGCCGGCCAGGTAGCGGAGCGCCGTCGGGGTGGGGCGCTCGTCGGCCGGCGGCACCGTCCGGTCCTCATGAGCCGGATGCGGCTCGTCGTGGATCGGCAGCCCGGCCAGCACCGCTGCCTTCGCGTCCGCGTCCTCGAGGATCAGCTTCCGGGTCGGGTCGACGAGCAGCATCTGCCCCGGACCGAGCCGCCCGCGCCGGACCGTCTCGGCGGCCGCGATCGGGATCGCGCCCGCCTCGGACGCGACCGCCACGAGCCGATCGCGCGTGACGGCGAATGCCACGGGCCGAAGCCCGTTCCGGTCCGTCAGCGCCCCGACCCGCCGCCCATCGCCGAAGACGATCGCCGCCGGCCCGTCCCACGGGGCGAGGAACCCCGCGGTTCGGCGCTGGAGCGACGCGACCTGGGGGCGGGGGGTGAGCCGGACCGCTAGCGCCTCCGGGATCGAGGCCAGTAGCGCCGTCGGGAGGTCCCAGCCGGTCGCCGTCAGGAGCTCGAGCGACTCGTCGAGCGAGAACGAGTCGGACCCGTCGGGCGACAACGCCGGGCCGGCGGCGAGGAGCTCGCGGGCCATCCGCCTCGCGCCCGCGTCGCCGCTGCGTCCGCGGACCTGCTCGCGGTTGCCGCGGACAGTGTTGATCTCGCCGTTGTGGGCGATCGAGCGGAACGGCTGGGCGAGGCGCCAGACCGGGTGGGTGTTGGTCGCGTATCGCTGGTGGAAGAGCGCGTAGTTGACGGCGAGCGGGGCGGCGAGGTCGGGGAAGAGCTGCGCCAGCCGACCGCCCGCGACGAGGCCCTTGTATACGATGGTCTTCGGGGAAGCCGACGGCACCGCGAGCTCATCGAGGCCCGCGCCGCGCGCCGCCGTCTCGAGCCGTCGCCGGGCGAGGACCAGGCGCCGCTCGAACGCCGCCTCGCTGCAGTCCGCGGGGCGAAGCACGATCGCCTGCTCGAAGCGGGGCATCGCGGCGCGCGCCTCGGCGCCGAGGGCACTCGGATCGTGCGGGACGCGACGCCAGCGCTCGACCGCCAGCCCGACCGACGCGAGCGCATTCACAACCAGCGCCCGCGCTCGCTCACGACGCACCCGCGCGCGCGGCAGGAACAGTTGAACGATCGCGGGCCGCGCGGCCGCGCCCAGCCCCGGTGCCAGCAGCTCGACCAGATCCCGCGACAGCGGCAGCGACATCCCCGCCCCGTCGCTCGACTCGCCGTCAGCCGCGAACGCTCCCCGGTGCCCCAGCGATGCGAGCCCCGCCAGCGCCAGCCCCAGCACCCGCTCGCGCGACCGCCCGCCCGCGTCCGCAACGAACCCGATGCCGCAGGCATCGTGCTCGAACCGTGGGTCGTAGAGCGGGGTTGCGAGACGGGCCTTCAACGACGACTCCCGAGTTGGCTCCCGAAGTGACGGAGATGCGCCGAGCGAGCCGGGGAGGAGGAAACGACCCGCTCGACGCTTCGGTGCGGAATGGACGGCCGTCCGAGCCGTCCCTCCCGATCAGGGCTGGTAGGCAGCCTCCCCGTGGACGGCGATGTCGAGGCCAACTTCCTCGTCCTTCATCGCGACCCGGATGCCGAGGATGAAGTCGACGACCTTGACGATGACGAAGGTCGAGACCGCCGCGAAGGCGACCGTGGCCCCGACCGCGATGAGCTGGACGACGACCTGGCCCGGATTGCCGTCGATGAGCCCGGGGTAAGCGTTGATCGCCCCGGTCGCGAGGACGCCCGTCGCGATCGCTCCAAACGTCCCACCGACCCCGTGGACCGCGAAGACGTCGAGCGCGTCGTCGACCTTGAGCCGGGCCCGGAGGAGGGTCGCGCTGTAGCACAGCCCGCCGACGAACAATCCGATGAGCAGCGCCCCGCCCGCGGTCACGTAGCCGCTCGCCGGGGTCACGGCGACGAGCCCCGCGACCGCGCCGCACGCGGCGCCGATGACGCTGACCTTGCGCTTGTGGACGTAGCTGGCGAGGACCCAGGTGATCGTCGCCGCGGCCGCGGCCGTGTTCGTGGCAACCAGCGCGTTCGCGGCGAGGCCGTTGGCGGCGACCGCGGATCCGGCGTTGAACCCGAACCAGCCAAACCACAGGAGGCCGGCCCCGAGCACGGTCATCGGGACGTCGTGCGGCTCCATCCGATCGCCGTTGACGGTCCGCCGGCCGATGAGCAGCGCCACGACGAGCGCCGAGACCCCGGAGCTGATGTGGACGACCGTCCCGCCGGCGAAGTCGAGCGCACCCAGCTTGAACAGCCACCCGTCGGCCGCCCAAACCCAGTGGGCCAGCGGCGAGTAGACGAGGACCGACCAGAGGATCGTGAACAGGACGAACGCCCCGAACCGCTTCCGCTCGGCGAACGCGCCGGTGATGAGGGCCGGCGTGATCGCCGCGAACATCAGCTGGAAGCCGGCGAACAGGACGAACGGGATCGTCGTCGCGTAGGTCGCACTCGGCGCAGCGCCCACGTCCATGAAGCCGAGGAAGTCGATCCCGCCGATCAGGCCCCAGCCGTTGACGTCGGTCCCGAACGCGATCGAGAAGCCGACCAGCACCCAGACGACGCTCACGAGGGCGAGGCCGAAGAAGCTGTGCATGATCGTCGAGAGGACGTTCTTCCGGCGGACGAGGCCGCCGTAGAACAGGGCCAGGCCGGGCAGCATCACCATGACGAGCGCGGTCGCAACGAGGAGCCAGGCCGTGTCGCCGCCGTTGATCTCGGGTTGCATTCGTTCCTCCGGGCACGGGGAGTCGTCCGATGGCCCGACCCTACGTGCGCGCGTGAGCGCGGTCAGTCACCCGGGCGGAACGGTTCCGAAGCGGTTCGGTTGCGGCGATCCGAGCCGGGTTGCGGCTCGGTAGCGGTGTCGCGACGGCACGAGCCTGGCGCTCACATGGCCATGGGATGCATATCCCGATGGCGCTCGCCCGCGCATGCACTCGATACGCATACGCTGTCAGGCCGATTCAGCTCGCGGCTTGCCAGGCCTCGAATGCGGCGTAGGACGCGGCGATGGGCGCGGCGACGGCGGCGTCGTCGCCGTCGAGACCGAACCGACGCGCGTCCGGCGTTTTCACGCCGTTGCCGGTGATCAGCACGACGACCTCGTGGTCGGGTGAGATCACGCCCCGCCGCAGCCCGGCCGCCGCGGCGGCAACGGTCACGCCACCTGCGGTCTCGGCCTGGATGCCCTCGAGCCGCCCGAGGTCGCGAATCGCCTGGGCCGTCACCGCGTCCGGCACGGCTTCGATCGACCCACCCGTCGACCGGGCGAGGTCGAGCGCGAACACGCCGTCAGCCGGCGACCCGATTGCGAGCGACCGGACGATCGTGTCCGGCTGGCGGACAGGCGTGATCGTGTCGGAACCGTCGGCAAACGCCGAGGCCACGGGCGCGCACCCCGCCGGCTGGCCGCCGACGAATCGGACCGTCTTCGGCTCGACGAGCCCGACCTCGGCAAGCTCGCGGAAGCCCTTGGCGACCTTCGTGAACAGCGAGCCCGAAGCTATCGGGCCGACGACGACGTCAGGCAGCCGCCAACCAAGCTGCTCGGCGACCTCGAACGCGAGGGTCTTCGACCCCTCCGAGTAGTACGGCCGGAGGTTGACGTTGACGAACGCCCAGCCCTCCTCGTCGGCGATCTCGAGCGACAGCCGGTTCACGTCGTCGTACGTGCCATCGATCCGGACGAGCGTCGCGCCGTAGGCCAGGGCATGCTCGATCTTCGCCGGTTCGAGGTCGGCCGGGACGAAGACGAACGACCGAAGCCCGAGCGCGGCCGCCGCGGCGGCCGTCGCGCCGGCGAGGTTCCCGGTCGAGGCGCAGGCCAGCGTGTCGAACCCGAACTCGACGGCCCGGGCGGCGGCCACGGCGACGACGCGGTCCTTGAACGACAACGTCGGGTTCCGGGTGTCGTCCTTGAGCCAGACGCGGTCGAGGCCCAGCTCGGCGCCGAGGCGATCGGCGCGCACGAGCGGCGTGGAACCTACCGGCAACCCGCGGTCGGGCGCCCGGTCGACCGGCAGCAGCTCGCGGTAGCGCCAGATCCCCGGTTCCCGCGACTCGATCGTCGCGCGATCGATCGCCGAAGCGATCGCCGGCAGGTCGTACACGACCTCGAGCGGCCCGAAACAGGCCGGACAGACGAACCACGGTCCGATCGGCTGGGGGAGCGAACAATTCCGGCAGCGAAGCCCGTCGAGGAAGCTCGAGCGCGGCGCCGGCATCGCGCGGTCGAGCGTCGCCGGCTCGAGGGTCGCGGTCGTTTCGGTCGCCATCGTCGTCCTCCTCGGGGGTCGTGACGAGTGGCTCCAGAAACCGGAAGACCCTTCCCGGAGGAAGGGCCTTGCATGAGTCCCTTATCTCGCAGGAGGTCCTGCCCGGATTTGGCACCTTGCCGGCGTCGCCGCCGGTAGGTTGTCGGGCTTCACAGGGCCGGTCCCTCCGCCACTCTTGATAAGTCGCTCTTCAGTTGTGCGTGGATGCTAGGCGTGGTCGGGCCGACCTGTCAACGAGTGGTCTTGCGGCCTGGCTGCTACCGCGGATAGCCGGCGCGGAACGAAAACGCTGGAACGGTCGCGCAGCCGCCCTTTCGAAAGCGGCCGCCTGCACGTTCGTTGCGGTGCCGCCACTGCCAGTAGCAGCGGGAACCAGGCCCTTGCGAAGCGCGGGCCGTTCGCGCATGATCGCCCGGTTGTTCGGCCCGTCAGCGGAAGGAGGTGCGACGTGATGGATGTCTTGTCGCTGCCTGCCCGCCGACCGGACCGCCTTGAGGGCCCTGCCCTCCGCTGACCTCCGGTCGTCGGGGCTCGTCTCCCCGATCTCCAGGAGTCCCTCAGCGTGCATTCCATGGCTTCGGCCGAGCGGCCGATTCCCGACTGGCTCGTCGCCCATTCGTACGAGGAAGAGCGCCTCGGCACGCTCAAGTCCGGCAAGGAAGCCGAGGTGTTCCTCGTCGAGCGCCGTTCGGCGACCCGGTCGTGCCTCCTCGCCGAGAAGCGCTACCGGCCCCGCAATCCGGGACTGGGCGAGCTCCGCGAGCTCGGCTTCGCGAAGGGCACGATCTATCACAACGACTCGGTCTACCGGCAGGGCTGGCACCTCAAGGCTCGCGACGCGCGGGCAGTCGCGAAGAGCACCCGACACGGCGAGGAGGTCATCGCCCGACTCTGGCCGAGCAACGAGCTCGAGATGCTCCGGCGTGCCTGGGACGCGGGCGTCTCCGTCCCCTACCCGGTCGACCGTACCGACGACGGCCTCCTCATGGAGTACATCGGCGACCGAACCGAGGCGGCACCGCGGCTCGTGTCTGCGCGGCTATCTCCGCTCCAGCTCGGCGACGCGTGGCGGCAGCTCGTCGAGAACGTCGCGCGGCTGGCCCGGGCTCGGGTCGTCCACGCCGACCTGTCGGTCTACAACCTGCTCTGGTGGCGCGGCAGGCTGGTGATCATCGACTTCCCGCAGGCCGTCGACGCGGTGACGAACGTCGACGCGGTCAATCTGCTCCACCGGGACGTGCTCAACGTCGCGACGTGGTTCGGGCGGCACGGGGTGCCGATCGACGCCGAGAAGGCGTTCGCCCGGCTGCTCGCGGAGCTGTACTGATCAGGCCGGGACGGCGTTCAGGCGGGAACGGCAGCCGGTAGACCCATGGCGTCGTGGCCGAGCTCGACACACGAAACGCGGCAGCCGCGCGCATCGCGGCCGGCAAAGCGCCCGAAGTGGAACCAGGACGCCGGGTCGGAGGCGGTCGTGTGCTCCAGCCGGCAGCCACAGGCGGCGCAGGTCACGGGCGCACCCTGGCCGTCGCGGACGACTCGGTAGGTCGGGGTCGTGGGATCGGTCGGGTGCATCATCGCGGGCCTCTCGTCAGAAAACGGCGGGACTCACCCACCGTGCCCCGAAATCTACGAACGAGAGGTGCCGGTGTCGGCAGCGGGGCGGGTCCGGGAAGGTTGCGATCCGGTAGCGGGCTGGGCTGCCCGCAGCATTCCCACGAGGTACGAGGCGTTGCGCGTCAGGCGGCCGTAGCCACCGGGTCGGAGGCTGCCTGTCCTGTTGTAGCGGTCGAGGAAGCGCTCGGCCGCCCTACGGCCGTCGCTCTGGCCACGACCGGTCGACTCGGGGATGAAGACCAGCGAGTCCAGGTAGATGCCCACCCTGAACCGACGCCCGGTGACGGTCTCGAGGTGCTGGCCGTCCAGTCGTCGTGCCAGGGCGAGCAGCTCGTCGTAGGTCATCGGAGCCTCCGGCGTCGTGGAGGGCCGGGTGGGGATCGAACCCACGACACGAGGATTAAAAGTCCCCTGCTCTACCACTGAGCTACCGGCCCGCCCCGGAACGTATCACGTCGGGCTGAGTGGTCGAGAATGGCAGCAACCGGCAAGCCTGGGAGGAGGCCTGGCATGGGGAAGGTGATCTGCGACATCACGGTGTCGCTCGACGGGTTCATCGCCGGCCCGAATGCGCGTCCCGGCAACCCGCTCGGCGACGGCGGCGAGCGGCTTCACCACTGGATGTACCCCCTCGAGAGCTGGCGCGAGCCCCAGGGCCTCAAGGGAGGCAGAACGAATGAGGACTCGGCGGTGGTCGAGGAGTCGACCACACGCGCGGGGGCCTTCGTGATGGGTCGGCGGATGTTCGACGAGGGCGAGGAGCCGTGGGGCGACACCCCGCCGTTCCGCCGCCCGGTCTTCATCGTGACGCACGATGCCCACGACACGATCGTCAAGGACGGCGGCACGACGTATACCTTCGTCACTGACGGAATCGAACGGGCGGTCGAGCTGGCGAAGGCGGCCGCGGGCGATCTGGACGTCGCGATCTCCGGCGGGGCAAACGTGGTTCAGCAGCTCATCAAGGCGGGCGTGCTCGACGAGCTGCAGATCCACCTCGCTCCCATCCTGTTGGGAGGCGGTGTCCGGCTGTTCGACAACCTCGGCGACGTTGGCGTGGAGTTCGAGGGGACGCGGGTGATCGCCTCGCCGCGGGTCACGCACCTGCAGTTTCGTCTTGTGAGATAGCCGGCCTCGAGGCCGTCACTGGTCCTGGCTGGCGCGCAGCGCGACGTCGAGGCTGCGCAGGCCGTCCTCCGCGGTGACCTCCAGCTTCTCATCGCGCGTGATGGCCGCGACGAGATTGGCCATCCCGGCCCGAATGGCCCGCCGGTACTCGTCCTGCCGGTCCGGCCGTTCGGCGACGGCCGCAACCGCAACCCCGCCGCGACCGCCCGGCGATGGGGTGATCTCGCGGAACCCCTGACCGAACATGGTTCGGAGGATGTCGACCTCCTCCGAGCGGACCCTGCCCTCGACGTCGAGGCGGGTCGGGATCCAGCCGCTGAGGGTCGCGTGGCCGCGCCCGAAGGCGAGCCTGATCTCGGTTCGCTCGGTCGCTCCCGTTCGGTTGAAGCTGTGGTAGAAGCTGGCGGTCATCGCGTCGCCGAAGCGGAGCAGGGCGCTCGCGCGATCGGCCCGACCGTCGGAGCGGCGTTGGGGGGACCCCGAAACCGCGTCCGGCTCGCGCTCTGCGAGGGCGAGGCACAGGTCGAAGAAGTGAACCCCGTGCTCGACGTGGATCCCGCCGCTCATCTCGGGATTCCAGAACCAGTGGTCCGGCGGCAAGCTCTCGGACGAGGCGAAGTTCTCGAGCGCGAAGTGCTGCAACGCCCCGAGCGCTCCGGACCGCGTCAGCTCGATCGCGAGCCGGTGCAGCGGGTGGTGTCGCAGGACGTAATCGATCGACACTCGAACGCCCGCCCGCTCGGCCGCGGCCAGCGCCGCCCGCGCGCCGTCGAGCGTCGTGGCGAGGGGCTTCTCGACGAAGACGTGCTTGCCGCGCTCGGCGGCCCGTTGCGCCATCGGACCGTGGAGGTACGGCGGCGTTCCGACATGGACGATGTCCACGGCAGGGTCGTCGAGGAGCGCCTCGAGGCCGTCGTATGCGGCCGCACCCGGCGGCGCGATCGCCTCGGCGCGCGCCCGCTCCACGTCCATGACCGCGACCACCCGCGCCTCTGTGAGGCCCTCGAAGGCGGAAATGCAGAAGGCCGCGAATCGTCCGGCGCCGACGATCCCGATCCCGAGCGGTCGCTTCAGCTCGGGACCTCCTCGACGTCGATCGTCGCCCACGCCCCGGGCGCGAGCTCGACCGGCAGCCCGGCCTCGAGCGCTTCCCGATCGACCGTGCCGTTGCGGATCGACGTGAGGTAACGATCCGCCGACAGGGCACGGCCGGCGAATCGGAACGTTCGCGCGGTCGCCGTCGGGTTGTACGCGATGAAGCGACGACGAGCGGGTGGGAAACCCCGCAGCGTCCCGGGCTCGAGTAGGTCGACAAACACGACCAGGATCTCGGGATCGTCGGACCGCCCGAGGGCCTCGAACAGGAGGTACGCCCACAGCGCCTCGCCGGCGCCGTAGACCTCCCTCCCGATCGATCCGGTACCGGGCAGCTCGCTCGTCCCGAGGTTCTCGTACGGGATCCACGGCGCAGCACCGCCTTGCGGCCGGCGCTGGAGCGGGTCGAAGAAGGCCAAGCTGTGGATCCGGATGAGGTTCATGACCTTCAGAAGGAGCTCGGTTGGACCTCGCCCCGCGCGGAGAAGCACCGTCCACGGGAGGATCGCCTCGATGTTCTCCTTGAACGCGGGATAGAGGATCGACGCGCACGCCTCGAACATGCCGCGCACGGCATAGCCGTATCGCTCGGCCTCGGGATCCTCGTCCCAGTAGAGCATCCGGAGCTGGGCGCAGACGAACTCCTCGGCCAGCAGCGTCATGGGCGCGTCGCCGCCGTCGGCCAGCCGGCCGGCCGCGGCGGCCGCGAACCCGAGCTGCAGCGGCTCGTGGAACGCCAGCCCCGCCGACTCGCGACGCAACGTGAGGAGGAGCCGTTTCGCCAGGCCCTCTCGGGCATCCTCGCCGAGATCCCCGACGAGGAGTGCAGCGTAGGCCAGCAGGCCGGCGACGCTCGCGTTCGGCACGCCGCCGACAGCCCGGGGACCATGGCCTGGCCCGAACTCGGCGAACAGGGGCAGGCGATTGCTGGTTGCGTCCGCCAGTTGCTCGCCGCCGTCGAGGCCGGCGAGGCCCATTCGACGGAGGTCGCCGTCGGACTCGATCAGCGCTGCCCAGGGAACCTTGACCAGGCCGTTGAGGAAGAAATACCAGGTGTCGGTTACCTCTTCGACGCCGTCGGGCGGATGCCGGTTCGAGATGAAGCTCGCCTCGGGGCGCCCGAAGCGGGCGAGCGTCTGCCGCAGCCTGGCGGCGAGCTGCTGGGTGTCGTCGGTGGAATGGAGCCGTACATACAGGAGGAGCGGGGCGACGACGTCGGCGACGGTCATCAGCTCGGAGTGGTCGCCGCGGTGATCGTAGAGGCGCGGCGCATCACGGACGTACGCGCGGAGGCCCAGCACCTCTTCCTCGCCGGCCACCCGGATGCTGACCTGGACCTGGTCCTCGTCAAGCAGGTCGGCGACGGTTCCCGCGGCCACCCGCTCCCAGGTGACCGGCCCACTAGGCCACTGTGCAACCCCGTCGAAGCCTTCAGCCAGGGTGTCGACGAGTCGGGCGCCCGCCTCCCAACCATCCGGTGCGCCCTCGGCGGCACGCTGCCAGAGCCGCCAGCGGAAGACGTGCCGCCCGGCCGGCACGATGAACCGAGCGCTCGGGACGAGCCCGATGCCGTATCGCGGCGCCGGGCCGTACTCGAAGAGCTCGCGCAGCTCCATCGAGAGCAGGCGAGCCGGTGACCACGCCATTGCGCCCGCATCGATGTGGAGGATCGTCTCGAGCCCCGTTCGCGGGTCGTACAGATACGCGGCCGGCACCGAGTTCCCGGCCAACCCCTGGGTGTTCCGGACCGGCCCGCCGACGAACGAGCGGCGCCAGGTCAGGGCCTGCCGATCGGCCATCGTGCCGAGCGGACCCAGCCAGATCTCAATTGCCGGGGGATCGCCCAGTGGACCGGCGAGGTCGACTGTTGCCTCGAAGGCGAGGCCGCCACCGGCACATGGCCGCACGGCGCCGGCCCAGGTGTAATCGACCGGCGCTCCCGCGGGGTCGGTGGCCTGGCCGCGGCCCGTCAGTTTGAGATCTTCGGCATCCGCGTCGACGGTATCGGCAGCGAGATCGAGACCGCCGCCGACCGGGACATTCAGCACGGTTCCACCCTCGGTGACGAAGCGGTAGCGGTCGTCTGCGGTCCGGATGAATTCGAGTTGTAGCCCACCGCTTGCCAACAATCGGGACGTCAATCCGCCACCTCCGCCGGCCGAGGCGGGAGCTTGCTCCACGCGCGCAGGCGGTCCGTCACCGCATGCGATGCAACGAGGCAGATGAGCCCGGGAATGACGAGTGCGAGGGGCAGGATCAGCACCGCGCCGGCCGCGATGAGCAGCGCCAGGAGCAGGGCAAGGACGATCGCGAACAAGGGGGCGGCGAGGGTGGCGAGAATCGAGTTCTTGATTGCCCGTCCCAGTCCCCCGTCCGGCTGCAGGAACACGAACGGCCAGACGTACAGGACGCTCACCCCGAACAGGATCCCGAGGACGGCCACGGCGGCCGAGATCCAGGCCCGCGGTTGAGTCGGGTCGAGATCGAACCGGATGTTCGCCCCGGCAAACGTCAGCCCGGCGGCGGCCCACAGCCCCCAGGCCCATCCACCGACGAACCGCCGGCGCACCGACCCGATGTAGTCACGGATGCCCGGACTCCGGCCAGAGGCGAGCTCGTGCATCGACTCGAAGAGCGCAGCCGTCGCCGGCGGGAGCAGGACGACCGTCAGCCCGAGGCCGACCCACGCGAGATTGATCGGCGCGACGGCGACGAGGGCGTCCCATGCATCGCGGAGCGAGCGGCGGACGACCCTGACGGCGTCCAGCGGCTCGCGCCACCTCACTCCGACCATGCCAGGAGTCCGCTCGACGGGTCGAACCGCAGGCCGACCTGCGAGCCGTCTTCGAGCAACCAGGCTCGCTCGAGTGGCCGAGGGATCAGCCAGAGCCCATCGACGACGCTTTCGCCCGCTGGGTCGAGGCCGGCGAACGACAGCAGGATCTCGTGGTCGCCGGAGGCGAGATCGAGCGGGCCGGCGATCCGGTCGAGCCAGAGGTAGTCACGGTCCGGCGAAACCCGCTCCGGGATCGTCGCAAGGGGCCGCCCGTCGAGCTCCACGCGGAGCGCAATCGCCTCGGGTCGCGGGTCTCGGGCAACCCTCGGGGGCGCCTCCGCCAGGGTCTCGACGAGCGTGAGTGGCGCGAGGTTCGAGGGCGTGTCCGGATCCGTTCCCGTCCAGTCGATGAAACCGCCGGCGAAGCCGAGGCCTGCCTCGAACCCCATCCGCGCGCCGGCGTCCGCGGCCTGCCGATTGAGGCTCGCCCAGGGCAACGCCGCCTCGTACCGATAGCCGCGCGGCGATTCCCGCCAGGCGAGGGTGGCCTCTGGCAGGAAACCCTGGCCGACCCAGTCCCAGACCTGTGGGCCGCTCGGGGTCTGGGCGAGGGTCAGCTTCTTGTCGACCCGGCTGCGCTGCCCGGTGGTGTCGAGGTAGAGCCACACCGCGTCGCCACGCCACACGTCGGGGCCGACACCGGCCTGGCTGTGCTCCGGATCGCGCACATCGACGAGGACGTACAGGTGCCGGGCGTCCCACGCGAGGCGAAGCTCCATGGCTGCCCGGTCGGGACCGGGCCAGCTCGAAGCCCCGCGCAGGATCTGCTGGGCGGAATCGACCGCAATCGGTTGTGCCTCCGGCCAGTCCGCGGCGTCGCCGTCGATCGTCGGCGCAACAGGGGCGCGGACGGCTTCGACGTCGAGCCGTCGGGCGGTCCCTGCCTGTCTGAGGTGGGCCAGGTAGAGGTCGTATGCGCCGGGCGCGGCGATGGTCACCGGGAGCGCGAGACTGTCCCCTTCGCCGAGAGCCTCGAAGCGCCCCCCGGAATAGAACGCCTCGCCGGTCCAGTCCTGCAGCCCGTAGCGGGGATCTCCGCCCGCGGTCCGGCCGCGTTCGGCCTCGACGATCAGCCCGCCGTTCGCGGGCTCGACGGTGCGTGCCGTGAGAAGCGGAGACGCCACAGGATCGTCCGCGACCGCCTGGAGCGCGAGCAGCGCCTCGATCGTGCTCTCGGCACCCGCGTTCCGATTGACCCTCAGCTCGCTGCCTCCCGTGACACCGTCGAAGCCGCGGCCGGTGGCCGGGTCGTACATCGCCGTTCGGGCCGGGTTGTCGCCGAAGAACCACGCGGCCGCCAAGCCGGCCAACCGGCGGTATCGATCGTCGCCGGTTGCCTCGGCCAGCGCCGCGAAGCCGAGCACGATCGGGGTCTGGCCGTAGGCGATCTGGTCGTAGCGGCGCGGCAGCACGCCGATCTCGCGGATCATCCCGGCCGTCATCAGCCGGCCGTACCAGGTCTCCGCCTCCGCCCGTGCCGTTGTGATCCAGTCGTCGCGCTCGAAGGTCTGGCCGGCTCGGGCCAGCGCCTCGACGCTGTGGCCGCCCCAGGCGTGCCAGAACGCGGTAGAGCTCGTCGTGCTCGGACGGAGCCCGAACGGGTAGGTCAGGCCATCGCCGGCCCGCGACTCGGCCACGGCCTGCCCGATCCGGAAGGCGAGCCGCCTCGTCCTGTCGTTCGGCTCGACCTGGTACCACTCGGCGAGCCCCACCAGCGCCAGGCTGCTGACGTCGGTCCCGCCCTTGAGCAGGCCGGCCGGCTGGCGGACACCGTGAAGGCTGCTCTCCGTCGCGGCAGACTCGGTGAGGGTTCGCTCGAGCGCGGCCTCTCCCTTCTCGTAGGCGGCGCGCAGCCTGGCGGCGAAGGCCGGGTCGGCGGTTCGGAAGGAGGCGTACCCCTGGGCGAGGGCGCGCTGGCCGCGAGCCGCCCACCAGCCCCAGTCGGCGTAGCTCGTCGGCCCATCGGTATTGATGGTCCCAGTCCGATCGCGCAGGAAGTTGTGGTACTGCCCGTCCGTTGTCTGGAGGTACATGACCGTCTCGAGCAGCAGGCGCGCGCGTTCGAGGGCCGGGCCGCCATCTTGGCGACTGCCGAGCTCGAGATAGACGAGCACCGCCCGCGCGATGTCGTCGACCGCGCTGATCCCCTCGCCTGACGCGTCAACCCATCGATACGCAGGTGCCTCGGAGTAGATGTGGACGATCGCCATCGGGCGGGCGGCCACCTCGATGGGCTCGGTAAGGAAGTCGAGGTGCGCCGGGTTGACGAGGCCATGGCGCGCGGTCGGTGCAGGCGTCGGCGTCATGCTCCGGACCAGGACCAGCGCGACAACAACGACGGCGGCGACGACGACGAGCACGGGTATCAGCAGACGCCGCCCCTGCAGGCCCGACGGTGTCTTCAGCCTTTGACGCCCCCCAGCTGGATGCCTTCGATGAACTGGCGCTGGGCGAGGAAGAACAGGATGACCACGGGGATCACCATGAGCAGGGACATGGCCATCATCAGGTGCCAGCGGGGCGCTTCGTTGGAAATGCTCGCCTGGAAGAACTGGAGCCCGAGGGGCAGCGTGAACCGGGTCAACGGCTCCTGCAGGTAGATCAGGGCGCCCTTGAAGTTGTTCCAGTTGCCCTGGAAGCTCAGCACGGCCACGGCCAGGAGCACTGGTCTGACCAACGGCAGCATCACGTACCACAACACCTGGAGCGCGTTCGCGCCGTCGACGATGGCGGCCTCCTCGATGTCACGGCTCACGCCCATGAAGAACTGGCGGAGGAGGAACACGTAGAAGGGACCCCACGCGAACAGCGCTCCCACCGTCAGCGGATCGAACGTGTTGATGAGCCCGAACTGCTTCCAGATGAGGAACCCGGGGATGAGCGTCACTACCCAGGGCAGCATCATCGAGCTCAGCATGAGCAGGAACAGCGCATTACGAAAGCGGAACTGGAAGCGGGCGAAGCCATAGCCGACGAGGGCCGCGCTGGCAAGCTCGCCGACCATCGCAAGGGTCGTCACGAACACGGAGTTGAGGACCATCGCCCCGAACGGGAGTGCGGTCCACGCCTCCGCGAAGTTGCCCCACGCCACCGGATTCGGGATCCACTCCGGAGGGAACTTGAACAGCTGGCCGGGGGTCTTGAGGGCGGTCGAAACCATCCAGATGAACGGCACGAGCGCAAAGACGGCCCCGAAACTGAGGAAGAGGTAGATGGGCACCTTGGCGAGCGACCGCCGCGGCCGATTGGGCGATGATCGGAGCACCCGCCGCTCGGCCTCGGCCGGGATGGATGGGGCGGTCACCGCTTCACCTCACCCTCGTAGTAGACCCAGGCAGTGCTTGATCGGAAGACCGCGAGCGTGAGCACGAGGATGATCACGAACATCACCCAGGCGATCGCCGAGGCGTAGCCCATGTGGAAGAAGTTGAAGCCCTGCTGGTAGAGGTACACGTTCAGGAAGTTCTCGCGCGGGACCCTCACGAACAGGCCCTGATCGAAGATCTGGATGCCCGCGATGATGCCCAGGATCAGCACGTAGAACAGCGTCGGCGTCAGCTGCGGGACCGTGATGTGGCGGAACTTCGATAGGAGGCCGGCGCCGTCGACCTCCGCCGCCTCGTAGAGGTCCTTCGGGATGTTCTTGAGACCCGCGAGCATGATCACGGTGTTCGCCCCGAAGACGCCCCAGAAGCTCATGATCACGAAGCCCCACAGAACCGTGTCAGGGTCCAGGAACCAGCGGGGAGGGGTGTCCCCGAAGAGCGACCAGACGGGTTCTGTCGCGCTGTTCACCAGCCCCGATCGCGTCGGCAGCAGCATGAGCCGCCACAGAAGGGCCGTGACGAAGGGCGGCAGGATGGCCGGCAGGTAGTACAGGGTCCGCCACAGGCCAACGCCGCGGACTCCCTGGTTGAGGAGCACTGCAGCCAGCAGGGAGAGCAGGAGGCCCAGAGGAACGGTGATCGCCGAGTAGGCCATCGTCAGCCGGAGCGAGGCCCAGAACCGCTCGTCCTCGGCCAGCTGCTGATAGTTCGCGAGCCCCACGAAGTTGGGAGCCTGGAGGATGTTGTAGTCCGTCAGGCTCAGGTAGAGCGAGGCGACGACCGGGAACAGGTTCCAGATGAGGAAACCCAGGAACCACGGAAGGATGAGAGCGAAGCCGGTCGCGGGTTCACGGCGTACCCCCGCCCTGCGGAGGCCTCGATACGTGAGCAGCATGACCCCGACGATCGCCGCCGCCACGAGGACGTAGCGCACGAGCGTCTCGGCGTACCACTGGACCATGGCATCCCTCGTTCAGGGTTGCAGGGGCGCCGGCCCAGGTTCGGGCTCGGCGCCCTGCTAACAGGTCAGAGGGTTACGGGAGGAGCGCCTCCAGCTGCGGACGGGCCGCCGCCGCGAGGTCCGCCGCCGTGCCCTGGTCGTGGTAGAGCTTGTCCTGGAACTCGCGCCAGAACAGGTCGTCCCATTCCTGCTGACGCGGGATGACGTTGAACGAGCGCATGTCCTGTGTCGCCGCGATGATCGCGTCGACCTGCTGGCCCTTCTGGGCCTTCCACTTCTCGGGGAAGCTCGCCGTGATCACATCGGCGTTCGCGAGCTCTGTGAGCGGCGAGACGATCTTCCAATGGTGGATGCCGTCGGTCAGCGCGACGAGCGCCTTGGCTGCAAGCTCGGGATTGGCGACCTTCGCGTTGACAACGGTGGACGCCGTCCAGGCGAACGTTGTCCGCGACTTGGGCCCCATTGGCGGGACAGCCGCGCGAATGTCGAGGGCCACCCCGTCCGCGGTCTCGAACGTGTCTGAGGCGCCACCCATGAACATCGCCACCTTGCCGGCTTTGAACATCTCGCTGAAGCCCTGTTCGAGGAGCACGTCCTCCGTCGGGCAGCAGCTCGAGTTGAAGATGAGGCTCTTGTAGAACTCGGCGCCCTGGAGGGCCTCAGCCGAGTCGATGGGCGACGAGCTCAGGTCATCCGAGACCGTCTCGCCACCGGCCTGCCACATGAACATGTGAATCGGCGGCCACCCATTGGCCGAGAAGCCGTACTGGTCGTCCTTCGTCAGGGCCTTGGCAGTCTCGGCGAACTTCGCCCAGTCCCACGTGTCATCCGGATAGGCGATGCCGGCTGCGTCGAACAGGGCGGGGTTGTAGTAGAGGACAACCGGCTGGCTGATCCACGGAAGTCCGTAGACCTTGTCCTGGTAGAGGGCCGTCTTCATGACATCCGGGAAATACCCCTCGACCTTTGCGGTAGGGGCGGCGATCGTCTTCAGCAGGTCGGTCAGGTCGAGCAGGGCGCCGCGCGAGGCGTAGCCCGCGACATACTCCTGCGACAGCCACAGGAAATCGGCGCCGGTGCCGCCCGCGAGGGCCGTCTGGATCTTCGTGTAGTAGTCGGCCGGCGCAGCCTCGTGGACGATCTCGTATTCGCTCTGACTGGCGTTGATCTTGTCCAGGACGAGCTCCTGGAGCTCCTTCGCCTCGCCCTCGCCCGCCCACGTCGTGATGCGGAACGTGACTTTCTCTCCCGCAGGCTGGCTGGCTGCGCCGCTCGGGGCCGCTGTTCCGCCGGCGGGCGGGCTCGACGACTGAGAACCGCCGCAGGCAGTGACTGCGAGCGCCAGTGCGGCCGCGAGGGCGGCGAGTCGCGTGAATCGCGTGGACATTCTTCCTCCTCCGTTCTGGCCGCGTTCGACGCGCGGCGTTCTGTGCGATCTCTGGACGTCTCCTTGTTACTAGGCCCTCCGGTCGCCTACGCCCGGCGGAGCAGTCGTGGCTCGGAGCACTAGTTGGGGCGGCGGGAGCGCAGTTGAGGCGACCTCCCGCCCCTCGACGAGGGACAACAGGGTTTCGGCGGCCACGCGGCCCCAGCTCGGGACGTCCTGGCGAACTGTCGTGAGCGGCGGGTTCATGTGGGCGGCAAGGGCGATGTCATCGAATCCCACGACCGAGAGGTCACCGGGGACGTCGATCCTGCGCTGGGCCGCAACGCTCATGCCGGCGATCGCCATCAGGTCGTTGGCGTAGACGATCGCCGTTGGCCGGTCGGGTCCATCGAGGAGCCGCGCCGTGGCTGCGGCGCCGCCCGCTCCGGTGAAGTCCCCGGTGACGACTCGCCCGGGCACCACGCCCGCCTGCCGATGCGCCTGCCGAAAGGCCGCCAGCCGCGACGCCGAGTGGACGTAGCCGGGCGTGCCGCCGACGAACGCGATCCGCTGGTGTCCCAGCGACAGCAGGTGCCGGACGGCGTCGCGGACGCCGACGCGATCGTCGATCCCGACCGCCGGTATCGACGCCGCGGGGCTCGGCCGGCCGATGGCGACGGCGAGCAACTCGAGCTTGTTCACCAGTTCGATTCTTCGGTCGTCGCGGTGGAGGTCGGTCAGGAACACGCCGTCGACGCGGCCCTCCTGGGCGAGCCGGCGATAGGCTTCGGCCTCTGCGCGGGGATCGTCCGGGACGACCTGCAGCACGAGCGCGTAGCGGCGTGCCGCGAGCTTCGACTCGACGCCCGCGATGAAGCTCGGAAAGAAGGGGTCGGCGCCGAGCAGCTCCGGATCGCGGGCCAGGATGAGGCCTACCGCGAACGCTCTCGAGCTCAGGAGGGCCCTGGCCCCGATGCTCGGCCGCCACCCGAGCTCGTCGGCGACCGCGATGATCCGCTCGCGGGTGCTCTCGGCGACGCCGGCCTGGCCGCTGAGGGCAAGGGACACGGCACCGTTCGAGACGCCGGCCAGCCGCGCGACGTCCTGTATCGTCGTGCGGCGGCGCCGCCGAGTCAGAGTCAAGGCACCCAGCGCACCTGCGCTCCTCCGGTTAGGTGCTTGTCGCGCCTGTTATCGTTGCGCTGACTAAATGCTTTTAGGGAGTAGAGCACTTCCGTGCTGCCTCGTCAATCCCCGAACACCGGCGCCACCCTCGACCAGGGGGACGAGGGCGAGGCGCGGGGATCGATCGATCAGCCGCACTACGCAATGGATCGGATCGGCGTCCTGATGACGGCAGATCCGTCCGATCCACTCGAGGCCTGGGGCGTGTTGAACCCTGCGAGCGCGCGGGGCCGGGATGGCGACCTGTACCTCTTTCCCCGGCTCGTCGCCGAAGGCAACGTGTCACGCATCGGGCGGGCACGGGTGATCTGCGATGGCGATGGTGTCCCCCGCTCCGTCGAGCGCCTCGGGGTCGTCCTCGAACCGGACGAGACCTGGGAGAGGAACGGCCTCGGCGGCGGCGTCGAGGATCCGCGCATCACGTTCGTGCCGAGACTGGACCGGTACGTCATGGCCTACACGGCCTATGGCCCGCTGGGCCCGCGGGTGGCGATCGCGCTGTCGGACGACCTGATCACCTGGCAGCGCCTCGGGCCGGCCTCCTTCGCCTACGAGTCGGACTTGGGCGCGGACTTCCAGCTCTACCCGAACAAGGACGCCATGTTCTTCCCCGAGCCAGTGGCGGGTCCCGACGGGCAGCCGAGCTACGCGATGCTCCATCGCCCGATGTGGGATCTTTCGTGGATCAGTGAAGGAGCCGGCGAACCGCTGCCGACCGGTCTGGCCGAGAGGCGCCCCGGAATCTGGATCTCGTATGCACCGGCCGTGGCGGTCGAAGCGGACGTCCGCGCCCTGGCTCGCCTCGAGCAGCACCGCCTCGTCGCCCTGCCCGAACAGTCCTGGGAGGCGCTCAAGATCGGCGGCGGGACGGCACCGGTTCGAGTGGCCGAAGGGTGGCTGACGCTATTCCACGGCGTGGCCGGCGAGCTGGTCCGCGACAGCGTCCTCCAGCCGAAGGTGCGCTATGCGGCCGGCGCGCTCATCCTCGACACGGCCGATGTCGCCCGGGTCGTCGCGCGATCAGCGCGGCCGCTGCTCGAACCGGAGCTGGTCGAGGAGCGCGCGGGGATCGTGCCGAATGTCGTGTTCCCGACGGCTCTCGAGCCGGTGAGCGACGCGGAAGCATTCGTGTTCTACGGCATGGCCGATTCGCGGATCGGAGTCGCCCGCCTGCGGCGGACCGACTGACGCTCGGGAGCTCACCCGGTTCGAGCCGACGGTCTATCGTGGTTCGAAGCGCGCCGAGGAGACCGATGAAGACTCGTGCCACGATCGCCGCCGCTCTCGCCGCCCTCGCCCTTGTGGTGGCCTGCTCGCCGGCGGCCAGCCCCGCCACCCCGAGTGCGCCGTCTGCCACGCCGTCCGCCGAGCCGGCCGAGTCGGAGGGGCCGGTCGGGGCCTGGGACTGCACCCTGCCCGACCACTACGCCGCGACGACCGACCGAGCCCAGCTGAGCGACATCCGGATCGGCCCGCGCGGGGCCGGTCCGTCGGGCTTCGACCGGATCCTCTTCCAGTACGACGGCGCGGGCACGCCCGAGGTCGACATCCGCGAGGGCAAGCCGCCCTTCACGATGGACCCGAGCGGCCTCCCCCTCGAGGTCGCCGGCGAGGCCTGGCTGGTCATCGTGTTCCACGGCGGAACCGCTTTCACCCCGGAGGGCGTGCAGACCTACACCGGCCCCACCGAGTTCGCCCTGAACCTCCCCCAGGTCGTCGAGATGAAGGAAGCCGGCGACTTCGAGGCGGTAAGCGAGTGGGTCGTCGGGCTACGCGGGCCGGCCTGCCACCGCGTCGAGATCCGGGAGTCCCCCACCCGCCTCCTGATCGACGTCCAGCACCCGCAGGGCTGACGATCCGGCAGGCTATTTCGTCTCGTAGACCTCCGGGTTGACCGGGGTCGGGAGCCGTTCGCCGCGGATGCCGGCGAGTAGGTTCGCGGCGGCCATCTCGGCCATCTTGCCGCGGGTCGCCCGCGACGCGGACGCGATGTGCGGCACGATCAGGCAGTTGTCGAGGCCGACGAGCGGATCGTCCGTCGGAATCGGCTCGGGATCCGTGACGTCGAGCGCCGCTCCGCCGATGACGCCGTCGCGCAACGCCTCGGCCAGCGCGGCGCCGTCCACGACCGGCCCGCGCGAGGTGTTGACGAGGATCGCGGTCCGCTTCATTCGCCGCAGCGCCGCGGCGTCGATGAGGTGGCGGGTCTCCGGCGTCAGGTTCACGTGGAGCGACACGAAGTCGCTCCGTGCCAGGAGCTCGTCGAGGGGCGCGAACTGCGCCCCCAGTGGCTTCGTAACCTCCTCCGCCAGCTCGTTCACGTCGTGATAGAGGATCGTCATCCTGAACCCGGCCGCCCGCTGCGCGACGGCCTGGCCGATCCGCCCGAACCCGACGATCCCGATCGTCGAGGCGTGGACGTCCGGCCCGAGCAGCAGCATCGGCCCCCACGTCTTCCACTTGCCGTCGCGAACGTACCGATCGCCTTCGGGCAGGCGGCGCGCCGCGGCCATCAACAGGGCGAATGCCAGGTCGGCGGTCGTCTCGGTCAGGACGCCCGGCGTGTTCCCGACCGGGATTCCCCGCCGCGTGCATTCGGGCACGTCGATGTTGTCGAACCCCACGGCGTAGTTCGAGATCACCTTGAGCCCCGGGCCGGCCCGGTCGAGGAACTCGGCGTCGACCCGATCGGTGAGCAGCGTGAGGACGCCGTCGCAGCCCTCGATCGACCGCAACAGCTCGTCGCGAGGCGGCGGCAGCTCGTCCTGCCAGACCGTCGCGTCGGTCGCCGCGGTGACGAGATTCAGGCCAGCCGACGGAATGACGCGGGCGACGAAGACCTTCGCCTTGGTGGCCACGCGGGCTCAGGCCGGTGTCGCTGCGCGCTCGCGGACGAACGCGTCGATCCGGCGGAGCGCCTCGGCCAGGTTCTCGCGCGAGTTCGCGTAGCTGATCCGGATGTGGTTCGTGCCGATCCCGCCGAACGCCGTGCCGGCAAGCACGCAGACGCCCGCCTCGTGCAGGAGCTTGTCGGCCAGCTCGGCGCCGGTGAGACCTGTCCCGGAGATCTCGGGAAAGACGTAGAAGGCGCCCTGCGGCTTCAGGCACCTCATCCCCGGGATCTCGTTCAGGCCCGCGACCACGAGGTCGCGCCGGGCCCGGAACTCCTTCACCATCGCGTCGACGTCGTCCTGTGGGCCGCGGAGGGCCTCGACCGCACCGACCTGGGCGAACGCCGTCGCGCCGCTGACCGTGTTGATGATCAGCGTCCCGTACGCCTTGACAAGCGCCGGCGGCACGATCGCGTAACCGAGCCGCCAGCCGGTCATCGCGTACGTCTTCGAGAAGCCGTCGAGGACGACGGTCCGCTCGGCCATGCCGGGCAGCGACGCGATCGAGAGGTGCTCCGCCCCGTCGTACAGGATCCGGGCGTAGATCTCGTCTGCGAGGACGATGAGATCGTGGCGGACGGCCAGCGCGGCGATCCGTTCGATGTCGTTCGGCGTCAGGACGCCGCCGGTCGGGTTGGCCGGCGAGTTGATCACGAGCAGCTTCGTCCGCGGCGTGATGAGCGCGGCGAGCTCGTCGACGTCGAGGCGGAAGTCGTTGTCCATCCGGATCGGGATCGGGACGGGACTGCCGCCGATGAACCGGGTGATCGATTCGTAGATCGGGTAGCCGGGGTCCGGGACGATCACCTCGTCGCCGGGGTCGACGAGGGCGAGGATCGCGTAGACCATCACGCCCTTGCCGCCGACGGTGACGAACACCTGCGACGGGTCGACAGCGAAGCCCTTCCGGGCGGTCGAGTCGTCGGCGATCGCGGATCGCAATTCGGCCACGCCGGCGAACGGCGGGTAGTGGGTCACGCCCTCGTCGAGCGCCTTCTTCGCCGCCTCCCGAACGTTGGCCGGCGTGTCGAAGTCCGGCTCGCCGATCTCGAGATGGACGATGCTCCGGCCGTGGGCCTCGAGCGCCCGCGCCCGGGCGGCGGCCTCGAAGGCCGTCTCGGTCCCGATCGACTCCATCCGGCGGGCCAGGCGCATGGCCCGCATCCTAGCGCGCCGGTCGGCGAATGGGCGCGGCCGACCCATCTGGCGTCATGGGCCTAGAATCACGCGGTGACCAGGTTCTACGACCTCGACGCCGCCAACGACCGGCTCCCCGAGCTGCGCGAGATCCTCGGCGCGTTGCGCGACCAGCGGGCCGAGCTGATCCGCTTGCGCGACCAGGTCCTCGAGCGCCAGGAGGCGGTCGAAGCCGGCGGCGGTCGGGCCGCGGAGGGACCGTCCGATGCCGACGACCAGGCCTCCGACGACGAGTTGCGGCTGATCCGCCTCCGGATGCAGGGGGTGATCGACCAGATGCAGGCCGGGGTCGCCCGGATCGACGCCCTGGGCATCACCCTGCGCGAGATCGAGTCGGGCCTCATCGACTTCCCGGCGCTCGTCAACGGCCGGCAGGTCTGCCTGTGCTGGCGGCTTGGCGAGGACGACGTCGCCTGGTGGCACGAGCTGAGCGCCGGCTTCTCCGGCCGGCGGCCTCTCATCGAGCTGTCCTAGCCCGCCGGCCGTGGCCCAGGACAACGCCCCGGCGACGGTCATGCAGGGCGGACGTCCGAAGGCCTACCGGCCCCTGCCGCCGGCCCGGCGCAGGGCGGCCTTCGAGGCCGGCGTGGCGGCCTACGCGCGGGGCGACTTCTTCGAGGCCCACGAGCTGCTCGAGCCGGCCTGGATGGGCTCCGCGGACACCGCCGAGCGCGAGTTTCTCCAGGGGTTGATCAAGCTCGCGGCGGCCTACGTCCATGCGGTCCGTGGCAATGCGCTGGGGATGACGAAGAATCTGCGCGGGGCTCGGGCGCGGCTGATGGCGTCCACGGCGTACCCTGCCGAGATCGACACAGCCGCGCTGCTCGCCGCAATCGACGAGCGCCTGACGGGCCTGGCCAACGGTACGCTGCCACCGCTCGACCCGCCGACGCTGCACCGGAGCGCCCGATGAGCCACCAGCCGCCGCAGATGCCGGCGATCCCGACGATCGACGTCCGCGAGGCGGACCGCCGCCGGCGCGAAGCGGGTGGCGGCAGCGCGAGTGCGCCGCTCGTCGTCGACGTCCGCGAGCCGAGCGAGTTCGCGGCCGTGCGCCTGGAGGGGGTCGCGCTGGTGCCGATGTCGACGTTCGCGGCACGGTTCGAGGAGCTGCCGCGCGACAGGCCGCTGCTTCTGATGTGCGCGGCCGGAAGCCGCTCGGCGGCGGCCACGGCGCACCTGCTCCGCAACGGCTGGACGGACGTGACGAACGTCGCCGGCGGCATCACCGAGTGGGAGAGGGCCGGCCTCCCCGTCGTTCGCGGCCCGGTCACCCCAGGCGAGGGCGACCTCCCCAAGTAGGCATCGCACCCGTGTTCGCTGCCAGTTGACAAATCGCCACGCTGGGATGGGAGCGGGCGGGCCGAACGCTGCTTCGTTCGCTGTCGGTTGACGAATTGCCATGCTCGCGGGTGGGGAGGCGGCTGCCCGAGGGCTACGGCGTCCTTCCGTTCACTGCAGGCGAACAGCGGAGGTGAATCTGCGGGCGGCCGGATCCCTGGCAAGGCTGGGGTGGCGAAGTGTTCACTGACAGCGAACTCGCACTCCGCCGCGCCTGCCTCGCGGCACGTACTTCACGCACGGCGAACCAAGCGGGCGTCTGGGCGATGGAGGCCCTTCCGACTCCTGGGGACACCGATCTACCGGCCGCGACCCGCCCCGTGGGTCAACTGATGGCGCGAGCAACGCCTGAGCCACGCGGCGGGGCATGCGTCGGAGGATGACCCCGGTCGGGACGGGATCCGGCTCGCCGGCGATCTTTCTTCGACACTTGACCCGCTCGGCGGGTCAGCACGTCTAGCTGCGGCGGCCGCGTGGCCGGCTGCGGAACCGCTCGAACAGCTCGCGGGTTCGCTCGCGGTGGGCGAACGCCCAGCCCACGAGGATCAGGATGATGAAGTTCACCGTGCCCGCGCCCGCGGCGTTCAGATAGCCCAGCTGCTGGCCGATCTGGCCCTCGATCTTCAGCGCCGGGACCGTGGCCCCGACGAGGCCGAGCTGGAAGAACGGCTCGCCCGGTGACAGGTTCGCCCTGACCGCGATTGCCTGCACCGCGTCGCCGGAACGACCGCCGACGACGAACACGACCGTACCGCTCGTCGCCGCCGCGCCGCCCTCGAGGCCGGGCTCGGGGAGGTCGGTCTGGGAGAGATGTTGCCACTCGGCGAACGTGTCACCCTGCCCCGGCGCGCCGGGCCGCGGCACCGTCCAGTACAGCTCGCGGCGGGTCCCGCTCCCGTCGCTCCCACCGAGCAGGTACAGCGCTCCGTTGGCCGCCCAGCCCGTGGCATTCGCGCGCGGCTCGGGCAGGTTGGCGGCCGGGTTCGTTGCCCAGCCCATCACGTCGCCCAGCGTGTCGCCCGCCGTCGTCGAGACGTCGCCCCGCTGGACGGTCGCCGTCGGGCCGTTCGTGTTTCGCCCGCCGTAGACCCAGATGAAGTCGCCGTTCTGGACGGCGGTCGTGTCGGCGATCCCCTCGGCCAGCGGCGCCTGGGGCGCCCACTCCCCGAGCTTCGCCGACCGGTCCAGCTGCGACTTCCAGGTCGTGTTCGTCGGGGCTCCGTCGGAGCCCGCCCCGCCGACCAGCAGCAGCCCGTCGCCGAGGGCGACGAGCGCCGCCCCCGTTCGCGCCTCGGGGAGATCGATCGGCTGGTCGATCTCCTCGGCCGTCTTCCACTCCCCGAGCTCGCCGGTCTGCAGGTTCGGCGTGAGGACGAACATCGTGTCCGTCGCGTCGCCGCCCTCGTCCGTCCCGCCGGCGACGTAGATCGAGCCGCCGAGGAAGACGACCGCCGCGTCGGTTCGCGGCTCGGGCAGCGCCGGGCCGTCCGCCCACTTGTCGAAGTTCCCGATCGGCACGATCTCCGACACGAACACCGTGTCGACCGCCGTCGTGCCGTCGGACCCGCCGATGTACAGGAGCTTGCGCCCGACCTGCACGAGTGCCCCGTCGGTCCGCGGCGCCGGGAGGGAGATATCGACCGGCTCCGTGGGCGACCGTTGCCAAGGCAGGACCGCTCCCGTCGGCGGTGGGCAGGGCACGTCGCCGTTCTCCGGCGGGCAGAGGTTGATCGGCGCCCAGGCGAGAATCCCGAGATCGATCGTCCGGTTGACCGTGAAGTAGTACGCCCGGTCCGGGATGTACCCGAGCAGGAAGATGATCGCGATGAACCAGGCGAATGCCTTCAGCGACGCCCAGCCCCAGCCGTCCGCGTCCAGCAGGCCGAAGAACGCCCGACGATGCCGCGTCCCCGGACCAGCCTGGAGGGCCTTCGTCATTCGCCCTACCTCGACGTCAGCGTGCCGGACATGAACGGGTGGACCGAACAGAAGAACTGGTAGTCCCCGGCCGGGAGCGGCTCGTAGACGTATGTGATCTCCTCCCCGTCCTTGATCGTCGGCTGGCTCTGGACGACCGTCGTTCCGCCGGTCTGGCGGATGTCGACGTCGTGGGTCTGTCCCGGATCGTCGACCTTGAAGTGGATCCCGAACACCTCGTTGGCGGAAACCTCGAGCTCGGTCTTGTCGAACGCGATGTTCGCCGCCGTCAATTCCAGGACGGTCGCGTCAGGCGGCAGGGTCGGCGCGGGTGTCGGCGAGCCGGCACCCGGCGAGGGCTCGCCGCCGCCGACCGCGTCGAGGTAGCAGTCGGGGAACGGCGTCGAGCCGGGCTCGGGCTGGAAGTTCGGGTCGACCCAGCCGTGGAACGTCTTCACCTTGCCGGTCGCCGGATCGATCTCGGGCTCGTTGAGCGCCGGGTCGCGGACCTCGTACTCCTGCTCGGCGTTCGAGCGGAGGAACGCGATGAGCTCCTCGATCTGGCGGTAGTTGAGCGGGCCGCCGTTGCGGTCCGACCAGATCGGCATCGCGCTGTTGGGGTTGCCGCAGACGTACCGCCCGCCGACCTCCAGCACGTTCCGCAGGTAGCCCTCGCTGAGGTGGGCGAACAGCTTCATCTGGTCGTGGAGCTTGGGGCCGATGTAGCCGCCGCCGCCGGGCGGTGGGCTGGGCTCCTCCGGCCCGAGGCCGTCCGGGCCATGGCACCGCGCGCAGTTCGCCTGGTAGAGGTTGTAGCCACGCTCGACCTCGGTGACCGCCTGCGCCTTCGCCTCCTGCTCGAGCCGCGCCTCGCTCAGGCCGAGCGGCGCACCCAGCTCGTAGAAGTAGTAGATGACGACGAACAGGACCGTGATCGCGACCGCGAGGAAGCCGACCCAGCGGGCGTTCGCCGACTGGCGGACGATCTTCGCCGCCCGCTCCGGGCTGAGCTCGAACTTGTGACTCGCCGGCGGCGCCGAGAAACGGTCGGCCGGGGCGGGCTCGGACGGCGGCCGGGTTGCCGGGAGGCGTTGCTCGGGGTCGCGCCCGGGCTGGTCGGTCATCGATCTCCTCGAGTCAGGGCGTCAGAATCGGGGCGTCAGAGTCGGGGGCGTCAGATGCAGCCGGTCGGGCTCTTCGGGGGGATGATCCCGGGCTGGCCGAGCGCGACGGGCAGCGGCCCGAGCGTGATCTTGCCGGTGTCGAGGGTCAGGACCCCCTCGGCGTCGACTTCGGCCGCGAAGCGGTCCATCGACCGCGGAGCGGGGCCGTACTGGGTGCCCGCGGCCTTTATCCCGAGGCGGTCGTAGCGCGACCCGTGGCAGGGGCACTCGAGCCAGAAGTTGCGGAGGCACGGGTTCGGCTTGCAGCCGAGGTGGGGGCACCGCTGGTAGAGCGCCCGGACGTTGAGCGCCGTCCCGTCGCCCGTGTCGTCGCTGCCCGCGTTGAACTGCTGGCGCGACGGGTCGATGAGGACGATGAAGGCGCGGGCCTCGGGCACGTAGGCCGGGAACCCCTCGTCGATCGGCAGCGAGCTGTTCTGGAGCTTGATGTCGTCGTACGTCCCGATCCGGACCTTGCCACCGAAGCCGCCCTCGAGGTTCGGCCAGAGGAAGCCGAGGGTCGCAGCCGTCGACTCGACCAGCCACAGCCCGATGCCGGCCCCGAGCGAGGTCCGCAGGAGCTGCCGGCGCGACAGGCCCTGGACCTGCTCGTGGCGCAGCGACTTGATCGCCTCGCTGGTCAGCGCCTGCGGCTTGTCGGCCGGCTCGACGTGGTAGTTGCTCACAGGGCGAAGTGGAGCCCGGACGTGTTCACGTACGGGATGACGAAGCTGTAGCCGGGCCCCCGGAAGAAGATCCCGACGAACGTCACGACGAGGCCGAGGATGCAGAACAGCGTGAACAGAACGACCGCGGTCTTGCGCTCCGACGGCCGGGTCGCGAGCAGGTTGCCGCGATCGATGTAGGGAATCGCCGCGGCGCCCACGAATATGAAGCCGGGCACCAGCACCCCCGCGACCACGGGATGGAAGTAGGCGAGGAGCTCCTGGAGGCCGAGGAAGTACCACGGAGCCTTGGCGACGGCCGGCGTGACGTTGCTATTGGCGAGCTCCTCCAGCGGGGCGTTGATGAAGACGCCCATGAGCAGGAGGAAGACCGTCATGACCATCGCCGCGAGGAACTCGATCGACAGCAGGTGCGGCCAGGTCATGACCGTGTCGTCGGGCTCCTTCTGGACGCGGACGACGGCGTCCTGCTTGACGAGCGCGAGGAGCCGGTAGGGCCGGGCCGACATCGGCACCCGCTGCTTGTCGATCTCGGTTCTGCGCGACGGGTCGACCGGCAGGACGATCCGCCGCTCGGTCCGCTCGGTGGTCGTCGGCTTCTTCGTGTCTGTCACTTTGAGCTGCCTCGCGGGCCGCTAGGGGTGCCGAGCGCAAGGCGGCGCCGAGCACGCAAGCGAGCGGACTGAACGTCCGTGAGCGAGCGCGCGCAGGCGACAACGCCGCGATCGGTGCTCATAGCGGACCGCTGATGCCCCCGTCTTTCCTGATCCGCCAGAAGTGGACGGCAAGGAAGATCGCGGCGACGAGCGGCAGGACCATGATGTGGAGCACGTAGAAGCGGAGCAGCGTGTTCTGGCCGACCTCGAGGCCGCCCAACAGGAGGCGATTGATCGGCGTGTTAAGGAGCGGGACGTAGCCGCCCATGTTCGTCCCGATCGTGATTGCCCAGTAGGCGATCTGGTCCCACGGCAGCAGGTAGCCCGTGAAGCTCAGCAGGATCGTCGTGAAAAGGAGCACGACCCCAACCACCCAGTTGAACTCGCGGGGCGGCTTGTAGGCCCCATGGTAGAAGACCCGCATCATGTGCAGGAACACGAAGAACACCATGAGGTGGGCGCCCCAGCGGTGGATGTTCCGGGTCAGCAGTCCGAAGGTCACCTCGCTCTGGATCTCGAGGATGTTCGTGTACGCCAGGGTCGCCGACGGCACGTAGAAGAACATCAGGTAGACGCCGGTCACCGTCAGGACGAGGAACAGGAAGAAGGACAGCCCGCCGAGGCAGAACGTGTAGGCGAACTTCACCGCGTGCTGGCGCACGCGGACCGGGTGGATATGGAGGAAGACGTTGTTCATCACCGCGTACGCGCGCGACCGCTCGTCGTTCGGGTAGGGCTGGCGGAACAGCGAGCGCCACACGGCGCTTCGGCGGATCGTGTGGTCGACCCGCTCGAGGAAACTCAACGGGCTCCTCCTGCCACGCCGGGGGTCCCGGCGAGCTGCGCGTCACGGTACGACTCCTTGTAGAGCCGCCCGTCGGTCGAGACCTCCTGGAGCTCGAACCGCTCCATCGTAATGGCGTCGAACGGGCACCGCTTGACACAGAGTGCGCAGCGGATGCAGCGCTCCTCGTCGAGGATCATCGCGCCGCCCTGGTCCCAGCCGTAGGCCTCCTCGATCTCGGGCAGGAGGCCCTCGGTCTTGAGCTGGTTGACGTCGACCAGGTGGATGACGCCCTCGGGGCACACGTCGGCGCAGGCGCCGCACAGGACGCAGCGGAACGGGTCGAACCAGATGTTGAAGTTGCACAGGAGGCAGCGGGTCGACTCGGCGACCGCGGCCGTCGCGTCGTAGCCCAGCTCGACCGGGGTCGTGAAGTTGACCTCCGGGTCCGTCGACGCCATCCGCGACTCGAGCGGGGCCATCGGGATGTGCTGGCGCGGCAGGACGTCATACAGCTCGGGCATCTCGTGGCGCCAGGAGCTCGTGATCTTCACGTTTGCCGCGACCGAAACATCGGCCCGCGCGGCGAGGTAGCGGTCGATCGCATAGGCGGCCTTCTTGCCGTGGCCGGCGGCCTCGATGAGCGTCGTCGGACCGGTCACGAAGTCCCCGCAGGCGAACACCCCGCGGACGTTCGTCGCGTACGTCGCCGGGTCCACCTTGACCCGGCCGCGGTTGATCTCGAAGCTCGACTCGACCGGCAGGAACGTCAGGTCGGCGGCCTGCGAGACAGCCGGGATCACCGTATCTGCCTTGATGACGAACTCGGACCCTTCGATCGGGACCGGCGACCGGCGCCCGGAGGCGTCCGGCTCGCCGAGCCGGTTGCGGATGAACTTCACGCCGGTCACGTGGCCGTCCTCGCCGAGCACCTCGACCGGGCTGGCGAGGAACTCCATCCGGACGCCCTCGCGCTCTGTTTCGCCGAGCTCCTCCTCGTCGACGACGAGCTCCGAACGGGTCCGCCGATAGACGATCGCCACGTTGTCCGCCCCGTGCCGAAGGCTCGTCCGCGAGCAGTCCATCGCGGTGTAGCCGCCGCCGATGACGACGACGTCGTGCCCGACAGTGAGCGGCTGGCCGAGGTTGGCAGTCTTCATGAAGTCGACGCCGTACTGGACGCCCTCGAGCTCGGCGCCCGGAACGTCGAGGACGACCGCGTTCATCGCGCCGGCCGTGATCGCGATCGCGTCGTAGTCCTTCTGGAGCTGCTCGAACGTGACGTCGACCCCGATCTGCGTGTTGAACACGAACCGCACGCCGAGCCGCTCGACGAGCCTGACGTCCATCTCGATCGCCTCGCGCGGGAGGCGGAACGCCGGAACGCCGATGAGCATCGTGCCGCCGCCGTACGGCAGGCTGTCGAAGACCGTGACCCTGAAGCCATTCATTGCCAGCTCGCGGGCGACCGAGAGTCCGGCCGGGCCGGCGCCCACGACCGCCACTCGCTCGTCGCGCGGCGTGATGTGAGGCATGACGTCCGGGATCCCCGAGGCCTCGTGCCACTCGACGAGGAACCGCTTCATCGCGCGGATCGCGAGCGGACGATCGATGTCACCCCGACGGCAGGCTCGCTCGCACGGCGCCGAGCAGACGTACGAGCACATCGCCGCGACCGGATTCGGTTCGCGGGACAGGATGTAGCCCTCCTCGAACCGGCCTTCCGCGGCGAGGTTGAGATAGCCGCGGCAGTTCGTTCCCACGGGACACGCTTCCTGGCACTCGATGTTGCACTGGAGCCAGGAGGCGTCGACAGGCTGAACGAGGAATTCCTGGTTCGGGTCGAGGGCCAAGAAGGTCGTGCCTCTGTGGGTGGGATCGACGCAGGACAGGAGGGAGGCCGGCGTGGCGGCGACGGCTCGAATCTACCATCCGGCTCGCGAGCCCTGCAAAGCACGCCCCCGAGCGTGCGCGGAATTTGACCTTCGGTTCGCTCGCAGCTACATTTCGACGATGACGGTGTCGGTCGGAGTCCGACCGGCCGAGGAGGCTCGGCAGAGTTGACCGGGGGCGAGCTCGCGTTTCTGGGGCTCGGGGTCGTACTCGGCGTCGCCACCGGAGCCACTCTCCTCGCAATCCTTCGCAGCCGTCCCCCCGCTCCGCGTGAGGTCCGTGTGACCGTCACTCCGAACAGCGTTCCCCGACGCCGCCCGGCGACGCTCGCCACCGACCCCTTCGCCGCGCTGGCCGCGGAGCCGGCGAGAGGCGGCCCCGCCGACCGCTGGCAGAGCGTCCGTCCGGCCGTCCTGGATCGAACTCCTGTTCTGTCCGGCAGCCTCGCGGCGGGCAGCGCCGAGGAGACTCGATCGTCGCGGCGGACGCGGCCGATCCTCGCCGTCGGGGCCCAGATCGCCACCGCCGGCTCGCTGGGCAGTGTCGCGGCGGCGAGCGCCGGCGCCCTGGCGTTCGTGGCGCCGCGCTACGGGACGATCCCCGCCCGACTGTCGTCGATCGGGATCCAGATCCACCGCGAAACGGATTGGACGCTCGCGGCCCTGCGGCAGGCCGCGAGTCGGGCGGCGGAACGCGCAATGGGCGATCTGGGAATCGGGATGTCGATCCTCGAGTCGCGCCCGGAGGACCGTGTCTCGGCAGCCGCCCAGCGGCCGGATGGCGAGCCGCCGGCGGGCGGAGCCGGCACAGGTGGCGGCGCGACGAGTGGCGGCCCTCCCGCGGGCGGCGGCCCTCCCGCGGGCGGCGGCCCTCCCGCCGGCGGCGGGCCACCGTCCGGCGGCGGGCCAGCGGGCGGCGGCGGGCCACCGGGTGGCAAGCCTCCGTCAGGCGGCGGCCCTCCGCCAGGTGGGGGCGAACCGCCGTCGGGAGGAGGGCCTCCGCTGGGTGGCAAGCCCGCATCGGGCGGCGGCCCCGCGGGCGGCGGGCCTCCCGCCGGGAGCAGACCGCCGACCGTCCCAGCCGCCGCCCCGGTATCCGGGGCGCCAGCCGGACATCCCGACGATCCGAACGACCCGTGTGCGGGACAGCGCCGCTGGGCGGACGAGCGCTGCACGCTCGCGTACCGCGCCCGGCAGCAGGCCGAGACCGCCCATACCGCCGTCGGGACCGCCCAGCGCTCGTACGACGAACACCAGGCTGCCGCCGAAAAGGCCGCGATCATCGCCGACCCGCGCTCGATGCGCGCTGCGAAGGAGACCGCTCAGCAGGCATTCCGGCGGGACCGCGCCATTGCCACCGGCAAGGACGGCGTGGAGGCGGCGGCCCGCGACTGGCTGACCGAGATCAACCGGATCAACCGCGCCGCCCGCGAGGCCGCGGCGACGGTCCTCCGCGAGCGCGAAGCCGCGAACGCGCTGACAAAGACCATCGAGCACCTCACGCTCGAGGCCGACGCCGCCCGTCGCGCGGCCGAGTCCGCCGAGGCGGCCTGCCGGGCCGCCCGTGACGCTGTCGCCGAGTGCCAGGAGGCCGCGGCGAATGCCCAGGATTCTGCGAAGGTCGCCGCCGCGGCCCGGTCGACGGGGGCCAGGCCGGCGGCCGCGAGCGGTCCGGCGGCGAAGGCTCCGTCCGCGCAGCCCGCGGCTCGCGGCGCCACCGCCCAACCCGGCTCGTCTCCCGCTCCGGCCCGCGCGTTCGCGGCCGCAGCGCCGCCCGCCCCAAGAAAGGCCGAGCGAGCCGAGAAGCCGGGCGAGCTGGCGGCCGCCTTCGGGCGGACTGGCGAGGCGGCGCCGCCGATCCTCCGCATCGTCCGTGGCGACCGCTCAGCTCTGAACGGCCTTGTCGGGCAGCTCGCCGGCGACAACACCGAAGCTCGCAAGCGCTGGCAGCTGGCGCTGGCAGACCTCGTCGACGCGATCCTCGGCCGGTCCATCGAGGCAGCGGCGCTGACGTTCCCCGTCGAGCACCCGTTCTGGGGCGGCTTCACCCGGTCCCAGAACCGCGACATCACCGCGGCCCTGGCCTCCCTCGGTTTCCGGTTCGACGGACTCGGCGGCTGGGCGGACGAACGGGTGCCCAGCCAGCGCGACCTGTCGCTCGCCGTGGGCTACGCCGGCCTCGACCCGATGCGCGTTCGGCCGTGGCCTACGGAGGCAGAGATCGGCGACCTGTTCAACGAGGTCGCGGTCGCCGCCGACGAATACCTCGCCGAGGCGGCCGGCGGACTGACGCTCGGCGAGCTCGTCAGCATGCTCGGCCGCCGCGCCGACGCGCTGACCGAAGTCTGGAACGAGTGGCCGCGACTCCGGCCGCTCCTCCTCGGCGGATCGTGAGCAGCCGCGGACCGCGATCGCGCCGCGGGCGGCCTATCTCGCCTCTACCGCCGGCTCCGCCGAGGCGTCGGCTTCGCCCGCCTCGGTCCGCCTGGAGCCCTCCGCCGCGTCGCCGTCGTCGTCGTCGATGACGATGAGCCGGAGCGCCTCGCCGGCTTCGACGCCGACCGCGCTGCCATCCTCGGCGGACCACTCGCGGATCCACGACTCGATCCTGGCCGGCTCGCGCAGCTGGCTGGCGTGGGCTCGGAGCGCGTCGATCTTCCGGCCGATCGTCGCGCTGACGTCGACCCGCACCGTGGGTTGGTTCGACCAGAAGAGATACAGCCGGCGAACCTTGTGCGCCGCAAGGCCGTCGCGGGCGAGCCACGGGAACGTCATCGGGTTGCGGGCGGCCGGATAGACCGCGTCGACCGCGGCCATGCCGGCCGCGCGGTGATCCGTGTGATTGATTCCACCGTCGCGGTGGAAGAGGACTTCGGGATCGGACGCCAGGACGGCGTCGGGACGGAACGTCCGGATCTCTCGCACGAGCAGCTCGCGCAGGATGAGGTCGTTGACGAGTGCGCCGTCCGGCTGGTGGAGGAACGACACTCCCGCGTAACCGACGATCGCCGCCGCGGCGCGCTGTTCGCGCTCGCGGAGCGCAGCGAGCTCGAGTGGATCCGCCTCGGGATCCTCGCCGCCCTGGTCGCCGCTCGTGCAGCACACGAGCCAGCCCTGTGAGCCCGCGTCGATCCATCGGGCGGCTGTCGCGGCGGGTCCGAAGTCGGCGTCGTCAGGGTGTGCGGCGATCACCATGAACCGCTCAGGGCGCCAGTCGTGAGCCTCGTCGGTGCCCCGTCCCGGGCCGTCCGAAGCCGCGGCCGCCGGCGTGGATTCGTCGCTCATTCGATCGCTCATCCGACCGTCCGGTGCGGCCATCCCGGCTCGCGCATTCGGCTTGCACGGCCCATGGCGCCGTACGACAATGCCGCGGAGGCTTCGCTCGTTTCCCCCCACGAGCGAAGTCTCGTTTTCGGCCCTGCGAGGCTCGTCAGCGGGCCGGCGCGGAGCCTGCGCGAGCGGCCTGCTCGGCGTCGAGCGCCGACAGCACCTCGGCCGCGTGGCCCTCGGCCTTGACCTTCGGCCAGACCCGCGCGATCCGGCCCTCGGGATCGACGAGGAACGTCGTGCGGGCGGTCCCCCAGTACGTCTTGCCGTAGTTCTGCTTCTCGACCCACGAGCCGTATTCCTCGGCCACCTTGTGATCCTCGTCTGCGAGCAGCGTGAACGGGAGGCCGAACTTCTCGCGGAATGCGCGCTTGCTTGCGGCGCCTTGTGGGCTGACGCCCCAGACATCGGCGCCGCGCTCGCGGATCGTCTCGTTCGAGTCGCGGAACTCGCACGCCTCGATCGTGCAACCGGGCGTGTCGTCCTTCGGGTAGAAGTAGAGAATCGTCCAGCGGCCCCGCTGGTCGGACAGACGATGGACGGTCCCGGATTCGTCGGGGAGGGCGACCTCTGGCGCGGGATCGCCCGCAGCGGGCATGCTCATGGCGAGAGACTAGCAGGCGATTCGACGATGAGCAGGTTGCCGGCCCGGACGCTGACCGACGCGCGGTCGCCGAGCCGGACGTTCGACAGGCCGCGGGCGGGACCGGCGTCCAGTGCCTCGTCCTGCAGCGGGTAGCGAAGGCCTTCCGTCACGATCCCCTCGACCCGGCCACCGAATGGCAGCAGCGAGACGAGGCCGCCCTGCCGGCCGCTCAGCACGATCCGGGCCGGCCAGCCGTCCGGGCCCGGGGCCCGAAGCAGGGTGATCCGGACGTGCTCGTCCAGCAGCCGGGCCTGCGCGTCGGCGAGGCCGGGATGGGCGAGCAGCGCGACGTTGGCGATGGCGTGGTCGATCCGCCTCCCGCCCAGCGCGCCGAGGATCGTGATGTCGGTCGCGCCGCGCTCGACGGCGGCGAGCACCGCCAGCTCGGTGTCCGATTCGTCCTTGTCCTGCCACGCCACGACGAGTGGCACGCCGGACGCCCGCAGCTTCTCGAGTCCTGCCGCCCCGAGCGAATCTCCGTCGCCGACCCACAGGTCGACGGCCAGGCGGAGGTCGGCGGCGAGGCGCAGGCCGCCGTCGGCGGCCACGACGAGCTCGACCTCATCGCGCCAACCGGGCCAGCTGCTGTCGAGCGCGGTCGCCCGCGGCCGGTCGCCGTCCGCGAGGACGATTGCCTTGAGGCTCATGCGGGCCTCTCCGGCGGGCGATCAAGCGCTTGCATCTCGGCGCGATGCTAGCGCCTCGCGGACGACGGCCGGTGGCCCGGTGCTAGACTCCGGCCGCGATGCTGTCGCTCACCAAGGGGGACTCCGCGATCCAGAGCGTGCTCGATGCGGCCGCCCGGAAGGGCGTGACGCTGGAGGTCACGGTGTTCGACGAGTCCACCCACACGGCAGCCGAGGCGGCCGAGGCCGTCGGCGCGGAGATCGGCCAGATCGTGAAGTCGCTCGTGTTCGTGGCTCCGCGCAAGGGCCGGGCGCTCGAGCCTATCCTCTGCCTGGTCGCCGGCTCGAACCGGGTCGACGTGGCCCGCCTGGCCGCGGTGACGAGCGAGCCGGAGATCCGCCGCGCGACCGCGCGCGAGGCCCACGAGCTGACGGGCTTCTCGATCGGGGGCATTCCGCCGATCGGCCACACAAGGTCGATCCGGGTCGTGATGGACCCGGATCTCGGCCGGTTCCCGCTCGTGTGGGCCGCGGCCGGCCGGCCGACCGCGGTCTTCCCCGTCACACCTCAGACTCTTCGCGTGCTGGCCAATGCGACGGTCGTCCCGATCGCCGAGGAGCGGGCGGCCGAGAAGCCGGACGCCGACACCGCCGCGCAGGGCGCCGGCGCCTGAGCGCCGGGACCGGCGGCTCGAGAGAGCCGCACAACGCGACCGTCCAGTACCCGGGCGGCTTTCGCGCACGCTGGCGATGGGCCGGCAGCGGCGATGGTGCCGCCGTCTTCGCCCTGACCGAAGCGGGTGGAGTGCTGGTCGATCACGGCCCGATCGGCGGCGAGGACTACGAGGACCTGTGCCGGGCGGAGCTCCGGGTGGAGGGACCGGCCGGAGCATGGACCGGCCGGTTCGCCTCCGTGATCTACGACGAGCCGGCAGGACTGTACTGGGACACCGAAGGACTGCTCGTCGTGACCTACGGCTTCCACACGTACGGCCTCGACGCGCGCTCCGGGGACCTTCGCTGGTCGCACGCGTCCGCGACGCCGATCGTCCGACTGCTCGGCTCGTCGCGCCTCGCCCACGTCATCGTCCAGTCCGAGATCGAGACTTTCGCGATCGAGGCCGATGGCACCGTCGCCTGGCGCGTGGCCCACTCGGACGTCGTCACCGGCGCGGAGCTGCTCGGCGGCCGGCTCATCCTCTCGTCGTTCGACGGCCAGGTCACGGCGCTCGACCCCGCGACCGGGCGCAGCACGAGCTGAGTGGACAATCCGTGAGGACGCCGGGTGGACAAGCGCGGGCCGCCCCGCGAACTTTGTGGACAACCCCCGTTGACCGACCGCACAGACGGCGGCTAGGGTAGCGCTCAGCCCGGAGAGGCCGAACGACACTAACGGCGGCGATCGCCTCAACGCCCACGTGTCGGGTAGGTTTCTTCGGGTCCTTCGTTGTGGCGCGGCTATGATCGGCCCGTGATTCCCCTTCTCCTCATCGGCGCGGGCGCCGTCGCGCTCGGCGCGGGGGTCGCCGTCCTGCGCTCGTTCGGGCCGGGCTACCGGATCGGCCGCCTGCTCGCCGCGACGCGCCGCGTGTCGATCGAGGAGGCCAGGTCGCTGGCGGCGCGCGGGACGCAGCGCTACGTCCGCGTCGACGGCCGGATCGACGCGACCGACGAGTTCGAAGACGCCGATCATCGCCCGCTCGTCCTGCGGCGGACGCGGATCGAGGCGCTCACTGGCCCCGTATGGAAAACCGTCGAGGACAGCCGGGAGCAGGTCCCGTTCGAGGTCCACGAGGGGACTGCCGGGATCGACGTCGACGCGGCTGCGCTCGACGCGGGGCTCGTCGTCGTGCCGCGGTTCTCGACCGGGATTGCGAGAGACCTCGGCGATCGGGCTCCGGCCGGGCTGGCCCCCGAGACGCCGGTTCGGGCCCGGATCGAGCAGGTCTCCTCGGTCGAGCACGCGATCGTCCTCGGCGTGCCGGTGGCGGACGACGGGCGGGTTCGGCTCGAAGCCGGTCTCGGCCGGCCGCTGGTCCTGACGACCCTCGAACCCCCGGAGGCGATGCGGCTCCTGGCCGGCGGAGACGTCCGGCGGTCGCGACTGGCCGGGGCGCTCCTCGTCGGCGGAGCAGTGCTCGTCGCCGCCGGCATCGGCTGGGCGATCGCCGAGGCGATCCTGTGAAGGGCCTCACGGTTGCGGCGGGGCTGGCGGCACTGCTTGCGCTGGCGGTCGTTCTGCTGCCCCTCGTCCCCGCGGTCGGCGGGTCGGCGCCGGTGCTCGCCGCCTCGCCCGATGCCAGCCCCGCCCCGGGTGGTGGTGGCGATCCGCGGAGCGTCGGCGAGGGCCCGGGCCTGGTCGGCAACCCGGTGCTCGCCGTCCTGCTGGTCCTCGCCATCGGAGCCGTCGCGGCGGGCCTCACCGTCCTCTACGTCCGGGCCACGGGCGGGCCCGGACGGCGGCCCCCGACCCGACCGCCGGGGCGCGGGCAGGGCTGACGCCGCCCCCGCGTCGACGGGGACTTTCGGCCTATTGGCAAGAAGTGTGAGCTTGCTAGGCTCGCAGTCGACCGAGTTCACAATTCCGTACAGCCAGAGCCAGTGCCGCCAATCCCGCCACGTCCGATCGACGCGACCCTGTCGGTGACGAAGGCCGCCCGCATCCTGGGCGTCCACCCGAACACGATCCGCGCCTGGAGCGACGCCGGCCGGCTGCGCTACTACCGGATCAACTCGCGCGGCGACCGGCGCTACCGGCTCGGCGACCTCCAGCGATTCCTCACCGCCGCCGCGAACGGCGGCTCGGACCCGATCGTGCCACCGCACGGTCCGCTCCCCCACGGGCCGGCAATCCTTCGCCGGCCGGCGCCGGCCCACACTCTCCGCGCGATCGCCGGTGGCGCTCTCGCCCGGGCTGGTGTCGCGCTCCGGGCGATGCCGCCGGTTCCCGATCAGATCGACCAGGAGCGCCGGCGAGCGGAGCTCGACATGCTCGCGCAGCTCGCCTCGCTGTCGGGCCGGGCAGCGGGGCGCGACCCGGCCGACCTCGCCGACATCCTGGCGGCAGCAACGCAGACGATTCGCCAGGTCGGCGGCCATCACATGGTCGCGGCCTGGGAGCTCAGCGGCGACCGGCTTATTCCGCGCGCCCAGTCCGCCGCCGACATGGCCCGGCTCGTCGAGCTGCCACGAACATATGGGACCCTCGGCGCGGCCATCGGAGCGCGCCGCGCTCCGGCCACCGTCCTCGACGTGGACCCATCGCTGGGCGTCCTGTCCGACGGCCGCCCGGAGCTGGCGGTGTCGATCCCCGGCGACGGGCGGCCGTGGGGGGCGCTCCTCGTCGTGGGCGACGGCCTCGGGTCGCTCGGCGAGCGCGACGAGGAGCTGGCCGTGGCCGCGGCCCGGTCGCTCGCGACGACCGTCAAGCTCTCCCGCGCCGCCGGGGAGATCTCCCACCGGCTTCATCGGGCAGAGGCGCTCCGGCGCGTGGCCGCCGACATCGGCAGCCGTCTCGACCTCGACCAGATCCTCGCCGGCCTCGTCGATCACGCGATGGTCCTGTTCGATGGCGATCGGGCGGGGGTGTTCCTCGTCCGCCCGTCGGGCGAGACGGTCGCGGAAGTGTCACGCGGCCTGTCGCAGACGTTCATCAACGCGGTCCGTCACCTCCCGGCCCGCTCGCTGGCTCGTGCCGCGATCTCGGCGAAGAGGCCGCTCTTCGCGGTGAACTACCGGGAGGACCCGCGGGGCGCGGATCTGCGGGCCGTGGCCGTCCAGGAGGGCTTCGATACCGCGTGCGTGGCGCCACTCTTCGACGGCGACCGGCTGCTCGGCCTCCTCAGCGTCTATCACGATCGGCCCCATCCCTGGACGGACCACGAGATGGACACGATGGCCGCCCTGGCAACCCAGGCTGGGGTCGCGATCAAGACGGCCCAGAACTACCGCCAGATGGCGACATGGGCGGCTCAGCTCCAGTCGATCCAGCAGCTCGGGGCACGGCTCAACCGGCTGACCAGCGTCCGCGAGATCGGCGAGGGAATCGCCAACGAGCTGCGCCAGCTCATCGACTATCACAACGTCCGCGTCTACCGCCAGTACGGCGACGACCTCATCCCGGTCGCGATGCAGGGACAGGTCGGCGAGTACGTCGACGAGACGCCCGAGCAGCTTCGGGCGAAGGTCGGCCAGGGGATCACCGGCTGGGTCGCGCTCCACCGCGAGCCGCAGATGCTGGCGGACGCGGCGAAAGATCCGCGGGCGAACACGATCCCCGGGACGCAGCCGGACCTCGACGAGTCGATGCTCCTCGCGCCGATGGTCTTCGAGGACCAGGTCCTGGGCGTCCTCGTCCTCTCGAAGCTGGGGCTCAACCAGTTCGCCGAGGACGACCTGCGCCTGCTCGTGATCTACGCGAGCTTCGCGGCCCAGGCGATGGCCAACGCCGATGCGACCGAGCGGCTCCGCCAGCAGTCGGAGACGCTCGAGCGGCAGCTCCGCAGCCAGCGCGAGCTCGTCCAGATCACCGAGTCGATCCTCACGACACTCGATCCGCGAGCGGTGCTCGACCAGATCGCCGATCGACTGGAGCGGCTCGTCGGGTTCGACAACATCTCGATCGAGGTGTACGACCGGACGTCGCGAATTCTCCGGCCACTGACGGCCCGCGGCGCGAATGCCGAGGACCACCTCAAGCCGTGGGAAGTCGTCGAGGTCGGGATCGCGACCTGGGTCATCGAGCACAACGAGCCCGTCCTCATCGTCGATCAGCACGACGATCCGCGGGTCCAGCACTTGTCGAGCAGCCCGGTCCACGGCGGCCTGGTCGTCGTCCCGCTCCGTGACCGCGAAGGCGTCACGGGCGTGCTCACCGTAGAGCGGCTCGGCGAGGGCAACACGTTCACCGAAGACGAGTTCGACCTCGTCAAGCTCTTCGCCGCCCAGGTCTCGATCGCGCTCCAGAACGCGGAGGTCTACAAGGCAGTCGAGATCCGGGCGCGGACGGACGACCTGACCGGACTCCTGAACCACGGCACGTTCCGGGAGTGGCTGTCCGGATACGTCGCCCGCAGGGAGCCGTTCAGCCTGGTGATGATGGACCTCGACGAATTCAAGCGGGTCAACGACGCGCTGGGACACCAGGCCGGCGACCGCCTGCTCGCGGAGATCGCCCGGGCGATCGTCGCCGCGGGACGCGACACCGATCACGTCTTCCGCTACGGCGGGGACGAGTTCGTGCTGATCCTGCCCGGCGCCGACGCGAAGGCCGGGGTTCGCGTGGCGGAGCGGGTGCGGAAGGCCATCCAGGCGGTCGGCGAGAGCGGCACCGCCTGGCAGTCGGAGGGGATCTCCGTGTCCGGGTCCTTCGGCCTGGCGACCTTCCCGAAGGACGGCGCGTCCGCCGACTCGATCCTCCTCGCGGCCGACCGGGCGTGCTTCGTCGCCAAGCGGTCGGGGCACGGCCGGATCGCGACCGCCGAGGAAGGACTGTCCGTCGCCGCCGAGTTCTCGCTCCAGGACCCCACCCCCGTCGACCCGCCGACGCCCGCCGCCGACTGACCCGCGCGTCACCGTCCGGCGCCTCGTTGCGTCAGACTCGGGACCATGGAGATCGATCCCGGGCCCCAGCCGCCTCCCCGTCGCGGCCGATCGTGGGCCTCCGCCGCGTTCGCCGGCCTCCTCGGGGCGGCCCTCGCGGTCCTCGTCGGGGTCGCCCTCGTCCTGCCGCAGCTGCAGCTGCGGTTCGGCGCTCCGGGCGCCAGCCCGTCGCCGACCGGCACCGCGATCCCCGGCTCCGCCGGCCCCGAGCCGAGCCGGACGTTCGTCCGCCCGACACCGACGCCCGTCCCGACGCCGCTCACGTACTTCGTCAAGTCCGGCGACAGCCTCAACTCGATCGCCGACGAGTTCGGGACCACGGCCCGCAGCATCGCCTTCTGGAACCGCGACCGATATCCGTCGCTCGACCCCGAGTCCGAGCAGTACGCGCCCGACCGGATCGGTGTCGGCTGGACGTTCAGCCTCATCCCGAACGCCGTCTACGACGAGGACGCCGAGCCGAGCCTCCCCCCGACCGCCGCGAGCCCCTCGCCGGCGCCGTCCGCCGGACCCGCGACGCCGTTCCCGACCGGACCGGCCGACGTCGTGTCGCACGGACCTCGCGGCACGGACGAGGTCGCCTTGACCCTCGACATGGGCGGCCGGCTCGACCCCGCGGTCGAGATCATGGACTGGCTCGTCGACCACAGGGTCAAGGCGACGATCTTCCCGACCGGCGAGCTCGGATCGACGACCGAGATCGGCCGCGAGGTCCTGCGGATCGTCCGCGACCATCCCGACCTCTTCGAGCTCGGGAACCATTCGTGGGACCATCCGTCGTTCACCGAGCTGACAGCCGCCCAGATGGCCGACCAGCTGTGGCGGACGGAGGAAGCGATCGCCACGCTCGGTGGCCAGTCGACCCGCCCGTGGTTCCGCCCGCCGTTCGGGGCGTGGACCCGGGCCGTCCGCGACGGCGTCGGCGCGGCGGGCTGGCGCTCGCTCGTTATGTGGGACATCGACACGATCGACTGGCGGCCCGCCTCGGAGGGCGGCCCCACGGCGACCGACATCGAGGCAAAGGTCCTCGCCAACGCCCAGGGCGGCTCGATCGTCCTCATGCACCTCGGCGGGTGGCACACGCTCGAGGCGCTGCCGGGGATCGCCGATGGCCTGGCCGAGAAGGGTCTCCGGGCGGTCACGCTCGAGGAGATGCTCGGCGGCTGAGGGCGCGTATCCTCGGGTCGTGAGCCGGAACCGAGCATCTGCACCGCGCGTTCTGCTGACCGTTGCCGAGCCGGCGCGCAGCTCTCGTCCTGACGTCGCCGAGCGGAAGAACGCGCTCTACGCCGAGGCCGTCCGGCGCCACGGCGGCGAGCCGATCGCGATCGACGCGACCACCTCGGAGGCCGATCGGCGGGCGGCGTTCCAGTCGATGGACGGGCTGCTCCTGTCGGGCGGCGCGGATGTCGACCCGTCGCGCTACGGACGCCCGAACGAGGGCTCGGAGAAGACCGAGCCGGAGCGCGACGCGCTCGAGGCTGCGGCGTGGCAGGCGGCCGAGGCGCGCGGGCTGCCGGTCCTCGGCGTGTGCCGCGGCTTCCAGGCGCTGAACGTCTTCCTTGGCGGACGGCTCGTACAGGACGTCGCCGGCCACATCGGCAACAGCTACGGCCAGGGCCCGGCAACGACCCACCCGCTCCGCGTCGTGGCGGGGACGCGTCTCGCCCGGATCCTCTTCCCGACGAACGTCGGCGGCGGGCGGCTCGAGGTGAACTCGTACCACCACCAGGCCGTCCGAGCCGCGGATCTCGCCGCGGCGCTCGTCCCGAACGCGTTCGCCACGTCGCCCGCCGGCGAGCTCGTCGAGGGCGCCGAGACCCGCGGCGGCCGGTTCGTCATCGGCATCCAGTGCCACCCGGAGCGGCAGGAGTCGACGCCGCCGGCGTTCGAGCGGCTGTTCCGAGTCTTCGTCGACGCGTGCCGCGGAGCCGCCTCGGAGCGGTAGCCTGCGACGCGACCACGCCGGCGAGTCAAATCGCCGCCGAGCCCTCGTGGACGAGCGGGAGTAGCGTCGTCGGGGTTCGGCCCCCTGGCTCAGCCCGCGCGACGGATCGTGACCGCGAGGTCCTCGACGAGCCCGAGAGCCGCGGCCGCGTCGCCCCGGTTGACCGCGATGCAGAGGCGCCCGTACGAGTCCTCGTAGAGCAGGGGCTCGCCGGGGGCGACCGTGGCGAAGGTCTCGGCCCACGTCACACCGACGGTCCGAGCCGGGCCGTCGAATGGTCGGAGCGCGAGCTCCAGGCGGGTCCCGAACGGCGCGTCCCCGAGCGCCTCGTGGAGCGACGGGACCAGCGCCGTGAGCTTGACGTTGCCGAAGGTGTCGACGTAGAGGACGTGCGTCTCGAGGGCTCCTCGCGACACCTTCGGCTCCGGGATCGGCAGGCGGGCGAGGGTCGCCGGGTCGACCGCCGGTCCGAGCCGCTCGAGGGCGACGCCGACCGCGAGGTGGGCCGCCGCGGGCGCGAAGATGTCGCGGCCGTGGAAGCTCGTCGAGACGACCGGCAGGCGGTACTCGGCCGCCCGGAGCTCGACCGCCGCGGTCACGCCGCCGAGCTTCCCTGCGGCCATCAGCAGGAGGCCGTTGTCGGGCCCGATCAGGTGGTCGCCGCGCGCCACCCGCATGGCGATCGGCCGCCGCTCGGTCCCGACGCCGGGATCCACGACGGCGACATGGGCTCCGATCGGGAAATACGGCAGAGCGCACCACAGGAGCAGCGCCCCGTCACGGATCGCGTATTTCCGGACCTCGTGGCTGAGGTCGACGATCTCCGCCTCGGGCGCGATGCCGAGGATGACGCCGTGACAGATCGCGGCACTCGGGTCGCGCAGGCCGAAGTCGCTGAGGAGCGAGATGAACGACCGGGCCATCGGCGGGATCGTACCCGGCGAAGACGATGCGGCGGCCTGTCGCCGGGCTCCCGGCAGGGGCCGGTGTCTGTCAGTCAACAGATCGGCACCCCACGGGCCCTGGAACGCCGCGCCGGCCGCCGCGTCGTGTTTCCACAGACACGCGAGACGCGCGTGGCGCCCTCGAGCCGGGCTTCGGGCCCGGATTGTTGTCTGGGAGACACGCTCGGCCACCGGCCCGCTGACGCACAAATTGGGGCCGGAATCCGAAGCGGCGCCTGGAGGAGGGAGAGGCGCCGCTTCGGAGGAGAGAGCCCCGTCGGCGGGAGGAGGGAGAACGCCGCCGGAGCTGAAGTATTCGGTTGTCGGTTGCCCTGTCCCCTAGGCCGCCGCCGCCCCGTCGTTCGAGCCGAAACGTCCGGCCCTCTGGAGCTCCCGGAGGAAGAGCAGTGCGTTGACCTGGTCGATGTGCCAGCGGCCGCTCCCGACGGAGATGCCGCAGAGGAAGGCCGTCAGGCTGGCCGCCTCGTCAGGAGTCAGTCCCCGGAGGAGGAGCGTCCGGTAGGTTGCCTTGGTCGCCGGTCGCTGGACCGGGCCGGCCGGCCGGCTCGATGTCCGCGTATCGATGGATCCAGACCCGGCCCCGGAGGCCGCCGCGACCACCGACCACGAACCCGCCCGGGAGGATCGCCCGTGTCCCTGTGTACCTCGACGCGCCTGGCCTGCCATGTCTCAAAATCCCGTCCCCTTGGACCTTTCGGACCAGAGACGGGGCCCTGACGAAAGGTCGATCCGGTAGGCCGGATGGTGGGTCTAATGGCTGGTCTCTTCGATGACCCGCAGGTCCCACCCCGGCCCGTACTTGCGGCGGACGGCGGTCTCGGCCGTTTCGACCTCGACAGCCGGCCTGCCCGTCGGACCCGGCCACGTCGCCCGCTAGACTGCCGGCGTGCGTGTCCGGACGTTCGAGCTCCGACTCATCGCCGCAGCCCTGTGCGCTGGATGGACGCTCACCGCCTTCCTCGTGTTGCTCGCCTACCGCCCGGGCGGCCCGCTCGACCTGCTGGTGGGGCTTACGGCCGGGCTCCCGATCCTCGTCGCGGTCGCGGCGCTCGTCTGGCCGCCCGTGGCGCGCGAGGGCAACGCATTCGCCTGGCTCGTCTGGCTGGGGCTCGGGACACTCCTCGTCCTGGCGCCCTCGATCGCCGGCGTCCTGGGGCAGCTCCTCGCCCGCGGCCCGCAGACGCTCCTGCCGTCCGCGGAGGCCGCGTACCCGTGGGTGCTCGCGCTGCTCGGCACGAGCCTGTTCAGCGGTCTCGGGGTCGCCCGGGCGACCCTCGGCGGCTCGGCGTTGCGGCGGCGACGGCTCGCGCGCGGGGCGCTCATCGCGGTCGTGGCCACGGCCGGGATCAGCCTCGCGTTCAGCGGCGCGGCCGTCGGCAACGAAGTCGCCTTGCGTGACCGACCGGTGGCCGGCTCCCGGTTCGGACCGGCGAACCCGGCGCTCGAGCTCCCGACCTGCGCCCAGCCCGTTCGACAGGCGACGAGCGCGCGGGTCGACGTCGAGCTCGCCGGGGACGTCGACGGAGCGCCGCTCGGCACGGTCGACGTGGTCGGCGTCCGCCGCGGCGACGACTATCGCTGGGTCGCCTACGTCGCGACCAGCCGGGAGCTGGGGCAGCACGGCGCCGCCCGGATCGGAGATTCGAAGTGGCGGCTCGACAACGCGACCGGCTGGCAGCTGGAGCCGCCCGGCGCGACCGGCGGCAGGGAGGGTCTCGACCGGGCGGTCCTCGCGGCGGCGATCGAGGGCGGGACGCGGCCGGCCGCCGAGATGCTCGGGATCTCGTACTTCGAGGGCGCCCGCGCCCGTCACTGTCGGGTTGCGATCGACGGGCCCGCATTCGAGGCCGCGTTCCCCGATGTCCGCCGGCTCGTCGGCGACGTGGACCTCCGCCACTGGCGCGGCGAGCTCGACTACTGGGTGTTCGCAGACGGCGAGCTCGGTCGCGCATCGGGCCGCCTGAGCGGACCGGCGAGCGGGATCGTCGAGGGGGGCCTGCAGGCGCGGGTCCGGGCGACGATGATCGCGATCGAACGCGATCGGAGCCACGCGATCGTCCCGCCGACGCACTGACGATCGCGGAGACGAGCCGTGACGGGTGGGCAGCTGACGGGAGTGCGATGACCGACGCCGAGGATCGCTACGCGACGAAGCGCGACCGGCTGGCCCGGTTGCTCCGCGTCGTTGCGGTCCTCCGGGCCCACGCCGACGGGATCCGGCCAGGTGAGATCGCCCGCCGGATCGACGTCTCGCCGCGGACGGTCTACCGCGACCTCAAGGCGCTCGAGCAGGAGGTGGGAGTCGCCGTCTGGTCGGAAGGCGGGCTGTGGGGCGTCGTGGGCGATGAATTCCTGCCGCCGCTCAAGCTGACGCTGTCCGAGGCGATGGCGGTCGTCCTGTCGGCCCGGCTCATGGTCCGTTACGCCGACAAGTACGACCCGGACCTCGCGGCGGCGTTCGAGAAGCTCGAAGAGGTCCTCCCGCCGGCCCTCGCCGAGCACGTCGACCGGACCCTCGACGTGCTCTCCCGCCACCCGCGCGACGAGGCGTTCAGCCGCCACGTCCACCTCCTCACGAGGGCGTGGGCCGAACGTCGAGTGGTGACCCTCGACTACGACCCGGCGAAATACGGGAAGGGCGCGGAGCGGCGGCGGGCGACGGTCCGGCCGCACCTCATCGAGCCATCCCTCCAGACCCACGCCCTGTACCTCATCGGCTGGGACGAGACCCGTGACGCGGTGCGGACATTCAAGATCGAGCGCATCCGGGACGTCGCCCTGACGCCCCGGACGTTCGAGCCGCGCGAGGCCGACACGATCGAGGAGACGTTCCGCCGGGCGTGGGACATCATCGCCGACCAGGATGAGGTCGAGGTCGTCCTGCGCTTCGCGCCAGCGGTGGCTGCCCGGGTCCGCGAGGCGACCTGGCATCCGAGCCAGCGCGTCGAGGAGGCGCCGGACGGGTCGCTCGTCTGGCGGGGCCGGATCGCGGGGACGATCGAGATCCGGCTGTGGATCCTGTCGTGGGGCGACGACGTCGAGGTCCTCGACCCGCCCGAGCTGCGGGCGGACGTCGCGGCGACCCATCGCCGGGCACTCGCCCGGTACGGGGAGTAGCGGCGACGTGGCCCGTCATCCGTTTCGCGCAGTCAACCTCATCAGCGACCCGATCCACGGGTACCTCGAGCTGACGAAGCGGTTGTCGGCCGCAGAGTCGGCTGCCGCCGGCCTGCCCGAGGAGACAGCCGCGGAGGAGGATCTCCTCGACACGGCCTGGCTCCAGCGCCTCCGCCGGGTGAGCCAGCTCCAGAGTGCGCGGTGGGTGTTCCCGACCGCCGAGCACTCGCGGTTCACCCACGGGCTCGGCGTCATGCACGAGGCGGGCTTGTGGGCGCGGGCGCTCTACCCGAGCCTCCGGAGCGAGCTGCTCCGCGGCGACCCGGGCGCCGCCGCCCCGTCCGAGGGCCTGGTCGTCGAGACCCTCAGGGTCGCAGGGCTCCTCCACGACGTGGGCCACGGACCGTTCGCCCACTTCTTCGACGACCACGTCCTGAGCGGCTTCCCGGCTCCAGCCGACCTCCGGAGGCCCGCCCCGAAGACCCTGTCCCACGAGGACCTGTCGCAGCTCATCATCGAGCGCGAGCTGGCGCTGCTCATCGGCGCGCTGCGCCGCGCGCCCGGCGTCCAGCCGGAGCGGGACGCGTTCGCCGAGGGCGAGTCGATCGACCCGCGCTGGATCTCGTTCCTCGTCTCTAAGCCCGCCCTCGCCGATCCCTCGATGCCGTCGTGGGTCCGCTGGCTGCAGCCGCTCCTGTCGGGCGTGTTCACCGTCGACAACCTCGACTACGTCCGGCGCGACGCGTACCTCACCGGCGTCTCTGTCGGGCCGGTCGACGTCGAGCGGCTCCGGCGCTACGCGTTCGTCTCCGACCGCGGGCTGACGCTCTACGAGCCGGGGCTCGGCGCCCTCGAGATGTTCCTGACGGCCCGACTGTTCATGTACCAGCAGGTCTACTACCACCGGACGGTCCGAGCGATCGACCTCGACCTGGCCGAGGTGTTCGGCGCCTCGATCCGGGCGATCTTCGGCGACGGATCGCCGGCCGACCGGCTGTCCGACTACGCGGACCTCGACGAATACGCGCTTCTCCACCAGGCCGCCCTGTGGGTCAGGGGCGAGGCCGTCGTCGCGGACCGGGCGGCACGGCCGGGGGACGGGCGCGTGACGTCGGCGGTCGCCGAGGCCTGGCGGGCGATCCTCCTCCGCCGGCCGCGCTGGCGCGCCGAGGCGGAGATGCGGGCGCAGTACGAGGAGGGCGGCTTCCCGTCGGCGCTCGTCGCGGGGCTGGGCGACCCGGAGCCTGGCCGGGTGGCGATCGACCTCGCGATCGTCGACGCGCGGCCCGCCGACGCGACGGCCACCGATTCGCTGCTCGCGATCGAGGCCCGCGACGGAACTACCGAGCTGTCGCTGAGCCGGGCGCTCGCGCGGCTGCCGGCCTGGGCGCTCATCGGGCGACGCTACCGGCGGGCGTGAGGGGCGCAGTCCCGGTCGTCAGCCAATTGCCCATGCGGTGGGCGTTACAGTCATTCGGGCCAACTTCTTCTCAAATGCCCTGGTGGGGGACGCCGTCCTGCGGGGACGTGTCAGATGCCCACCATGGGCGCAGATGACGACGATCGGCCCGCGCCCTGAGCGTGGACCACAACCGCTCGCCGTGACAATGCCCTCATTACGTCCTCCACGGGGGCATTTGACGAGAGTCAGTCGGGGGACGCATCGCGAGGCGCCACCGTCGCCGCCAGGCGCTTCGGCGCGACGGCCAGGTAGCTCTCGTGGATCCAGTCGAGGAGGATGTCGATCGGTGGGTCGTCGTCCGGACCGAAGCGGGCGCTGACCCAGCCGCTCCTCCCCAGGTTGTAGCCGGTCGGCTCGGCCCACGGCTGCATCACCGCGAAGTCGCGCGAGTCGGGGAGCTTGACAGTGAAGGACACGCCGGGACCACCCATCCCGAAGAACACGAAGACCTTGCCGCGGACCTTGACGACGGTCTCGCCCCACGGGTGGTCCTCGTACGCCTCGGGGTAGGCCATTGCCGCCGCCCGGAGGATCGCCTCGGCCGGCGAGGGCTCTGCGCGCTCCGCTGTCTCGTCGTCAGTGGCCACCGCCGGGCCGCTTAGCGCGCGTCGTCATAGAGGCGAAGCGAGAACCCGAACTCCGAGCCCCCGCCGGGCCGCGGCCGCGCCCACGCCCGGCCGTTCATCGCCTCGACGAGGCGGCGGGCGACGAACAGGCCGATCCCCGCGCCGCTCGCCTGGCGGGCCGTCGCGCTCGCCCGGTAGAACAGGTCGAACAGCCGCTCCGCCTCCGATTCGTCGATGCCGGGGCCCCGATCGAGAATCCGGACCTCGACCTCACGGTCGGCGACCTTCGTCTCGACCTCGACCATCGTGCCGGTGGGGCTGTACTTGCCGGCATTCCCGACGAAGTTGCGGAGGACCTGCTCGACGTACGTGTCGTCGCCGCGGACGACCGGCAGCCGGCCGGACCAGGCGTGCTCGAACTCGATCCCGGGCCAACTCGCGCGGGCCATGCCCAGCACCCGGTCGACGATCGGCGGGAGGTGGACGGGCTCGTCGCCCACCTCGAGGTTGCCACGCTCGGCACGAGTCAGGATGAGGAGGTCCTCGACGAGCCTGAAGAGCCGGTCCGACTCGGCGTCGACATCGTCGAGGACGGCGGCCAGGCTGTCCCGGTCGAGCGTGTCCCACTTCCGCCGAAGGACCTTCACGCCGCCGTAGATCGTCGTGATGGGCGTGCGCAGCTCGTGGGACAGCACGCCGATGAACGCCTCGCGAATCTCGGTCGCGGCACGTTCCCGCTGGATCGACGCCTCGCGCTCATCCTCGTCACGCTTGCGGTCCGTGATGTCCCGTCCGATGCCGATCATCCGGACCGGTCGCCCGACCGGGTTGACGAACGCCCGGCCGACGCTGTTCGTCCAGTGCATGCTGCCGTCGGGCCACCGAACGCGGAACTCGATCTCGTACTGACCACCCGCCTCGACCGCAGCGTTCACCGTCGAGAGGAACCGCTCCCGGTCGTCGGCGTGGATCATCTCGTCGACATACTCGTCGAAGCTGGCCGGCGCCGACCCCGGTGGCAGGCCGTGGATCGCCGCAGCCTGGTCGGACCACTCGAGCCGGCCCGTCGCGATATCCCACTCCCAGAAGCCCGTCCGCGACGCGGCCAGCGTCAGCTCGAGCCGATCGTCGCGCTCGCGGATCGCGTCCTCGCCGCGCTGCCGCTCGATCGCGTCGGCGAGGACGTTCGCCACGGCCTGGAGGAAGTAGATGTCGTCCTCGCTGAACGTGCGGCGCCTCGCCGTGTGGGCCCCGAGGACGCCCCAATGCACGCCGTGGCCCTCGATGATCACGCTGATCCCGCTGACGACCCCATGGTCGAGAAGGAGGGCAGCGCCGGTGAAGCGGGTCTCGGTCGCCAGATCGGTGACGACCACCGGGCTCCCGGACCGAAGGGTGTAGCCGGCCTGCGAGCCGCGGTCTGTCGCGAGGGTCGTCTTGCCGACAAGGCCGGGCCGCCAGCCGACGCCGGCTCGCAGCCGGAGCCGACGCTTGTCCGGGAGCTGCTCGAGGATCTTGGCGAACTCGACATCGAGGGTCGCAGCAAGCTTTTCGACGGCCTCGTCGAGCAACGCGTCGAGATCCATGCCGCCGAGGGCCGCGAGACCGAGCGCCGCGACGACGGCCTGCTGCTGCTCGCGACGCCGGAGCCGCCCGAAGATCCGGGCGTTGTCGATGACCAGCGCGCACCGCCGCGCGAGCTCCTCGGCGAGCAGGAGGCCCTCGGGCCCGAAGGCCCGCCGATCGGTCGTCAGCCCGAACGACATGACCCCCAGCGTCTCCGTCCGACCGATCATCGGCACCCAGATCGCCGAGCTCAGGCCGAGCTCGGTCAGGAGCCTGGCGTGCGCCGGGTCACGGGCGACCCGCATGATCGTCTCCGGGTCGGCGCTCTCGACGATCACCGGGCGCTTCGTTTCGACGACTTTGCCGCGTAGGTGGCCCTTCCCCGGTTGAACCGGGTACCGCCGGTCGAGCTCGCGGAGCAGGGGTTCCTTTGCCGGATCGACGTGGGCGGTGCCGAGCCGATGAAATGCCTCGTCCCGGCCGCGCAGATCGACCGCCGCCCAGTCGGCAAACGCTGGCACGACGAGAGCTGCGATGCGCTGCGGAAGAGTCTCGTCGCCGGGATGCTCCGAAAGGAGGTCCGCCGCGGCTGCCAGGAGCCGGCTTCCCTCTTCCACCCGCTTTCCCTCGCTCACGTCGCGAAAGAACCACAGCCGGCCGGCGACCCGACCGGTCTCGCTCACCAGGGGGGCCGTGTTGCAGTCGAGGATGCGGCCGTCCCGAAGCCTGATCTCGTCGCGGCTTGGCTCGGCGGGATGGCTCTTCAGGTACGCGACCTGGTCGCGAAAGCGGAGCGGATCGGCCAGCGACGGCTCGAGGGCGTCCAGGACGGCCTCCTCCGAACCTGACCGGATGGCATCCTCGTCCAGCCGCCAGATCTCGAGGAAGCGACGGTTCCACGACAGGACCTGCCCGTCGCACGACACGACCAGGCTGCCCTCGAGGGAAGCATCGAGCTGGCTCTCGAGGATCGTCGTGCGGGACGGTAGCGTCTCGCCCACGGCCGAGCCGCGGTCGCTCATCCGATTGCTCACTCCCCATCGGCGCCTGCCCGCGGGTGGGGCGCGCGTCGGCGATTGTCCCCTCTGATCGGCCATCTGGGCGTGGCGCAAGCATCGCTGCGCCTGTCGCCAACGTTGCAGATGCATATCGCGGGCGCGCTCGCGGCGCGCTCGTGTCGCCTCGGCGCGCCGGCCGGCGCCCCGGCGCGACGGGCGGTCTGCCACGGGGCCGCAATGCCAGTGGGCAACGCCCATGTCGGCCGCGCAAGCCCTCCGCTGTCAGGATCGATCGTGCGCGACTTGCGCATCGAAGAGGCCCGGCGGGCGACATCGGGCGGCCGAGCCCTCGGTCGAACCGTTCCGCTCGGGCACATCGGCAGCCCCACTGGAGGGAAGACGCTCATGGGTATCCTGTCCTGGATCGTCGTCGGCGCGATTGCCGGCTGGCTCGCGGGCATGCTCGTCCGCGGCGACGAGGGCCTCGGGGTCATCGGCAAGATCGTCCTCGGGATCATCGGCGCGGTCGTCGGTGGCTTCATCGCCGGCCAGCTGTTCGGCGGCGACTACATCAACGGGATCAACTTCCAGACGATCATCGTCGCCACCATTGGCGCGATCATCGTGGTCGTCGGATACAACGCCCTCATCGGGCGCAGCCGGACGGGTCGCGGCGCGATCTGACCGAAACGTCACCCAGTCACCGAACGCCCGGCGGGTTCGCCCGCCGGGCGCTTTCGTGTCGTCGACCAACTGCGGTCCAGGGTGGGCCCCTGTTCACCGTGGGCTGCTACCACCAGTAGCAGAGTCCGCCTCGACCGTGCGTGGCCCAGCGCCCATCGCGCAGATCGGACGGCCGGACGTGCAGGCTCGTGCTGAATGCGCTACCGGTAGTAACCGACCGGCCGTTCCCTTCTCGTGCTCGGCCGGCGACGCCGGAAGGCAACAGCCCTTTAGGCGCGCAAGGGCGGCTCCTCGGGCGGATCGCCCAGGTCGCGATCATCGCGTTCGCGGTCATCGTCGCGATCGACCAGGTCGGCATCGCGGCCGATCTCGTCAACACGCTGTTCGTCGGCGTCGTCGCGGCCTTCGCGATCGGCTTCGGGCTGGCGTTCGGCCTGGGTGGCCGCGACGTGGCCGCCCAGATCACCCAGAAGTGGTACGCGTCGACCCAGGAAACGGCCGATCGGCTCAAGGACCGAAGGGCCTCCGCCTCTCGCCTGCGGGCCTTCTGTTGCCCCGGTGGCAGTTCGTGAACGTCCGGCGCCAATTCATCTTCGACGAGCATTCCGTCGATCGGGGTACGCAGTGGGCGGTCTTCGAGCTGGGCGAGGAGTTGCGGATGACTGCGGCGGGCTGGCTTCGCCCCGGGCCGGGTATCATCCCCGGCTGGGCGCCCGTAGCTCAGTGGATAGAGCGACTGACTTCGGATCAGTAGGTCGGGGGTTCGAATCCCTCCGGGCGCGCCACCTCGCGAGGGTCCCGTGACCGACCATCCGCGCATCCTCGCGCTGATCCCCGCGTACGACGAGGCGCCGCGCGTCGGGGCGGTCGTGACCGGCGCCAAGGCCCATCTACCGGTGCTCGTCGTCGACGACGGCTCGACCGACGACACCGCCGCGATCGCGGAGTCGGCCGGGGCAGCAGTCCTCCGCCAGCGGCCGAACCAGGGCAAGGGCGCCGCGTTGCGGGCAGGTTTCCGCTGGGCGCTCGACCGCGGCTTCGACGCCGTCCTGACGCTCGACGCCGATGGCCAGCACGACCCGGCCGAGATTCCCGCCTTCCTCGCCGCCCGAGAACGCGCGAGTGCCGACCTCGTCGTCGGCCAGCGGGACTTCAGCCGGATGCCGCCGATCCGGCAGATCGCGAACCGCCTCGGTGGGCTCGCGCTGTCGTGGGCGGTCGGGCGGCGGATCCCGGACAACCAGTCCGGCTACCGGCTCCTGAGCCGGCGGCTGATGGAGGTGATGCTCCCCAGCCGCGAGTCGGGTTTCGAGTTCGAGGTCGAGATGATCACGACCGCGATCCCGGCCGGTTGGGCGATCGACTGGGTTCCGATCCGGACGATCTACGCCGGTGAGCCCAGCCACATCGACCCGTGGCGCCACTTCACCAGCTTCGTCCGGATGGTCCGGACCGCCCGCCGGACTGTCCGTCAGCCGTCCCCACGGGGGACGCGCTGAGCCAGCGGACGGTCAACCGGCCTCCGGGGGAGCAGGTGGGGCGGAATGAGCCCGCCGGAGGCGGATTCGCGCGGAATCTCGTCGATCCCGTCCCCCAGCGGGACTGATGACAACGAGACGGCCGCACCCGCCCGAATCCCGCGCCGATACCATGCCTCCCCGTGACCCAGCCCGTCCCCCAGGACCTCGACCGGTCGTACCGCGCGCTCGTCGCCGTGCCGCGCCTCGGGCGAACGCTGCTCGCGATGCAGATCGCCCGCGTCGCCCAGTCGATGGTCGGCGTGGCGCTCGTCCTGTTCACGCTCCTCGAGTACGACTCCCCGGTTCTCGCCGGCGCGGTGACCTTCCTGAGCATTGCGCCGGGGCTCGTCGTCAGCCCGATCGCCGGCGCGCTGCTCGACCGGCACGGGCGGGTCCGGCTGATCACGCTCGACTACCTCGTCGCCCTCGCGGCCCTCGTAATGCTCGGCGTGCTTGCGCTCGCAAAGCTGCTGCCGCCGCCCTTGCTCCTGCTGATCGCGGCCGTCTCGTCGCTCACCTCGATCCTCAGCCACACCGGGCTCCGCAGCCTGTTTCCGCTCATCGTTCCGCGTCATCTCTGGGAGCGGGTCAACGCGATCGACTCGAACGGCTACGTCGTCGCGACGATCCTCGGCCCGCCGATCGCCGCCGGCTCGGTCGCGGTCTTCGGTGGCCCGACCGCGCTGCTTGCGGTCGGGCTGTCGTTCGGCATCGCGGCGGTCGCGATGATCGGCGTCCCCGATCCGCCGAGCCAGAACACCTCGACCGGCAACCTCATGCTCGACGCCTGGCACGGGCTCGTCTACACGTGGCGCAACCGGACGCTTCGCGGCCTCGGCTTCGCGATCTCGACGCTGAACATCGCCGGAGGCATCGGCACGATCGTCGTCCCGCTGATCGTGCTGAACCGCCTCGGGCTCGGCGAGGTCGTCGTCGGCGGCGTGTTCGCCGTTTCGGGCATCGCCGGCATGGGCTCGGCCCTGCTGTTCGGGCGGATCGATTCGCGCGGACGCGAGTGGCGGATGCTCGTCTGGCCGATGGTGGCGATGGCGCCGGCCGTCGCGCTCCTGCTCGCCGCTGCGGTGTCGGTCCCCGTCGGGCTCGGCGTCGCCACCGGCCTGGCTCTCACCGGCGCCTCCCTCGCGATCGGCGGCCTTCTCAACGGGCCCCTCGACATTGCCCTGTTCACCGTTCGCCAGCGGCGGACCGAGCCGGCGTGGATGGGTCGGGCGTTCGCCGTCTCGATGGCCTTCAACTTCGTCGGGTACCCGCTCGGGGCGGCGCTCGGCGGGATCGTGGCGGAGTTCTCGCTGGAAGCCGCGATCGTGATCGGCGTCGCAGCATGTCTCATCGCGGCCGTGTTGGCGGCGACGATGGTCCCGAAGCAGGAGGTCGGCTGATGAGGCTGTACGACCGGTTCGTCGCAGGCCCGGCCTATCCGCCGGAGGCGGCCGACCTCCGAACGGTGAGCGTCTTCGGGGTCGACCTGCCGGTCCGGGCGTCGGTGGCGATCGTCGTCGCGACGCTGGCGATCCTGTTCGACTACTCCCGGACGTTCATTCCCGATTCCATCCGGGACCTCGGGCTCGGCGCCGATGGCCTGCGCTACCAGTCGATCGAACGGCTGATCCTCTTCCTGCTCGTCCCGCTGGCCTTCGTGGTGCTCGGGTTCCGCGACAGCCCGGCGCGCTACGGTCTGCGGCTCGGCGACTGGCGCTGGGGGATCGGGCTGATCGCGGTTGGCGCGCTGGTCATGACACCGGTGGTGATGTTCCTCGCCGGGCTGCCCGACTTCCGGGCCTACTACGCCCCGAGCCTCGCGCCCGTTCCCGACATGCTCGTGACGAACGCGATCGATCTCATCTCGGCCGAGTTCATCCTCCGCGGGTTCCTGATGTTCGCGCTCATCCGGGTGATCGGGCCGATCGGCGTGCTCGTCGTCCAGTTCCCATTCGTGCTGGCGCACCTCGGCAAGCCCGAGATCGAGCTGTTCTCGACGCTGTTCGGCGGGTTCGTCTACGCCTGGGTCGACTGGCGGACGGGCTCGATCCTGTGGAGCGCTCTCGCCCACATCTACATCGTGACGCTGCTCGTAGTGTTGTCGGCAGCCTGAGTCGCCATCCGTCTGACTCACCCGGCGAGTCACATCGGCGTCGAGCCCGCGTGGTCGGGACGTGAATGCGCCGGCGCGGCGTCCTGGGGAGCACGCTCAGCGTCGACTCGACTCGCCCGCGTAGTCAGTCCGGCCGGACGTCAGTCCTTCGCGGCCTTGGCGACGTCCGAGGCCTCGTCGACCGCGATCCCGAAGCCCTTCGCGGTCGCGAGGACCTTCTCCGCCGCGCGCTTCTCGTCAGCTTGCTCCCGAATTCGGTCTGGTTGAACCGGGCAATGGCGTTGTGTGGGACTCGTCCGGGACGGGCAGGTGGCGCTCACGTTCGCGGTCGACGCAGGCGAACTGCGAGTCGTCCAACTCGCTGCGATCCTGGGTGTCGAGCTCGGGCATGGGATGCCTCCTCAAGGCTCGGAATGGTCCTCCGGCCGTCGTCACCGAGGGGTGTCACGACGGACCCCGCGGGTGCAGCCTCGTTACGCTCCGCGCGTTGCCGGAATCTCGCCTGGTGGGACTCGGCGGAGCGGCAGAGACGGCGCGGCCGGCGCCTCGGTGACGGATTAGCCCGTTGGGGCTACGTGAGAGGGCTGGCCACGGAATCGCCCGCTTGGAGGACGCCCGAGTCGCGCCGGGTGGGAATCCGGAAAACCGCCGAGCCGACCCGGCACTCAGCCGAGGGCGATGACGTTCGAGATCGCCCCGATCAGCCCGGCGGCCGTGCCGACCGTCGCCACGAGCGCCGCGACCCGCGGGTGGTAGCGGTAGACGAACGCGAACGTCCCGACGACGAACGCGACGAGCGCGATCTTCACGAGGATCAGCCCCTCGATCCCGACGATCCCCACGCCGCCCCTGACCAGCGGGTTGACTTCGGCGTGGACCCCGACGGTCAGGATCATCCGGATGAAGGTGAGCAGGTCGCCGGCCTGGGCGATCCCGACGGACAGGAACACGGCGACGATGGCGATCGGGGGCGTCGCCGCGGTCGCTGTCCCCGGCGCGGCCGGGAGCGGCAGGACCACGGTCGTACCAGCCCGTGCGGCGACCGGGGCTGCGAGGTCCAGCGCTAGACCATGGGCCAGGTCGAGGCGGTCGTCCCACCGCCGGAGCGGCGATCCCGGCACGAACCCGCGGGTCCGCCGTTCGAGGCGCGGCCGGAGGCCGCTGAGGACGGCGGGGGCCGGCATCGGGCCGTAGGGGGGCGGCGGGGCCGGGAGTGGCATCTGGTCCTCCAACCAGGGGCCGCGACACTCCCGGGGAGGAGGGCCGGAACCCGTCCGTACTCACTCTATCGCCAGCTATCGCCAGCAGTATCCAACAGAATCCACCTGACGGCACCTGTTTGATGCCTGATCCGAGGGCACGGGCGCACCGATCCGGCTATCCTTCCACCCGGACAAGCCCTGTCTGCCATCCCCAGCTGATCTCAGGTGGTGCCCATGAAGGTCGGCGTCGCCAGGGAGACGGCGCCCGGAGAGCGACGCGTCGCCCTGGTACCCGAATCTCTCGCCAGGCTTGCACCGGCCGGCCTCGACGTCCTCGTCGAGACGGGTGCAGGCAAGGGCGCGCTGATCCCGGACCAGGCCTACGCGGATGCCGGCGCGACGATCGTGAAGACCGATGCGCTCTACGCCCAGTCGGACGTCGTGCTCCGCGTCCAGCGGCCGTCCGACACCGAGGTCCGCCGGCTGAAGACCGGCCAGACGGTCATCGGCTTCCTTCAGCCGCTCATCTACCCGAAGCTGGCCGTGGCGCTGGCAAAGAAAGGGATCACCGCGATCAGCCTCGACGCGATCCCCCGAACGCTCTCGCGGGCCCAGACGATGGACGCGCTCAGCTCGCAGGCAAACGTCGGCGGTTACAAGGCGGTGCTCATCGCCGCCAATGCGTTCGGGCGGTACTTCCCCCTTCTGACGACGGCCGCCGGGACTGCCAAGCCGGCCAACGTCCTCGTCCTCGGGATCGGTGTGGCGGGGCTCCAGGCGATCGGCACGGCCCGCCGGCTCGGGGCGGTCGTGAAGGCGTACGACGTCCGGGCCGAGACGAAGGAGCAGGCCGAGTCGCTCGGCGCCCAGTTCATCGTCCTCAAGTCCGTCGCCGACGCGTCCGGCGAGGGCGGCTACGCCCGCCAGCTCACGAAGGACGAGCAGGCTGCCCAGCAGCGGGAGCTCAACAGCCATATCGCTGGGATGGACGTCGTGATCACGACGGCGCAGGTCCCGGGCCGGCGCCCGCCTCTTCTGGTGACCGCCGCGGCGGTGAAGGCGATGAGGCCCGGGTCGGTCATCGTCGACATGGCCGCCAGCGCGCTGGGCGGCAACGTCGAGCTGAGCAAACCCGGAGAGACCGTCGTGACGAGGAACGGCGTGTCGATCATCGCCCCGGACAACCTCCCCGCGGCGATGCCGGTGAGCGCGTCGGCGTTCTATGCCCGGAACATCTCCACCCTGCTGCTGTCGCTGGTCAAGGACGGCAAGCTCAACCTCGACTTCGACGACGAGGTCACGGCGAGCACGGTCATCACCCACGGCGGACAGGTCGTCCAGGCGGCGACGAAGAAGCTCCTGGAGCCGGCGGAGGTCGCCCCGAAGCCGGCCCGGGCCTCGCGGTCTGCGGCCACTCCGGCGCGCGCACGAACCGCCGCTTCTCCCGCGCGTGAGCCCGCGGCAGCCTCCGAGGACACCGCCACGTCCACCCCTCCGAAGGCCCGCTCGGCCAGAGCAGCGGTCGATGCGCTGTCCACGGCTCCCACCGGCTCGACGTCCGAGCCCCGCGGAGACCGGTCATGAACCAGGAGTTGCTGTCGTCGCTCGCGATCTTCGTCCTCGCCGTGCTCGTCGGGTTCGAGGTCATCAGCAAGGTGCCGGCCACCCTCCACACGCCGTTGATGTCCGGGGCCAACTCGATCCACGGGATCGTCCTCGTCGGGGCTATCCTCATCGCCGCCGAGGCGGACAACCCGGTCAGCTACGGCCTCGCGTTCGTGGCCGTCGTCTTCGGGGCGGCGAACGTCGTCGGCGGCTACGTCGTAACCGACCGGATGCTCCAGATGTTCAAGCGCCGCCCGGCGGCCGCGAAGCCGGCCACCGAAGGCGGCGGCGGCTCCGACGCCGCCCGGCCGGGCTGACCGGGAGCCGACCGATGCCCATGCAGTGGATCGAGACGTTCGTCTTCCTCGCCTGGCTGGCAGGCGCCGCAGCCTTCGTCCTCGGCCTCCACCGGATGAATTCGCCCGCGACGGCGCGCGGCGGAAACCGGTTGTCCGCGGCCGGCATGGCCGTCGCGGTCCTCGCGACCCTCGTCCACGTCGGGACCCGTCCGGAGGGCCTCGGGACGACGCCGGTCGCGATCATCGGGATCGGCTTCCTCATCGGCGGCGGGCTGGGGTTGCTGATGGCCCGGACCGTGAAGATGACGGCGATGCCTCAGCTGGTGTCGCTGTTCAACGCGGTCGGCGGCGGCGCGGCGGCACTCGTGGCGATCGACGACTACATCCGGGTTCTCGGCACGCCCGAGGAGACGGTCTCGACGGCGATCTTCGTCGTCCTCGGCGTCGCGATCGGATGCGTGACGTTCACCGGATCGCTCGTCGCGTCGGCCAAGCTGCAGGGACTCATCCCGGGCCGGCCGATCGTCCTGCCCGGTGGCCGGGGGCTGACGATCGCCCTGGCCGTCCTCGCCCTGCTCGGCACCGTGGCCCTCGTGCTCGGGGCGGGCGGTGCGATCCAGCTTGCACCGGCGGTGAAGCTGTTCGTCCTCGGGGCGATCATCGCGGCCGGGCTCCTGTTCGGCGTGACGATGGTCCTGCCGATCGGCGGGGCGGACATGCCGGTCGTGATCTCGCTCCTGAACTCGTTCACCGGCACGGCCGCGGCGATGGCCGGGTTCGTGATCAACAACCCCGTCCTCATCATCGCCGGCGCCCTCGTCGGGGCGGCGGGCGGAATCCTCACGAAGCTCATGGCGGACGCGATGAACCGCTCGCTGGTGAACATCGTGGCGGGCGGCTTGGGCGGCGGCGAGGGGACCGTCGGCGGCGGCCCGGAGGGCCCGGGTGGCGCGGTCCGCGAGATCGGGCCGGATGACGTGGCGATCCAGCTCGCCTATGCGTCCTCGGTCATCGTCGTACCGGGCTACGGGCTGGCGGTCGCCCAGGCCCAGCACGCGGTCCGGGAGCTGGCGGAGCTGCTCGAGGCCCGCGGAGTCGACGTGAAGTACGCGATCCACCCGGTCGCCGGCCGGATGCCGGGCCACATGAACGTCCTCCTCGCCGAGGCGAACGTCCCCTACCCGCTCCTCAAGGAGATGGACGACATCAACCCCGAGTTCGAGCGTGCGGACGTCGTCCTCGTCGTGGGCGCGAACGACGTGACGAACCCGGCGGCGCGGTCGAACCCGTCGTCGCCGATCTACGGGATGCCGATCCTCGACGTCGACAAGGCGAAGAGCATCGTCGTGATCAAGCGGTCCATGGGACGCGGCTACGCGGGCATCGACAACGAGCTGTACACGAACCCGAAGACCGGGATGCTCTTCGCAGACGCGAAGGACGGCCTGGCGAGCCTCGTGGCAGCGGTGAAAGCGGTCTAGAGGCCACCGCCAAACCGAACCGACAAGAGCGACGGCCGGGCGCCGCCCGGCCGTCGCTCTGATCCGGAGAGGTACCGCTTACTTCAGGACCACCTGGTCGAGCGACACATCCATCCCGGTCGAGGCGGCCTGCTTGAGGCCGGTCAGCTTGACCGTGAGGACGTGGATCCCGTCGGCCAGCAAGGCCGAGTCGAACACCTTCACCTTGTACGTGGTGGCCGCCGCGTAGAGGTCGACGTCGTTGCCGACAAGGGCCCCGTCGACGTAGAAGTCGGCCTTCCCTGAGCTGGCCGTCTTCGTGGCGTAGACGAGGACGTCCGTGCCGCGGAACGTGACCCGGTAGTAGGGCTGGTCGTCGGTGTCGCCGGCCGATGTGTGGTTCGTCGTGTCGTAGGAACCGCCGAAGGCGCTGGCGTTGCTGATCCGGCGGAACTGGAACTTAACGGCAGTATTCGTCTCCTCCGACGTCGTGGAGCCGACGGTGAAGGCGTCGACGTACACCCAGGTGTCGCTCGAGGCGGCCTGCTTCGTGGCGAGCGCGACGATCGCGACGGTATGCGGCCCGTTAACGAGGCCGGTCTTCGCGAAGATCGGCACCTTCCACTGGGTGGCCGGGCTGTAAAGGTCGATGTCCGGTACCTGGCGGACCCCGTCGAGGTAGACTGCCGCCTGGCCGGCGTCAGTGGACTTCCGTCCGAGGACGGTGACGTTCGTTCCGCTGAACGTGAAGCTCGCCTTGGCGCCCGCGGTTCGGCTGGCCGAGTAGCCGCCCCCGCTGGCCGCGGCGTTGGTGTCCCGGTCCCAGACCTCGACGAGCGCCGGCGAGACCTCTTCCACGGTCAGCGAGGTCCGGACGGTCCAGCCGTTGGGGACGAGCGGGTTGCCGCTGAGGTCGACGATCCCGCTCGTGAGCGACAGCGTGTAGGACTGGCCGGGCATGAGCGGCGACGATGGCGTGAACGTGGCCGTCGTCGTCGCCGTCGAGCTCGACGGCGACACCGTCCCGGCCACCGTGGTGGCAGTGCCGGCGATGACCATGCTGAACGTCGTCGTGGAGAGGCTCTTCACCGGCTCCGAGAACGTCACCGTGAAGGGACCGGTGATCGAGGCGCTGGCCGTCGGCGCCTTCGTCAGGACTGTCGGCCGCGTGGCGTCCTTGCTGAAGGTTCGGGTGCTCGAGGTGGCGATCGTGTTGCCGGCGGCGTCGAGGACGTTGACCCGCCAGCAATACGACCCGTCGGCGATCTGGGTGGTCGGAGCCCACGCGGTCATGACCGTGCTCTGGTTCGAGTAGACGGTGGAGAACGCGCAGGTCGTGCTGGCCTCCCACTTGTACTGGACGGCGCCAGGGACGGCGCTCCAGGTGAAGAGGAGGTTGTTGCTGGTGTAGACGTGGCCGTCGGCCGGACCAGTCAGGGTCGGCGCCGTCGGGAGGAGGCGGAACAGCCGCCCGACCGACCACGGAAGGGCCCGGTTGTCGGCGTCGTTGGCACGGACCCGCCAGGTGTAGTCGCCGCGGGCGAGAGGGGTCGTCGGCGCCCATGCACCGAACTTCGTCGTTGCGGTCAGGACCTTGTTGGCGGGCGAGAACAGCGTGTCGCCGTTCTTGTAGACCTCGACCGTGTAGGTCGCCGCCCGGACCCGCGGCGTCCACTGGAGCCACGGCACCCCGGTGACCGTTGCGCCGTTGGCCGGGAACTGCAGGGTCACCGCGGCGGACGTCTTGGTGACGAGCCGCGGGGTACTCTTCGTCAGGTTGTTGGTGCTGTTGTCGATCGCCCAGATCCGCCAGTAAAGCGGGCCTTCGGGGTAGGTCTTCGAGCCGGCGGTGTACGTGGTCTGGTCCACCGTCGCCGTGTCGAAGATCACGGCGAAGTCGGCCGTCAGCGAGACCTCGATCTTGTACTGCTTCGCCTCCTGGTCGTTCGGGACCGTCGAGACGCCGTTGGTGGCCAGGTAGTCGCGCCAGGTGAACGTCACCTGGTCGGCCACGATCGGCCGGCCGAACGGACCAAGCGCTTCGATCGGCTCCGAGCGCTTCTGGAAGGCGCTGGCGTTGTCGTTGGCCGTGCTGTCCGACGAGCCCGGGCCGCAGCGTGACCGAAGGATGTCGACGCACGGGCGGACGAACCAGTAGAACGCCTGGCCGGCCTGGTTGTCGAGCAGAGACTCGCGAGGCGTCAGGCGCGTGTAAGCCGTTCCGTAGCGGCGCGTGACGTTCGTGAATTCAGCGTCGTTGGCGATCGTGACTTCGTACCAGCCGGCGCCCGGGAGCGAGCTCCACTCGAGCGTGGGGGTATCGCGGACGGCCTCGCAGACGAGGAGAGGCGTGCATTTCGCGGGCGCCAGGTAATCCCCGAGGCCGGCCATGCCGGTGTCCTCGATCGTGAACGTCTGCAGCGCGCTGGTGTCGAGCAGCGCGTCATTCAGGTCGTACGCCTCGACGTACCAGAAGTACGTGGCGGAGGTCAGCGTCAGGCCGGGATAGGTGAAGGCCGGGAAGGCCAGCTCGCTCGTGCCGTTCAGGGGCGTGGGCTGGAGGAACCCGTCGGCACCGTAGCGGACCTTGTAGTAAGCGGCGCCGGTCAGGGCGGTCCACGCCATCGCCGGCATCCGGACGCTCGTGCTGCCGTCGGCCGGCGCCGTGAGGGTGAGGGTCGCAGACGTCGTGAGCGGATCCAGGCTGAAGGTGAACCAGTTGGGGATCGCGGGCACGGCGCTCGTGACGCCGTTGGCATCGACCGCCTGCACGAACCAGAAGAACGGGCCGTCGGCCGGATCGAGGGTGTCCGGCGTGTACGAGGTCGCGTAGGTGAACAGCGGGGTCCCGCCGGTGGCGGTCGTTCCGTCGCTCTTCAGGATCGTCACGCGATAGCGCTCGACGTTGTCGACCGGCTGCCAGGACAGGCTGGGCACCTCCACCGCGCTGCCGTCGGCCGGAGCCACGAGGGACACGTCGCCGGGGTCGCGGACGAAACGGAACGTGTCGGCAGTGCTCGTGTTCGACCAGAGGCCGTCCACGCCGGCCGGGCCATCGATCCCGCGGACGTGCCAGTAGGTGACGAGACCGACGTCCTTGATCGTCGAGGTGGCGCACGCGCCGGGGGTACCGCTGACCGTGATCGGGGTGTAGGGGGTGAAGGTCGTGTGGTTCGTCAGGCAGCTCTCGGTCGACGAGTCACCCGGCGAGAACGTGCTGCTGTGGCTGAACTCGATCTCGTAGTGCGAGGCGTGGCGGACCGGGGTCCAGCTGAAGGTGGGCACGTTGAGGACGGTCGCCGGGTCGCCCGGGGCCCACGCCGGAGCGAGGAGGGTGGGCCGGTCGGACCAGCCGCGGGTGAACTGCCACTCTTCCGACCAGGCGCCGTTGTTCAGCAAGGCGTCCTTCGCCCGGACCCGCCAGAAGTACGAACCGTTGCCGAGCGTCGTCGGGGGCGAGTAGCGAGTGCCGCGGAGATTGAGGCCCTGGAACGTCAGGTTGTTCGCCCAGTCGCCGTTGGGGCTGATCTGGAGGTCGTAGTACTTCGCGCCGACGACGGGGTCCCAGATGAACTCGTGGTCCTGGACCTCGAGCGACGTGTCGTTCGCCGGCGACCGGAGGATCGGCACGGCCGACCACGTGAACGTGTACGAGCGGGTCTTCGACCACTGGCTGACGACGCCGCCGGTCGACGATGTCGCCCGCAACCGCCAGAAGAACTGCTGGCCGATCGTCTGGGGGTCGGTCAGGGTGTACGAGGTGTTGTTCGTGGTGTATGACGTCGCACCGATGAAGTCGCTCTGATCGTCGATCTCGAGCGTGTACGACTTCGCCCCCGCCAGCGGGTTCCAGCCGAACAGGACCGGCTGGGTCGGGAAGTCCAGCGCGGCGCCGTCGGCCGGCGCGGTGAGCGTCGGGGCGGCTCCCCATTCCTTGAAGAACTCGGCCGTCGCCGAGAACGGGCCGACCCCGGACGAGCCGTCGGTCCCGGCGACGCGCCAGTAGAGAAGGCCGAGCGGCAGATCGGCCGGCGGGGTCGCCTTCGTGTTGTAGGAGTCGACGTTGTAGACGAACGTGGCGAAGGTGTCGACGGTCGAGATCTGGACCCGGTATTTCACCGCGCCGGAGACGGTCGACCACGACAGGGTCGGGTTGGCGCTGACGGTCACGCCGTCGGCCGGACCGAGGAGCGTCGGGGCTGTCGTGGGGGCCACGGCCAACGTGGCGGCGGGGGCGAGGCCGGCCAGGAGCAGCACGGCGGCGAGGCCTGCCACCAGGCGGCTGCGGGTCGAGGTCCTGGTCGCGGTCGACACTGGCGGAGTTCCTTCCGAACGCTGGCGGTGCTCGGCCCCGCCGATGGCGGACCGGCGGGATGGTCGGGGCGGCGGCCGCGCGGGCGCATATGCCCGGCGGCGAGGGCTGGGAGCCATTGAACCGGAGGATCGGCCGCCGGTCGGGGGGCCGGGTGTCCTGCCCGCACCCGGACCTTCGGGGTATCGGGCCGTGCGTCCGGAGCATCCGAGCCCCTGTTGGCCGCCCCGTGGCCCAACGGGCGGATGAAGCCTCGGTTCGGCGGCCTCGTCGGTCGGTTGGGCCGCCCCGTGGCCGAACCGGCGGATGAAGCCTCGGTTCGGCGGCCTCGTCGGTCGGTTGGGCCGCCCCGCGGCTCAAGCGCGACGCCTCCGGCCGCGCCTACGCTGGGTCGACCAGCTCGATCCTGATCCGCTTGTTGATCCGCCCCTTTGACTCGTAGCCGGTGACCCGGATCCGCCCGACCTCGCTCGTGTTCGCGACGTGCGTCCCGCCATCGGCCTGGAGGTCGAGGCCGACGATCTCGATCGTCCTCACCTCCTCGATCCCGGGTGGCAGGAGGTTGACCTTCGTCCGAATGAGGTCGGGAATCGCGAACGCGTCCTCGCGCGAGAGGACCCGGACCCGGACCTCGCGGCCGCGGGTCAGCTCCTCGTTGACCGTCGTCTCGATCTCGCCGACGAGCTGGCCGCCCATCCGCTCGAACTCGAAGTCCATCCTGCCCGACCCCGGCTCCATGTTTCCGCCGGTCACGAGTGCGCCGTAATCGCGCCAGACGACTCCGCACAGGGCGTGGAGGGCGGTGTGGGTCCGCATGAGGGCGAGACGGCGAGCCCAGTCGAGGTCCGCCCGCACGCGGTCGCCCACGCCGGGCGGCTCGCCGTTCGACTCGAGCTCATGGACGATGTCGCCGCCGGCCTTCCGGGCGCCCTTGACGGTCCACGTCCGGCCGTCTGCCGCCCGGAGGAGCAGGCCCCGGTCGGACGGCTGGCCGCCGCCGCCGGGGTAGAAGACCGTCCGATCGAGGACCACCAGCGGAGCCGCGCCCCCGCCGGTCGCCTCCTCCACCGAGACGACCCGGGCCTCGGCGGTTCGGGCGTAGGCGTCCGCATGGCAGAGCTGGCCGCCGGGCGTCACCGGCCTGGTCCCCCCGCCTTCCCTACTTGACCGTGAGGGTCCCGGTCATCGTGGTCGGATGGACCTCGCACATGAACGGGTACTCGCCGGCGGCCAGTGCCGGGACCTGGTAGGTCCGCTTCTCAGGCCCGATGAAGAACGACGTGTCGCCCATCTCGACCTTCGAGCCGTCCGGACTGTGGATGACGACGTTGTGCGGCTGGGTGGCGTCCTGGTTGTCGAACACGAGCGTGAATGGCTCGTTCGCAGCGACCTCGAGCTCCGGGGTGTCGAACTGAAGGGCACTCGTGGCAACGACCGTGACCGTCGCGCCCGCCGGCGTCGACGCCGCCGGCGAGCCGGACGCGGCCGGTGCGGAGGCGCCCGGCGAGCCCGACGGGCCCGAGGGCACCGGTGTGGCCGACGGGGTCGGGGCGTAGGTCCAGCCGGGGCCACCGCCGGAGCCGCAGCCGGCGAGGGCCAGGGTGAACAGCAGTCCGGCCGCGAGAGCTCGGTTCAGGCGCATGGACGAAGAGGCCTCTGATGCGGGATCGGGTCAGGGTGGGCGGTGACCGGCGGTCGCCGCCTCGGGTCGGCTAAATCTAGCGCCGATCGCGCCGACCTGCCGCGGGCGCGCCGCGGGCGGGTAGTACTCGACCAGTACCATCGTCCGGATTGTCGACGGGACCTTAGGTCGGCGAGACTCGCAATCCCGCTGGAGTTGGGCGCCAGGAAGGGCCCACGAGAGGATTGGAGACCCGTCCATCATGATCACCCGTCTCGCCCACCGCGCCGTAATCCTTGCCAATTTCGCAGCGCCCGTCGTCGCCCTCGCCCTGTTCATCGCCACAGGCCGCCGCTGGGGCGCCTGACCGTCCTGGCTGAACTCGCGCAGGGGCACGACTCAGCGCCGAACAGAACCGCCCCGTCCGGCGCCCGTCCGGACGAGTCGGAAGCTCCACGAGACCCGGATCTCCTCCATCCGGGTCTCGTGCCGTTTCGGGGGATCCGGTCCGCGGCCTGAGATCAGCCGGACCGCTTCTCCGTGAGGCCCAGCCGGATGGCGACGGCCGCCGCCTCGACCCGTCCGGACACCCTGAGCTTGGCCAGGATGTTGCCCACGTGCACCCCCACGGTCTTCTGGCTGATGAAGAGCCGTTCGCCGATCTCGCGGTTCGTCCGGCCCTGGGCGATGAGGCCGAGGACCTCCCGCTCCCGCCCGGACAGGCCAAACGTGTTCGGCTTCGAGGCCGCCGGCTCGCCGACGACGCTCCGGACGACCGGCGAGGCGTCGGTTGCGCCGTCCGTGGGCCTGTGGCCATCGGTGAGGTCCGCCCGGCCGTTCCCGACGAGTGCGGCGTCGACGGCGTCGGGGAGCGTGAGGAGCGCCCTGCCCGCGAGCTCGCGGAGCTCCCGGAGGAGCGGCCGGGCCCCCAGCTCGAGGCCGATCGTCGCGGCCTCGATGAGCGGAGCTGCCGCGTGGGCGCGGCCACCACGTCCGGATCCCGAGCGCAGGATCGCCTCGGCCTGCCGCCAGCGCGAACGGGCGACCTCGTAGGGGTTGCCCTGGGCGGCCCACGTGTCGGCGAGGGCGGCCCAGGCGGCAGGGTCGTCCGTTCGATCGAGCCTGGTCGCGTGGCCACGGGCGGTCTCGAGGTAGGCGTCGGCCTCCCGCCGCGAGCCGATCGTGGCCGGCACGCCCGAAGCCCGGACCGCGCTCTCCGCCTCGGCCAGCACCCGGCCGGTCCGCTCCCGGGCCGCCGCCAGGCCGGCGAAGTCACGCCGCCCGGTCGACTCCGCCGCCGCGGCCGCGTCGACCTCGGCGACCGTGGCCGCCATCTTCGCCGCGAGGACCCAGTCCTCCGTCGCCCGGACCAGGCTCCAGCCGCGGTCCGCCGCCCGGCGGGCATCGACGAGATCGCCGCGCCACAGCGCGAACGAAGCGGCGGCCCGGTAGACCGGCACCGCGTGCTGCGAGTCGCGGACGGTCTCCAGCTCGAGGAGGAGCTGGCCGAGCAGCCGCCCGGCGAACTCGCCGGCGCGCGTCTCGATCTCGACGATCGCGAGATTGACCACCGAGTTGACGAACGCGACGCCGGCCGGACTCCACTCGAGGGCGATCGACGACAGGGCCCGGGACTCCGACCACCGCCCGAGGAGGAACAGCGACTCGGCCGCATTCCCCCGGAGGAAGTTGCCGTACACCGCCTCGAGCCCCGCCCGACGGGCGGCCTCGATACCCTCGAACGCCACTTCGACGGCCTCCGTCCGGCGGCCGAGCAGATCGAGGACTGTCGTGAGGTTGGCGTACACCCTGAACAGCTCGTCGACGTCGTTGAGCTCCTCGGCCATCCGGCGGGCCTCCCGGAGGAGGGCGACTCCGGCCTCCGGGTCGTCCCCCCAGCCGAGCGATACGCCGAGGGTCGTCGTCGCGTGGGCCTCGGTCGAGCGGGCGGCGGGCCCGAAGAGGCGAGCGATCCGGATGGCCTCGCGGGCATGGCGCTCCGCCTCCGAGAACGTCCCGTCGAGCATCCGGATCTGGGCCAGGGAGGCCAGCACGAGGGCTCGTTCGGGGGACGCCTCCCGCGGAACCAGCTCGACCGCCCGGCGATGGGCTGCCAGGGCCCCGTCCTGGTCCCCGGCCGCGCGGCGGTACCGCCCGAGGCGCTCGTGCAGCCGGGCCAGCGCGAGACGGTCGCGGCGGGCGTCGAGCCCGGCGATCGCCGCCTCGGTGAACGCAACGGCACGCGGCGCGCGGCCGGCGGCGAATGCGGCCTCGGCGGCCCGCGCCTGGAGGGTGGATGGCGCTTCCTCCTGGCCGGAGCCCGACCTGCCGGGGGCGGGACGGGCATCCGCGCCGGGCGCACCCGACAGCGCCAGGGCCAGCTCGAGCAGCCGGAGCTCGTCCTGCGGCGCGTGGACAGCCTCCGCCAGGCCGGCGGCTTCGATCGCCACGCTCCTGGCCCTTGCCGGGGCGTGCGCGGCAAGCCAGTGGTGGGCGGCGTCCAGCGGGAACCGCTCCAGGCCAAGGGCGAGCGCGGCGTGGTGCCGCGACCGCTGGAACGGCAGGACGTCCGCCTCGACGGCGCGGCCGATGAGCTCGTGGCGGAAGTCGACGGCGCCGTCGGCCGCCGTGATGAGCATCCCGTGGTCGATTCCCTCCTCGATGCCGGCGACCAGATCCGGATCCAGCACGCCGCCGCCCTTGCGGGGAGCCGCGGTCGATCGAGGCGGGGGCCGGACGGCGCCGGCCTCGTACGCGGCCGCGACGTTGGCCAGGTCCTCCAGGCTGAGTGGCCGGCCCGCCGGAGCGAGGAGCCGCAGGACGCGGCGGCATTCGTGCGACCGGAGCGCAAGACGGGCCGTGACGAGGTCCTCGAGGGTGCCGGTGAGGGTGGCGCTCGACAGCTCGCGCCGGGCGGCGAGGAGCTCCTCGGCGAACAGCGGGCTTCCGCCGGACCGCTCGGCGACCAGCACGAGCACCGAGGCCGACGGGCGTTCGCCCTCGATCCCCGCGATCAGGCCGGCGATCTCGTCTCGGCTCAACGGCCCGATGTCGAGCTGTTCCGGTGGGCGGGGGGAGTCTGCAATCCGGGCGATCTCCACGGCCAGCGGATGCGACCGCGTCAGCTCGCCGGACTGATACGTGCCGATGAGGCAGAGGCGCTGACTCCGGGCGATCCGGGCGAGGAAGGCCACCAGCGCCCGCGTCGCTGCATCGGCGTGGTGGAGGTCCTCGACGACGAGCACGACGGGCCGGCGTTCGCCGATCCGGCCCAGGGCGCCCAGCACGGCCTCGAGGACCCGGGCCTGGCGCCGCTCGGCGGACGCGATCGTCGGGCGGGCCGGCAGCATCCCGAGAGGAGCGAGTCGCGGGCCGAGCTCGGGCAGCAATCGGACGACGTCCTCGGCCCCCGTCGCGAGCACCGCCCCCAGCTCGGCGTCGGTCAGGTCCCGGAGGAGCGGCCCGATCGCCCGGAGGACCGGCGCATACGGCTCGTCCGTCCCGGCCGGCAAGGCACGCCCCCGCAGGAAGGCAAACGGCTCCGGGAGCGTGGCGAGCCGGTTCTCCGCCTCGGACAGGAAGCGCGATGCTCCGTAACCCGCCTCGCCGGACACGAGCAGCGTCGTCGAGCGGCCGCGGGCCGCCGCGTCAAGGGCGGCGGCAAGCCGCCCGAACGCCCCCTCCCGTCCCACGAATCGCGCGCTCGTGAAGCTCGCCGGCATGCCCGCATTCTAGGCGCGGGCGCGCTACGCTCCGTTCGGACGGCGTCGCAAACCGAGGAGGGTGCAAATGCGCAGCGGTGGTCTGGTCCGCGGCTGGATGACGCTGGCAGGCATCGTGCTCGTGGCGCTGGGCCTGCTGGGCTTCCTCGACAACCCGCTGGTGGGCAAGGCGAGCGGCGCCCTCATCCCGACCGACAACACCCACAACAGCGTCCACCTCTTCACTGGCCTGCTGGCGCTGTACATCGCCTTCCGGTTGGGCGGCCAGAACCAGGTGAGCGCGACGATCGGGTTCGGGATCCTCTACGTCGTGATCTTCCTGGCCGTCCTCATCAGCCCGAATCTCTTCGGGTTCTTCGACGTCCCGGGGACCGCGATCATCCACGTGATCAACGCCGCGCTGGCGGTCGTGAGCCTCCTCGTGGGCTATATGGCCCGGAACAGCGCACCTTCCTGGTCCGAGTAGGCCGCCGCCTGAGAGCGTGCCGCGTCCGCTAGGCTGGCAGGCGATGGCCCCGCCGCGCCGCGCTCCCCACCCCGACAACGAGCTCAACGAGCTGCCGGGCGAGGAGTGGCTCTACTTCACGAAGTCGGTCTGGTCGACCGCCTACCCCTCGGAGCTGGGGCACGACCTGCGCAAGCGCCACGGGGCGAACAAGCCTCCCCGCCTCATGGCCCGGCTCATCGAGTTCTTCACCCGATCCGGCGAGCTCGTGCTCGATCCGTTTGCCGGCGTCGGCGGGACGCTCCTCGGCGCGGCCATCGCACGCGGTCCGCGACCGGCGCTCGGGATCGAGCTCTCGCCGGCCTGGGTCGCGATCCACGAGCAGGTGGTCCGCGAGGCGCTGGCCGAGCGCGACGGGCTCGGGCCGGAGCTGGCCGACCTGGGCCCGAGCGATCCCGGCGGCCCGCGCCTTTTCGACCCGTCGGGTATCGAGCTCCGGGTTGGCGATGCGTTGGCGCTCCTTCCGACAATCCCGGCCGAGTCGGTCGACTTCGTCGCAACCGATCCGCCGTACAACGTCCAGCTGCCCATCACGATGTCCGGCGGCCGGCTGGCCGAAGCCCACGCTAACCGGCGGACGGACTACGCGATGGTCACCGACGATCCGGCCGACATTGCCAATGCGCCCGACTATCCGGCGTACCTCGATCGAATGGGTTCGGTCCTGCGCGAGCTGCGGCGGGTCCTCCGCCCCGGCCGCTACCTGACCATCATCGTCCGCGACGCCTACCAGGGAGGCCGATACGTGTTCACCGGCGCCGACCTCGCGGCGCGAGCGACCGCGGAGGGCTTCGTCGTGAAGGGCGATCTCATCTGGTACCAGGCGGGGACCCGGCTGCGCCCGTACGGCTACCCGAACGTCTTCGTCCCGAACATCGCCCACCAGCACATCCTCGTCCTCCGCCGTGAGGAGGCGGCCGGCGAGAAGACCCGCGTCAGGCCCGACCGCGCGCCGTCATGAAGGCGGCGAGGACGTCGTCGTCGACGTCTTCGATCTCGACCGATGCCGTCGCCCAGGTCTCGCGGGCCGACGGCGCGGGCTGTGCGCCGACGACGTCGCCGAGCGTCATCCGGTGGATCCAGCCCTCCTGGCCGTCCGGGCAGAGAACGAGCCAGTAGGTCCCTGACCTCTCGAGGAGCTGGACTTCGTCGCCCTGGGCCACGGTCCCGATCGCCGTGCCCCGGAACTCGTCCGGCATGTCGAGCAGGTGGACGACGAGGTAGCGGATCACCCGGCGCTCGACGCCCTCGACCGGGCTGACGGCGCCATCGTCGAACGTGAGCCGCGGAGCAACCGCACCCGATCGAAGCGGATCGGCCTTGCGGGCCTCGAGGAGCGACGGACGCCGCCAGCGAGGCATCGCCATCTCGGCGTCGACCGGCGGCTTGGGCGCGTCAGATTCCGGCACGAGAGCCGCCGTCGGCGCCTCGCCCGTTCCGCGGGCCGCGTCGGCCGAGAGGACCTCGTCCGGCTCAGGGGGCTCGCCGTCGCGGCGCCGCTTGCCGAAGAACCCGAAGGCCATGGCGAGTCCGACGCCGCCGGTCGTCCAGATCATCACCGGCACGAGGCGGAACAGCGGCGAGTCGGCGGGATCGAGCCCAAGGGCATCGAGGAAGCGCGTGAGGTCTCCCCAGCTCCCGGGAAGGCCTGCGGTCGTCTCGCCGCCGGCGGGGCCGCCGGGTCGAGCGGGGTCGTCCGGGGCGGCTGGCCCAGGGCCCGTGCCGGCGCTGACGGGGCCGTACGGCCCGGCGGCCCAGGTCGGGGCCGGAGACGCGGCAGGGGCCGCGGCGGCAGGCGTCGACTCCGGGGCGCTGGACGGCCTGGTGGTCGTGTCGGCCGGAGGCTTCGGGGTGGGGCTCGTGCCGCCGTCGGTCGACGGCTCGGGCGTTCCGCCAAGCGCGGCAGGGCGCCCGACGTGGATCATCTGGCCGGCGATCTGATCGTTGCCAGACCCGTCACCGCCGGTCGTGAACAGGACCTTGTAGTCACCGGCCGCCAGCTTCGTCCGGACGGAGAACTCGACGCCCTCCTTCCAGTCGGTCCCGCTCGGCGCCATCGCATAGGCTCGGCCGCCGATGACGACCCGGACGTATCCGGGCGCCTCTCCATCACGGTTGCGGTAGGTGACTTTCAGGACGAAGGTCGTGGCGGTCGTCCCGCTCGAGGGCGCCACGGATGGACGGCTGAGCTTCGTCTGGCCAGCGGCAACAGCCGGCAAGGCCAGGACGGCAAGCAGCACCGTCGCCGCAATGACGCTGGTCACGGACCGACCGGCCGGTCCCGCTCCTGTTCGTCGAGCGACGATCACAGATTCAGCCTCGGGGGGCCGGGCAGGGTCGCCCGGTCGCCCGCGCAGCATCGTCGTCAGGGGGCCCGGCGATCAATGGTACGGCCGTCCCCCTGTCGTTCACTGGGCCGCCCCCGGACGTTGCGCGAGGTCACCGAGCCGGTGGAGTCAGGGCCGGTCCGGGGTCGATCGTGGTCCCGTCGGTCGTGCGCCAGTAGGCCGAAGTAACCATTCCGCACGGCTCTGCTGCGGGCCACGATGCCGGCATGCAGGTGATCTCCTCCCGGCGCTCGTCTCACGGCGGGTTGATCTCGGTCCTGATCGGCACGACCGTCGGAGCGATCCTGCTCCTGGGCGGCCTCCTCGTCGGGTTCCTGACGTTCGGAACTCCGTTCATCTCATCCTTCACTCCCAGCGGCCGGCCCGAGACCGCCGAGGTCGTAGCCGGAATGCTGGCCTGGACATTCGCCCTCATCGCGCCGTCCGTGTTCGTGATCGTCGGCCTGGCCCGGATCATCACGGTCCTCGACGCAATCACGGCGAGCCGCCCGAGGCCCACGCCCGCCAGCCGCCTCGCCCGGGTCCTGAGTGACGATTACGTGGCCGCCAGCCGCCTCCGCCTGCCGGACGGGCGAGCCGTCCCGGAGCTCGTCGTCGGCCCGTTCGGGGTGGCAATGCTCGCCGAGCTGCCGCCGGCCGCCGCCACCCGCCACAAGGGCCACGCCTGGGAGGTCCGGACGTCGGCCGGCCAGTGGATCCCCTTCGAGAACCCGCTGGACCGCGCGTCGCGAGACGCGGAGCGTGTTCGGAGCTGGTTCGCCACCGACGACCAGGACTTCCTCGTCAAGGTCTATGCCGCGGTCGTCGCCCCCGACACCACGATCGAGCGGACGTCCACCTGCGCGGTGATCGCCCCCCAGCAGATCCCCGCCTGGCTGGCATCGCTGCCGGTCCAGCGCAGCCTCACCGCGGCGCGCCGCGAGCGAATCATCGAGCTGATCCGGGAGACGGCCTGACCGTCTGACCGTCACCCTGATCTTCCCGTGGCGTGGGGTGGGTCAGGCGGCGAGGGCTCGCCTCGCGACCACGAGGTCCTCGACCAGCATCCTCCGTCCGGCTTCCCGCTCTTCGCTCGACCGCGCCCGGAGGACCGAAGACGGGTGCTGCGTCGCAACGATCTGCGGTCCGCCCGGGCCAAGCGGCGGCAGCAGCCGGCCGTGCTGCTCCGAGACCCGGAAGCCGGGGCCGAGGAGCGCCTGGGCGGCCGTCGCGCCGAGGAGGACGAGGACGTCCGGTCGGACGAGCTCCAGCTCGAGGTCGAGCCACGGCCGGCAGGCCCGGATCTCCGCCGGGTTCGGGCGCTCGTGGAGGCGGCGCTTGCCGCTGGGCCGCCACTTGAAGTGCTTCACGACGTTCGTCACGAACAGCCGGGTCCGGTCGATCCCGGCCTCGGCCAGCGCCTCGTCGAGGACACGTCCCGCCGGGCCGACGAACGGTTCCCCGGCGAGATCCTCGCGATCGCCCGGCTGCTCGCCGACGAGCATCAGCGGCGCCGGGATCGCGCCGTCTCCGAAGACCGTCTGGGTCGCCCGCTCCCACAGGTCGCAGGCGCGGCAGCCGGCGGCGACCTCCCGGATCGACTCGATGCCCACCTCCGGCCCGAGGGCGAGGGCGGGGTTGTCGGCGGCGGGATCCGTCGCAGCGGTGTGCTTCGCCATCCCCCGGACCGTAGCGACGTCGACAGCGGAGTCATCCGCACGGCCGGGCCGGTCCCGTTACACGTGGGTAACGACGTGCCCAGGGGTCGCGGATCGGCCACATCCGCGTTCCACTGAACGCTACGATCAGCGAATGGAAGTCCGGCCCCGCCGGTACGAGCTCAAGAAGCGGGCCGAACGCCGGGCCCAGACGCGCCGTCGGATCGTCGACGCGGCACTCGCGCTCCACGGCCAGGTAGGCCCCGTCCGGACGACCGTGAGCGCGATCGCCGGGCGGGCCGGCGTCGAGCGCCTGACGGTTTACCGTCACTTCCCCGACGAGAGGGCCCTGCTCACCGCCTGCACCGACGACCTGTTCGACCGGCATCCGCTCCCCGAGATGAACGGCTGGTTCGCCGAACGCCATCCGCCGGCCCGCCTCGCGCGGGCGCTGGGCGACCTCTACGCCTGGTACCGGTCGACCGATCCGATCGTCGCGAACCTCCTGCGCGACGCACCCGAGCTTCCGGCTCTCCGGGACGGGCTCAGGCCGCTGACCGACCCTCTCGTCGTGCTTCCCGGCGCCCTCTCGGAGGGCTGGCCGACGTTCGGCCCATCCGGTCGCGGCCGACTAGCGGGACTGATCGGGCACGCGCTCGACGTCGCGACGTGGCAGTCGCTGGCGGGCCGGCGCGGGCTGTCCGACCCGGAGGCTGCCGCCCTCCTCGTCGCCGCCGCGCGGAGCGCCGCCCAGGACGAGCCCTAGGTCTGCCCGGCGTCTCCGCCGGGCCCGGCCTCGACGAGCTCGAGGACCGTGTCGACGAGCTCCGACGGACGGTACGGCTTGCCGAGGAACCGGTCGACGCCCGCCGCGAGCGCCGCTTCGCGTTCGCCGGGCAGGACGCTCGCGCTCAGGACGAGAACGCGGGGGCGATCGGCGGCCGGCCGGCGTCGGAGCTCGCGGGCGAGCGTCAGGCCGTTCCCGTCCGGGAGGCGGATGTCGAGCAGGACGATCTCGACGCGGTGGCGCGCGATGATCGAGCGGGCGGTCGCGAGGTCGGGCGCCTCGATCAGCGTCGCCTCGCGCAGGCGGGGATCCGCCGCCCGCCCGAACACCGCGCGGAGGAGGGCCCGGTTCGGGGCCTCGTCCTCGACGACCAGGACGACCGGCCGAGGATCGTCGGCGAGCGGCTCAGCCACCCCCGTCCCCACCGTGCCGACCGGGGAGTGGGGCCACCCGCGCCAGCCACTGCCGGAGTCCTTCGCGGGCGTCGGCGCCCTTGACCACGGTGCCGACGATCTTCCCGTTCAGTCGTTCCTTGTCCGCCGCGGACAGGTCGCGCGCGGTGCAGACTAGGATCGGCACCGCGGCCGTGTCCGGGTTGGCCTTCAGGGCGGCGATCACCTCGAACCCGTCCATGTCCGGCATCGCCAGGTCGCACACCACGAGGTCGATCCCGTCCTTGTGCATGAGCTCGAGCGCCTCGCGACCACCTGTCGCGTCGACGACCTCGAATCCGTCGGGCTCGAGGGCCGCCCGGATGAGGGCGAGGCCGCCGGGCTCGTCGTCGACGGCGAGGATTCGGACCCGCCGCTCGCGGACCTTCGAGGTGAGCGTGTACCGGGCGAGGCAGGCGAGGAGCGCCTCGCGCTCGACCGGCTTGACGAGATAGTCCATCGCGCCCAGGGCGAGGCCGATCCCCCGTTCGTCGACGACGGTGACGATGACGACCGGCACGTCTCGCAGGCCGTCCTCCGCCTTCAGCCGGCGGAGGACCTCCCAGCCGTCGACACCGGGGAGGAGGACGTCGAGGACGACCGCGGCCGGGCGCCGCTTCTTCGCCAGCGCCAGCCCCGCCTCGCCGGTCGGCGCGACCGTGACCGTGTACCCGGCCGGCTCGAGGTACTCGCGGAGGAGGCGGACCGTGCTGGGGTCGTCCTCGATCACGAGGATCTCGACCCGATCCGGGCGGCGCGATGTGCCGTCGCCGGCCGGCCGCGGCTCGGCTGGAAGGGCGCCTTCGGCAGGTGCGATCTCCCCGCCCGGTCGAACGCCCGCCGCGGGTGCTGCCGGGAGGATCACGGTGAACCGGCTGCCCTCTCCGCGGGTGCTGTGGAGCTCGATCCGGCCGCCGTGCGCCTCGACGAGCCGGCGGGTGAGTGCGAGACCCAGCCCCGTCCCGGCCTGGCGCTCGCTCGGGTCGCCTACCTGGCGGAACTCCTCGAATACGAGCGCCTGGTCTTCCGGTGCGATGCCGACGCCGGTGTCGACCACGGACACCCGCACCTCGCCGTCGCCCTCCTCGGCCTCGATCCGGACGGTTCCGGCGTCGGGCGTGTACTTGATCGCGTTCGAGAGCAGGTTGTAAAGAATCTGGCGGAAGCGGCCGCGGTCGGCGAGAACCGCGAGCGCCGGCACGGACGACTCGACGACGAGGCGCTTGCGCTCGGCCAGCGGCCGGATCCCATTGACGGTCTCCGCGACCGCCATCCTGAGATCGAGCGCCTCCGGTCGCAGCTCGAGCCGACCCGCCTCGACCTTCGCCAGGTCGAGCACGTCGTTGATCAGCGCGAGGAGGTGCTCGCCGCCGCGGTGGATGTGCTCGACCCATTCGAGCGGCACGCGAACTGACTCGCCGTCGTTCTCCTCCTGGCGCATGAGCTCGCTGAACCCGAGGATCGCGCTGAGCGGGGTCCGCAGCTCGTGACTCATCGAGGCGAGGAAGTCGCTCTTCGCCTGGCTCGCGGAGCGGAGGACCTCGACCGTCGCCGCGAGACGATCTGCCATCGCCTCCTGCTCCGCGACGATCGCCCGGCGTTCGGCGACGATCGCGGTCTGGGCGCCGAGGGCCGCCAGGACCTCGTGGTCGGATGAATGGAAGAGGCTTCGATAGGGCGACAGGAGGACGAGCGCGGTCGGGCGGCGGGCGCCGACCGGAACGACCGATGCGAACCTCGCTCCGAGGCGGGCGGCCAGACGTGCCGCCGGGGCGCCGGCGAGCGCCGCGGGCTTCTCGAAGGGGCTCGTCGCCGCCTTCAGCAGCGCATCGAGCTCGCTCGTCGAGAACCGCTCGTCGGACAGGTCCCCCCGGACGCCCGAGCTGCCGATGACCCTGGCGGAGTGATTCTCCTCCGAGCCCGCGATCACGACCGCAGCGGAGCCGGTGACTGCCGAGGCGATCTCGGTGAAGCCGCGCCAGATCTCGTTGACCGGGGCATCGGGCCGGGCGAGGAGCGCGCGGCTGTACTCGAGAGTGGGACCCGCCTGCAGGAACCGGCGGACGCGGACAGGAGGCAGGAACGCGACGAGATACCCGATGGCCGCGACGAGGGCGAGGAAGAGGGCGACGGGGCGCGCCGACTCGGCAAAGGCCGGCCCCGCCAGGCCGGCCAGCAGCGACAGCAAGGCTGCCGCGAGGAGCGTCGTGGCCAAGGCGGCGATGAGCATCCGGACCGCGCCCGGACCGCGTCGGCGGCGCGCATCGCCGAGGAGGTAGCCCGCGGAGATCACTTCGATCCCGACGAACGCTAGGATCGCCCCGATCGCCACCGCCCGCGGCACCGCCTGGCCCCCAAGGACGGTCGGCACACCCAGCCCGATCATCAGCACGGCAGCGCCGATGAGCACGGCCCGCGGGACCCGCCGCACGAGCGAGACGAGGTGGAGCGTGAACAGGGGCGTGAAGATGAAGAACGGCAGGGCCGCCACCTGCCGAACGACCGCCGGTGGCTCCGCGCCGGCCAGGCGCTCCCAGAGCTCGAGGATCAACAGCAGCCCCAGGCCGCTGAAGACGAGGGCCATGTCGCGGCTGATCGGATCGCGCCGCCGGATCCAGTCGACAAACGTCGCGACGAACAGGATCAGGAAGAGGAGCTCGACGACGAACGTGATCTGGTCCATGACGACCTGGGGCAGGCCCGGGACCGGGGGAGGGGCCACGGTCGGGTGGGCGTCAACCGGTACTGTATCGGGTGGGGGATGGCCCGCGAGGGGCCCAATCGTCCCGCGGGGACTCGGCCGGGAAGTGGTAGGGGAGCCTGGATTCGAACCAGGGACCGGCCGTGTATAAGACGGCTGCTCTCAAACCGCTGAGCTACTCCCCCGTCCCACGATCGTACACCGCTAGATCGACCGCACGTCGAGTGCGCGCCGCCAGCCGAAGCCCCTGACGGCCATGAGGACACCGAGCGCGGCCAGGACGAGGATCGCGGCCGCGGCCACGGCCGCGTCGAGCACGCCGGCCTGGAACTCCGCGTACACGACCAGCGGCAGCGTCTGCGTCCGGCCCGTGACGTTGCCCGCGAACATGATCGTCGCCCCGAACTCGCCGAGCGCCCGCGCCCATGTCATCACGAGTCCCGCCGCGATGGCCGGCGCCGCGAGGGGCAGCGTGACGTGGCGGAAGACCCCCGCCTCGCCCGCACCGTCGACCCGGGCGGCGTCCTCGAGGTCACGGTCGACGCCCGCGAACCCCGTCCGGGCGGCGCGCACGAAGAACGGGGCCGCGACGAAGGTCTGGGCGAGGACGACCGCGACCGTCGTGAACGGGATCGAGATCCCGAGCGCCTCGAGCGGACCGCCGATCCAGCCCCGCCTGCCGAGCACGAGGAGCAGGGCCAGACCGGCGACCGCCGGCGGCAGGACGATCGGCATGTCGACGAGCGCCTCGACGAGCGCCCGGGCGGGCGGGCGGCGACGGGCGAGGATGAACGCGAGCGGGGTCCCGAGGGCCACGGCCAGAGCCAGGCTGGCGAGCGTGGTGACGAGGCTGAGGGCGAGGGCGTCGACCACCGCCGTGGCGCCGGCGGCATCGGGTAGCATCCCGCCGGCGATCGCCCGCCCGAGGAGGGCCAGGATCGGCAGGCCGAGGAACAGGACGAGCAACCCGCCGCCTGCCCCGGCGAGCAGCCCGCTCGGGCTCCTCGTCACTCGCCGGCGGGGCCCAGGAACCCGAACGGGGCGAGGACCGCCCTGCCGCGCGGACCGGTGAGCCACATGACGAACGCGGCGGCCTCGACCGGGTGGCGGGACCCCCTGGCGGTGACCGCGCCGTAGGTCGCCTCGACGTTCGCCGAGGCGGGGATCGCCACCGTCTCGACGTTGTGGGAGGACCTCGCGTCCGTGACGTAGACAATCGCGGCGTCGGCCTCTCCGAGCTCCACCTTCGTCAGCGCGGCGCGAACATTGTCCTCGCGCGAGACGACGTTCCTCTCGACGGCCGCCGCGTAGCCCGCGGGGAAGCCCGGCAGCAGTGCGAGCCTCTCGAGGCAGGCGTCGACGTACCGGCTGATCGGGACCGCCTCGCCCGCGCCCACGATCCGGACGCCGGGCCTGGCGAGTTCGCGGGGATCGCGGATCGCCGCGGGGTTGCCGAGCGGCACGACGATCGTCAGCAGATTGCGGGCGAACGGGGCGACCGGGCCCACCGCGTAGCCGCCGTCGACGAGGGCCTGGGGGTTCACCGTGTCCGCCGACGCGAAGGCGTCCGCCGGCGCACCCAGCTCGATCTGGGTCCGCAGCGCGCTCGACGCGTCGAACGAGAACGTCAGGATCACGCCCGGCGCCGTAGCACGGTACTCGGCCGCGGTGGCGGTGAAAGCATCCCGCAGGGACGCGGCCGCGAAGACGATGAGCTCGGTCGGGGCCTGGCCCGCGGCCCGGCTGCCACACGCCGCCGAAGCGGTCAGTGCGATGGCGAGGATCGCGGAGACGGCCCGGGCCGGCCTCAGGACCTGTCGCGGCCTCACGACCTGTCCCGGCCTCATGACCCGTCCTGGCCTCACGACCTGTCCTGGCCTCATGGCCTGTCCTGGCGGGGGATCTCCACGATTACCTGGGTCGCCTTGACGACACACACCGCCTCGTCTCCGACGGCCAGCCCCAGCTCCTCGACGGCCTCGGCGGTCATGAGGCTGACGAGCCGATGCGGGCCGGCGAGCACTTCCACGACGGCGGCGACCCGGTCGCTCTCGACCCGGGTCACGATGCCGGCGAACCTGTTGCGGGCCGACTGGGCGACGATGGGGCGGTCGGTGGCCGCCCGCCGTCGCTCACCGAGGAGCCGACTCACCTCGTGGATCGGGACGAGCCGCTGGCGGCCGCTCGAGCGAACCGTTGACAGCCGGCCGTCGGTCTCCCACCGACGCAGTGTGTCGACCCCCACCCCGAGGAGCTCGGCCGCTTGGCCGATCCTCAGCAGACCTCCGCTTTCGGCTGGCATACCTCGATATTAGGCATGCTTGCCGGAAGGTGTCTAGAGATCAGGGAAGGGTCGCCGGCATGGATCTCTACGAACTGCCGAAGAGCCGTCCCGAGAGGAAGCGCGGGAGAACACTGCGACGCGGCTGCTCGTCGTCGTCGTCGCGCCGGCGTTCGGTGGTCGACCCCAGGACGTACCCGCCACCGGGGAGGAACGCCTCCGGCGGCAGCTTCTCGATGAGCTCGCGCTCGTCGTCGGTGAGCTCGGCCGCGATCGGCAGCTCGTCGAGGTCGAACGGGCGAGGAGCTTCCTTCACGGCGAGCGGCGGTCGGTTGGTCGGAGGTGCGCCGTACAGCCGCGGCATCGCGACGTGCTGGTTCTCGATTGGCACGGAGGCTCGAACCCCCTGCTGAGTCGCAAGTAGATCGCCCGGCAAGCAGATGTTGCCGATGCCGGCAAGGCGCGGAAATGGTACTTCCGGGCTACTCCGGTGTGGCGCGGGACCCATCATGCGGCCGCCGGCACGGCCGCGAAAGGCCCCGGCCGTCCCAGGTGGGGCGCCCTGTCACCGGCCGATGAGGATCGGCTTGATCACCTCGAGGACCAGGACGAGCACGAGGTAGCAGATCGGGATCGCGGCGAACAGGCCGAGCGCGGCACTCCAGGGGCTGCGCACCACCCGGGTCCCGGAGCCGGTGGGCTGCGGGACGATCAGCCAGGTGACGAAGCTGCCCGCGGCGAGGACGACGACCACGTACCCGGCGAGGAAGAGGAGGCGCAGGTCGCCGCCGGGCAGGTCCACCCCGCCGGCGATGGCGAGGTCGTAGGCGAGATAGAGGATGCCGCCGATGACGGCCACGACGAGGCTGCTCGCCACGGCCCGCACGACCGGCCGCGGCGCATTCCGGAACTGCCGCCACCGGACCTCGACGGGCGAACGGCGGCGGGCGACCCGGACCTCCGCCGCCGACGACCCGGCCGGGGTTCCCCGGGAGGTCACGGGGCTTCGCCGAGGATCGCCAGGCTCCGGCGAGGAGGGAGCGTTCCCGGCCGGTGCGCGGCGATCAGGCCGACCCCCTCGACGAGCCGGTCGATCTCGGTCTCGGTGTTGAAGAAGCCCGTTCCGATCCGGACGGCGTCGAGATCCGCGACACTCGACGCGAGAAGGAAGATCCGGGCGCCCAGCTCGTCGAGGACGGATTCCGACGGCCAGCCGGCGACCCGGAAGACGACGATGCAGCCGGCCGATTCAGTCGGCGTCAGCACCTCCACGCCGGGGATCGCCGCGAGACGGCTTGCCGCATCGCGCGCGAGCTGGCGGGCACGGGCCTCGATCCACGACAGGCCCACGTACATCGACAGCCAGCCGCAGCTCCGCCCGAAGCCGACGACCGACGGCAGGTGGAACCCGATCGGCCCATCGGGTTTGCCGGAGGCGTTGACATGGCCGCTCCCGACGCCCCGGACCGGGTCGCCGGGCGGCGCCGCCCGCTCGATGCGATCCGCCGGCGCGGCCATGACGGCGAGGCCTTCCGGGCCGAGCATCCACGCCTCGGACCGGGCGACGACGAGGTCTGCCCCGAGCGCGCGGCGGTCGACCGCGGCGGTACCCGCGACCTGCGTCACGTCGACGAGCACCGTCGCTCCGCGATCGCGGGCCATCGCGGCGATCTCCTCGACCGGCAGCCGGGCGCCGGTGGCGGCGGAGACCAGCGGACAGGCGACGAGCCGGGCCGCTGGGCGGAGCGCCCGTTCGACGGCCGCGCCGATCGCCTCGGATCCAACGGGAACCGGCAGCTCCGCGACCTCGACGCCGGCCGGCAGCGCGGCGGCGAGCCCGAGTCCGCCCGGCTCGGCGACGACGACCGCCCGATCGCCCGGCTGCCACTCGATCGTGCGGATCGCGCGTGCCACCGCGTCGTCCAGCCCGTGGGCCAGGAGGATCTCGTCGAGGTCCGCGGCCAGGAGGGTCGCCGCGGCGGCCCGCGCCTCGTCGATCCGGCCCACGGCCTCGGCCCGCCTGTCGCGTCCGGCCCGGCCCGTGCCGAGCTCCCACGACTCGATGTCCTGCATCGCCCGGGCGGTCTCGGCAGGCAGCGGCCCGGCCATCGGGGTGTCGAGGTAGATCCCGGCCCCGACGGCCGGAAGACCCTCCCGGACGGCCGCCAGCTTCTCCGCGTCGGGCAGGAACGGGGCGACCACGGCCGTATGATACCGGCGATGCCTTCCCGCTCCGACGATGCCCATTGGCGATGACCGGCCTCGCGCGCCCTGAGCTCCTGGCGTCGACGGAGTGGCTCGCGGAGAACATCAACCGACCAGAGATCCGGCTTCTCGACGTGCGCTGGCGGCCCGATGGCAGCGGCCGGTCGACGTTCCTCAGCGGTCACGTCCCGGGCGCGGCGTGGCTCGACTGGACCGCCGACCTCATCGCCCAGGACGAGGGCGGCACGAGCTTCCTGCTCGCCGGCCCGGAGCAGGTCGCCGGCGCCCTTGCGCGCGCGGGCGTTGGCGACGGCACGACCCTCGTGATCTACGACGACACGCTTGGCCTCTACGCGGCGCGGACCTGGTGGAGTCTTCGGGTGTACGGCTTCGAGTCGGCCCGGATCCTCGACGGCGGGTTCCCGGCCTGGGTCGAGGAAGGCCGGGACGTGTCGAATGCAGACGTCGCGCCGCCCCACTCGATGTTCACCCCGCGGGCCCAGGCCCGGATGCGCCTCACCACGGCGGACGTTCGAAGCCTCCTCGGCTCACCGGACGTGAACCTGATCGACGCGCGCGCCCCGGCCGAGTACCGCGGCCTCGAGGGCAACACCCGCCGGCTGGGTCACATCCCGGGAGCCGTCAACGTGCCGGGCGCGGCGCTGACCCGGCCGGGCAGCCAGCGGCTGCGCGAGGGCGAGGAGCTCCGGGCCTTGCTCCATCGGGCGAACGTGAGCCGCGGACGGCGGATGGTCTGCTACGACGGGTCGGGGATCGCCGCCGCGAAGCTCGCCTTCGTCCTCACCCTTCTCGGGCACGAGGACGTGGCGGTGTACGACGGTGGCTGGGCCGAATGGGGCGACCGGCTGGACCTGCCGGTCGAGCGCTGAGCCCGCTCAGCCCTTCTTGTCGTCCGGCAGGGTCGTCGGCCCGTTGCCCCACGGATCCTGGGCGAGGCCGGGACCCCACGGGTCCGGCTCGCCGCCGGCGGCACCGGCGGAGCCGGACGCACCCGCGGAGCCGGACGCACCGGCGGCGCCGCTCCCGCCTCGTTCGAAGCCCCATGGATCCGGAACCCCGGTCTCGGCGCCCGTGGGCGCGCCGGGCCGGGCGGCCGCGGGGGCGCCGGCACCCGAGCCGACGGCGGCGCCGGTCCCGGCACCTGCCGAGCGGTCGAGGCCGGCCCACGGGTCCACCTCGCGGTGCGGGGCGAGGATCTGGGCCCGGGCATGGTTGATCGCGATCATCCCGGCGCTCGTCCGCGCCTCGCCGACGATGTCCGACCAGTACGTGGCGTCGGTCACCGGGATGAACCGGCCGGTCAGCTCCTCGAGCGCGTCCCGCAGGTCCCGCTCCGGCGCGAGGTGGATCCGGCCGAGGATCCTGAACGGCGGGATCGAGATCATCGCCTGCTCGGGAATCTTCGGGGTGTGCATCTCGGGCATCGCCCCGCCCTCGGACGCCTCGGCGACCGCGAAGAGGACGGACCCGAGGTTGATCTGGGCGTAGTCAGACCGGATGGCCCCCGCCCGGCTGCCGTACTCGTCGAGCACGACGTCGACCAGGACGAGGAAGTTGTGCTCGGCCTGGTTGAGCATGTCGGATACGCGCCGCTGGCGGGTCTGCACATGACCCCGGATGACGTACGCGTCGGTGAACAGCGTCAGGGCGACGTTGCGCTCGACACCCATGCCGGCAAACATGAGTCGAGGATAGGGGGGCGTCGCCTCTGCGCACCGCACCCCGATCGTCCCGTCGGCCCCGGTACTACTTCCGGGCGCCGGCCGTGACCAGGTGCTCGGCTCCGTGCTGAAGGCCCTCGTACAGGGCCCGGACGGTGTCGAGCGTGTCGATCTCGGCCGGCGACTTGTCCGGCCGGAGGCTGGCGATCCGCGGGAAGCGGAGCGAGTAGCCGGACTGGTGCCGGGTCGACCGCACGATGACGTCGAACGCGACCTCGACGACGACGGTCGGCTCGACGGTCCGGAACCGGCCGAACCGCTGGATCGTGTGGGCCTCGAACCAGGCGGTCATCTCGGCGATCTCCGCATCGGTCAGCCCGCTGTACGCCTTGCCGATCGTGACCAGGCGGTCGTGCTCCTCGTCGCGGACGGCGAACGTGTAGTCGCTCAGCACGCCGTGCCGCTTGCCGTGCCCGACCTCGACGCCCACGACGACGCAGTCAATCGTCGCCAGGGCCTTCTTCATCTTCAGCCACCCGAGCCCGCGCCGGCCGGGTGAGTAGCCGCTCCGGGGATCCTTCACCATCAGCCCCTCGTTCCGCCGGCGGCGTGCCTCCTCGAAGGCCGCCTCGAGCGTGTCGACCGAGTCGACGTTGACGAGGTGGGACAGCGCGAACCGGCCTCCTGCGCCGGCGAGCGGCAGGCCGAGGCCCTCGAGCCGCCGCCGCCGCTCGTCGAGGGGCGTCCGGAGGAGCGGCTCCACCTCGCCGTCGCCGCCGCCGCCTGCCCCGATGCCGAGGAGGTCGAAGGCAACGAAGATCACCGGGACCTCCGCCCGGATCGCATCCGACGGCGACTTGCGCCCGAGCCGGTTCTGGAGTGACTGGAACGGCAGGACGATTCCATCGCGCCAGGCGAGGATCTCCCCGTCGAGGATGCCGTCCCAACCGAGGCCGGCCGCGGCCTCGACGATCTCCGGGAACTGGCCGCTCACGTCGTGGAGGTCGCGCGAATAGAGACGGACCTCGGAGCCCGACTTGTGGAGCTGGGCCCGGATGCCGTCGTACTTGTCCTCGACCCAGACGGGCGCACCGAGGCGGCCCATGATGAGCGTCGCGTCCTCGGCCGGGGAGGCGAGCATGAACTTGATCGGGTTGAAGAGCGCGAGCGACGCGGCGTCCAGCCGCCCGTCGCGAGCCAGCTCCGCGGTCCGGCCGATGTCGCCGGTGAGCATCCCGGCCCACTTGACCGCGTCGATCGGGCGGTCGAACGCCCTGGCGATCGCCGCCTCGACGAGGCCCTCGCGGAGCCCGATCCGGAGCTCCCCGGACAGGATCTTCACGATGTATTTGGCGGTCAGCGGATCGCTCCGCTCGAGAAGGCTGCCGAGGAGCGCGCCCTTCCGCGCCGGGCCGGACGCGGTCTCGATCGCCGCGTACGTCGCCGCGACCTCCTCGAGCCCTGGGCTCGTTGCGGGATCCGGAGCGTGCCCGACATCGGCAAGGACGTCGGCGACGGCCTGGCCCAGATCGGACGAGCGGTCGTACGCCTCGGCGAGGGCGGACCGCGGCACGCCGGCGAGCGCCGTGACGGTCGTCGCGATCGCCGCCCAGCCGAGACCAGTCGCGCGCTGATCGGTCTCGGAGAACGGCCGTCCGGTGAGGAAGACGGCGGCGATCGGGAGCTCCGCGCGGGCGAGGCTGCGGAAATAGTCGGCGAGCAGAGCGGTCTTCTCGGACGTCCGGGTCGTGCCCGCGACACGCTCCGCCAGCTCGCTCCAGCGGCGCATGGCGGCGATGGTATACCGTCACCCCGTGGCCGACCGGAAGTGGTTCCCCGAGCAGCTCGAGGGAGCACAGGTCGTCCTCCGGCGCCACGTCCCGGGCAACCTCAAGGCGTTCGAGCGCTGGTACTCCGACCCGGACGTCGCCCGCCTGACGCGCTACCAGGACGGGCCGATGCGACGCGACGAGATCGAGCGGTTCTTCACCGCCCGTGTCGTAGGGCCCGACTCGCTGGCTCTCGCGGTCCACGTGAAGTCGAGCGGCCGGCTCGTCGGGACGTGCGCGTTCAGCCAGCTCGACGCCGACAACGGGTCGGCGCTCTACCACATCACGATCGGCGAGAAGGACGTATGGGGCCGCGGCTACGGGACCGAGGCGACCCGCCTGATGCTCGACCACGCGTTCGGCACGCTGGGCCTCCACCGGGTCGCGCTGTCGGTCTTCGAGTTCAACACCCGGGCGATCCGGTCGTACCGGCGATGTGGCTTCCAGCTGGAGGGCCGGGCGCGCGAGGCGATCTGGCGCGAGGGCCGCTGGTGGGACGAGATCTCGATGAGCATCCTCCAGCCGGACTGGGCGGCTGCCCGACCGAGCGTGCCAACCCCGTCGTCGAACGGCGCGCGGCGGACCAGGGCGTCCACCCGTAACGGTGCCCCTGCAGTGCGCCGATGAGCTCGACCGCGCCCCAGGCCGAAGCCGCGCGGGCCGCGTTCCGAGAGCGGATGGAGGCGAAGGGGCACGCCGTCGACAACGCCCGTCTCGCCGTAGCGGGCCTGGAGTCGGCCTTCGCCGCGGGGGACCTGGTTCGGACGCCGACACTCGACCAGATGCTCGGCGACCTCATGGTGGCGCTCGAGCAGGACGAGGGTCAGAAGCTCGGCGGCAAGAGCGCCGAAGCGGCGCGGTTCATCCTCCGCGCGATCTCGCGCGAGCTCGACATCGCGTGAGGCTGATCGCTTGCGGGCGCGCCATCGGCGGGCCAGCCCGCGCGGACGGTTTCTCGCAAATACCAAGGGGGAGTGGTGTTAGCGACGTCCGGCGCGGTCTCAGTGTCCGAACGGGTGCTCGGCCAAGCGTGGGCCAAGGCGCCACATCTGCCTCGGGCGCACCTCCATGGCCGCCAACACCACCTGCATTGGTACCTGCGCCTGCATCAGCCTTCGCGCTATGTACCACCACTGCGGCTGGTAACTGCGTCGACCTGCGCGCGCCTGACCGCTTGACTCTCGACCAACCCGAGGGTCCACGATGCGCGACGTGGACGACGACCTCCTCTCGATCGGGCGCTTCGGGCGGCTCTCCGGGCTGAGCGTCGGCGCCCTGCGCCATTACGACGAGCTGGGCCTGCTGCGGCCGGCGCAGGTCGACCGGTTCACCGGCTACCGGCGCTATCGCCGCGAGCAGCTCGAGCAGGCCAGGACGATCGCCCGGCTGCGCGACCTGGAGATGCCGATCGACGAGATCCGGGAGCTGCTGGCCACCGACGACCCGGCCGAGCGACGCCGCCGCATCGGCGCCCATCGCAGCCGGCTGGAAGCCCGGGCGTTTCGCCTCCAGCTCCTCCTCCACGTCACGGGACGCCTCAGCCAGGGAAAGGAACCGATCGTGAGCGACGCGACGACCATCACCTCGGAGCTCGATGCCGCCACCCACCGCCAGCTGGGCGTCGACCTCTACAACACCACCTGGACGCTGCTCGAGAAGGCGGACCGGTCGGCCTTCGAAACCGACGAGATGATCCACCGCGCCCATGCCTCGCGCTGGCATTGGGGCAAGGTCGGCGAGGACGTCAACCTCGCCCGCGGCGAGTGGCTTTGCTCCCGCGTCTACGCGGTGCTCGGGCGCGGGGAGCCGGCACTCTGGCACGCGCGACGGTGCGTCGACATCGACGAGGCGGCGAAGGGCCGCGAGGACTGGGACCTGCCGTCCGCCTACGAGGCGATGGCGCGGGCGGTGCTCGTCACGGGCGATCGAGAGGGCGCACGCGAGTGGGCCGCGAAGGCGCGCGAGACGTTGGCGGCGATTCCGGATCCCGACGACCGCGAAGTCATCGAGCAGGATCTCGCGTCGCTCGACCTGGACGACGATTAGGCTGTTGTGAAACGCGGGTTTCGGAATGTGGGCTTCTTTCGAGAACTCCGACATGGGCTCCGAGACGGTCCGTCGCTTCGGGCAGGGCGGCGGGACGAGCCAGGCCCCCACGAGTCGGAGCTCGTCGCCTACTTGCGGGCCGGGGCGACGCTCGCGGTGGCATCGGCTCCAGCTGTGACCGACGTCCTCACCAAGGATTCGCGGCCCATTGCACCGCTGGCGACTCTCACCGACGGCGTTTGGGTGTGGCCCGCCGACCTCGCCTACTACATCGAGACATATCACGTTCGGTTGCCAGACGAATTCGCCGAGCACGCGGCGTCGAATTCGTGGATACCGCCGAAGCTGACTCATGCGGATTTGGTGGAACTGTCGGCCCGAGAGTCGGCCGAGGACTAGATCTGCGGACCATTGCCATCGTCCTTCCGCATTCTGCGGCTAGACTCACGCGGTCCACCGACCGCCCGGAGCACGATGCCCGATGCCCGATCTCAAGATGGGGGTCCTCCTCTGGAACCAGGCGACCGACTGGCCCGAGTATGTCGACGCGGCGATTCGACTCGACCGGCTGGGCTACGACCACCTCTGGGCATGGGACCACCTGTATGCGATCTTCGGTGACCCGTACCAGCCGATCCTCGAGGGCTATACATGTCTTTCCGGCGTCGCGACGTCGGTGCCGAAGCTTCGGTTGGGCCTGCTCGTCGGCGCCAACACGTTGCGCAACCCCGGCCTCGTGGCGAAGATCGTGGCGACGCTCGACCACGTGTCGGGCGGCCGGGCGATCCTCGGCATCGGCGGCGCGTGGTTCGAGCTCGAGCACACCGCCCACGGGATCGAGTTCGGCTCGGGACACGGTGAGCGCCTCACCTGGCTGGACGAGTCGGTCGGCGCGATGCGCGACATCCTCGACGGGAAGTCCGTCACGTCGCCGCCGGGAGGCCACTACAAGTTCGCCGACCTCCACCATCAGCCGCTTCCGATCCAGCCCCACCTGCCGATCATGATCGGCGGATCCGGCGAAAAGAAGACGCTCCGGACCGTCGCGAAGTACGCCGACATGTGGAACGCGATGGGCAGCGTCGAGAAGCTCACCCACAAGGTCGACGTCCTCCGACAGCATTGCGAGGACGTCGGTCGCGACATCGGCCAGATCGAGTTCACGCTCGGCATCAAGGCGACGATCCGCGACTCGGCCAAGGAGGCCAACAAGGTCTGGAAGGCCGCCATGGAGCACAACCGCACGCCGTTGTCGCGCGTGGCCGATGACGACACATGGTGGACCGGCACGCCGGCACAGCTCGCGGAGCGGCTCGGGCCGTATCGCGAGCTCGGCTTCCACACGGTCATCAGCGAGCAGCCGGCACCGTACGACACCGAGACGCTCGAGCGGCTGATCGGCGAGATGAAGCCGCTCGCGGAACGCGGCTGACAGTTGTGCCGGTGTCGCCCGCTCCACGCGCCTCGACCGTCGAGTTCCGGCACGTCACGAAGCGCTACGACAGCCGCGCGAAGAAGGCGCCGGGAGCCGTCAACGACCTGTCGCTGACCGTGCCGGACGGCCGGATCTGCGTCCTCGTCGGCCCGTCCGGCTGCGGCAAGACGACGACCCTCAAGATGGTCAACCGGCTCATCGACCCGACGTCCGGGCAGATCCTCATCGACGGCGTGGACATCATGACCCGCGACGTGACAGACCTCAGGCGGAGCATCGGGTACGTCATCCAGCAGGTCGGCCTGTTCCCCCACCAGACGATCGGCGAGAACGTCGTCACGGTGCCCCGCCTCATGGGCTGGCCGAAGGCGCGCCAGCGGGCCCGCGCGGACGAGCTGCTCGCCCTCGTCGGCCTCGAGCCGGATCGCTATCGCGACCGCTACCCCGCGCAGCTGTCGGGCGGCGAGCGGCAGCGGGTCGGGGTCGCTCGGGCGCTGGCCGCGGATCCCCCGATCATGCTCATGGACGAGCCGTTCGGGGCCGTCGACCCGATCGTCAGGGAGCGCCTCCAGAACGAGTTCCTCCGCCTCCAGGAGGAGCTCGCGAAGACCATCCTGTTCGTCACCCATGACATCGACGAGGCGATCAAGATGGGCGACTTCGTCGCGGTCATGCAGGTGGGCGGGATCCTCGCCCAGTTCGGGCCGCCGGACGAGATCCTCGCCCGGCCGGCCTCCGACTTCGTCGCCCGGTTCGTCGGGGCGGATCGCGGGCTGAAGCGCCTGTCGCTCAGCCGGGTCGGCGAGCTGGACCTCCAGCCGGTTGTCGCCGCCCGGGTCGGCGAGGATTGCGCCGAAGCACGCCGGCGCGCGCAGAGGGCCCCGTTCCCCTACCTGCTGCTCGTCGACGCCGACGACCGGCCGATCGGCTGGGTGGCGCGCGACGCGATCCCGAGCGAAGGCCGACTCACCGAGTCGATGGCGATCCCGATGTCGCCCCTCCTCGACCGCCGAACGACCCTCAAGGACGCGCTGTCGCTGATGCTCGAGGCCGACGTGCAGGCGGGAATCGTCGTCGACCGCCGCGGAAGTGTCGAGGGCATCGTCACGGTCGACGCGATTGCCGAGCGGCTGCGCGAGGGAACGGCGGGCGCCGGCGAGCCGGCCGGCGATGCTGTCGAGGCCGCGGAGGTCGCACCTCGATGATCGACTGGGCGTGGATCGCGGACCACCTCGACGACCTCGCCGGACGAACCGTCCAGCACCTCTATCTCGCGGCGATCGCCGTCGGGGTCGGATTCGTGATTTCGTTCGGGCTCGCGATCTGGTCGATTCGGCGCCGTTCGGTCTACGGCCCGATCGCCGCCGTCGCGGGGATCCTCTACACGATCCCGAGCCTCGCGATGTTCCCGGTGCTCGTGCCGGTCACCGGGCTTTCGATCCTCACCGCCGAGATCCCGCTCGTCCTCTACACGCTGCTGATCTTCGTCCGCAACATCGTCGCCGGCTTCGACGGCGTTCCCGGTGAGGTCCTCGAAGCGGCCGACGGGATGGGCTACACGCCGAGCACCAGGCTGTGGCAGGTCGAGCTGCCGCTCGCGCTCCCGCTCGTCATGGCCGGAGTTCGGCTGGCCAGCGTCTCGACCATCGGTCTCGTGACGATCTCTGGGATCCTCGGCGACCGGTTCGGAGGGCTCGGCTTCTTCATCTTCGAGGGCTACCGGCGAGGCTTCCCGACGGAGATCTTCGCGGGCGCCCTGCCATCGATCCTCCTCGCGGTTGCGGTCGACCTCGCGCTCGTCGCAGCCCAGCGGCGGCTGACGCCGTGGGCCCGACCCCGGCTCGAGACCCTCGTACCGCGCCCGGCGCCGGCCTGATGGAGCTCATCGGCGGGATCGTCGCCTGGTTCGCCGATCCGGATCACTGGCAGGGCCAGGCCGGTGTGCCGGCCCGGGTAGCCGAGCACCTCGGGCTGACCGCGGCATCGCTGCTTGTCGCGATGCTCATCGCCTTGCCGATGGGGCTGTCCGTCGGCCATACCGGCCGCGGCGCATCGCTCGCGGTGAACCTCGCCAACCTCGGCCGGGCGCTCCCGACGCTCGCGACGATGGGGATCGTCCTGCCGCTCACCGTCGCGATCGACCCGCAGTTCGGGTTCAAGATCCTGCCGGCCGTGATCGCGCTCATCGTCCTCGCCATCCCGCCGATCCTCGTGAACGCGTACGCCGGCGTGAACGGCGTCGACCGCGACATTGTCGAGGCGGGCCGCGGGATGGGCATGCAACCCCTCGAGCTGCTCGCCCGGGTCGAGGTCCCGATCGCCATCCCGGTGATCGTGGGCGGCATCCGGTCCGCCACGTCGCAGATCATCGCGACGGCGACCCTTGCCGCCGTGTTCGGCGGCCCCGGCCTCGGCCGCTATCTCATCGAAGGCAACGCTCAAAGCGACTACCCGATGATCTTCGCGGGAGTCGTCCTCGTCGCCGTCCTCTCGCTCGCGACCGAGCTCGGGTTTGCACTCGTGCAGCGGGCACTGACATCGCCCGGCCTGCGGGTCGGCGGAATACCCGAGAAGCGCACGGTCGAGCCCGCGACCGAGGCGGTCCAGCCTTCGTGAGGCCGAGGCCCCTTCGAGCCGAGGGTTGCTGACAGGGGCTGTCAACCAACCCGTGCTAAGGTCGGCCGATCATCGCGACATCGTGCGCGAGAGACAAGGAGGAGGACCCAATGCGGAGATTCCGCACGCTCGCCCTCGGGGCGTCGATGCTGGTGCTGCTCGGCGCCTGCTCGACGGGTGGGGGCAGCAAGCCAGCGATCAAGATCGGATCGGACGGATTTGACGAAGCGCGCGTCGTCGCCGAGGTCTATGCCCAGGTTCTCGAGGCGAACGGCTACACCGTCGACCGGGCCGGGATCGGTCTCGGGACGCGCGACGTGACGAACGCGGCGCTGTTCAGCGGGCAGATCGATCTCAAGCCGGAGTACCTCGGGAGCGGGCTCGCCAAGCTCGCGCCGGGCAAGCAGACGAGCGACTCGGAGACGAACAAGACCGAGCTCCAGGCCGCGCTGGCGAACCAGGGCGGCGGGATCACGGTCCTCGGCTACACGCCGGGCCAGGACACCAACGCCCTCGTCGTCCGCAAGGAGACGGCCGACCAGCACAGCCTGGCGAAGTGGAGCGACCTGACAGCGGTCGCCGGTCAGCTCAAGTGGGGCCTCGCGACCGACTGCCCGACGAACCCGGTCTGCGGTGTGGCGCTCAAGACCGCGTACGGGATCGACATCGAGGCGATCGACCTGACGCTCCTCGACGCCTGCAGCACGCCGATGGCCGACGCGCTGAAGGCGGGCACGATCGACGTGGGCGAGCTGTGCTCGACCGATCCGTTGATCATCACCGAGGGCTGGGTCCGGCTGGAGGACGACAAGGAGACGCAGCCGGCCGAGAACCTCGCCCCGATCGTCCGGAACGACTACCTGGCCAAGGTCGACAAGGCCGCGTTCCAGAAGCTCCTCGACGACGTTTCCGCGAAGATCGACACGCCGACGCTCGCGGACCTGTACAAGCAGGTCGCCGTCGACAAGAAGGACACGAAGGACGTTGCCTCGGCCTGGCTGAAGGCGCAGGGGATCATCCAGTAGGGCGTTCCCAGTTGCGTCGATTGACCGCAAGCCCGAACCCCCGGCCGTCGGCCGGGGGTTCTTCGTTGTCAGTCGGCGGTCTCGGTCTCCGGCATCGCGGTCGCTGCCGCGGCTCGCGCCTCGGCGTCAGGTTCGCGCCGCCAGCCGAGGCGGACAAGGGCAACGATTCCGCCGATCGAGGTGATGACGAGGATCGCCGCGTGGACGAGGAGCGCGATCGCGAACGCGGGCTCCGACGCGATTCCGAACGCCTCGGCGATCCGCACCCCGGCGAGCTCGAAGGTGCCGAGCGACGCCGGCCCGGACGGGATCGCCGCGGCGAGGGCAACGCCCGCGGCGAGCAGCGCCGCCTGTCCGACGGTGAGCTGGATGCCGACCGCCTGACCCGCGGCGGCGAATGCGAGCAGGGTCGCCCCCCAGGCGACGACGCTGAGCGCGAGCGCCTCGAACAGCGTCCGCGGCCGTCCGGCCACCGCCAGCCCGTCACGCAGCTTCGTCGCGAGCTCGCCGAGGCGTGGCCAGCGCGCGGCGGCCGTGGCGACTCGTTCCGCGCCGGGGATCCGGTGGGCCGCGATCCCGATCGCCAGCGCGACGACGAGCAGCACGACGATCGCGACGCCGACGAGGACCGCGCTCGCGACGAGGCCGCGGATGCTCAGGACGATGATCGCGAACGCGGCGATCGCGACGACGACGGCGATGTCGACGACCCGCTCGACGACCACCGTGCCGAGGGCCGTCGTCCGGCTCAATCCCTGGCGGTCGCCGAGGTAGTGGCAGCGGACGAGCTCGCCGAGCCGGGCCGGGAGGACGTTGTTCGCCAGGTAGCCGATCAGGAGGTAGGCGAGGACGGCTCCAGGCGGGACGTCCCGGATCGGAGCCAGGAGGCGACGCCAGCGGACGGCCCGGACCAGGATGTCGACGACGAGGAAGACGGCGACGACGAGCAGCCAGCCGGGCGCGGCAGCGGCCAGGATCCGCGCGGTGACGTCCGGATCGACCGATCGAAAGACGAGCACGAACGCCAGAACGGAGATTGCGACGCCGACGACCGCCCGGAGGACTAAACGGGGAGCCAAGGCCTCAGCGACCCGGCCGCCGTGCGACGAGCTTCGGCGAGCGGCGGACTCGGAGCCGATGGAGGAGATAGCGGGCGACGACGCGGAGGGTCGACAGGCCGTAGACGACACTCCGCCGAAAGCCGACCGAGCTGGCCTCCTCGAAGTACCGCGTCGGCACGGCGATCTCGCCGATCCGGCCGCGCATCCCGGCGGCCACGACCTGGGCGATGAGCTCCTGGTCGAACACGAAGTCGTCGCTGTTCAGCTCGAAGGGGATCGTCTCGAGCAGCCGGCGGCTGTACGCCCGGAGGCCCGTGTGGTACTCGGACAGGTGAAGCCCGAACGCCAGGTTCTCGAAGATCGTGAGGAACCGGTTCGAGACGAACTTCCACCTCGGCATCCCGCCGGCCAGCGGATCGCCAAGGAAGCGGCTGCCGAGCATGAGATCGGCCCGGCCGTCGACGATGGGCTCGATGAGGGCCGGGATCCTGGTGGCGTCGTACTGGTAGTCCGGGTGGAGCATGACGACGACGTCGGCGCCGGCCTCGAGGGCCGCCCCGTAGCAGGTTTTCTGGTTCCCGCCGTAGCCGCGGTTCTGGCGGTGGAGGATGACGTCGAGGCCGAGATTGCGGGCGATGTCGACGGTCTCGTCACGCGACACGTCGTCGACGAGGATGATCCTGTCGACGATCGAGTGGGGGATGTCCGCGTAGGTCCGCTCGAGCGTCTGGGCCGCGTTGTAAGCGGGCATGACGATCACCACCCGGGGCGCCGGATCGGTGCTCCGGGCACGCCCAAACGCCGTGGGCTCGGGATCGGGCGGATTCACGGCCCGAAGGGTAACGCACCCCGCCGCGTGGCCAAGCCCTGCGGAAGCGCAAGAACATGGGACGATAGGCCTATACCGCACCCGGAGACACGATGTTCGAGCGCCTGTTCGGCACCACCCAGATGGACCCCGAGCTCGCCAGCCGGATCCCGCCCGGCCAGTACAAGACGGACAAGTTCCCCGTCCTCCACTACGGCTCGGTACCGAAGACGGACCTCGCGAAGTGGGATTTCCGGGTCTTCGGTGAGGTCGACGCGCCGTTCACCCTGACGTGGGACCAGTTCAAGGCACTGCCGCGGAAGACGGTCCACACGGACATCCATTGCGTGACCCGGTGGTCGAAGCTCGACACCGACTGGGAGGGCGTGCCGATCCAGGAGATCCTCCGGCTCGCCCAGCTGCGGCCGTCGGCCTCCCATGTGCTGGCCCATTCGGAGCAGGGCTACACGGCCAACCTGCCGCTGTCGGTCCTGGACGACGACGACGTCCTCGTCGCCGACACGTTCGGCGGGCAGCCGCTCGAGCCGGAGCACGGCTACCCGCTCCGCCTGCTCGTCCCGAAGCGCTACTTCTGGAAGAGCGCGAAGTGGGTCCGGGGGCTCGAGTTCCTCAACCACGACCAGCTCGGGTTCTGGGAGCGCTACGGCTACAACAACAACGCCGATCCCTGGAAGGAAGAGCGCTTCAGCGAGTGACGCGGCAGGTGACCGACGCCCGGTCCGGTGGGGCGAGCGGCCGCCGACTGACGCCTCGATGGAGTCCGCCACGCCGAGGCAGGGGTAGGGTAATTCCGCCAGTCGCGCGGTAGCCTCTGGCCGTGCCTCATCAGCGCGGCCGCGGGCGACCCCCGCATCCGGATGTCCTCACCCCCGCCGAGTGGGAGGTCCTCGACTGGCTTCGCCACGGTGTGAGCCGCCGCGAGATCGCGCGCCGTCGCCGGACGAGCATCGACGCAGTGAAGTATCACGTCGCGAACATCGCGGCCAAGCTCGGCGTCGAAGGCGGCACCGCCGGGCTCCGCCTCTGGCCGGGCCACCCGGCGACCGGCGCGGCTACACCGCGAACCACCCGAAAGGAGTCACCGATGTCCTCAACCGCCCTCCGCCTCGGGCCGATCGCCCAGGTGTCGCTTTACGGCCGTGACGTCGCCCGGGCCGAGGGCTTTTATCGGGACACGCTCGGCCTGCCGCATGTGTTCACGTTCGGGGACCTCGCGTTCTTCGACATGGGCGGCGTCCGGCTCTATCTCCATGCGGTCGACGATGAGAAATGGCGACCGGGCTCGGTCCTCTACTTCCTGGTCGACGACATCCAGGCGGCATTCGAGGAGCTCGGACGACGCGGCGTGAAGTTCAGCGGCGCGCCGCATCGCATCTTCACCGACGACACGACCGGCGTCGAGGAGTGGCTGGCGTTCTTCGATGATTCGGAAGGCAACATGCTGGCGATCACGAGCCGGGTCGCGCCGGCAGCCTGATCGCGGCTACGGCAGCATCTGCCTCAGGGCGAAGATCACGTTGGCCGGCCGCTCCGCGAGGCGGCGCATGTACCACGGGTACCACGCCTCGCCGTACGCGATGAGGTCGCGGACCGGGAAGCCCTCACGGACAAGCCTGCGCTGCTGGTCCTCGCGGATCCCGTAGAGCATCTGCACCTCGATGTCAGACCGGTCGAGGCCCATCGCCCGGGCGTGCTCCGCGATCTGCTCGATCAGCCGGACATCATGCGTTCCCAGCCCGACGCGCACGTTGCGGCCGTCGCGCTTCGCCTCGAGCATCGCCACTGCGAGGGCCACGAAGTTCGTGTCGACGTCGTGCTTCGCCAGGTGCGCGATCGTCGACGGCTCGGCGTAGGCGCCCTTGACGAGGCGGAACGCCGGGTCGAGAGGGAGGAGGCGTCGGATGTCGGCAGCAGTCCGTCGCAGGTACGCCTGGATCGCGAGGCCGATGTTCGGATGGGCCGCCTTGAGCCGTTCGTAGAACGCGATCGTGCCTTCCGTGTAGTCGCTCCCCTCCATGTCGATCCAGAGGTCGCCGCCGGCCTCGGCCGCGCGCGCGGCAAGCCTCGACGCGTGGGCGAACGTCCGGTCGACGTCGAGGTCGAACCCGAGCTGGGTGAGCTTCACCGACACCTCACCGTCGAGCCCGCGTCGGACGATCTCGTCGAACACGCCGAGGTAGTGCGCGGCGACCTCGTCCGCCTCCTCGATCCGGGTGAGGTTCTCGCCGAGCCGCGTGTAGAGGGACGCGATCCCGTCGCGCTTGAACCGCTCGCCGGCATCGAGCGCCGACGCCGCGTCCTCGCCCGGCATGAACCGCCGGACGGCCCGCCGTGCGAACCACAGCCGCGGTACGCGATCACGGAGCCAGCGGTTGCCGGCCATCCAGAGGAGCAGGCGTCTCATCGCGCTGATGATCCCCGAATCGGGTCGCCGCCGCGACCCGCTGCCGCGACCCGCAGCCGCGACCCGCGGACGTCAGTTGCGGCGGACCGCGGCCTGGCGATCGGCCGGCGCGTAGAACCGAAGCCGGCGGCGGAGCATCCAGAGCTCGCGGTCGATGAGCGCGTCGAGGAGCTCGAGCCGCTGCTCCGTCGTCGCCGCCTCGAGGAGGTGCTGGCGGCGGGCCGGATCGACCTGGATGATGCCGCTGAGGAGGTACGAGAGGGTCGTGGGGTCGTCCGGGATGACGAGGCGCCGGACGGCCTCGTCGAGCTTCGCGGCGCGCTCGGCCTCCTCCGGGTCCGAGGGATCCGCGGCGTCCTCGGTCGACGCGGCCGGCTCGGTCGGGATCGTTGCCTCGGGCTCCGCGACCGCGCTCGAGCCGCGCGTCTCGGGTTCGGATTCCGGCGGCGCCTGCGGCGGTTGCTCGCCTTCCTCGACCTCGGTCTCGATCTCGACCCGGACGTCGATCTCCTCGGCCGTCTCGCCCTCCATCGGCTGGAGAAGCTGGAGGTACGCGACGAACCGGCGCATCGATCGCGCCGCCAGCGCCGCCGCCCGATCGGCGTCCCCGACCTGGTCGTCGATCGGCACGACCTTGCCGAGAAGGTACGGCTCCCGCTCTGCGTCCACCGCCTCGATCGCGAACCGCCCGACGCCGACGACCAGCAGGTCGTACCGGCCGTCCGGGTAGCGGGTGGATTCGCGGATCTCCGCCAGCGTCCCGACGCCCGCGATCGAGACGTTCCCGGGACCGGCCTCTCTGCCCTCCCGGATGAGGACGATCCCGAACGGCTGGAGGCCTTCGACGCAGCGCTGGGTCATGAGCTTGTAGCGGGGCTCGAACACGTGGAGCGGCAGCGCGATCCCCGGGCAGAGCACGGTTCGGAGCGGGAAGAGCGGGATCTCCATCGGCGACCCGAGTCTAGGCGGGACTGGGCCGAGAGTTCCCGAGAATCGGGAAGCCGCCGGCGAGCCGGCGGCTTCGAATCAGGAGGCCAGAACGACTAGTGGGCGCAGGACCGGGCGCTTCCGGCGTCGTCGGCCGTTCGGAAGCTCGAGCCGCAGCCACAGGCCGCGACCGCGTTCGGGTTGTTCACCGTGAACCCGGCGCCCATCAGCGTGTCGACGTAATCGATCTGCGACCCGCTGAGGAGCGAGACGCTGTTACCGTCGACGTAGACCTTCACACCGTTGGCCTCGAGGACCTTGTCGTCCGGGGTCGGCGCGTCCTCGAGCATCATCCCGTAGCGGTAGCCGGAGCAGCCGCCGCTGTAGATGTACACCCGCAGCCCGATGTCCGGGTTGGTCTCTTCCTTCGTCAGCTCGCGGAGCTTAGTCGCCGCGGCATCGGTCAGGCTGAGCACCGTCGGCTGGGGGTCGATCATGAACGCGATCTCCTTCGAGGCGTGGCAGCGAGGTCAGGACCGGCCTTCCGGTCGCCGTCAATCGTACGCATCGCAACCGATTCCGACAAGCACCTGCGTCGAAACCCCCGGGGAGTACCTTCGCCGGGTTCCGATTCGGCCGCCCCGACCCCGACTGGGAGTCAATTCGCCCGTCAGCGAGCGTGGTACAGGCTCGCCGCGGCCACCTGGAGACCAGAGGAGGCGCGCACACCACCGAATTGACACGCCCGGTGAGTCACGCGGTACGCACCAGCGTGCCGGGGGTCAGCCGTCGATCCGCTCGACGACCGTGGCGATCCCCTGCCCCACCCCGATGCACATCGTCGCCAGGCCGTAGCGGCCACCGGTCCGGCGGAGCTGGTGGACGAGCATCGTGACCAGCCGGCCGCCGCTCGACCCGAGCGGATGGCCAAGGGCGATCGCTCCGCCGTCCACATTGACCTTGTCCGGGTCCAGTCCCAGCTCGTTGATGCAGACGATCGACTGGCTGGCGAAGGCCTCGTTGAGCTCGACGAGATCGAGGTCCGCGACCGTCAGGCCCGCCCGCTCGAGGGCCTTCCGGGTCGCCGGCACCGGGCCGACGCCCATGACCGCCGGATCGACGCCGGCCACCGCCGTCGAGACCACCCGCGCCATCGGCCGGAGACCCAGCTCGCGTGCCCGAGCCGCCTCGACCAGGAGCACGGCCGACGCGCCGTCGTTGATCCCCGAGGAATTGCCCGCGGTCACGGTCCCGCCCTCGCGGAAGGCCGGGCGCAGCCTGGCGAGCGCGTCCTGGGACGTGTCGGCGCGCGGGTGCTCGTCGCGGGACACGACGACCGGATCGCCCTTCTTCTGGGGGATCGTGATGGGGATGATCTGGCCGTCGAATCGGCCCTCCTCGATCGCCGCCACGGCCCGCTGCTGCGAACGGAGGGCGAATGCGTCCTGGAGGTCGCGACCGACCTCCCAGCGCTCGGCGACGTTCTCGGCCGTCTCGCCCATCGAGTAGGGGTAGTGCTTCTCGGCGAGCTTCGGGTTGACGAACCGCCAGCCGAGCGTCGTGTCGAAGGCCTCCCGGTTTCCCCGGTCGAACGCCATCTCCGGCTTGGCCATGACGTACGGCGCCCGGGTCATCGACTCGACCCCACCGGCGACGAACACGTCGCCGTCGCCGACCGCGATCGCGTGGGCGGCCGAGTTGATCGCCTGGAGGCCGCTGCCGCAGAGCCGGTTGACGGTCTGTCCGGCTACCTCGACCGGCAGGCCGGCAAGGAGCGCCGCCATCCGGGCGACGTTGCGGTTGTCCTCGCCCGCCTGGTTTGCGCAGCCAAGGACGACGTCTTCGACGAGCGAACTGTCGATCCCCGACCGGACGACGACGGCCCGAATGACGGCCGCCGCGAGGTCATCCGGGCGGACAGAGGCGAGGGCGCCGCCGTAGCGCCCGATCGGGGTCCGGACGGCCTCGACGACCCAGGCCTCGCGGAGCGGTCGGTGGGGATCGCGACTCATGGCCCGATGGTAGCGCGTGGCCGGGTCAACGCCGGGTCAGGGCAGCGCGGCGAGAGCCTCCTCGACGAGCGCCGGATCCTCGGCCTGAACCACGAACATCAGCTCGCCGGTGACGTAGACGTGGCTCGGCACCGTGTCCGGCGGCGCGATCCGCGTGACCTCCTTGCCCGCGATCGTCACGGTTTCCACGGGCACTTCTCCCCCGGCGGCGTCCGTGATCACCCCGACCATCGCATCCCCGAGCTGCCCGCCGTCCGTGCCCTCCATCCGCATCGCCACGATCTTGATCCCCTGCCCCACCGCATTGACGGCCGAGAAGGCCTCGAGCGGACCCTCGACGTTCTTGAGGAGGGCGGCGAAGCTCGCGGCGTCGTCCGCCTCGAGCTCGACGAGGTCGGGCCCGGCGACGGTTTCCTTCCGGAGGCTGATGCCGCCGATCTCGTCCGGGATCAGGTCGACGAGCGGCCCGGACAGGCTCGCGGTGGCGGCCGGCTCCGAAGCCTCCGGGGCCGAGTCTGTCGCGGGAGCGCGGGTCGTCCCGAGTTCGGCGCCGTCGCTGCGCGACGCCCCGCCAGTGCACGCGGCCAGCGCGAATGCGATCAGGACGACCGCGGCCGGGACGCGCAGGGATCGATTGGCCATCCTCTTCCTCCACGGACGGCAGGGCCCCCGACCGTCTGCATCGTAGCGGGACGGGGTCAGCGCGCGCGCAGCTCCGGCGCGGGCTCGAACCGGCGATCGCCCTCCGCCATCCGTCCGAGCGCCTCGGCGACGGACTCCTGCCCGCCCATCGACTCGGTCCGCTCGAAGGGCCCGGCCGGGTGGGCGGCCCCGAGCCGCAGGGCGAGGTCGATGTCGTCGGCCGACGCGATTCCGTCTCCCAGCGCGTGCCACGCCTCGTTGATGACGCAGAGGCCGATCCGATCGGCGATCGCATCCGCCCCGAGGCTCCCGGCGGGGAGTGCCGCAAACTCGGCGGCCGGGTCCCCTCGCCGGCCGTCGTGCCAGCGGTAGAACCCCTCCCCCGTCTTGCGGCCGAGCCGGCCGGCCTCGATGAGCCGCTCCTGGACCGGCGAAGGGCGGAGCCGGTCCGGCCGCCCGAGCCCCTCCCACACGCCGCGCGCGGCGGCGAGGTTGACGTCGAGGCCGATGTGGTCCATCAGCTCGAACGGCCCCATTGGGTAGCCTGCCGCCCGTATCGCTTCGTCGACCGCCTCGACGGACGCCTCCCCCGCCTCGAGCATCCGGAGCGCCTCGAGCGTGAACGGTCGGTTCACCCGGTTGACGATGAACCCCGGCGAGTCCGTGCAGCGAACGGGCGTCTTGCCCCAGCGCTCGACGAGGGCGGCCGCCAGATCGGCTACCGCGGGATCGGTGGCCGGGCCGAGCACGACCTCGACGAGCGCCATCACCGGCGCCGGGTTGAAGAAGTGGAGGCCGACGACTCGCCGCGGAAACCGGGTGACCTCGGCGATCGCGGCGATCGACAGCGCGCTCGTGTTCGTGGCGAGGATCGCGTCCGCGTCGGCGGCGGCATCGAGGGCGCGGAAGATCTCCCGTTTCAGCTCGAGGTCCTCGACGGCCGCCTCGATCGCGACGTCGACCTCCGCCCCGAGGATCGCCAGCGTCTCGGCTTCCCGGAGGTCGGCGAGCCGGCCGTCGACCCAGTCGTCGATGCTGTCGGCGTCGAGCTCCAGCTTCGCCGCCCGACGCGAGAGGCCGTCGCGAACCCGCGCCCGGCCTCGTTCGATCGCTTCGTCGTCGACGTCGTGGACGACGACCTCGTGGCCGTTCTCGAGCGCGACCTGGGCGATTCCGGCCCCCATCGTCCCGGCCCCGACGACCCCGATGAGCTCCTTCGCCACGGCTCGGTCAGATGGCCTTGAACTGCTCGAACGGCTGGCGGCACGCCCGGCAGTAGAAGAGCGAGCGGCACTGGGTCGGGCCGAAGAGGTTGTCGAGGGCGACCCGGTCAGAGCCGCAATACGGGCAGCGGACCGCGGCGCGGTCGGACCCGGGCGGCGGGGCGAACCCGGACCGGCGGAGCTTGGCCCGGCCTGCCGGGGTGATCCGGTCCGAGGTCCACGGGACACGGAACGAGACATCGACCTCGACCGGACGGCCGAAGGCGGCGAGACGCGTCTCGACGGCGGCGCGGATCGCGTCGATGGCGGGGCAGCCGACGAACGTCGGGAGCAGCTCGACCCTGATCGCGCGTCCGCCGTCGACCTCGACCGCTTCGATCATCCCGAGATCGACGACCGACACGACCGGGATCTCCGGGTCGGGGATCTCGGCGAGGGCGGCCCGGACCGCGGTTTCGTCGACGGCCGCGATCACCAGGTCGCCTCGCGATCGAGCCGCCGGACCGCGGTGAACTCGCCGTGGAGCCAGCGGAACGCATCGGAATGGTCGGTCCGGCTGCGCCCCGGGTCGCGGGCCGGCGGCGGCATCGGGAGGTCGAGCCGCTCGAACGTCGGACGGATCCTCGCCTCCCAGCGGGCCTCGAGCTCGTCCGACGTCGCGTCGGCAATCCCGGCGAGGACGAGGCCCAGCTCGTCCGGCAGCGGCGCCAGCACCGTCGCGGCGTCCGGCGCAAGCCGGCCCAGCGCATCGAGCAGCCGCCGCCGGGGCTCACCGTCAGCGGCCGCGAGGCGCTCGAACCATGCCCCCACGTGGAGCAGGTGATAGCGCTCCTCGCGCCGGATCTTCCCGACGAGGTCCGCCAGCGGCGGCCACGAGCCCTCCGCGAGTGCCTCGAGGCGGACCGAGTCGGCCGTGTCGTAGAGGAACCGCCGGGCGATCGTGTCCGCCCAGTCGCCCCGCGGATGGTCGAGCAGCCGGGCGTGATAGTAGCCCTCGGGCGGGCGGTCGAAGGCGATCGCGTCCGCGTTACGCCCGTCGTCGACGAGCTCGGCGAGGAGGCGGTACAGGGCCTGGGCGTGCCCGAGCTCGTCCTGGGCCAGCGAGCTCATCGCCACGTCCTCCTCGAGGAGCGGGGCGATCCCGGTCCACTCCGAGTCGCTGAAGCCGATGACAAACTCGTCGTCGGCCATCGCGAGGAGCAGCAGCGAGAGCGCGTTGCGGGTGGCGGGAAGGAGGTCCTGTGCCGTCGCCGTCATCGCGATCTGGCCTTCGGTTTTTTGGTTCCGGATCGCTCGCGCGCCGCGGCGAGCTTGTCCCGCATCACGTAGCCACCAGGCTTCTTGAACGACCGGTCGAGCGGCGGCTGGAGAAGGTCGACGTCGTCGAGGTCATGGATGTCCGATCGCCGGACGATCCACAGCCGGACGCTCTCCTGGCGGCGGCCGAACAGCTCGCGGGCGTAGTGGACAGCCAGCTCCGGGTCGGGCGCCATGACGCTCCCGCCGTGGCGCATCGGGTCGCCTTCCTTCTCCTGGCGGAAGACCTCCCACGGCTCGAGAGTGTGGCCGTCGGGGGTCGGCGTCGCCGGTCGGTCGAGTGGCGGTGAATCCGTCATGCGGCCACGCCCGGCGCGGCGAGCAATGTGTCCCGCACCCATTTCGTCTGTTCGCGATTGAGGCGCCGGAACTCGAGCCGCTCCTCGCTCTTCGGGCCGTGGTTCGTTACCACCGTCCGGAGCTCGTTCCAGTCCGGCTCGGTGTAGCCCCACTCCCCGGTCGCCTCGTCGAGTCGGAGCTCGGGGTCCGGCAGGCTGAGGCCCAGCTCCCAGACCCGCGGGACGTAGATCGACAGGAACTCCTGGCGGAGCTCCTCGGAGGTCTTGGCCTTGATCCGCCAGTGGATGTCGCGGTCCTTCGCCCGGTCGCTCCGCGGCCCGTGCATCTGCATGAGCGGGCCCCACCACCGATCGAGGGCCTCCTGGATCATCGCCCGCTGCTCGGCCGTCCCGTTGACCATCGTCACGACGACGTCGCGGCCGTGCATGATGTGGACCGATTCCTCCCAGCAGATCTTGCGCATCGTCCGGGCATACGGCGCGTAGCTGGAATCCCGGAGCGCCTGCTGGGCGACGATCGCCGCGGCGTCCACGAGCCACGCGATGACCCCGACGTCCGCCCACGACCGGGTCGGGTAGTGGAAGACGTTGTGGAACTTGGTCTTCCCGGCGAGCAGGTCGTCGAACATCGCCTCGCGCGGCTTGCCGAGGTCCTCCGCAACGCGGTAGAGGAGCTGGGCGTGGCCGACCTCGTCCTGGACCTTTGCGGTGAGGGCGAGCTTCCGGCGAAGGGTCGGCGCCCGCATGAGCCACTCGCGCTCCGGGAGGACCCCCATCAGCTCGCTGTTCGCGTGCATCTCGACGAACCGGAGGACGCTCGTCCGGTATTCGTCCGGCATCCAGTCCCCGGCCTCCACCTTGCCGCCGCCTGTGACGTGGGCCTCGAACAGGTCGAACCGCTGGTCGTGCGATCGACCCTCCTCGTTGAACGGGAGGCGGCTCCGCTCGGTGGGGCTCAGGACAGGGTCGAGGGCGATCGGGTCGGTCATCGGTGGTCCTCCGTCAGGGCACGCACGGCGAGGTCGGCGTAGTGGTCGGCGATCCGGTTCGCGGACAGGCGTCCTTCGGGGCGGTACCAGCCGGCGATCCCGTTGAGTGCCGTGAGCAGGAACGTCGCGGCAACAGCGGGGTCGGTGGAGGTGAAGTCGCCTGCGGCCATCCCCTCGGTGACGAGCCCCCGGAAGCGGGCCTCGTAGGCGTCGCGCCGGGCAAGGATGGCCTCCCGCCGCTCCCCGGACAGGTGGCGCCACTCGTTGACGAAGACGCTCGCGAGCTCAGGATCGGCGGCGATGACCGCGACGTGCGTCCGGACGAGCGCCGCGAGACGGTTCGTCGCGTCGGCCGGGCCATCGCCGGTGTCGAGCGCTCGTGCCGCGGCGTCCTCGAACGCCGAGGCTGCGCGTTCGACGATCGCCCACAGGACGTCCTCCTTCGACGTGACGTGGGCGTAGAGGCTGGCGCCCCGGATGTCGAGGGCGCGGGCGATGTCGCGAACGCTCGTTGCCGCGTAGCCCCGCTCGCGGAAAAGCGCGCTCGCGACGTCCTCGATCGCTCGCCGCCGGGAAGGTGCCTCGATCGCCATCTGGGGGTCGGTCGTCTCCTACCTAACGTTCGTTAGGCTACGACCCGGATGGTGGACCGTCAACCCTTTCGGTTGACCGATTAGTGCGACCTGGAGCCGCGTCACCGTCGAGGCCGGCGCCACCTACTGCTACCGGGCGATGGCGTTCGACGCGGAGGACCGGGTGATCGCGGCGAGCCCGGTCAAGGCGAGCGCGGCGAGCTCGGTCAAGGCGCTGGGCGAGCTCGGAGTCGGACCCGACGAGGCCGGCACGAGGTTCGACTGGAGCCCGTACACCGGCCCCGATGGCTGCTTCTCCCTCTACAAGCTCGTCTACTCCGACGATGACGAGACGCCGTCGTACCTCGAGGGCGCGGCCGCGGCCTGGGCCGGCGAGAGCCCGGCGGCGGGCACGACGGTCGTCGGGGAGCTGCCGAGCGGCGAGCACTGGTTCCGGATCCAGGTCATCCGGGCGACCGATCTCGGCAAGTTCATCGCGGCCCAGACGAGCCCGACGCTCTACACGGTCCCCTGACGCGCCGGCCGGCGGGCCGGGCTCGGCGGCGCGGCGGCGGCGCCGGCGGTGAGCGCTCCTGGCCAGGCCGCCGAAGCCGCCCCGAGCGGGTGATACGGGTCGAACCCGCGTCGCTTCCGGAGGCTCGGCTCGAGCCACGACCACAGGACGATGCCGATCGCGCCGAACCACGCCGGACCGGGCGCGCAGGCGGTCAGCCCGAAGGCGAGCCAGAACCAGGGCGTGTCGAGCCTGAGCATCGCCGGGAGCGCCACGAGGTAGCCGTGCGAGAAGAGCGACGGCGAACCGGTCACGGTGGCCACCCCGAGGCGGGCGAGCTGCTCCCGCCTCCCTCGCGCCCGCAACGCGAGGACCGCCACGACCGTGGCGATCGCGAGGAACGCGACGAACGGCATGTACCGCCCCAGCCCGTAGCCGTACAGGTTGTTCGGGAGCAGCGCCTGGGAGACCTGGTAGGCCTGCAGGCCGGCGATCCATTCGGCCCACCGCTGCGGGCCGACGAGTGGAAGCGTCGCGAGGCAGACGACGGCAATCGACACGATACCGAGCACCGCGGAGCGCCAGTGCTCGGGCCGGAGGAGCCACAGGGCGGCGATGCCGCTCTGGACCTTGAAGATCGGCGGGACGGCGAGGAGGGCCGGCCGCCACGGGGCCGCGGCGAAGAGGGCGAACATCGGCACGGCGACGTTACCCACGAACAGGCCCTGGAAGATCGGCGGCCAGGCGAGGACCACGAGGCTCCAGCGCCACGACAGGCCCACCCGGCGAAGCCCGGCGAGGGCCGCCGCGGCGGACCCGCTCACCCACAGCGCCGCGGCGAACGGGAACGGGATGAGGGCGAGCGCGCCGAACAGCGGAAGCGTGACCGGCGGGTAGAGGAACGGGTAGTTCGACAGGTCGTCCGGGGCGATCGCGAGGGGGACGTCCATGTAGACGGCCGCTCCGGACAGCCAGCGATCGCCGGCCTTGACGTACAGGGCGAGATCGCGCAGGGCCTGGGACCAGAGCACGGTGACGTCGGTGACGAGCATCGCCGTGACCGCCAGGATCGCCGCCGCGGCGACGGGGTCGAGCACGGCCGTGCGCCTGCGCCAGACCAGGATCGTCGTGCCGGCGACGCCGAGCCAGACCCAGTTGAACGGGATCCCCTGCTCGTTCGGGAAGTTCCACGACCACGTCGCCGTCGCGACGTACATCGCGAGGCCGATGGGCAGCAGCCAGCGCGGGTCGTCGGCCAGCGACCGGACCCGGCCGGCCGCGAGCGCGATTCGATCGCGAACCGAGGGCTCGAGCGAGGTGGTGGCCATGGGCCGTGAGGCTAGCCGATCCTCCCGAACCCGGCCGCCGGAGCGCCGACGGCCCGGCGTTGCGAGTTCAGAACAGTCGGCGGGCTACTCCCCGGTGAACCGCGGCGGCCGCTTCTCGAGGAACGCCCGCAGGCCCTCGGCGTGATCGGCCGTCCGGCCGGCGATCCCCTGGAGGAAGGCCTCGTACTCGAGGGCCGACTCGAAATCGGTCTCGAGCGAGCGGTTCAGGGCCCGCTTCGTGAGCGCGACCGCCCGGGGCGCACCGGCGGCCAGGCGGCCGGCGAGGCCGCGCGCCTCGTCGAGGAGGGCGTCCCGGGGCACGACAGCCGTGACGAGTCCGAGCCGCTCCGCGTCGGCCGCGGACAGGGGCTCGTTCGTCAGCGCGAGCTCGAACGCCCGGGCCACCCCGACGAGCCGCGGCAACAGCCACGTCGCGCCGCTGTCCGGGATGAGGCCCACCCGCCCGAACGCGAGGACGATGCTGGCATCCTCCGCGGCGATGCGCAGGTCGCAGGCGAGCGCGAGCGATGCGCCCGCGCCGGCCGCGACCCCGTTGATCGCCCCGACGATCGGCTTCTCCAGGCGCCGCATCGCGAGGATCAACGGGTTATAGCGCTCGCGTACCTCGACCGCGAGCGGGGCGGCGTCGGGCTCGAGTCGCTCCCGCAGGTCCTGGCCCGCGCAGAACGCGCGGCCGGAACCGGTGAGCACGACCGCCCGGACGGCGCGGTCGCGCCCCGCCTCGCGGAACGCCGCGAGGAGTTCCTCCTTGAGCGGGACGGTCAGGGCGTTGAGCGCCTCGGGGCGATCCAGGACGATCGTCGCGATCGCGTCCTCGACGTCATAACGGAGCGCGCCGAAGGCGGAGGTCGAGCGGCCGGCCACCGGGTCAGGTCCCGGCGGGAGCGCCGAAGTTCACCAGTCGCCCACCGACCAGCTCGAACACGCGTCGGTCGATCGGCTCGTCGGCCCCGCCCGAGTGCTCGACGACGAAGTCGGCGAACAGCGAGGCGAACTCCTCGTCGCCGGGCCGGAGCGTGCCGGCGATGAGCAGGTGGCGCTCCGGCAGCCCGACGAGCACGCGCCCGGTCGCCCCGAGCTCGCGGGTCAGGTGCTCGCGGATCTCGGGCAGCAGGATCCGGGCCGCGTCCCAGCCCTCGCCCGTGTCCGAGGACAGCAGGCGGCGGTCGCCGGACACCTCGTCGGTCCACGGAGCGACAGCCGACCAGGCCGCGAGGTTGCGCATCGCCGCGTCCTGGATCGCCGATGGCTCGATGCCCCACGACAGCAGATGATCGCCGTTGACAATGACGTCAAACGATCCGGCGTGGAGCGAGTAGACGACCGGCAGCCCGCAGGGGCCCTCGTCCACGAGCGGCTGGGCGTGGGACTTCGTGCCCTGCTCGGCGAGGACCTCCGGACTGATCTCGTCGATCCGGAGACCGTGCGTCCCGACCGGACGGAACGTCGGGAAGAGCAGTGCCTCGGCATGGCCCCAGTCGTGCTCCGGCGCCTCGGTGACCGACGCGCCTGCGTGCTCGGGCGGTGGCGTGTGGCCACTCACGGGGGCGCGCTCGTCGATGGGGGCGCGGTAGTCCGGCGGCGCGTCCCGAATGAGCGGCGGTGGCTCGTCGCCGTAATCGCGCTCCGCGTCGCGGCCGACGTCCCTGCCGCCTGTCGGGTCACGTTCCATCGGGTCCTCCTGTGCTCGACCCGTCCGCCGATCAGCGGCCGGACCAGGTCGGTGACCGCTTCTCGGTGAAAGCGGCCATGCCCTCCTGCTGATCCTCGGTCGCGAAGAGCAGGAAGAAGTTTCGCCGTTCGAACTCCAGGCCGGCCTCGAGGGACAGCTCCTGTGCCCGGTTGACGGCCTCCTTGGCGGCGACCACGGCGACCGGCGGCATCGCCGCGATCCGGCCGGCCAGGTCGAGCGCTGCCTCGAGGGTCGCCTCGGCGGGCACGACGCGGGTGACGAGCCCGCGCCTCTCTGCCTCCCGCGCGCCGATGTTCTCGCCGGTCAGGACGAGCTCCATCGCCTTCGCCTTGCCGATCGCCCTGGTCAGGCGCTGCGTGCCGCCGGCGCCCGGCATGACCCCGAGGCGGATCTCCGGCTGCCCGAACTGGGCATCCTCGGCGGCGACGATCATGTCGCAGGCCATCGCCAGCTCGCACCCTCCCCCCAGGGCGAAGCCGCGAACCGCGGCGACGATCGGCTTGCGGATCCGCTTGATCCGCTCCCAGCGATGGAAGTCGTCGTCGACCGTCAGGCTCGTAGGTGTCTGCCTGGCCAGCTCCTTGATGTCGGCGCCTGCTGCGAACGCCCGATCGCCGGCGCCGGTGAGGACGATGCACCGGCACGCCGGGTCGAGGTCGAGTCGCTCGAGTGCGTCGGTCAGCTCGGCGATCAGCGCGAAGTTCAGCGCGTTCAAGGCGTCCTGGCGGTCGAACGTGACGAGGGCGACGTGCTCGACCGGGAAGGCGACGTGAACGTAGCGCGGCTCGGCGGCCCGGGAACCCGCCGTCTTCGGCGCGCTGTCGGTCACTCGGCTCCTCCGTGCTGTCGGCTGACAGTATCCATGCTGGCGGTGTCTTCCGACGTCGGAATTCGAATCGCCGACGGCCTGGCTAGGACCCGATCTCCGGCACGACGTCCGGTGCGTCCTCGACGACAAGGAGCGTCGACAGCCCGGGGGCGATCTCCCGGAGGTTGCGGCCGGCGGCCCGCATCGCATCCGACCGAAGCCCCTCGTCGAGGGCGGCCCGATCCTCGAACTCCATTGCCGTCAGCAGCACGAGATCCGTCTCGCCCCCGAGCGCCTCGACGACCCGCTGGGCGTGGATCCGGCGGAGGCCCGGCGTCCGGGCGACGAGCGGCAGGTGCTCGTCCGTGTAGCGCCGCTCGAACTCGGCGAGCGCTTCGGCGCCGCCGTCGGGCCGCCGGTAGAGCGCGAGCAACGTGGTCATGGACACACCTCCCTTGATTCGCGATCACGGCCGATCGTCGAACCGCCGCGCAGCACCGGCGGCGCGGCGCTTCGCCGCACCCTCGGTCGAGCGGTAGAAGCCGGCGAGGACCTCGTTGAAGAGCCCCGGCCGGCGAACCATCACCTCGTGGCCACAATCGGGCGCGACGAAGAGCCGGCCGTCCGGCAGCTGGCGCTGCAGCCCCCAGGCATGGTCGACGGGCACGAACGGGTCGCGGTCGCCGCAGGCGACGAGCGCCGGCAGCTCGATCCGCCGCAAGTCGCGGGGACCGAGGAGCGGCTGGACCCTGACGTCGGCGGCGATCGCCGGAAGGAGGCGGCGCCACGCCCCGGGGCCCTGGCCCGGATCGTGTCGAGCGTCCAGCTCCTTCGCCCACGCCGGATCGTCCCGGTCGATCCGGGCCGGGTCCATCAGCCGTGCCGCAACGCTCGCCCGCGGCTCGCGCTGGGTCGTGATTCCCACGACGACGAGTGTCCGCAATCTCGCGGGGTCGCGCGAGGCGAACTGGAGGGCGGTCATCGCGCCCATCGAGAAGCCGAGGAGATGAAAGGTCCCCAGGCCGAGTGCGTCGACAAAGGCGAGCAGGTCGTCCACGAGCCAGTCGTACCGGAAGCCGTCGGCAGCGTCCCAGCGGGTCTCGCCGTGGCCGCGCGCGTCCGGGACGTGAACGAGGAAGGCCCGCGAGAGGATCGGGATCTGGGCGGCGAAGTCCTCGCCGCCGGACGACGTCGCACCATGGAGCATGACAAGCGGCGGACCGGCGCCGTGGACCTCGTAGGCGATGTCGAGCCCGTTGGCACGGACCGTTGGCATTCGGATCGCCGCCTATCCGTCGTGCTTGCCTTCGACGGTCGCGGTCGTGGCACGCTCGATCCGCAGGTATCGCCGCCGGTAGTAGAGGAGCGGGTCCGCATTCGCCTGCCCCGTGCCGAGGGCGTCGACTCGGCCGATGAACAGGTCATGGTCGCCGGCCGAGAACGTCTCGACGACCGTGCACTCGAGCGATGCGATCGCCCCTTCGATCAGCGGCAGTTCGGTCTCGCCCGGGTACCACGTCGCGCCGCAGAACGCATCGCGCCCGGGCGTCACCTCGGCGCCCGCGAAGCAGTCGGACAGCGCCTGCTGGGTCTCGGCCAGGATGTTGACCGCGAAGCGACCGGCGGCGCGTACGGTGGGCGTGATGAACCGCCTCCGATCGAGGGCGACCATGACGAGCGGGGGCTCGAGCGAGACGGAGCTCAGCGCGTTCACCGTGATGCCCTGCGGCCGCTCGCCGTCAAGCGCGGTCACGACGGTGACTCCTGTCACGAAATGGCCCATGACGGTCCGGAACGCGGCGGGCGTCGGGTTCATCCGCGGCAGTCTACGGGAGACATCGCGGGACGCCGGGCTGGTACCGTCGCGGTCGGAGGAAGTGGTGGAGTGATGAGATCGATCGGCCGTGCCGCTCGCCTGGCCGTGGTGTTGGCGGTCGCGGTGGCGCCTGTCGCGTGCAGCCAGGTCCCGGTTGCGACGCCGCGACCCACGACGACTATCCCATCCGGCTCACGAGGACCGACCGCCACCGGAGCGTCGATCCCCATTCCCCCCTCTCCAACCACGACCCCGCTCCCGGGCGGTCTCGCCGAATGGCGCCAGCTTCCCCCGCAGGACAACCTGGCCGATGCCCGGTTCCTCACGGCCGCCTGGGTCGGCGATCGCTTCCTCGGCATGGGTTGCGTCGCGACGACCGCTGATGGCTGTGTTCAACCGGCGATCTGGGAGTCTCGCGACGCGCTCGAATGGCAGATGTCGGCGCCGGTCTTCCTCGCCCCGGACTTCTCGGGAGGGAGCGTCGTCGCAGCTGCGTCGTCGCGAATCGGAACGGTGGCCGCGGGTAATGTCACCGACGGCGACAAGATCCACGCGTCGATCTGGCTCCGCGGCGCCGACGGATGGGCGCAGGTCACGCCGCAGTCGTCAGCCGATTCCGCGATCAGCGCGCTGCTGGCGACGGACGGTCGCGTCATGGCCGTCGGGAGCGGGGCGTTCACCCACTTCAGCGGCTTCCGGGGGTGGTGGTCGGCGGACGGCACGACCTGGCAGGCTGCTCCATCGGTCGCCGACGAGGGAGGCGGGTACCCGACGGACCTGCTCCCGGTCGAGGGCGGGCTCCTGGCGTGGGGAACGTCGTGCGGCGACGTGTGCCCGGTCCTGCCGAGCTCATGGTGGTTCACCACCGACGGGACTGCCTGGCAGACGGTCGGCCCGCCGCCCGGCCTGGGCGATGCGAACGTCACCGCGATCGGGCGTACGGAGGGCGGGTACGCCGCCTTCGGGACGCTCGGGAGCGGCGACCAGCCCGTCCGGCCCGCTGCATGGGTTGCGGATGAGACAGCGGCCGACTGGAGATCCGTCGATCCGCCGCCGCAGCCCGAAGCGACATCCATCGGGCGCCATCTCCTCGTCGGACACGGTGAGATCGTGGCCGGGTCCGCCCCGCCGGGCCCCGGCCGCGAGCAGCTCCAGGGCCTCGTCTGGCTGCGTGGGCCCGGCGAGACCGCTTGGCGCGCCCCCGTCGACCTCCCGGACTTCGATGTCATCGCCCTCCTCCAGGTGCCTCAGCAACTCAACCGGGTCGTCGTCATCGGTCGGACGTTCGAGGGACTCGAGGAGGAGGTTGTCATCTGGACCGGCCTCGTGGACTGGGCGCCGTGACCACCCCCTCGACCGCGGCCCGAGCGTCGCGGCCTACAATCGAACCCGTGACGGCCACCGATCCAGGCACCGGGACGCGGATCGAGCGCGATTCGATGGGCGAGATGGAGGTCCCGGCCGATGCGCTGTACGGCGCGTCGACCCAGCGCGCCGTGCTGAACTTCCCGATCTCCGGCCAGCGGTTCCCGCGCCGTTTCATCCGGGCGCTCGGTCTCATCAAGCGGGCGGCGGCGGAGACGAACGGCCGGCTCGGCCTGCTCGACACGACGGTTGCGACGGCGATCGCGGCAGCCGCCCAGGAGGTCGCTGACGGGGCACACGACGCGCAGTTCCCGATCGACGTCTACCAGACCGGTTCGGGCACCTCGACGAACACGAACGCGAACGAGGTGATCGCGAGGCTGGCCGCGACCAGGCTGGGCGGCGGTGCCAAAGTCCACCCGAATGACGACGTCAACCTCTGCCAGTCGTCGAACGACACCATCCCTACCGCGATGCAACTCGCCGGGGCGCTGACGATCGACGAGGAGCTCGTGCCGGCGCTCGAGGAATTGCGGGTCGCCCTCGACGCAAAGGCAACCGAGCTCTGGCCGGTCGTGAAGACCGGCCGGACCCACCTCCAGGACGCCACGCCGATCCGCCTCGGCCAGGAGTTCCGCGGCTATGCCGGGCAGGTCGAGGAGGCCATCCGGCGGGTCCGGGCGGCGCGCGATGAGCTCCTGGCGATCCCGCTCGGCGGGACGGCCGTGGGGACGGGGATCAACTCCCACCCGGACTACGCGGCCGCGGCCGCGGCGCGCCTCGCCGAACTGACAGCCCTGGCGGTCCGGGAGACGGGCAACCACTTCCACGCCCAGGCCTCGCTCGACGCGGTCGTTGCCGCCCACGGCGCGGTCAAGACGACGGCCCTGGCGCTGTGGAAGATCGGGAACGACATCCGGCTCATGGGTATGGGGCCGCGGGCTGGGATCGCCGAGCTCGCCCTGCCCGAGACGCAGCCGGGATCGAGCATCATGCCCGGCAAGGTCAACCCGGTGATCGTCGAGAGCCTGACGATGGTCGTCGCCCGGGTCGTCGGCAACGACGCGACGATCGGGTTCGCCCAGACCGGGTCGCTGCTCGAGCTCAACGTGATGATGCCGGTGGCCGCGGTCGCCCTCCTCGAATCCGCGGAGCTGCTCGCCGCGGCCGCGGAGAACTTCGCCGCCCGGACGGTCGAGGGACTTGCGGCCACGGAGCGTGGCCCGCAGCTCGTCGAGCAGGGACTCATGCTCGCCACCGCCCTTGCGCCGGTCATCGGCTACGACGAGGCGGCGAAGCTCGCCAAGGACGCGCTCGCGACCGGCCGAACGATCCGCGAGCTGGCCCTCGAGCGTGGCATCGCCCCGGAACGCCTCGACGAGATCCTCGATCCCGCCCGGATGACCGAACCGGACCTCGACGGCGGGGCGGGCGGCCGGGCGGGCGGCACGGCGGGCGGCGGATGAAGCCGGGACTGGCTGGCGCGCAGGTGCCCGGCGCGAACATTGTTGGCCGCTACAATCCGCCGCGATGACCTCCACCCGACTCTGGGATCGCGCCGCCCTCGTGCCCCTGCCCGACGACGGCCGCCGCCTCCCCGAGGTTGTAGCGCTCCCGCCGGAGCTGCCCAGCGTCGCGGACCTGTTCACCTTCATGCGCGATGCAGAGCTACGGTTCGCCACCCTCCGGATGCGGATCGAGGAGCGGACGTTCACGACCGGCGGCGAGCACCTTGTCGCGATGGACGTCGTGCTGCGCCATCCCGGACACGCCCGCGTGACCACGACCGAGCCGGGCCGCGGAACCGCCGGCAACTACGAGACCTGGATCTCCGACGGCGCCACCGTCCGGACCTACTCGGCGCCTCACCGGCTGGGCACGGAGCGGCCGGTGCGCCCGGCCGTCCGGGGCCTCGGCGACCCGGATTTCCCTGGCTTCTCGCGGGTCTACGAGCCGCTGACCTCGCTCCCGATGGAGACGTTGCCGGACACGTTCGTCCATCCGGCCGGCTACTGCCAGAACGTGCTGGCGACAGGCAGGACCTGGATCTCCGGCACGGAGATCGTCGCTGGTCGCGAGGCGATCGTGGTCGAGTGCGACCATCCGCGAACCGTCGAGCTGGCCGCCGACCGGCCCGACTTCCACGTCCAGGTCGCGGTCGATCGCGCCGACGGCGCGATCCTCCGGCTGGTCGAGACGATCGGCGGGGACGTGACGCGCCTGGCCGTGGTCGTCGCCTACGGTCCGGATGTGTCCCTGCCGCCGTCCGCGTTCGCGTTCGAGTTCCCCAGCGGCACGACGATCCTCTACTGAGGCTTCCCGAGGCGGCGGATTGGAGGGCGACCGTCAACTGACGGCGAGAGGGACGATGAGCAAGGGCGACCAGCACGGAAAGCAGCCGCGCCTCGACGAGCTGAAGAGCCTGATCCGTGACGGCCAGGTCGACACGCTCGTCGTCGCGTTCACCGACATGCAGGGCCGGTTGATGGGCAAGCGCGTCCAGGCCCAGGCGTTCCTCGACGGGGTCATCGACCACGGCGCCCACTTCTGCACGTACCTGCTGGGCACGGACATGGAGATGAACACGCCCGACGGGTTCACCCTCATGAACTGGGAGACCGGCTACGGCGACTGGGTCGCCTCTCCGGTCTGGGACTCGATGCGGATCCTGCCGTGGCTCGAGAAGACCGCCCTCGTCCTGTCCGACACGATCGACGAGGAGAGCCACGAGGAGATCCCGATCTCCCCCCGGACGATCCTCAAGGGCCAGGTCGAGCGGGCCCGCTCGATGGGCTACGCGCTCAAGGCCGGCTCGGAGTTCGAGTTCTACGTCCTCAAGGACTCGTGGGAGGACATGGCGGGCAACGGCTGGTCCGTCCCGAGGACGTTCGGCTACTACAACGAGGACTACCACCTCCTCCAGGCGACGAAGGCCGAGCCGCTTCACCGGCTCCTGCGCAACCAGATGACCGAGGCGCGGGTCCCCGTGGAGTTCTCGAAGGGCGAGGCGGCGCCCGGCCAGCACGAGGTGAACATTCGCTACGACCAGGTCCTGGAGTCGGCCGACCGGAGCGTGATCTTCAAGCACGGCGCGAAAGAGATCGCCTATCTCAACGGCTGGGGCATCACGTTCATGGCGAAGCCTGACCACACCTGGACGGGCTCGTCGGGCCATCTCCACATGAGCATCTGGAGCGAGGACGGGTCGCGCTCGCTGACGCATGACCCTGATGCCGGCCGGCCGTACGGGATGTCCGAGACGTTCGCCCAATTCGTCGCCGGGATGATGGCGCTGTCGCGCGAGCTGGCGGTGTTCATCGCGCCCAACATCAACTCCTACAAGCGCTACGCGTCGCTGTCGTGGGCGCCGGTGAACATCGTCTGGGGCCGCGACAACCGGACGACCGGGTTCCGGGTCGTCGGGCACGGGCCGGCGCTCCATGTCGAGGACCGCTTCCCGGGTGGCGACATGAATGCCTATCTGACCTACGCGGCGATGATCGGCGCGGGGCTGCACGGGATCGACAACAAGCTCGCCCTGGCCGACGAGTTCAAGGGCAACGGCTATGTCGCGAAGGGCGTGTCGCGGATGCCGCGGGCGCTGTACGAGGCGATCCCCGAGCTGGAACGGTCGGAGGCCGCCGTCGAGATCTTCGGCCAGGACGTCGTCGACCACTACCTGAACGCGGCCCGGGTCGAGCAGCAGACGTACGACTCGATCGTCCACGACTGGGAGCGCGAGCGCTACCTCGAACGCGCCTGAGGGCGCTATCCTCGCCAGGAGCGCGCGACACCGGGATCGGGCGCGCCGAGCGGGAGCAACGTGGCCTCGAAGCGCTCATCCTCCGTCACCGCGCCGATCGCCGCCCCTGATGCCGCGGCCCCCAGACCGCTGTCGGACGAGGCCGCCGTGAGCGCGCACGTTGCCGAGCTCGAGGCGCTCGCGGCGCAACGGAACGCCGAGCTCGCCCTGGTCAACGAGATCGGCCAGGCGCTCGCCGAGCAGCTGGACTTCCAGGCGATCATCGACCTGGTCGGCGAACGGGTCCGGTCCATCTTCGAGCCGCAGTCGATGTTCATCGCGCTCTACGACGATGCGACGAACATCGTCAGCTTCCCGTTCGCCTGGGACGACGGGAAGCGGGCCCCGCGGCAACCCCGGGAGCTCGGCGAGGGCCTGACGTCGCGGATCATCCAGACCCGCCGGCCGGTTCGCGCCGGTTCCGACGCCGAAGCGACGGCGCTTGGCGCGATCCAGGTCGGCGGATCGGACACGGAATCGTTCCTGGGAGTGCCGATCCTCAGCGGCGACCGAGTGACCGGGGTGATCGCGCTCGAGCGACTCGAGCTCGACGCCTTCGCGGAGACCGACGAGCGGCTGCTCTCGACACTCGCCGCGAGCATGGGCGTCGCCCTCGAGAACGCTCGCCTGTTCGACGAGACGAAGCGCCTGCTGAGCGAGTCGAACGAACGCGCCGCGGAGCTCTCCGTCATCAACGAGATTGGATCGGCTCTGGCCCAGCAGCTCGACTTCCAATCGATCGTCGAGCTGGTCGGCAAGAGGGTCGGCGAGATCTTCCACGTCCGATCGCTCCACATCTCGCAGTACGACCCGAAGACCGGCGTCATCTCCTTCCCGTATGGCGTGGAGGAGGGACAGATCACCGAGATGCGGTCGATGGCCTTCGGTGAGGGGCTGACCTCGAAGGTCATCCGGTCGCGGCTGCCTCTCCGCCTGGTCGGCAGCGACGATCCCGGGGCGGCCGGCGCGATCCGTCAAGGGCTCGACACCCAGGCCTGGCTCGGGGTGCCGATCCTGGCCGGCGACCGGGTCCTCGGGACGATCGCGCTCGAGAGCCTCGAACGGGACGCGTTCACGGAGGCCGATGAGCGGCTCCTCGGCACCATCGCCACCAGCATGGGCGTCGCCCTCGAGAACGCCCGGCTCTTCGACGAGACGAAGCGACTGCTGGCCGAGACAGAGCAGCGCAACGCCGAGCTGGCGGTGATCAACGACATCGGCGCGGCGCTCGAGAAGCAGCTGGATTTCAACGCGATCATCGATGTGGTCGGAGACCGCCTGACGACGATGTTCGCGTCCATCGATTTCTACATCGGTCTCTACGACAAGGCCGCGAACCTGATCAGCTTTCCCTACGAGCTCGATCAGGGGCGACGGGTCCACGGGCCGGCCATCCCGTTGGGCGCGGGGCTCTCGTCACGAGTCCTCACGACGCGCCGGCCTCTGCGGTTCGCGACTCGTGACGACTATGAGGCCATCGCCGTTGTCCGCCCCTACGAGGAAGCCGACGCGGGCACGGTTCTCACCGAGTCGTATCTCGGCGTCCCGATTCTGGCCGGCAACGAAGCAATCGGGGTGGTCGCTTTCGGAGATACCCGCCCGAACGCTTTCACGGAGAGCGACGAGCGGGTGATCAGCACGATTGCCTCGAGCATGGGCGTCGCCCTCGAGAACGCCCGCCTGTTCGCCGAGACGAAGCGTCTCCTGACCGAGACGAACGAGCGCGCCGCGGAGCTGGCGCTGATCAATGAGGTCCAGCGCGGCCTGACCGAGAACCTCGACATCCAGGCGATGTACGACCTCGTCGGCGACAAGATCCAGGAGATCTTCGATGCCCAGGTCGTCGACATCGGCATCTTCGACATGGCCGCGGGCGTCGTTCGCTACCCGTACACGATCGAGCGTGGCGTGCGGTTTCCCGACCAGCCGACGCCGATCCGCGGCCTGAGCAAGGTCCTGATCGAGACGCGGGCCCCGATCCTGATCAACGCCAACCTCATCGAGTGGTTCGAGGAGCATGGCCTGTCGACCGTCGTCGTGCAGGGTGAGCCCGCCAAGGCGGTTCTCGTCGCTCCCCTCATCGTCGGCGACGATGCCCGCGGCCGGATCTCGCTCCAGAACCTCGACCAGGAGGAGGTGTTCTCGGAGGCCGACGTCCGCTTGCTGACAACGCTTGCCTCGAGCCTGGCGGTCGCCCTCGAGAATGCGCGCCTGTTCGACGAGACGCGCCGGCTGCTGTCCGAGACGAACGAGCGGGCCGCAGAGCTGGCCCTGATCAACGATGTCCAGCGCGGTCTCGCCGAGCGATTCGACATGCAGGAGATGTACGACCTCGTCGGTGATCGGATCCAGGCGATCTTCGACGCCCAGATCGTCGACATCGCCGTCGTCGACGAGAACACCGGCCTCCTCGACTTCCGGTACACGATCGAGAGGGGCGTCCGATTTCCGAACATCCAGGTCCCGCTTCGCAGCTTCCGGAAGACGGTGGTCGACACCGGCAAGCCGATGCGTGTCGGCGAGGCCGCGTTACGGGATGAGGTCGCGAGCGGCCGGGTCCAGATCGTGCAAGGCGAGCTGCCGAAGTCGGTCCTGCTCGTCCCGCTGGCCGTCGGCACGCGGGTCCGGGGCACGATCAGTCTCCAGAACCTCGATCGTGACGACGCGTTCTCGGACTCCGACGAAGAGCTTCTGACGACGCTCGCGTCGAGCCTGAGTGTGGCTCTCGAGAACGTCCGACTGATCGACGAGACGCGCCAGCGGCTGGCCGAGCTGGCGACCGTCAACGAGATCAGCCAGGCGCTCTCGAGCCAGCTCGACCTGGATCCCCTGCTCGAGCTCGTCGGGGAGCAGATGCGCCGGACGTTCGACGTGGACGCCTGTTACGTCGCCCTCCACGATGTCGTCTCGGGCCTGATCCGATTCCCGTACGACTACGAGGTCGGAGTCCGACGCGAGCCGGAGCCGATCGCCTTTGGCGAAGGCCTGACCTCGGAGGTGCTGCGGGCCAAGGCGCCCCTGCTGCTCAATCGCGCTGCCGACTTTCCCAGCGTCAGCGGAAGCCAGCTGGGCGTCGACGTGAAGTCCTATCTCGGCGTGCCGATCATCGCCGGCGACGCCGCGATCGGCGTGATCAGCGTCCAGAGCACGACCCAGGAAGGTCGCTTCAGCGAGGCCGACGCGGGACTCCTGTCGACGATCGCCGCCAACGTCGGGATCGCGATCCAGAACGCCCGGCTGTACCAGGAGGCGCACCGGCGCGGCGATGAGATGGCCGCACTGGCCGAGGTCGGCCAGGAGATCTCGGCGACCCTCGACGTCCAGGCCGTCCTCGACCAGATCGGCGAGCGGGTCCGCTCGCTCCTCGCGGTCGATTCGGTTGCCCTCTGGATCGCGCAACCGGACGGCGAGACCTTCCGGCCGATCCTCGGCAAGGGGCAGATCGCCGACGCGATCATGTCCGGCGAGATCCGGGCCGGCAAGGGGATCGTCGGCGACATCATCCGGCGCCGGGTGCCGGAGCTGATCAACATCACGGGGGACGATCCTCGGGCAGTCCGGATGCCGGGCACGCCCGACCGCTCCGGCGAGATCGAGCGGATGATGGTCGTCCCCCTCGTCTCTCGCGATCGGGTGACCGGCGTCACCGCGGTGTGGCGGCATGCGGGTGAGCCATTCGTCCAGGCCGATCTGAACTTCCTCGTCGGGCTCGCCCGGCAGGCATCGATCGCCATCGAGAACGCGCGCCTCTACCGGGCCGCCCAGGACGCGACCGTCGCTGCGGAGGCGGCCAACCAGGCCAAGAGCGCGTTCCTTGCCGCGATGAGCCACGAGATCCGGACGCCGATGAACGCCGTGATCGGGATGAGCGGCTTGCTCCTCGAGACCGAGCTGGATCCCGAGCAGCGCGACTTCGCGGACACGATCCGGACGTCCGGCGACGCGCTCCTGACGATCATCAACGACATCCTCGACTTCTCGAAGATCGAGGCGGGCAAGGTCGACCTGGCCGCCGAGCCGTTCTCCCTCCGGACGTCCGTCGAGAGCGCCCTGGACGTCGTCGCGCCGATCGCGGCGAAGAAGGGGATCGAGCTCGCCTACGCGATGGGCGACGAGCTGCCCGAGGCGATCGTCGGCGACGCGGGCCGCCTCCGTCAGATCGTCCTGAACCTCCTGTCGAATGCGATCAAGTTCACCGAGCAGGGCGAGGTCGTCCTATCCGTGGAGGCGACCCGGCCTGCCGCCGCCGGCGACCCGTGGCAGATCGACATCGACGTCCGCGACACCGGGATCGGCATCCCGCCGGAGCGGATGGACCTCCTGTTCCAGTCGTTCAGCCAGGTCGACGCGTCCATCTCGCGGCGCTACGGGGGGACGGGCCTGGGCCTCGCGATCAGTCGCCGCCTGGCGGAGTCGATGGGCGGCAGCCTGACCGCGACGAGCACCGGCGTCGCCGGCGAGGGCAGCCTGTTCTGCCTCCGGCTCCCGGCCCAGGCGACCGTGCTGCCCGACGCACCGGCCCGGCCGCCCGAGCGAAGCCTGCGCGGCTGCCGGATCCTTGTCGTCGACGACAACGCGACGAACCGCCGGATTCTCGCCAGCTTCCTCGAGCGCTGGGGCGTCGAGTCGGCGGTCACGGAGTCGCCCCTCGAGGCGCTCGACTGGGTCCGCGGCGGGCGCGAGTTCGACGCGGCCGTCCTCGACTTCCTCATGCCGGAACGGGACGGGATCGAGCTGGCCGACGACCTGGCCGCACTCCGCCCGGATCGTCCCGTGCCCGTCGTGATCCTATCGTCGATCGGCCAGCACGGCCGCCTCGCGACGAACGTGACCGCGACGCTCGTGAAGCCCGTCAAGCCATCCGCCCTGCACGACGCGCTGGCGGATGCCGTCAACGCCGCAGTGGTCGACCAGCCTAACGTCCCGGCGGCATCGCCGACGACGGTCGTCACGGGGCTCGCCGTCGACCCCTCGCTCCGGGTCTTGCTCGCCGAGGACAACGCGGTGAACCAGAAGCTCGCCTTGCGCCTGCTCGACCGGATGGGGCTGCGCGCCGACGTCGTCGAGGATGGACGCGCCGCGGTGGACGCGGTCGCAGGCGGTATCTACGACGTCGTCCTCATGGACGTCCAGATGCCCGCGATGGATGGCCTCGAGGCGACTCGCCAGATCCGGGGCCAATGGCCGGAGCGGCCGCTCCGGATCGTCGGACTCACCGCGAACGCGATGGCCGGCGACCGCGAGGCGTGCCTGGCGGCGGGGATGGACGACTACGTGAGCAAGCCGATCCGGCCCGAGGAGCTCGCCGCCGCCCTGGCCAAGGTCCGGCCCGCCGTCGCAGGAAGCCCCACGTGACACCGCCCCGCGACGCCGACGGACTGCCCGGCCGGATCCTCGTCGTCGACGACACGCCGTTCAACCGGCAGCTGCTCGGCCGGCTGCTGCGTCGGATCGGACACGAGCCGGTCGATGCCGAGAACGGACGCGAGGCCCTCGCCCGGCTGCGGAACATCGAGGCTCCGCCGATCGACGTGATCCTTCTCGACATCGTCATGCCCGAGATGGACGGCTACGAGACGCTCGCCGAGCTGGCGGCCGATCCGGCCCTCCGGCACCTGCCGGTCATCGTGATCTCAGGCGTTGACGAGCTCGACAGCGTCGTCCGCTGTCTCGAGATGGGTGCGGCTGACTATCTCCCGAAATCGGTCGATCCGGCGATCCTCCAGGCCCGGATCGCCTCGTCGCTTGCCCGCAAGCGGCTCCACGACGCCGAGCTCGAAGCGGTCGAGCGGCAGGCGGCGACGAACGAGGTCCTCGCGATCATGTCGCGCTCGGCGTTCGATCGTGAGGTCGTTCTCGGGGCGATCGTGCGGGCCGCGCTCCGGCTGTGCCGGGCAGACTACGGCGTCGCCTACGTGCTCGATGGGAACGCCTTCCAGGTGGCGGCATCGGCGGGCGGCTCGCCGGAGCTCGATGCGTGGGAACGGGAGCACCCGATCGTCCCCGGCCGCGAGACGCTCGTCGGGCGGGTGGCGCTGATCGGCGAGCAGATCGAGGTCGAGGACGTCCTCGCCGATCCGGACTACGGCGCCACCGCGGGAACGCGCGTCGGCGGCTATCGCACGCTGCTCGGGGTGCCGATCGCGTCGGACGGCAGCATCACGGGCGTCCTCGCCCTGACCCGGAACGAGGTCCGGCCGTTCGGCGCCGGCGAGCGCGCCCTTGCCGTCGGGTTCGCCGAGCAGGCCGCGATCGGAATCGCCAACGTCCGGCTCCTCGAGACGATCGAGCGCCAACGGAGCGAGCTCGCCCGGTTCCTGTCGCCGCAGGTCGCGAGCCTCGTCTCGAGTCCGGACGGCGAGGCGCTCCTGGCCGGCCACCGGCGCGAGATCACGGCGATGTTCTGCGATCTCCGCAACTTCACGACGTTCTCCGAGACCGCGGAGCCCGAGGAGGTCCTCGGATTCCTCCGCCGCTACCACGCCACGGTTGGGGCGATCGTGGTCGAGTACGACGGCACGCTCGAGCATTTCGCCGGCGATGGGATCATGGTCTTCTTCAACGATCCGGCGATGCAGGCGGACCACGCGGCGCGTGCCGTCCGCATGGCGATGGCGATCCGTGAGCGCTTCGTCGACATCAGCGACGAGTGGCGGCGGCGCGGGCACATCCTGCGGGTCGGGATCGGGATCGCGACGGGATACGCGACGATGGGCCGGATCGGGTTCGAGGGCCGCTACGACTACGGCGGCGTGGGAAACGCGATCATCCTCGCGTCGCGCCTCAGTGGTGAGGCGGCAGCCGGCGAGATCCTCATCGCCCCACGGACCTTCGCGGCCATCGATGGGTCGATCCCGGCGGAGCCAGCCGGCGAGCGCCAGCTGAAGGGCTTCAGCCGCCCGATCGCGGTCTACGCGGTTGCGGACCCGTCGGCCGAGCGTGGTGGCGGCGAGGACCGTGGCGAAGCGGTTGCGGCGTCGTGATCGAGCCAGCCATCGACCCGGCCGTATTCGCGAATCTCGTCGAGATCACCGGCGGCGACCTGGAGTTCGTCGACGACCTCGTCGACACGTATCTCGCGGACGGCGAGCAACAGATCGCGGCCCTGCGAGCGGCAGCGTCGACCGGCTCCCGGGAGGACCTCGTCCCACCCGCCCATGCGATGAAGTCGAGCAGCCTGAATGTCGGGGCGCTTGGTCTCGGGGCGCTGAGCCGGACCCTCGAGGAAGCCGCGCGGACGGGCGCGGTCACCGACGCGGCGGTCCAGGTCGAGGCCATCGCAGCGGCGTTCGGACGCGCCCGGCGCGAGCTCCTGGCGGAGCGCGAACGCCGGGCGCCGTCATGAACGAACGCGGGTCCTGACCCCGGTCAGGGCGCGAGCCGCACGTAGTCGGGTTCGCTCGCGGCAGTCCACCCTGCCTTCTCGACGTTGCCGGTCGCGGGATCGATCAAGATCGTCTGACGCGAACCCCGGTCGTACACGACGACTCGGCTTCCGTCGGGGGTCCAGGTCTTGACGATCCCGCCGCCCCCGTTGTCGGGCCCCCTCGGCAGGAGGTCACGCGCCGGCGCGCTGCCGTCACTCGGCAGGATTGCCACCCAGTCCTCGCCGGGATCGCCGAACACGAAGTGCTCGACCGTGATCCAGCGCCCATCGGGCGACCAGGTGGGCCAGGCCTCATGCACGAGTGGTTGGGAAGGACCTGGCAGAGCGACGTCGCCGGTCCCATCGGCGCGGATCACGTGCACTCGGAAGTGGCCGTTGGGGTCCCCGTCGAGCGGTTCGACCCGGTTGTAGGCGAGAAGCTTCCCGTCCGGCGACCAGGCGGGACCGCTGTTTTCCCAATCCGGACCGAACCGCAACGGGCTCGGCAGGCCGAACGATCGGACCAGGGTCCCGTCGGCCCCGACGATGAAGAAGTCCTGTCCGCCCCCTTTGGTCGTCGCGCGGACGAGCAGCTCGGCGCCGGCCGGCGGCCGCCACGCCATGTCCGTCGGGCGGGCATCGCCGAGGTCGACGATCGTCGGCGGCGTGCCGTCGAGATGGACAAGCATCACCTTGCGAACGAAGTCGATCTCGTCGCTGACCGCGATGGTCCGGCTGTCGGGGGCCCAGGTGATGTACGCATCGCCAAGAGCCGTTGCGAGGATCTTCCGCTCGGCGCGCCCGGCGGCGTCGGCCACGAACAGATAGGTGGATCCGGCGACTGTCCGCGTGAACGACATCTGCGTCCCATCCGGGGAGAAGCCCGCGAACGAGACCGTGCCGCCTTCGCTGCCGATCAGGACGCGTTCGGGGCCGCCAACGGTGTCTCGGCCGTAGATCGCGTCTGACTGCATGTACGCGAGCGGGCCGTTTCGGGCCGGGCCGAACGGCGCCGGAAGCGGGTGGTGGGAACCAACGCTCACAAGGAGCACGGCTGCAGCGAGGATCAGGATCAGGGCGAGCACGATCAACGCCCGGATCGGGACGGCTGCGAACGGCAGACGCCGCGTCGCGAGGTCCATGGGAAGCCACCTTTCGGGGAACGTCCAGGCAGGCCGCTGGCGGATCGCTGCGGTCTGGCGGACGAGGTCGTCTCGATAATCGGGCATCCCGGCGACGTAGAGGTCGCCGAGGAGCCCCGGGAGGTCCTGCTCGAAGCGTCGTGGCGAGGTCATGCGATCTGCCCTCCCGCAACGGCCGGACCGGGCTCGGCCTCGCCGGTCACCGAGATCCGCATTGCGCGCAGCGCGTAGTGCAGCCGGGACTTGGCGGTGCCGAGGGGGATCTGCAGGGATGCCGCCACTTCGGGCAGCGGCACCCCGAGGAGGTAATGCAGGGCGACGACCGCTCGGTGACCCGGCTCGAGGCGCGCGAGCGCCTCGTCCAGGACCTGGCGATCGGCGAGGGAACCGGCCGCGTCGACCGCGGTCGGCTGATCGATCGGGCTGAGCTCGACCTCGATCACACGCCGCTTCCGGCGCCGGAGGAGGTCGAGACAGGCGTTGACGACGAGTCGATGAATCCAGGCGTCGAACCGGTCCGGGTCGCGGAGACCGGGCAGGTCACGCCAGGTTCGGATCAAGGCGTCCTGGACCGCGTCGCGCGCGAGCTCAGGGTCCCGGACGATCAGTCGGGCGGCCGCGTCCAGCCGCGCAAGCCGCACGTCGAGCAGGATCGTGAAGGCGTCATGATCGCCTTCCCGCGCCCGCTCCACGAGTGCTCGCTGGTCCACGGTTCCCCTCGACTGGGGCTCGGCCATGACGGTCGTGCTCGACAGGGTATGGCGCCGGCCTTCGCGGAATCGTTCATCGCCGTCGTGGAGAGCTTCAGCGGAGCCGCGCGGCGAGCTCCTCGTGACCGGCCGCGGCGGCGAGATCGGCCGCCGTCACGCCATCGTCGTTCGTCGCCCGCGGGTCGGCCCCTGCCGCCAGGAGGCGCTCGACCGAGACCGCGGCCCCGTTCTGGGCCGCCCCGTGGAGCGGCGTCCAGCCGTGGCGCTGGCGGGCGTTCACATCTGCCCCAGCCTCGATGAGGACCGCCGCGACATCGTCGTGGGCGCCGGCCACCGCCGAGTGGAGCGGGAGGACCGAGAAGTCGTTGGCGGATCGGGCGTTCACGTCGGCCCCCGCATCGAGGAGGATCCGGGCGACCTCGGCCGCATCCGCGCCGCCGAAGAACGCGGGGTAGTGGAGGGCCGTGAACCCGTCCGCCGTGTGGACCGTCGCGAGCTCCGGCTCAACCGCCACGAGCGCTCGAACCCGCGGCGCACGCGCGAGAGCCGCCGCATCGAAGACGTCCAGGTCACCAAGGACGGCGGCGATCTGCTGCGCAACCGCCCGCCGACCCCGATAGAGCGCGTGCAGGATCGCGCTCACCCCGTCGTCGTCCCGCGTCAGCGCAAGGTCCGGATGCGTCGCGAGCAGGGCCTCGACGGCGGGCTCGTCATCGGAGTCGATGGCATTGAGCAGATCGACGGCCGTCATTCAGAGCAACCTCCATCCACTGCGATGCGCGCGATCGAACGATAGCGGCGCGGCCGCGCGTCGGTGATCGATCGCAGCACGCGCTGCATCCCGAGCGCCCGCCGCGACCGGGGCCGCGAGTACCATCAGGGACGTTCCGTCTCGAGCGTCAGGAGGGCCCAGCCACCGTGCGCCTGCAGGACAAGGTCACGATCATCACTGGCGCCGGGGGCGGCATGGGCCGGACCGCCGCGAAGATGTTCGCCGCCGAGGGCGCCCGGGTCGTCTGCGTCGACGTCACCGAGGAAATGGCCGGCTCGGCCGCCGCAGAGGTCACAGCGGCCGGCGGTCAGGCGACAGCTGTCGCGGCCGACGTCTCCCGCGACGACCAGGCCAAGCGGATGGTCGACCACGCGATCGCGACGTACGGCCGAGTCGACGTCCTCTACAACAACGCCGGGATCATGCCCGCGGCCGACCACTCGGTCATCGACACCGACGTCGAGACCTGGGACAAGGTCATGGCCGTCAACCTCCGCGGCGTCTATCTCGGCTGCAAGTACGCGATCCCGAAGATGGTCGCGCAGGGCTCGGGGTCGATCATCAACATCGCCTCGTTCGTCGCGATCCTCGGCTGCTCGGTCCCGCAGGACGCCTACACCGCATCGAAAGGGGCGGTCCTCGCGCTGACCCGCAGCTTGGCGGTCCAGTTCGCGCCTCAGGGTGTCCGCTCGAACGCGATCTCGCCGGGACCCATCGAGACGCCGCTCCTCATGGATTGGCTCGTCAAGGACGAGGAGGCGAAGAAGATCCGCCTCGCCCGCAATCCGTCCGGCCGCTTCGGCAAACCGGAGGAGATCGTCCACGTCGCGGTCTATCTCGCGTCGGACGAGAGCCGCTGGACGAACGGTGCCAACCTCGTCATCGACGGTGGGATCACCGTCAACTACTTCTGAGGTAGCCGTGACCGAGCAGCGGGCGCCGGGTCGGATGGCCATCGGGGTCGATGTCGGGGGCAGCGGGATCAAGGCGTCGGCGGTCGACGTCGACACGGGCGCACTCGTCGGTCTGCGCCACCGGGTGGCGACGCCGCAGCCGTCGACGCCGGACGTCGTCGTGCCGGTCATCGTCCGGACCGTCAAACGCGTGCTCCGCGAGAACAAGCTGCCGGCAACCGGTGTGCCGGTCGGCGTCGGGATGCCGTCGGTCGTCATGAACGGCGTCACCAAGACGGCTGCGAACATCGATCCGACGTGGGTCGAATACGACCTCGGCAGGCATCTCCGCCAGGCGCTGAAGACGCCGGTCACGATCCTCAACGACGCCGACGCGGCGGGTCTGGCGGAGATGCGCTTCGGCGCCGGTGCCGGGCAGCCCGGTGTCGTGTTCGTCCTCACGCTCGGCACGGGGTTGGGATCCGGGCTGTTCAACGACGGCGTGCTCGTGCCGAACACCGAGCTGGGCCACATGGAGATCCGCGGCCGCGATGCGGAGCGGCGATCTGCGGCTGTCGCGCGAACGCGGCGCGGCCTGTCGTGGAAGGCGTGGGCGACCGACCTCGACGAGCACCTCCACGCCATCGATCGGCTGTTCTCGCCGAACCTGATCATCCTCGGCGGCGGCGTCAGCAAGAACGCCGACCGATTCATCCCGCGCCTGACGGTTCGGCCGCCGGTCGTGCCGGCGACCCTGCGGAACGACGCCGGGATCGTGGGGGCGGCGATGGCGGCATCCGAGCGCTCGGGCCAGGGCAGCGGTCCGACGCGCTGACGACCGGCCCGTCAGGCAGGCGCAGGCTCCAGGCAAGCCCAGCGTATCAGCCCCACTTCGTTCGGTGGCACGACGATCGGCGGGTGCTCCGGATCGACAAGCGGCGCAACATCGAATCGGGCGACGCCGCGGCGCCCGTGGTCGAACGCGCGAAGATCCCGCGGAGGAACGTCTCCTTCCCACCCGGTGACTGCGCCCGACCCGGACGTGCGACTGAGGTACGCGACACGGCGATCGAGCGTGATGCCGCCATCGATCTGGCCGGTCTCCGCGCCGACCGCGACCGGCAGCTGGTCCACCTCGCGGACAGCGGTGAACGGATCGGTCCACATGCAAAACGCGGTTCCCTCGACCTCATTGGGGTGATCGCCGGCGAAGCAGAGCCGCACCCGCCCACCGAAGGTGTGGGACCAGTCGGTCAGGTCCCCGTTGATCGGGGCGGCGTCGCTTTGGTCAGGCAACCGCTTCAGAGCGCACGCACCGGCTTCGATCGGAGGAGGCGTGGCGACGGATGTGGGTGCAACGATCGCGGCCGTGGCAGCGGGTTCGCCGGACGGAGCGGGGTCCGCGGGCGGCGCCGACGACGAGGGTGTGTTCGTTGCGAGGATCCGGCTCGGCGGCGGAAGAACCGGATCGGACGTGGCGAGGCAGCCGCCAATTGCCAACGGGAGCAGGAGCCCGACAATGCGCGCCCCACGGCGCGAGCGGCGTTCCCCCCGCATCACGATCACGCCCGCTGGCGCAACGCCGCGAGGCGCTCTGTCGAGCCGGACACCACGAGCGATTCGCCGACGACGAACGACCGGTCGGTGGCGGGGTTTGCCTCGTAGCCGCCGCCGACCTGGACGATCGCGAGCGTGAAGATGCCGTCGTCACGCAGGTCGCCGACCGTTCGGCCGTCGAGCGGGCCGCCGGCCGCGACCTCGACCTGCTCCATCGAGACGCTCAGCTCGCCATGCGAGAGTGCGGCGTCGATGAAGTCGGCGACATGCGGCCGGATGGCCAGCTCCGCGATCCGGCGACCGGCCATCGTGTAGGGCGAGACGATCCGGTTGGCGCCGGCCTGCTCGAGCTTCGCCTCCGAGCCGGCCGCGTTCGCCCGCGCGACGATGAAGAGATCCGGGTTGAGCGAGCGCGCCGAGAGCGTGACGTAGACGTTGTTCGCATCGGTGTCGATCGTCGTCACGAGCCCGCGGGCGCGATCGATCCCAGCCAGGCGGAGCGTGTCGTCCCAGGTCGCATCGCCCTGGAGGACCGGGTGGCCGTCGGCGGTTGCCTGGGCGAGCGACTCCTGCTCGATGTCGACGATGACCACCTGCTGCCCGCCGTGGACGAGCTCGCGGGCGACCGTGGAGCCGACACGGCCGTAGCCGCACAGGATGAAGTGCCCGTTGAGCTCCTCGACTCGTTCAGCCATCCGCCGTGCCTCCCGCCGTCCGCTCGTCGCCTCCGCCAGGACCGCCTCGGCGACGATCCCGATGCTGCCATAGATGATTCCGACCCCCGCGATCGAGAAGAGCATCGTCCAGACACGCTCCGGCCAGTCGACGAGCTCGTGCACCTCGCGGAACCCGACCGTCGTCATCGTGATCACGGTCATGTACGCGGCGTCGAGCATGCTCCAGCGGAACAGGACGACGTAGCCGATCGTGCCGATCAGCGCGGTGGTCACGACGGCGAGGAGCCAGAGTCGGACGTGCCGCGCCTGGACGACCTCGAACGCGTTCCGCACGCTCCGGACCCACGGCCGCGGGCGGGTGCGTGTCGGTTTCGTCGCTGCCGGGGCGACGTGGTCGGTCATCGGACGAGTGTACGAGTCGCTCGGGGCGAGTTGGCCCGCGGTCGGGCGTACCATCGTCGGACGAGCCGCGGCCCCTCCGCCGCACGAAACATCCCGACGAGGATCCACCGATGACCACCGACCAGCGCGCCGCCGACGGCACCGCAACCGATGCTCCAACCCCCGCCCGGATGGTCGTCGGAGGCGCGTCCGTCGAGGCCGCCGATGGCCAGACGTTCGAGGTCGTCAACCCCGCGACCGGCCGCGTGATCGCGACGGCGCCGCTCGGCGGGCGCGAGGACGTCGACCGGGCCGTTGCGGCGGCCCGCGCGGCGTTCGACGATCGCAAGGGCTGGGCGAACTGGGCGGCGGGCAAGCGCGGCCGGTCGCTCGCGAAACTTGCCGACCTGATCAAGAAGAACAGCGAAGAGCTCGCCTGGCTCGAGAGCCGCAACGTCGGCAAGCCGATCGGCAGCGCCCGCGGCGAGGTCGTCGGCGCGAGCCTCGTCTTCGACTATTACGCAGGTGCCGCGAACAAGGTCTACGGCCAGACGATCCCGGTCTCGAAGCCCGGGCTCGATCTCACGCTGCGTGAGCCGATCGGCGTCGTCGGCCTGATCGTGCCGTGGAACTTCCCGATCCTCATGGCCTCGTGGAAGGTCGCTCCGGCGCTGGCCGCCGGCAACACCGCCATCCTGAAGCCCGCGTCGTACACGCCGCTGACGGCGATCCGGCTCGGCGAGCTCGCCCTGGAGGCCGGGATCCCGGCGGGTGTTCTGAACGTGGTCACCGGGCCGGGCGGGACCGCAGGCGCCTCGATCGCAGCGCACCCCGGCATCGGCAAGGTCGCGTTCACGGGCGAGACGACGACCGGCCAGGAGATCATGCGGTTGGCGTCCGGCAACGTGAAGAAGATCAGCCTGGAGCTCGGCGGCAAGAGCCCCAACATCGTCTTCGCCGACGCCGATCTCGAGAAGTTCGCCCGCGAGTCGCCGTATTCGGTCTTCGACAACACCGGCCAGGACTGCTGCGCCCGGTCGCGGATCCTCGTCGAGCGCTCGGTCCACGAGCGCGTCGTGGAGCTGTTCGCCGAGGCGACGCGGAAGGTCAAGGTCGGCGATCCGGCCGACGAGTCAACGGAGGTCGGCACTCTCGTGAGCTTCAAGCAGCGCGACCGCGTCAAGGACTACATCGAGATCGGCCAGGCGGAAGGCGCGACGATCGTCGTCGGCGGCGTCGAGCCGGACGATCCGGCCCTGGCCGCGGGCGCGTACCTGCTGCCGACGGTGTTCGACAACGTCCGGAACGACATGCGGATCGCGGCCGAGGAGATCTTCGGCCCGGTCGTGTCCGTGATCCCGTTCGACACCGAGGAGGAGGCGCTCCGCCTCGCGAATGCGACGCCATACGGGCTGTCCGGCTCGATCTGGACGCGCGACATCGGCAAGGGGCTGCGCGCCGCGAAGGCCCTCCAATCGGGCGTGATCTCGGTGAACTCGAACTCGTCGGTCCACACGGAGGCGCCGTTCGGCGGCTACAAGATGTCGGGAATCGGGCGCGAGCTCGGGATGAGCGCGCTCGACCTGTACACGGAGACAAAGAACATCTTCATCGACATCTCGTGATGCCGCATTGATGCGGCTGGCGGGCCCGCCGGCTACTCATCCCAGTGGCGGTCGGCCGGGTGGATGTCGGGGCGGCGGCGGTGGAGCCAGTCGCGGATCGCCCAGTAGCTCGTCTTGAAGGCGATCCCGGGCCACGGGATCGCGTCGGGCGCGAACGAACGGATCTCGAGCGCCTCCGGGTTGACGGTCGGCGTGCCGCCGACGACGTGCGCCTCGAACGCCAGCACGACGACCGCGGCCTCGAGCCGCGAGTACAGCCCGACGATCTCGCCCGGCTCGACGATCAGCCCGGTTTCCTCGAGCGTCTCGCGAACGGCCGCCTCGCCGACGGTCTCGTCGACCTCGAGGAAGCCGCCTGGCTGGGCCCACCAGCCGCGGCCGGGATCGATCCCACGGCGGAGGAGGACGATCTCGCCATCGGGCGTGACCGGGATCGTCGTCACGACGAGTCGCGGGTTGACATAGGCGATGTAGCCGCAGGCAGGGCAGCCGAGGCGGTCTCGGTCTTCGCCCTCGATGGCACCGAACGTCAGCTCGGTGCCGCACCGCGAGCAGTAGTTCAGCATCTCGGCCATCCACGGCGGCACACCGCCGCCCGACGGAATGGCGGTCGAGCGCGCGTCGGGCCCGCGACCGAACGTGTCGAGGACCTCGCCGGGATCCTGGTCGCGTGCCGTCATGCGAGGACCACCAGACCGGCCGCCGCGATCAGGCCCACCAACCCGACGAGGCTCGTGATGACCCACGCCAGCCGGAACAGGCCCTTCGATCGATCGACCGGCATCCAGGCCCAGGCCGAGCGCCAGATCCGGACGACGGCGTCGGCGGTCGTGATGACGAGGAGCGGCGCGGCGATCACGACGCAGAGCTTGACGAGCGGGCTGCCGAGCGGCGCGCCGAGCTCGAGTGCGGTGATCGCGATGGCGCCGAGGATCAGGACGGGCACCGAGAGCAGGACGTAGTGCTTCTGGAGCGGCGTCGGAGCGATCTCGGGGACGGAGCGGGGCGGCAGGCCCAGGAGGCTCGGCGGGAGCGTCGTGGCGACGCGGGCGCGGGCGGGGACGGCCGCCCCGATCGCCTGCCGATCGAGGACGGGCATGCCGGCTTCCCAGCGCTCGTCGTCCATCGCGCCGAGTGTACGACCGAGGCGCCGACGACCCGTCTGACCGCGAGTCCGGCTAGAGGCCCTCGTTCGCCGGATCGGCGGCGATCGCCTCGGCCTGGGTCGCCCGCCGGGCGGCAAGGCGGCCGGCCAGCGCGGTATCGCCGACCGCGAGGATCTCGGCCGCAAGGAGCGCCGCGTTCTCGCCGTTGCCGACCCCGACCGTCGCGACCGGGACACCTTTCGGCATCTGGACGATCGCGAGGAGTGCGTCGAGACCGTCCGAGACGCCGCCCGCCATCGGAACGCCGATCACCGGCCGCGTCGTCTGCGAGGCCACGACGCCCGGGAGGTGCGCCGCGAGCCCGGCGATCGTGATGAAGACGCGGATCCCGCGCTCCTCGGCACCCTCGATGAACCGCGTCAGGAGGTCCGGAGCGCGATGCGCCGAGATCACCCGGATCTCCGAGTCGACGTCGAGCTCATCGAGGACGGCCATCGCCCGCTCGGCCGCCGCGATGTCCGAGCGGCTGCCGACCACGATCGCGACGCGGCCCGCACTCGATCGATCCGTCACTGCGTGCCTCCCGTGTCGCCGCCCATCCCTGCATCCTCCCCCGTCGGCCCGCCCTGGACATTCCTGGGTCGGGGGATCCCGAGCCGATCGAACTCCTCGAGGATCCAGACGCCCTTCTCCGCCTGGTAGCGGACCGCGTCGACCGGACCGCCGCCCGGTCCGACGATTCCGTACTTGATCTCCGCGTACGCATCGCGGAGCGCCGGATCGGTCCGGAGCGCATCGCGGAACCGGAGATCCTTCCCGAGATCGCCCGCGCCGCGCGGATGGACATGGAGGTGGATCCGGTATTCCACCCCGCCGTCGACCACGGACCCCACGTGCATCGGCCGGGTCGGCGGCCACGGATCCGGTCCCGGCTGCGGCCCGAACCCGAGGGCGTACATCGCGGCGGTGATCGCGGGGATGTCGACGGGGTCGGCCTCGGTCCCGAGATCGACGATCCCCTTGCCGGGAAGCCCCGGAACGGCCGTGCTGCCGATGTGCTCCACGTGGAGGTCAGGGCGAGCGGCCTCGATGAGGGCGATCAGCCGATCGGCGACGTCCGCGATCCGCGGGTCCCATGGTCGGACGGCAGCCTGTCGCCGCTCGTACGGACCGATCGGCAGCGGCACGGCTTCCGGCGGGGCCGCGTCCCGGGGCGTTGACACCGGGGCAGTGTAGATTCCCCGCCATGCGACGCGTCATCGGCCGGCGCATCCACGAGGTGGATGTCGGCTAACTCGCCCCTTGGATCGCTCGCGCCGAGCGGGTCGTCATCGACCTGGGAACCGGCGATGGTCGAGCGGTCCTGACGCGTGCCCGGCGCGAGCCGGGCGCGCTCGTCATCGGCATCGACGCGTCCGCCGCGGGGATGGCCGAGTCGTCGCTCCGTGCCGCGCGCGTGGCGCGCAAGGGCGGTCTGGAGAACGCGCTGTTCGTTGTCGCGGCCGCGGAACGACCGCCCGCCGAGTTGGCCGCGATCGCGGCCGAGGTCACCATCCAGCTGCCGTGGGGCTCGCTGCTGCGCGGCGCGCTGGCGCTCGCCGACGCCTCCGACGCGGCTGCGGGCATCGCGTCGCTCGTCGCGCCCGGCGGCGCCGTCCGCGTTCTCGCTTCGATCGATCCGCGGGACCAACTCGACCTCATGCCCTTGACCTCCGACGAGGAGGCCGCTCTGGCCGACCGATGGGCCGCGCATGGACTGGAGCTGACTGCCTTCCGCCCCGCGACCGACGCGGAGGTCGCCGGCGCCGGCTCGACCTGGGCTCGTCGACTGGCGGTCGGTCGCGATCGGCGAGCCTGGCTGGTCGTGCTGCGCCGGCCACCCAACAGCGGCGCGATTTCGCGGCTCGACTAGACTTCGTTGACGATGCAACGCCGCCGTGGACTCGTGGTCCCGGTCATCATCGCCGCCATCGTCGGGAGCGCTGCCGCCCTCGTCCCCGCCGGCCCATCGTCCCGTGCCGCGGCGGCGCACCAGCCGCCGTTGGGCGCCCATGGATCCGCCTCGCCCGCTGCGGCTCGTCCGTTCCGCGTCGATCTCGCCGATCGGAATGACTTCGTCGCGCAGACGAACTTCGTCCAGTGCGTCGGCGCGAGCATGCAGATGATGCTGAACGTCATGGGCGCCAGCGACCGTACGGCGCGGACCCAGGCCCGCCTCCAGGTCCTCGCCCGCAGCCTGTCCGGCCCGACCCGGGAGGGGTTCCAGCGCCACGGTGCGAGCGTCCGAGGCTGGACCGCCGGTCTGAACCAGCTCGGCGCCGGTCCGTACCGGATGGTCGGCGCGAGCAGTCTCGAGGAGGCGCTCCAACTCGCGGCCCGGGCGATCCGCACGACCGGCCGGCCCGTCGGCCTGCTCGTCTGGGCAGGCCGACACGCCTGGGTGATGAGCGGCTTCGAGGCCACCGCCGACCCGGCGACCACCGCCAACTTCCGGGTGACGAGGGCGATCGTCCTCGACCCGCTGTATCCGTACGGCTCGGGCCGCTGGGGCGCGAGCCCGGCGCCGCGCCAGGCGATCACTCCCGCGACCCTCGGCAAGCAGTTCGTTCCGCGCCGCAAGGGAACCTGGGCCGGGGCCCTCCCCGGCGGCGCCGGTGGATCGTTGAGCGCGCTCGCGGGCAAATGGGTGATCGTCATGCCGTACCGCCTGGTCCCGATCGCGCGACACGCCCTCCTCCCGTCCTGAGCCCGCCCGCGGAGGTCGCCTGCGGTACCTTCCAGCGGTGACCACGATCCCGCTGATCCTCGACGTCGACACCGGCATCGACGACTCGCTTGCGCTCCTGTACGTGGCCGCCTCGCCAGAAGCAGAGCTGGTCGCGGTGACCTGCGTCGGCGGCAACGTCGACGCCCACCAGGTCGAGAGGAACACGCGCTCGGTCCTCGAGCTCGCCGGCCGGACCGACGTCGAGGTCGCGCTCGGGCGCGATCGGCCACTCGTGAAGCCGATCGAGACGGCCCCCGAGACGCACGGCCCGCAGGGCCTCGGCCACGCCGAGCTCCCGCCACCAAACCGCCCCCTGAGCGAGCGCCATGCCGCCGATCTATTCATCGAGGAGGCGCGCCGGCGGCCCGGCGAGATCACCCTTGTAACCCTGGGCCCCCTGACCAACCTGGCCCTCGCGCTCCTTCGTGAGCCGGCCTTTCCGCAGCTCCTGCGCGGATGGGTGCTCATGGGCGGCTCGTACCGCCACCCCGGCAACACCGCCCCGACGACCGAGTGGAACATCCACTGCGATCCCGACGCGGCGAAGATCGCGTTCACCGCGTGGGGCGAGTCCGCGGCCGCGAACGGCCACCCCCGACCGGTCGCCCTGGGGCTCGACGTCACCGAGCAGGCGAAAATCCTGCCGGACCATGTCGTGGCCCTCGCCCGGGCCGCAGGCAGCACACCGGATGACTCGCTCGTGCTTGCCCGCGGCGAGGACCCGATGCACGCGACTCGCTCGGTCGCGAGCAACCCGATCGTCCGCTACGTCGCCGACGCGCTGCGGTTCTACATGGAGTTCCATGCCCACTACGACGGCTTCTACGGCGCGTTCATCCACGACGCGCTGGCCGTGGCGGCCGCCCTCGACCCGACGCTCATCCGGACGCAGGCCGTGGCGGTCGATATCGAGCTCGGCGGGACGCTCACGACGGGCGAGACCGTGACCGACTGGCGCGGCGTGTGGGGCCGGCCGGCGAACGTCGACGTGGCGGTCGGCGCCGACGCCGACGAGTTCCTGCGCCGGTTCGTCGAGCGGGTGGGCCGGCTGGCGGCAGCTCGGTCGACGTAGCACACTACCGTCGGAGGGCGCGATCCCAGCCGGCGCGGGCCGGAATGGATCGCTCATGGGAGACGCTTCGATGAAGTTCGACTGGCTGCGCGTGTGCGCCGAAGGGCAAACGACCGACTGCGTCGGCGCGATCCAGCTCATCTACCTCGTCGCGGTCGTGGTCGGCATCGTCCTGCTCGCCCTCGTCGCATCGCGATCGCGTGACCTGTCGACGACCGCGATCTCGCTGATGCCGGTCGCCATCGCGATCAACATCGCCGTCGGCTCGATCGTCTACGCGCTCCGTCTGCCGATCTATCTCGATTCGATCGGCACGGTCCTCGTCGGCGTCCTCGCGGGTCCCTGGGCGGGCGCGCTGACGGGCTTGCTGGCCAACTTCATCTGGTCGATCCTGCCGGTCCCCGGCGGCGCCGGGCCGACCGCGGCCTTCTTCGCCCCGGTCGCCGGTGTCATCGGTCTGATGGCCGGCTGGTGGGCCTCGCGCGGGGTCTTCCGCCTGCGCGCCGACGACTCGCGGGTCGGTGGGTTCCTCGCCCTGGCCGCCGGGATCGCGGGTTCGGCGATCGCCATGCTCGTGATCCAGAACACGATCGGCCTCAGCTTCACCTTCGAGGACAACGACTCGCAGATCCGCTTCGTGCTCCTCGGCCTGTTGATCGTCGCGATCGGCGTCGCGGTCGCGTGGGTCAGCCAGCGCACGGTGTTCGCCTACCGGGACGGCGACCCGCGGATCGCCGGTGATCTGCAGACGGCGACCGGGATCGCCGCCTTCGCCCTGTTGTTCGTGATCGTCCGACTGTTGTTCGCGCCGACGGGGTACTTCTCCACGATCAACGGGTCCGATCCGGACGGCGATGGGCCGCTCAGCGCCCCATTCGGCGGGGCGAACCTGACCGGGCTCACGCTCACCGACCCGACGGGGTTGATCGTCGCGATCGCGATCGGCGTTGTCGTGGGCTTCCTCGCCTGGCAGTGGGCCCGACGCGGCGAGAACGCCCGGTTGTTCCCGGTCTGGATCGGCGGCCTGACGACCGGTCTCGTGGCAGCCACGATCTCCGCGCCGATCGCGGCCGGCGTCTTCGGCGGCGTGACGGGCGGGGGCACCGATCTGCTCGTGGCGGCGTTCCGGACCCTCGGCCTGGGCGTCTTCCAGTCCGCGTTCGCCCAGGGTCTGACGAGCGACCCGCTCGACAAGACGATCAGCTACACGGTCGTGTACGCGATCCTCATCGCGCTGCCAATCACCGTCCGGACGATGTTCAGCCGCGGCGAGACCGCGGTCGCCGACTGACGGAGATGTCCGGGCGCTCGAGCGGATGACGGCCGCTACCGGCTATTTCCGGCCCGGGCACAGCTGGCTCCATCGGCGCCACCCGCTCACGAAGGTGCTCGGGCTGGCCTTCGTGATCGTCGCGGCGTTCCTCCTGCCACCGATCGTGCTCGTGGCGCTCCTGGCCGGAGTCGTGACGATCGCATGGTCGGCCGGTCTCGCGCGGCCCCTTGCCCGGGCGCTCCGGATCCCCGCGCTCCTCCTGCTCTCGATTATCGTCGTCAACGCGCTCTTCTTCCCGGGCGCCGCGGACCGTCTCGTCGCAATCGGCCCGGTCGGGTTGAGCCGTGAAGGGTTGTCGTTCGGGCTGATCTCGGCCGGCCGCCTTCTCGTCGCGTTCGTCGCGTCCGTGACGTTCCTGTTCACGACGCTTGCCGACGACCTGCTCGAGGCGCTCGTCGCGCGCGGCGCGAGTCATCGGGTCGCGTTCGTCGTCCTCGCCGCGGTCCAGATGGTGCCCCGGCTTCAGGCACGGAGCCGGTCGATCCTCGACGCACAACAGGCGCGCGCACTCCCGATCCGGGGCTCGGTCATCCAACGCGCCCGAGCCCTCGTCCCGCTCATCGGCCCGGTCGTCCTCGGCTCGCTGATCGACGTCCGCGAGCGGACGTTCGCGCTCGAGGCGCGCGGCTTTGGCGCGCGGCGGGGTCGGACTGCCTATCGAGTCGTTGCCGACCCGCCGCCGGATCGGCTGATCCGGATCGGGCTCGTCGGCGCGATCGGCGCGGTGCTCGTCATCGCGCTGACCGGGATCGCCCGCTGACGGTGCAACGGACGCCCGTCGAGCCCGAAGCCCTACCCGAGACGCCGGCCGGGCTCGACCTGAGCGGGATCACTGTCCGCTACCCGGGAACGCGGGCCGATGCTCTCGCGGACGTGTCCGTGGCGGTCGAGCCCGGGGCGATCGGCGGCCTGACGGGGCGCACCGGCGCGGGCAAGTCGACCCTGGCCCTGACGGCCGCCGGCTTCGTCCCTCGCGTGGTCCGCGCTCGAGTGACCGGCGCGGCGTCGGTCGCCGGCATCGAGGTGCTCAGGGCTCCTGCATCCGACGTCCTCGGTCGGATCGGGATCGTCTTCGCGACCCCGGCCAACCAGCTCTCGGCGTCCAAGCTGTCGGTCCGGGAGGAGCTCGCGTTCGGGCTGGAGAACCTCGGGGTGCCGCGGTCCGAGATGGACGCCCGGATCGAGGCGACCCTCGACCGCCTGGGGATCGGCCACCTCGCTGACCGGGAGCCGTTCGCCCTGTCCGGCGGCGAGCAGCAGCGAGTCGCGATCGCGAGCATCGTCGCGATGGGGACGCGAGTCCTGATCCTCGACGAGCCCACGGCGCAGCTCGATCCCTTCGGGACGACGCTGGTCGCAGACCTGTTGGAGGAGCTGGCCCGGGACGGTTCGGCGGTTCTCGTGGCCGAGCAGGACCCGGCGGTGCTCGCGCGGACGCGTCGCACGACGGTCCTCGATCACGGTCAAGTGGTCGCGACTGCCGATCCGGCCGTCGCCTTGAGCCCTGAGACACTCGAGCCGACGGGCCTGCCAAGTCCGACGATCGTCCGGCTCGGCTGGATGGCCGGCCTCGAGCCGGCCGGGCGTTTCGATCTGGACGCCGTCAGCACGCGTCTCGCCGCGGCCGCAACCGCGGGTCGGCTGCGGTCATCCGTCCTGGCGAACGAGCCGAACGGGCCGAGCGCCACCGAGCCATGGGCCAGCGTCCGCGATCAGGCGCCGGTATCGATCACGATCGAGGGCCTCTCGCATCGGTACGAGGCGACAGCGCTCGACGCCATCCGCGACGTCGCGCTCACGATCGAGCCCGGGGAGGCCGTGGCGATCGTCGGCCAGAACGGGTCCGGCAAGACAACGCTCGTGAAGCACCTGAACGGCCTCCTCCGCCCCTCATCCGGGCGCGTCCGCATCGGCGGAGAGGACATCGCGACCGCATCGATCGACGAGATCGCCGGCCGCGTCGGGTTCGTGTTCCAGAGCCCCGACGATCAGCTGTTCGAACGATCGGTCGAGCGCGAAATCGCGTTCGGACCGCGCAACCTCGGCCTCCGGCCGGATGCGCTGGCGCGGGCGATCGAGATGGCCGTGGAGGCCGTCGCCCTCGGCGACGTTCGGTCGACGAACCCGTACGACCTCGATCTGTCTCGCCGGAAGCTCGTGGCCCTGGCGGGCGTTCTTGCCATGGACCCGGCTGTGCTGGTCCTTGACGAGCCGACGACCGGCCAGGACCCCTTGGGAATCCGGCGCGTCGGGGCGGTGGTGGACCGGCTCCGGGCGGCGGGCCGGACCGTCGTGGCGGTGACCCACGACATGGAGTTCGCCGCGGACCACTTCAGCCGGGTGATCGTCATGACCCGCGGGGAGGTCGTCCTGGACGGCCCGCCTGCCGCCGTATTCGCTGCGGAACGAACCGCGCTTCTGGCGCGCGCCGGAATCGAGCGCCCGGTCGCGGCGCGCGTCGGCGAGCGGCTCGGTCTGGGGTCGACACCGACGGAGGCCGCGCTCCTCGCGGCGCTCTCCGCGTCGGTGCACTGACGGCCTCGGGCTGAGACCGCTCTGGCATCGTTTTCGCGACGAAGACGTGGCGCGGTGGGTGAAGGGCCTCAGAACCCGCGTCGATGATCCCTCGCCGAGATCAGGATCGCGGGTTCGGCCCGCCGGTGCCCGCCCGGCGTCCCGCCCGACGCCCTCCCCGCGCCCCTCCCGACGGGATCGATCTCGGCCAGGCATCGGCCGGACGAGCGGCGCCCCGGCGCGCGCTGGGAGCCGGCGGACCCTACAGCTGGCGGTTGAACCAGACTCCGCCGGGACCGGTGTAGCTGATGCCCTCGCCCCAGATCGCGACGGACTTGCCCGCACTCGTGATCGCCACCTCGCCGTAGTCGCCGTAGACCTCGGCGAAGCCGGCCGCGGTCTTGTAGGCCGCGCCACCGGTGGCGTCGGAGATCTTGACGGCCGCGGTCCAGGAGGCGCCACCGTCGGCAGACGAGCGGTACCAGACATTCCACGCGTCGACGTTGCCACCCCCCGAGGTCTGGTAGTACCAGGCCCGGACGTCACCGTTGCCGCGCGACTCGACCGCGGGCGTCGCCGACTCCTCGCCGACCGTCGAGAGGGTCACCGGCGCGGACCAGGTCACTCCGGCATTGGCGGAGCGGCGCGCCTCGATCGTCTGCAGCCCGCCCGCGGTCGGTGCGCCGTCGTAGAGCGCCACGACCTTGCCGGTCGCGTCGACCGAGAGCGCGATGTGGCCGAGATAGAAGTCCGGCGGGCAGCCGGCCGCGACGCACGCGAGCCCCGGCTTCACGGACGCGATCGTCCGGTTCTCCCATGTCGCGCCGCGATCCCGCGAGATGAAGACGTGCTCCTCGATGTCGGCGCTCGGCGTCGTGCCCTTGTTCCCGCCGCCGCCGTAGAGGATCGCGGTCTGGGCGAAGTACACGGTGCCGTCCGCGGCGACATCGGAGTCGAAGTCGAAGTAGTACAGGTTCGAGTCGACCAGCTTCGCCTGCGTCCAGGTCGCGCCCGAGTCGTGCGACTGGGCCATCCACGGATCGCCGCCGGTCGGGCCGTTGAACGAGATGTAGACGTCGACGCCGTCGTCGCTCACCGCGAGCGTCGGCTTGTCGTTCCACGAGACGTTGCCGTACGTCTTGACCGGCGCCGACCACGTCGAGCCGTGGTTCGTCGACTTCGTGAAGACGACGTTGTAGCCGTTCATGTACGTCGCGTAGACGGCACCGGTGCCGGGAACGACCTCGATGATCGGATCGAATTGCCCGGAGCCCTTGCAGGCACACAGCGGCTTGTCGGCCCACGTCAACCCGCCATCCGAGCTGATCCGTAGGTCGATGTATGGCGACGGGCAGTTGCCGCTGCACGGCTTGCCCGCGTAGCGCGTCACGAGGGTGTAGACCCACGGCGCGTTCGGGTCGGCCGCGATCGCGGGCTCCCAGTCGTCGGAGATCGTGTCGACCGGCGTCTCGCCGGCCCAACCGGCGGGCGCAGCGGCCGCTCCTGCACCAGCCGCGGGGCGGACCTGCCCGGCATTGCCGTGTTCCTTGGCCTCCTGGTACGCCTCAGCGCGCTCGGCGGCGATCTCGGCCTGCTCCTCGGCCTCGGGGTTGTCCTCAGCGACTGCTCCTGGCCCGCCGCGGGTGAGATCGCTCCTCACGTCGGGTCGCGGTTGGGTGGCCCCGATCAGCGCGACGGCGCCGATGAACGCGACGCCGGCACCAATGGTCAAGAGGGTTCGGACGATTCCCGGAAGGGGGCGCACGGGGCTCGAGCCGGGCATGGATGCCTCCGAGGTGGGCGCGACAGCAGCGATGTCCGGGCGACACCGCCGGCGACCGGGGCACGCTAGGCCGATCGTCTGTCGGCGTCAACGACTGGTTGCGACCGCCGGCGTCGCGGTGCACGTGTGCACCGCCCGAGGCGGCGGGCCACCTTCTCAGCGGCGGCGCTGCAACCCGACGACGATCAAGAGGAACGACGTCTCGAGCACGTCGACGCCGGCGATGATGAGCGCGACGACGAGTGGCAGGGGATGGCCGAGCAGCCAACCGGACGCGGCCGCGAACGCGGCGACCGCGAGGAACACGAGGCGGACGCCGCGGATCAGCGTCCCGATGTCACGCGGCGGAGCGCCCTCCCCCCGCCCAACGCCATCGGTGGGGACCGCGAGGCGGTTCAGGGCGCCGGCGAGAAGCACGATCCCGACGCCGGCCGCAATCCCGATGAGGGCAGCCCGGATGTAGGTCGGTGGCGTGACGACGTCCGCGAGCGACGACGAGTCCCACCCGAGCGCCGTCCCGGCCGCGATCGCGGCCGCGCCGACGAGAAGCCACGCGAGCCGGCCCGCGTCGGGAGTCTCGGCGCCGCGGTTGTCGCCGGCTGGCGGCTCCTGGCCGGGATCCCAGTCCGCGCTCATCGCTTGCCCGGTTCGCTCGCCGCTCGCCCGACGATCCACAGGAACCGGGCTTCGTGCCGATCCTCCGGCTCGCCGAGAATCTCGGCGGACTCGACGGCGAAGCCGGCCTCGGCGACGAGTCGGCGCCCCACCCGCGCCGACCACTGGCTGAAATACATGTCGACCCCGAGCCAGCCCTTCTCGACCGTGCCCGGGTCGTCCTCCACGCCGAGCGAGGCGATGAAGACGCCGCCCGGCCGGAGCCACGAACGGATCCGGGCGAAGAGGGCGGCGTGCTCGTCGCGGGGGACATGGGTGAGCGAGTAGAACGCGACGACCGCGTCGAGCGAGGCGGGCGGCCGCTCGATCGTCGTCATGTCGGCCTGGATGAAGGTCGCTTCCGGGACATTCCGGCGCGCTCGCCGGAGCTGCTCCGCCGAGATGTCGACGCCCGTCAGGTGGCGGCCGGCCGCGATCCGGGCGGTCATCGGGATGCCCGCGCCGCAGCCGAGCTCGAGCACGTCAGCGCCGGCCGGGATCAGCGCGTCGGCGAGCTCGAGCGCACGGAGGCGGGCCGGCGAGGGCCGCTGGGCGCTCCATGCGAGGTAGCGGTCGGCGATCCGGTCATAGCCGGCGGCGACAATTCGCTTGGGATCCGCGCCGACCTGGGCGCCCGTCACGACGAGGTCCCCTCCCCGACGAGCAGCTCGACCGGGTGGATCACGCCGTCGACGATCCGGAAGATGCCGAGGGCCGGCTGGTCATCGGCGAGCGAAACGACGAGATGGAGCTGCTCGACATAGAGCTCCATCGCCCGCACGTCGGTCGGGCTGGGATACGCCGCCGATGCGACGTGGCTGTGGACGACGGCCCAGATCGCCTCGTCGCTCGCGTCGAGCTCGTCGTCGAGCGCCAGCAGCTCCAGCGGGTCGATGTCGAACCGCAGCCGCGACTGGGCGGCGTTGCGCATCGGGACGAACCGCCGCGCGGCGCCCCCTTTCGCCGGGCTCCGGTCGCCGACGATCACGCCGCACGCCTCCAGCGGGTAGCCGTCGCGGACGTGCGCAACGATCGCCTCGACGAGGAGAGGCGACAACGTCACCGACCGCGGACCCGGATGCGCTGCCGGACCGCCAGTCGCAGTCGTCACGTCAGCTCGTCCGCGAGGAGGTCCATCAGGAGCCCATCGTGCCACGTGCCGTCGAGACGTCGTTCGTAGGCGCGGAGCACGCCGACCGGCCGAAACCCAACCTTCTCGTAGACCCGGATCGCCGTCTCGTTGGCCGCGGCCGGATCGATCGTGATGCGGTGATGGCCGCGCCGGTCGATCAGCCAGCGGGCGACGGCTCGGACGGCGTCCGTCCCCAGCCCACGCCCGCGTCCCGCCTCGACCAGGGCGATGTCGATCGAGCCATATCGGCACTGCGGGTCGGTCTCCTCGCCCGCCATGATCAGACCGACAACGACGCCATAGGCCTCGATCAGCCAGATCGCGACCTCCGGGTCGACCAGAAGGTCTCGTGCGTCCACGGCGGGGTCGGGGGTCTGCCACCACGCTCGGACGCCCTCGTCGCGCAGGATCGACTCGAAGACGTCCGCGTCGGCGGCCAACGCCGGTCGGAGGTGAATCTGCGCGCCGTCGAGCGGCTCGGCCGCCAACCCGATCTGGTCGGGCACCATCACCACCAGTTGACGCCGCCCTCGAGGTCCTCCGCCATCTCCTCGAAGTCGCGGGTGAACGTGCCGGCGCTCAGGTACTTCCAGCCGCCGTCGGGAAGGAGCGCGACGATCGACCCGGACCCCATCAGCCGCGCCTCGCGCGCAGCAGCGACGAGCACGGCCCCACACGACGGCCCGCCGAAGATCCCCTCGCGCTCGACGAGGTCGCGGAGCGCGGCGATTGCGTCGCGGTTGCTCACGAGGTACTTCGCATCGAGCAGCGACGGATCGAGGATCTCGGGGACGAACCCCTCGTCGAGCGAGCGCAGCCCCTGGACCTTCTCGCCGGGGAGTGGCTCGGCGGCGACGATCCGGACGCTCGGTTTCGCCCCCTCGCGTCCGGCGCCCCCCTTGAGGAACCGCCCGACGCCCATCAGCGTGCCGCTCGTCCCAAGGCCCGCCACGAACACATCGATCTCCGGGCAGTCGGCGAGGATCTCCGGCCCGGTCGTCTCCTCGTGGGCCCGCGGGTTCGCGTCGTTGCCGTACTGATAGGGCATGACGAAGCGGGCGTCCTTCGAGACGAGGTGCTTGGCGAGGGCGATCGCGCCGTTGCTTCCCAGGTGCCCGGGCGAGTCGATCACCTCGGCGCCGAAGAGCGCCGCCATCTGGCGCCGCTCGTTCGTGACGTTGTCGGGCATGACGAGCGCGACACGATAGCCCTTCCGCCGGCCGATCATCGCGAGGGCGATCCCGGTGTTCCCGGAGGTCGGCTCGAGGATGATCGAATCCTCGCCGAGCAATCCCCGCGCCTCGAGGTCCTCGACGAGGTACTTCGCGACGCGGTCCTTGACGGAGCCGGTCGGGTTCACCATCTCGAGCTTCGCGTAGATCCGGACGTCGGGGTTCGGCGACATCCGCGGGATCTCGACGAGCGGCGTGTGACCGATCGCGTCGAGAACCGAGTCGTAGCGGCCGCCATGCGGCGCCAGCTCGGCGTGGGCGTGGGCGTGGTCGTGGTCGGCGTCGCCGCCCGCGTCACCCCGCTCCCCGGGCTCCGGCCGCCGGACGACGACCGGCTTCGGGAGCGCCATGATCAGTGCGTCGCGCCGCCGGCCATCGCCGGGAGCAGCCGCACCTCGTCGCGCTCCGCCACGGCTGTCGCGAGCCCGTCGAGGTAGCGGACGTCCTGACCGTTGACATAGACGTTCACGAACCGGTTGAGCTCGCCCTCGGCGGTCAGCAGCTGGCTCTTCAACGACGGGTATTGCTCGGTGAGTGCGCCGACGACCTCGCGGACCGTCGCCCCCGCGAGCTCGACCTCCTTGTTGCCACCGACCTGGGGCCGGAGCACGGTCGGGATCTTGACCGTGCTCATGCGGCACCGCCGATCGAGCCGCCACCGACGCCGCCGAGGACGAACGGCTCCTCGGCGGCGGGCGTCCCGAACGACGGGATGTCGAGCGGACGGCCCTCGGCTCGCGCCGCGACCGCCTCGGTCGAGCAGACCGGGCAGTTCGGGTCACGCCGGAGCTTCAGCTCGGTGAACGACGTGTCGAGGGCATCGAAGAGGAGCAGCCGGCCCGAGAGCGTGTCGCCGATCCCGAGGAGCACCTTCAGCGCCTCGTTCGCCTGGAGCATCCCCATGATCCCCGGAACGACACCCAGGACCCCGGCCACCGAGCAGCCGGGCGCGAGCTCGGGCGGCGGCGGGGTCGGGTAGAGGCAGCGGTAGCACGGGCCTTCGAAGGGGATGAAGGTCGTGAGCTGGCCCTCGAACCGGAAGACCGAGGCGTGGATCACCGGGATGTTCTTCGCGACCGCGGCGTCGTTCAGGAGGTAGCGCGTCTCGAACGTGTCGGTCCCGTCGATGATCACGTCGTAGCCCGAAATGATCCGGTCGACGTTGCCCGCGACGAGCATCTCCTCATGAGGGATGACGTTCACGTCGGGGTTCAGCGCGTTGATCGTCTTCTTCGCCGACTCGACCTTGCGCTCGCCGACCCGATCGTTCGTGTGGAGGATCTGCCGCTGGAGGTTGGACAAATCGACGACGTCGAAGTCGACGATGCCGATGGTGCCGACGCCGGCGGCCGCGAGATAGAGGGCCGCCGGGGACCCGAGACCGCCGGCGCCGATGAACAGCGCCTTTGACTCGAGGAGCCGGGTCTGGCCGGCCGAGCCGACCTCGGGGATCAGGAGATGGCGGCTGTAGCGTTGCTTCTGCTCGGCGGTCAGGATCGTCGGCGCCTCCCAGGGCAGCCCCGCAGACTTCCAGGCCTGGAAGCCGCCGCTCATCGAGACGACGTCGGTGTAGCCGAGCTGCTCCAGGGTCTGGGCCGCGAAGAGGCTCCGGACGCCACCGGCGCAATAGAGGATGACCGGCGCATCACGATCGGGGACTGCGCCCTCGATCTGCTGCTCGACGTAGCTCTTGCTGATGTGGACGGCGCCGGGCAGGTGGCCCTGCTCCCACTCGCTGGCTTCGCGGACGTCGATGACGGCGGCACTGTTGGGCGGCAGGGCGTCGACCTGCTGCGGCGTCAGCTCGCGGATCTGCGAGCGCGCCTCACGCAGGAGGTCGGCGTAGGTCTTTGGCATGTCGGGTTGGGTGCTCCGATGATCGACGGGCTGCCGAGGGCGGCAGGGCGATGGTCAAGTGGGTGGGCGGGTGGGCGAGACGAGCGTCGCTGCCGCCCTGCGGATCGCAGGTTCGTTGCCGGCTCTGCCGGCTAACGACACTCGCAGCGGCGCTGCATTCGGGTCATGCCTGGGCCTCGGCTGGCGTCCCGGCCTCGACGAGTGCCCTGTGAAGCGTGTCGTGGCTCAACATCGCGCATTTCAGGCGGGCGGGGCTGATCTCGATCCCTAGGAGGTCGAGCAGGTCGTCGGCCCGGAAGGCCTCGACCTCGGCGACGGGCTTGCCCTTGATCTCGTCGGTCAGGAGGCTTGCGCTGGCCTGGCTGATCGCGCAGCCGCGGCCCGTGAACCCGACGCGCTCCACGACGCCGTTCTCGATCCCGAGCTGCATCGTGATCCGATCGCCGCACAGCGGGTTGCTGCCCTCGAACGAGGCCGTGGGCGCGTCGATCACCCCGAAGTTGTGAGGTCGTCGATAGTGCTCGAGGATGTAGTCGCGGTAGAGATCGTCCATCGGTTCCGGTTCAGTTTAGGCGAGGGCGGCCACGAGGCCGATCACGAGGGTCACGGCGGCCAAGAGACCGAGCCCCAACAGCCGCAGGCATCCACTGTCCACGTCTTGCCCCCGCTCAATCCCGAGGAAATTCGTCGGGATTGATGCTAGGGCCGAGCACGGCCATCGTCAATCGGAGGGGTCTACGCTGGCCGGGCATGAAACGCGCAGCCGTCGCCCTGACGCTCCTCGCTGCGGTCCTCGGCGTGGCCTGTCAGCCCGAGGGTCGGATCTTCCAGACGACTCTGCCAACCGGAGATCGAGCCCCGTTACCGGTCACCCTGACGGACGAAACAGAGTTGGTCACTGGCGTCGCACCGGCGGAGGCTGATCTTGCGTGGAACGACAACGTGCCCGCCATCCATGCGCTTCCGAACGAACCGAATGCGGCGGTCCTGTCCTG
>DASYTG010000018.1:0-6513 GCA_036002525.1 Candidatus Limnocylindrales bacterium
CCGGCGTTCTCGCCGGGCCCGGCGACGACGCCGGCGCCTGCCGTCGGGAGCGAGCGGAGGAGCGGCTTCGAGCTCTTGTACGAGCAGTGCTCGCTCCACATCACGCTGAAGATCGCGAGCTCGAGATCGTTCGGGTCGCGCCCGAGCCGGGCGCGGATCGCTTCGAGCTCCGCGTCGGTCAGGCCGAGCCGGCGGTGGAGCGGCACGGCCGGCGAGGTCCGCTCAGCGACGGTCATCCGACGGCCACCGTCGCGCGATGTTCGCCAAGGGCGCGCTCCGCGGCACTCTCGACGAACGACCGAATCAGGACCAGCCCGTCGTCCGAGCCGAGAACCGATTCGACCGCCGTCTCGGGGTGCGGCATGAGACCCGCCACGTTGCCGGCCGCGTTTGCCACCCCGGCGATCCCGCGGAGTGAGCCGTTCGGGTTGGCCGGGTCGTCGGCCGATCGAGCCGGCGTGCCGTCGAGGGACGCATAGCGGAAGAGGACCTGACCCTCCCGCTCCAGCGCGTCCAGCGTCGCGTCGTCGGCGTAGTACCTGCCCTCGCCGTGGGCGACCGGCATCCGGAGCGCCCGCCGCTCGCCGACGAGCGACGTGAACGGCGAGTCGAGGCGCTCCGGCACGATCGCGACCTGCCGGCAGACGAAACGCAGGCCGTGGTTGCGGAGGAGGGCGCCGGGCACGAGGCCGGCCTCGGCGAGGACCTGGAAGCCGTTGCAGATCCCGAGGACGAGCCCGCCCTCGGCCGCGAACGCCGCGACCGACCGCATCACCGGGCTGAACCGGGCGATCACGCCTGCCCTGATGTAGTCGCCGTACGCGAAGCCGCCCGGCAGCAGGACCCCGGACACTCCGTCGAGAGACGCCTGCTCGTGCCACAGGCGCACCGGCTCGGCGCCCGCCAGCTCGAGCGCATTGACGGCATCGACGTCGCGGTTCGAGCCGGGGAAGACGACGACGCCGATACGGACCGTCACCGGATCGCCTCCACCGAACGAGTCGACGACGCCCCGCCGAGCACCTCGACCGCGTACGCCTCGATGAGCGGGTTCGAGAGGAGCTCCGACGCCAGCCGCTCGACGACGGCCCGGGCCGCTCGCTCGTCCGCGGCCTCGACGGTCAGCTCAACCCGCCGCCCGACCCGGACGTCCGACACTCCCTCGATCCCGAGGTGGCCGAGGCTCCCCTCGACGGCCCTGCCCTGGGGGTCGAGGATCCCCGGCTTGGGGGTCACGTTGACGGCGAACCGGAAGGTCGTCATGGGTCGATGCGGTCCTCCTCGAGGTACCGGTCGAACCTCGCGCCGGTGATCCGCTCGAACGCCTCGACGTAGCGTGCCCGCGTCCCGGCCACGACGTGCGGCGGCAGCTCCGGGCCCGGGTCGCGCTTGTCCCACGGCTGGGTCTCGAGCCAGTCGCGCACGTACTGCTTGTCGAAGCTCGACTGGGGTCCGCCGGGCGACCACGCCGCGGCGTCCCAGAAGCGCGACGAGTCGGGAGTCAGGACCTCATCGACGAGCACGAGGTCCTCGTCGCCGGGCCAGACGCCGAACTCGAACTTCGTGTCGGCCAGGATGATTCCGGCCGGCTCGCATCTCCCGGCGCCGAACTCGTAGAGGCGAAGCGCGGCCGATCGAACCTTCTCCGCCAGCGCCGTGCCGACGAGCTTCGCCATGACGTCGAACGTGATCGTCTCGTCGTGGAGACCGAGGTCCGCCTTCGTCGACGGCGTGAGGATCGGCTCGGGCAGCCGGTCGCCCTCGCGCAGGCCGGCCGGCAGGCGGATCCCCGAGATCGACCCCGTCGCCGCGTAGTCCTTCCAGCCCGAGCCGGCGACGTAGCCGCGGACGATGACCTCGACCGGCAGGACGTCGACCCGGCGGCAGACCATCACCCGGCCGCGCAGCTCGTCGGCCCGGGCCCGTCGGTCATCGCCGGCGACGCGAGGCCAGTCCATCGGGTCGACGTCGTCGAGGTCGGTGGCGAGGAGATGGTTCGCGACGATGGCGGCCGTTTCGGCGAGCCAGAACCGCGACAGGCCGGTGAGGACCTTGCCCTTGTCGGGGACTGCCGTGGGCAGGACTACGTCGAACGCGCTGATCCGGTCGGATGCGACGAGCAGGAGCCGGTCGGCACCGATCGCGTAGAGGTCCCGGACCTTGCCGGACCGGACGAAGGAGGAGGTCGTCATCGGCCCGCCTTCACGGCGGAGGTCGCCCTCACGGGCGGGCCCGCCTTCGCCGCGGCGGCGACGAGGACGTCGAGCCGGCCGATGACCGCCGGCACGTGCCTGAGGAACGCGGCGTCGTCGAAGCAGGCGTCGAGCTGGGCCAGGCTGAGCTTCTGGGCGACCGTCCGGTCGATCGCCAACAGGTCGCGGAGCGGCCGGCGCTCGTCCGCCGCCCGCAAGGCGGCCCGCTGGACGATCGCGTATGCATCCTCGCGCGACAAGCCGGCCTGCTCGACGAGCGCGACGAGGACCCGGCTGCTCGCATGGAGGCCGAGCCCGCGCTCGATGTTCTCGCGCATCCGCTCCGACCGGACGACGAGGCCGTCGATCAGGCCGGTCATCTTCACGAGCATGTAGTCGAGGAGGATCGTCGCATCGGGGAGGATCACCCGCTCGGCCGACGAGTGGCTGATGTCGCGCTCGTGCCACAGCGGCTGGTTCTCGAGCGCCGTGTGGGCGTAGCCGCGGAGCAGGCGGGCGAGCCCGGCGATCCGCTCGGCCACGATCGGGTTGCGCTTGTGGGGCATCGCGGACGAGCCCTTCTGGCCCGTCCTGAATGGCTCCTGGAGCTCGCCGATCTCGGTGTGCTGGAGGTTGCGGATCTCCGTCCCGAATCGCTCGAGTGACCCGCCCAGGATCGCGATCGCTGCCAGAAGCGCCGCGTGCCGGTCGCGCTGGACGATCTGGGTGCTGACCGGGTCGGCTCGCAGGCCCAGCTCGACGAGAACCTCGGCCTCGACGTCAGGCCCGAGGTGGCTGTACGTCCCTACCGGTCCCGAGATCTTGCCGGTGGCGATCTCCTCGACCGCGGCAGTAAGGCGGACCCGTCCGCGGTGAACCTCAAATGCCCATCCGGCAAGCTTCAGCCCGAGGGTCGTCGGCTCCGCGTGGACCGAATGGGTCCGGCCCATCATCACGGTGTTCGCCTCGGCGCGGGCGCGCGCGACGAGGGCGGCGAGGAGCCGGTCGGCGTCCCGCAGGAGCAGCTCCCCGGCGGCCCGCAGCTGGAGCGCCAGCCCGGTGTCGACGACGTCGCTGCTCGTCAGGCCGAGGTGGAGGTAGCGGCCCTCCGGCCCGACGCTTTCTGCGACCTGGCTCACGAACGCGGCGATGTCGTGGTCGGTCGTCTTCTCGATCTCGGCGATCCGCTTCACGTCGACGCGGGCCCGGGACTCGATCGCCGCGAGCGCGTTCGCGGGCACGATCCCGCGAGCCACCTGGGCTCGGGCGACGGCCAGCTCGACCCGGAGCATCTGCTCGAAGCGGGCCTCCTCGGTCCACAGGGCCCCGATCTCCGCGAGCGTGTAGCGCCGGATCACGCGACCGCCTCGGGCACCGGGAGATGAGCGGCGATGTCCCGGCGCCGTTGCATGCCGGGCCAGCTGATCCGATCGGCGGCTTGCTCGGCGGCGGCGCGGGCCTCGACGAGGTCCCGACCCCGACCGACAACCGTGAGGATCCGCCCGCCCTCGGTTGTCCACCCGCCATGGGGCCCGCGCCGCGTTCCCCCGTGGAACACGAGCCCGCCGTCGGCGCTGGCTGCCTCTATCCCCTCGATCGGCTCGCCCGCGCTTCGGGTCCCCGGATAGCCCGCGGCGGCGAGGACGATTCCGACCGTCGCCAGCCCGGCGGTCGGGAGGATCGGTTCCCTGAGGTGCAACGAGGAGACGGCCCGTGCCAGCTCGTCGCGCGCGGCGGCGCGGAGGACCGGCCCGAGGGCCGTCGCGAGTCGCGGCAGGATCACCTGCGTCTCCGGATCGCCGAAGCGGGCATTGAACTCGAGCAGGACCGGCCCGTCCGCGGTCAGCATCAGGCCGGCATAGAGCGCCCCGACGAACGGGCTACCGCGCCGGGCGAGCTCCGCGACGACCGGCCGGTGGAACGAGGCGACGACCTCGACGACGGCCTCGTCCGGGAGGTCCGGCAGCGGGTTGTAGGCGCCCATCCCGCCGGTGTTCGGGCCTTCGTCGCCGTCGCGAAGCCGCTTGTGATCGCGAGCCGCCGGCAGCGCCAGGAGGTCACGACCGTCGGTGATGGCGATGACGCTGGCCTCCCTGCCGTCGAGCCGCTCCTCGACGACGACCGTGGCCGCGGGGTTGTCACCGAAGAGCGCCTCGACGTCGCGCCGGGCGCGCTCCGTGTCGGCGGCCTCGTACACCGTGACGCCCTTGCCCGCCGCCAGGCCGTCCTGCTTGACCACGAATCCGCGGCCCTCGCCGGCCAGCTCCACGATCGCGTCGATCGTCTCCACTGCCGAACCGCATGTCCGCGACCGGGCCATCCGGACGCCGGCGGCGGCCGCGATCTCGTGACAGAACGCCTTCGAGGTCTCGATCCGGGCGGCCGCCGCCGTCGGGCCGAACGCCAGGACCCCGGCGTCCTGCAGCTCGTCGACGAGGCCGTCGGCCAGAGGCTGCTCGGGCCCGATCACGACCAGCTCGACCGCCCTCGACCGGCACAGGTCGACGACGGCCCCCGGGTCGACCCGCCCACCGGCGACCCGCACGCGCGGCACTTCGGCGACCCCGTCGCTGCCCGGGAGGACGATGACCTCGTTGACGCCCGGTTCCGCGGCAAGCTTCCAGGCGAGCGCATGCTCCCGGCCACCGCCGCCGACGAGGAGAATCCGCGTCGGCTGGTGAATGCTCACGCGGGCATCACCGGGCGCCGGCGCATCGGCCGCCAGGCGCGCTCGATCGTCTGTGTCCGCTCCGGACCGACCGACAGGAGGACGATCGGGACGCCGGCGTGCTCTTCGAGGGCGGCCACGTACTGGCGGGCGTTGGCCGGCAGGTCGGCGAGGGCGCGAACGTCGTGGAGGTCCTCGTCCCAGCCGGGGAACTGGTCATAGATCGGATTCGCGCGCGCGAGGGCCGCCACGCTCGACGGCCAGCTGTCGACGCGCCGCCCGTCGATCTCGTAGCTGACGCACAGCGAGATCGAATCGATCCCCGACAGGATGTCGAGCTTGTTGAGCATGATGCTGCTCACGCTGTTGATCGCCACGGCGTGGCGGAGTGGCACGGCATCGAACCAGCCGACCCGGCGCGGCCGGCCGGTCGTCGTCCCGACCTCGCGCCCCCGCTCGGCGATCCCCTTTCCCACCCCGTCGGTCAGCTCCGTCGGGAAGGGCCCCGACCCGACCCGGGTTGAATACGCCTTCATCACCCCCATGACCTCGTCGACCTGGAGCGGACCGATCCCACCGCCGGTGCAGGCCCCGCCGGCGACCGGGTTCGACGAGGTGACGTACGGGTAGCTGCCGTGGTCGAGGTCAAGGAGCGTCCCCTGGGCGCCCTCGAGGAGGACATGATCGCCACGCCGCAAGGCGTCCTGGACGAGCGCGGTCGTATCGTCGAGGTGATCGCGCAGGCGCTCGCCCCACGCGGCCGCCTGGTCGGCGAGGGCGTCCGCCTCGAGCGGCGCGATGCCGTGAATCGCGAGCAGCGGATTCTTGTCGGCGAGCACTCGCTCGATGCGGTCGCACAGCGTCGGCCGATCGAGCAGATCCTCCATTCGGAGTCCTACCCGCCACGCCCGGTCGCCATATGCAGGCCCGATCCCCCGTCCCGTCGTCCCGACCTTGCCCTTGCCGAGGCGCGCTTCCATCGCCCGGTCGAGCGCGACGTGGTACGGCATGATCACGTGGGCTGCCCGGCTCACCCGGACCCGCGACGTGTCGATCCCGCGCGCGGCGAGCATGTCGAGCTCGGAGATGAGCGTGGCGGGATTGACGACGACGCCGTTCCCGATGACCGACGTGATATGGGGGTAGAGCACGCCCGACGGCACGAGGTGGAGCTTGAACACCTCGTCGCCGCTGACGACGGTGTGGCCGGCGTTGTCGCCGCCCTGGTAACGGACGACCATCGCGACCTGCTCGGCGAGGAAGTCGGTGGTCTTGCCCTTCCCCTCGTCGCCCCACTGGAGCCCGACGATCACGGTGGCCGGCACTACCAGTCACTCCCGAACCGGGTCCCGCCCGCCAGACGGCCCAGGCCAAGGCGGCGGGTGAGCAGCGAAGCGAGCGTACTGAACGTACGCGAGCGAGCAGCGGAGGCCGCCAACGCCGGCATGGGTCGAGATGGTGGGCGGCCAGGTCCACGGCCAAACAAAAAGCCTCGGGCCTTCTGCCCGAGGTCCTGGATAGTCGTCTCCCGTGTCCTGCCGGCGACAATCCGGCAGTTCGTTCGGGCCTGGGAGCCTGACCGTCTCACCGGACGGCCGATGCCCCTCACTCGAGCGATCTTCGACCTCCTGGATCGCGGGTCCCGGTGCCCGC
>DASYTG010000019.1:0-12093 GCA_036002525.1 Candidatus Limnocylindrales bacterium
GTAGAACGAGCAGACCTCGACGCCCATCGCCTCGGTCGTCCTGTCGACGACGGTCCGCATGAGCTCGTCCCAATCGCGGGCCAGCGTCGCCAGCTGGGCGAACTCGTGGAGGAACGACAGCTCGCGGAGCCGCCGCTCGGCGCGCTCGCCGGGCGGCACGCGTCGCCGGTCGGGGCGTCCGTGGAGGATCGGAGACTCAGTCGTCACCCGCCGATCATCGCGCATCATGGTGGGGTGGACCTGACACGGGACGATTTCCCCCCGGCGGACGGCAGCGACCCGGGCGATTTCGAGGTCGTGTTGCTCGCCGCGCCGAGAGCAGGGATCGCGTACAGCGCCCGCGAGCGACTCGACACGTTTGCGGGCCGTTGTCTCGCTCGTCGCGAAACGTGGCCGCCCGGCCATTGGCCCCCGGGCCCAAATGCCGATCCGCGAGCGAAGCCGCCCGGGCAATGGCGGCCGCGCTTCCGGGTTGCGCGAGAAGAGACCGCAGTTCGCCTCGGGATCGACATCGACCTCGTCGACGAGCTCGGTCCGGTCGTGGCGGCGCTGGCCCGCGAAAGTGAACTCGACCTGTGGCTGCCCGTGCTCGATGCCGTCGTCCCTTCGGCCGACGCCGAGACTGGCCGGCTCGACGTCTGGCAAGCGGTCGCGCTGGCGGAAGCGGAGTTCATGTCCGCCGTCGAGCGGGGGAGGAAGGTCCGCCTTGATGCGTTGAAGTACGTCCGTGTGGAGGAGGTCGGCGACCGTCGAGTGGCCAGGTCAAACGTCCCCACCGGCAAGGGAGGTCGGGCGAAACGGGGCGGGGCGAGCAAATACGACGATTGGGATTGGCATGTCGGCGGGGAGTTTCCGGCTGGCAGGCCGCCATCACAGGGCTTCGTTCACATCGGGATGTACCTGACTTGGCTCATCCACCGCGGGCTCGTGAACCCGACGCTCCTCGACTCGACGGCAGTGGAGGCCGTCCGGAAGCGAGCCAGGCTCGGTACCGCCCTGAGGGAGGAGGTCGACGGCAAGCTCAGCTCGTCAATGCTCAACGAGGAGGGCGAGGCGTTTTCGGACTTCTACTACGCGGAGCGCGACACGCTCTACTTCTCGGATCTCGTGGCCACATTCGGCGACTAGGTCGACGGGTATTCGATACCTGACACGTGGGAGACCTACGACCGGATCGCGCCGGTTGTCGACGCTCGCTACGCCGAGTGGCGGTCAGCTGGCGGGGGATAACGACCCGCTCAACCCACCGGGGTCGCCTCCCGATCCGCGACGGTCGTCGACAGGCCGTCGAGGAGCGGCTCGGTCCACGTCCAGGCAGCTCCGTAGTGCGGCCCGACGGCCCCGTGGCGCGCGGCCTCGACCCGCAGCGGGAGCCCGAAGATCTCGATGAACCCGACCGCCGACGCATGGTCGAACGCGTCGCCCTCGTCGTACGTGGCGAGGTTCTTGTCGTAGAGCGAGAGCGGCGAGCGGCGCCCGGCGACGATGGCCGACCCGTGATCGAGCCGGATCCGGACCTCGCCCGAGACGACCCGCTGGGACGACGCGACGTAGCCGCGGAGGTCGCGGTGGAGGGCGCTGAACCAGAGCCCGTCGTACGTCAGCCGGGCGAGCTCGTCGGCGACGAGCCGGTTGAACCGGATCGTGTCCTTCGACAGGGTCAGGCCCTCGAGGGCGCGATGAGCGGCATGGAGGACGGCCGCTGCCGGCGCCTCGTAGATCTCGCGGCTCTTGATCCCGACGAGGCGGTCCTCGACGTGATCGATCCGCCCGATACCATGCTGCCCTGCTAGCGTGCTAACACGGTCGACGAGGTCGACGGGCGACAGGCGATCGCCGTCGAGCGACACCGGGATCCCGCCCTCGAAGGCGAGCGTGACCTCGGTCGGCTTCGGCGCCTTCACGGGATCGATGGTCCACTCGTAGACGTCGGCCGGTGGCGACACCCAGGGGTCCTCGAGCACGCCCGTCTCGATCGACCGGCCCCACAGGTTGACATCGATCGAGTACGGCGACGCCTTCGTGATCGGGATCTCGATCCCGCGCTCGGCCGCGTAGTCGATCTCCTCCTCCCGCGACAGGCCCATCCCGACCCGCATCGGGGCGACGACCTCGAGCCCCGGGTCGAGGGCATGGACGGCGACGTCGAACCGAACCTGGTCGTTGCCCTTGCCCGTGCAGCCGTGAGCGACCGCGTCGGCGCCCTCCCGCTTGGCGACCTCGACGAGCAGCTGGGCGATCAACGGACGCGCCAGCGCCGTGGCCAGCGGGTAGGCGCCCTGGTATAGCGCGTTTGCCTGGAGGTGAGGCCAGACGAAGTCGGTCACGAACCGCTCCCGCGCGTCGACGACGTACGCCCGTGACGCCCCGGCGGACATCGCCCGCTGTTCGACACCCTCGCGTAGCGAACCGCCGCCGACGTCGACGGTCAGCGTGACGACCTCGACACCGAACTGCTCGCGCAACCAGGCGACGGCGACGGACGTGTCGAGTCCGCCGGAATAGGCGAGGACGACCTTGTTCATGACGGCACTCCGGTCAAGGCTGAGGGTAGTTCCTGGATCTCCCGGAAGCGGTCGAGCCAGCGCTCAAGGCGCGTCTCGTCGGCGAAGAGCACGAGGAGCGTGTTGTCGCCGGCGAGCGTGCCCTCCTGCTCGCTGAGCGAGGACTCGTCGATCGCCTGGGCGATCGCCCCTGCCGTTCCCGGCGAGCCGGTCAGGACGAGGATGAGGCCGCTCCGCCCGACCGTGACCGGGATGTCGACGAGGATCCGCCGGAGGCGTTCGTCCCGCGGCGCGCGGGCCGGTGGCGGCGCGGCGACGTCCTCGGGCGCCATCCACGAGTGGCCGCCGTGGCGGGCGACGCGGACGAGGCCCATCTCCGCGATGTCGCGGCTGACCGTCGCCTGGGTCGCGGTGATGCCTCGCTCGGCGAGCCGGACCGCGAGCTCCTGCTGGCTGCCGATCGGCTCGCGCGCGACGAGGTCCCGGATCGCCCGCTGGCGGGCGCGCTTGTCGGTCCCGTTCATCGGCCCGTGCCGTTCATCGGCCCGTCCCGTTCATGCCGCGCCCACCCCGGCCGGCTCGGCCGTGACCCGCGTCCCGAAGGTCGGATCGCCGAGCGCCCGCTCGAGGGCCTTCGGAGCGGCCGAATCGGCGATGACGGCCTCCGTGCCGGGCCACGTCAGCGCGGCGAGCGCCGCGCGGACCTTCGGCACCATGCCGCCCGCGATGACGCCGGAGGCGATCAGGGCTTCGGCGTCGGCCGCGCCGAGCGCGTCGATCCGGTTGCCGTCCGAGTCGCGGATCCCATCGACATCGGTCAGGAGCACGAGCTGCCGCGCGCCAAGACCGGCGGCGATCCCCGCGGCGGCGTCGTCGGCGTTGACGTTGCAGACGACGCCCTGTTCGTCGCGGGCGAGCGGCGCGACGACGGCGACCTGGCCGGTGACGAGGATAGCGTCGAGCAGGTCTCGCCGCAGGCCGACGACGTGCGCGACGAGCCCGAGGTTCGGGACCCGCTCCGCGACGAGGAGCCCGCCGTCGACGCCCGACAGGCCCACGGCGTCGACACCGAGGTCGCGGAGCGCGGATACGAGCTCGCTGTTGACGACGCCGCGGAGCACGGCCGCGGCGACCTCGAGCGACGCTGCGTCCGTGACGCGAAGCCCGCCCTCGAAGCGGGACGGGACGCCAAGCCGATCGAGCCACTCGGTGATCCGCTTGCCGCCGCCGTGGACGAGGACCACGGGTCGGCGGCGCGCGACCGCGGCGACTTCCTCGAGGACCTGGCGCTGGTCCGCGATCGTCGTCCCGCCGAGCTTGACGACCACCACTTCGCTCATGGGTTGCCTCTCCGTTGCCGATCCGGCGAGGCCAGGACAAGGCGACGACGAGCACGGGAGCGAGCGCACTCCAACGTGCGTGAGCGACCGCGCGCAGGCGGCAACGCCGTCATGGACCGCCGCATCGGCGACGTCATGTCGTGTACTCGCTGTTCTCGATGACGTAGGCCTCGGTGAGGTCGCAGCCGAACGCCTCGCCCCTCCCGTCGCCCAGTCCGAGGTCGAGCCGGAGCAGGACCTCCTTGCCGGCCATGTCGCGTCGGGCCGCCTCCCGGTCGAACTCGATCGGGCCGCCCGACGGGCCGTCGTAGACGAGATGCCCGGCGATGGCGATCCGCAGCTTGTCGGGGTCCACCTGGGCCGCCGAACCGCCCCGCTCCCGCGCTTCGGGCGCAGGCAACCCCGCCGCCTCGAGGACCGCGGCCCGGGCCAGCGCCGCGTTGCCGGCCGCGCCCGCGATCCGGCCCCAGTTCGGGTCGCGGCCGTGGACCGCGGTCTTGACGAGCGACGACGAGACGACGACCCGAGCAACCGCCCGAGCCTCGGCGTCGTCGACCGCCCCCGAGACCTGGCACGTGATGAGCGCGGTCGCACCTTCTCCGTCGGCCGCCTGTTGCCGGGCGAGGTCGCGCGCGACCGCCTCGACGGCACCGGCGAACGCGGCCCGGGTGCGCTCGTCGACGATGACGCCCGCTGCGCCCGAGCCGAGCAGGAAGACCGTGTCGTTCGTGCTCGTGTCGCCGTCGACCGTCAGCTGGTTCCAGGTCCGGGCGGTCGCCTGGCGGAGGACCTCCCAGAGGAGCCGCGGCGAGGCGCCGGCGTCGGTGACGAGGACCGAGAGCATCGTCGCCATCGTCGGATGAATCATCCCGACACCCTTGGCGATCCCCGTGACGCGAACGGGCACCGCAGATCGACCGCGGCCGCCGGGCGCGGGCAGGTCCACCGACGCGGTCGCCACCTTGACGACCGAATCCGTCGTCCGAAACGCCTCCGCCGCGGCGAGGAGTGCCTCGTCGGTCGAGGCAAGCGAAGGCGCCAGCGCGGCGATCGCCGGGCCCACCCGGTCGAGCGGCAGCCGCGTGCCGATGAGCCCCGTCGAGAGGTGGAGGACGCGATCCTCGTGCGCCCCGGTCGCCTCGTGGACCATCCGCCCGACCTCGGCCTGGTCCGCGTCCCCGGCGGCCCCCGTCGCGGCATTCGCGCAGCCGCTCGTGCAGACGACCGCGTCGGCATAACCGAACCCGCCATTGCCGCCGGGCTCCGTGGCGAGCAGATTCAGGCGCGATCGGCGAACCGGGGCCGCGGCAAACCGGTTCGGCGTGAAGACGGCTGCGGCCGGGAAGGTCTCCTTGCCGCGGCGGACGATCAACGCGACGTCGGGACGACCCGAAGCCTTGATCCCGGCAATCCCAGCGGCGGCGCGGAATCCGTCCGGGATCGCCGCCCGCCGCTCGACGGCCGGGAGGTCGCTCGGCAGGGCCTCGAGCACGGCCGACTCGGCCGCCCGCGCCGCGACCCGATCGCGGACCGTCGTCATGGCGCCAGCGGGAGCTGTTCGAGGCCGGCCGTCTCGGGCAGCCCGTGGACGAGGTTGAACGCCTGGACCGCCTGGCCCGCCGCGCCCTTCACGAGATTGTCGATCACGCCCAGGGCGATGATCCATCCGGTCCGCTCGTCGAGGCGGACGTGGACCCGCGCGTGGTTGCTGCCGGTGACGTGCTTCGTGGCCGGGGGCGCGGGCACGACCGTGACGAACGGCTCGTCCGCGTACGCGGCCACGTACAGCGCGTCGAGCTCCGACTGGGTCACCGGCCGGGTAGGTCGTACGTGGCACGTGGCGAGGATGCCGCGGGTCATCGGGATGAGATGGGGCAGGAAGTCGACCCCGGCCGCGCCGGGGTTCGCACCGGCTCCCTGACCCGCGGCCGCGCCGACGAACGCCAGCTCCTGCTCGATCTCCGCGACATGGCGATGGCCCCCCAGCCCGTATGCCTTCACGCTCTCGTCGACCTCGCCGAACATCATCTCGGGCTTCGCCTCGCGACCCGCGCCGGAGACGCCGCTCTTCGCGTCGACGACGAGGTCGCCGATCAACCCGGCCCGGGCGAGCGGGGCGAGCGCGAGGAGGGTCGTCGTCGGGTAGCAGCCCGGCGACCCGACGATCGCGACTGGCTCCTCGACGAGCGCCTTCAGCTCGGCCCGGTGGAGCTCTGGCAGCCCGTACACCGCCGTCGCCAGCAGCTCGGCGCTGGGATGCTCGAAGCCGTACCACCGCGGATAGTCGGCCGGGTTGCGAAGCCGGAAGTCGGGCCCGAGGTCGATGACGGCCGTGCCGTCGGCCGCGATCTGCGGCACCTGCGCCGCGGCGGTCCCGTGGGGCAGGGCGAGGAAGACGGCGTCCGCCTCGGGCCGCTCGGTGTCGACCTTCAGGCCGGTCGTCGCGAGGTGCGCGTGGGTGGCCTCGATCGGCTCGTTCGAGCGATCCCGCCCGACGAGCCCGACGATCTCGACGTCCGGATGCCGGGACAGGAGGCGGACGAGCTCCGAACCGACGTAGCCCGTCGCGCCGACGATCGCGACCCGAATCCGGGCGCCGGGGGTGGGTTGCCGGGAGCTGCTGGTGGAAGCCGACTCGACTGTCATCATCGACGCATGACTATACAGGAGGATGCATAGTCATGCAACCACGCTCTCCCCGCGGCCGACCCTGCCCGGCACCGATCAGCGAGCGCGTCGCGGGCTGGCGGGCTCGGGCGGAACGGCGTCGGCGAGGCCGAGGCGGACGCCAATCGTCGCCGCCTGGACTCGTCCCTCGACACCGAGCTTGTCGAGAATGTGGGAGACATGCACGCTTGCCGTCTTCGGGCTGATGAAGAGCGCTTCGGCCATCTGGCGGTTCGTCCATCCGGCCGCGACATACCCGAGAATTTCGCGCTCGCGGGGCGTGAGGCCCAGACGGTCAGCAGCTTGGGCTGCCGGCCGGACGTCGGGCTCGGCGGCGCCCGACGGCTGCGTCGAGAGCCGGCCACGCCGAGCGACCGACTCGACCTCCGCACGTAGTGGATCCGCCCCGAGGGCGGTAGCGGTCGCAAGGGCCTCCTGAACGAGGCGCTCCGCTTCGGGGCGAGGCCCGCCGGCCGCGAGAAGGCACTCGGTCTCCCGCAAGGCGGCATATGCCGCGACGTACGGCACATCGCGCTCGTGCCACGCCCGCCGCGCCTCGGACCAGCGCACCGCGTCCCCGCGCCGCGGCTGCGTCCGAGCTCTTGCCGCTTCTGCCGCCGCGAGTAGCTCATACGGCTCGATCAGCGCACCAACCTCTGGTGTTGCGTCTCTACGAAGCCGCTCGAGGACTCTCACTCGACCTCTGGCCCGCCGCGCGGCGTCCTCGCGTCCGGCTTCGTCCCGCATCGCACGCGCTCGCTCCGCCGCGTCTGCGTCGGCGCGCGCGAGTAGGGCGACGAGGTCTCCGATCGATTGCCGCCAGCGTGCTGATGCGGCCACCGGAGTTGCGCCGTCGGGGCGGACTGAACCGTTCCCGACGTCGTCCCGATCTGGGGCCATGATCCGGCGCTCGAGCTGCAGGACTTCCAGCGACTGCTGCATCTCGCCGTTGGCCTCCTCCGGCGAGATCGCCGCGATCAGCTCGTCCGCCTCCGCGAAGCGCCCGCGCCTCGTGGCGATGCGAGCCGCGACGCCATCGAGCCGCTGACGCGCCGACGTCGGCAGGACCCCGTCCGCGGTCTCGCGGCACAGCGACCATGCCTCGTCCCAACGACCCAGCCGCTCCAGCGCGTCGGCGAGTGCCGCAGCGACGAACGGCGCAAAGCTATGCGCGAGGCCCATCCGACGCGCCGTGTCGAGTCCCTGCTCGCCCACGACGACGGCCTCCTCGTACCTGGCCGTTTCGTCGAGTGCCTCGGTGAGCCGGTCGATGGCAATGGCTATCCCGAGCGCCTGACCGAGCTCGATCGTTCGCCGCCACACGGCGCGGATCTGGTCGAGCCCCTCGGACAGCCGCCCGAGCTGGATCAGGTCCGCCCCGACGGTACCGAGTGCAAGCGCCTCCTCCCTCGTCGCGCCGGCTGCTCGCGCCGTATTCGCCGCGCTCCTGGCCATCTCGAGCGATCGTTCAATCTCGCCTGTCTCCATCAGGAGGGCCGCCAGGTGTGACTCGGCGAGGGCGCGTTCCACGCTCCCCTCGGCGGCGGAGATGGATGCGAGCGCTGTCTCGGCGTCTCCAATCGCCTCCGCGCGGCTGCCGGCCTGCCATAGCGCGACGCGCAGCCGCCCGTGGAGGACGCTCGCCCGACCTGCGTCCGCATTGACCGCAGGCTCATCGATGGCTTCGCGAAGCAGCTCGACCGCCCGCGTAGCATCGCCGGCGAGGAGCTCGGCTTCCCCGGCTCGCTGCAGCAGGTCCACCCGATCCACGGTGACCCGGTCATCCGCGGCCCGAACGCGATCCCACAATTCGAGTGCACGCGAATACTGGAGGCTGGCCTCGGCGAACGCGAAGAGGCGCTCAGCCGCTTCGGCTGCCGTGACGGTTGCCGGCAGCGCGCGCTCCGCTTCTCCGGCCTCGTACCAGTGGTGCGCAACACGGATGATCGAGGCCGGATCCATCGGTGCGCGCGCGGCCAGGAGTTCGGCGTAGCTGGCGTGGATGCGCTGTTCCTCCGAGCGAGGACGTGGCCTTCCAGCGAGCTCGCGGAGCAAGTCGTGCCGGAAGGCGAGGATCTCCTCACCGCTCGGGTCGTCGTGCGCGTCGAGGATTCCGGCATCGATCGCTTCACGAACCGCGAAATCCAGGATGCCGCCCCGGTCTCCGGCGCGACTCGCAGCTGACTCGAGAACCGCCGCCGAGACCGGTCCTCCGGCAATCGCTGCGACCCGTACGATCCACTGGGCTTCCGGGGTGAGCCGGGCCAGCTTCGCGGCAACGATGTCGTCCAGGGCCGCGGGAATCGTCGCCTCGGTCGGCGCTGCCATTTCTCCTGGGTGCGCGAGCAGCGCAGTCAGGAGCTGCTCGGCGAGGAACGGATTTCCGCCGCTCCGGACGAGCAGTCCCCCCAGCTCGCTGGGTCGCGGAGGGCGACCGGTCACCGCTTTGAACTGCTCGGCCAGCTCGCGCCGACTGAACGGCCGCAGCTCGATTCTCTCCACGGCGGGCCTCCGGTCGAGCTCCGCGACGAACTGCAGCAGGTCGGCCCGCTCGTGGAGGGCCTCGGCGCGGCACGTCGCGATCAGCAGGACCTTGCCGATCCGGAGACTGGCGACGAGGAACACGAGGAGGTCGAGCGTCGAGCGGTCGGCCCATTGGAGGTCCTCGATGGCCAGGATCACCGGCCTTCGCTCGGTCAGACGCTCGGCGACGCCGAGGATCGTCTCGAATAACCGGGCTCGCCCCAGAGGTCCCTCGGGGGCCGGGGATTCTGCTGCATCCGGGATCCCCAGCTCGGGCAACAACGGTGTCAGGTCGGCCTGTGCAGGTCCGAGGACCACCCGCACCTCCGCGGCCGGCAATGCACGGGTCAGCGCGCGGAGCGCGGCGGTGAGTGGCAGGAACGGGATCGGGCCCGAGGGGAGCGGCATGCATCCGCCCTCGAGCACCAGCGCGCCGGCGTCTGCCGCCCGTGCACAAAATTCGTGAACCAGTCGCGTCTTGCCGACCCCGGCCTCGCCGAGGATCAGCACGACCCGAGGCTGACCCGCGTTGGCGCTGTCGAGCGCTCGCTCGAGGCGCCGCAGCTCCTCGGTACGGCCGACGAAATCCTGACTCGTGACCCCCTCCGGGTCCTGATCTTACGCGCCGGTCGCAAACAACCCGTTGCTGGATCACCCGAACGCCTCAAAACGAGCCCGCGCCGGCGCCGGCTGTAAGTCACTTGCCCGATGCGCACGCGTGGTCTTAGCCGAAGGCTCATACCCGGGGGACAGGCAGGAAATTGGAGGAATGAGCCGTGATCAGGCAACGAACCACAGCGATCCAAGGAATCATCGTTATCGCGGCAATCGTCGCTGGTTGCACCGCGGCCGGCGCGGCACCGCCGCCCACCGAGCCGCCTACGGCGACAGTGTCAGCGACACCGGCTCCGCCGCCGACCCCGGTCGAGGTGCTCTTCCTCGAGCATCTCTCGAGGATGTCGAGCGCCAGCGGGTCGATCTCCGGAACCGCGACCGCCGGGGCGCGCAGCATCTCGATCGAAGGCTCTTTCGCCTTCGATGATCGGGACTCGCGCACAATCGTGGTCGTCGGTACGGGCAAGGACGCCACAACGGTGGCGCAGGTCGTCCTCGATGGCCGTACGTACACACGAACCCGGAACGGTCCGTGGCTCGAGCAAGAACCGGGCAGGAGCCCCGGTGGTTCCCAGACCTCCAGCGCGCGCTCGGGCGTCGCGTCGCTCCTGGACCGACTCGACGAGCTGAAGCCCGACGGCGAGGTCGTTCGCGGGGGAAGGACCCTCACTCGGCTCGTCGTTCCGGCCACGGCCATTGACCCGGAGACCCTCGGGTTCCTGCCGGACGGCGTCCGTTCGTCCGACCTCGAACTCGGCTTCTATGCGAAGAAGGACGGCACTCTCGCGGGCATCACGATCAGCGTCCGGTGGTCACAACTCGACGCCGCGGGGACAACCCCGATGTCAATGGACCTCGAATTCCTCGTGACGAGCATGCCGTCCCAGGACGAGATCCAACGCCCCGAGGACGTCTGGGTCGTCGTCGCACCTCCAGGTGCAAGCTACTCGTTCGCGATTCCCGAGGGCTGGGACCTGACACCGACGTCGACCGGGCTTCGTCTCGATGGACCGGGCCTGGACTCGATCTTCATCTACTCGATGCCGGTTGACCCGTCCGCCAGCCTGAAGCTGTGGGCATTGGAAAGCATCGAGTTGATCGAGCACGAGGGGGGTCGGGTGACCGCGAACCTGACGTCCTCTGTTGGAGGCGCCCCCGCACAGGTGATCTTCTACGACATTGCGTATGACGGCGTAGAAATGCTCGGCATCGACGCAGCGTTTCTCGCCGCCGGCCGCGGCTACGACGTGATCTTCGAAAGCAACGCGAGTGATGCGGCGAGCCAGCGCGAGTTCTTCGAGCAGTTCCTCGCATCCTTCGACGTCCGCGGTGAGACGGGGCCCACTGCGCCGTCGCAGCCGCAGCCGGACGCTTCGGAGGCCTGAGCCCCACCCTGCGTGCGTCGTTGACGGACGGGTCCGGCTTCCGCCGGGCCCGTTTCGTCATGACCCGGCGACAAATGCCTAGTAATCCACTAGACATTCCGGTAGGATGTGCTCCCACCCCTCGAGGATGAGGAGACCCGGATGCCTAACGCAATCCCCGCCGGCGCCGCCGCCACGCTGCCGCCGGCCCGGATGATCGACCCGCGCGGTCATCGCTTCGGTGCGGCCGTGTCCGGCCTCCTGCTCATCGGCTCGTACGTGCTGAACGCGCCCATCGGCGTGGCTATCGCCCTCGCCTCGATCGGAATCAGCGCGGCGTTCGGCCTTCGCTGGTCGGTCTACGGGATCGCCTGGCGGCGGCTCGCGATGGCACTCCGCCTCGGCAAGGTCGAGCCGGAGCACGAGTACCCGCCGCGGTTCGCTCAGACGCTCGGCAGCGCGGCGCTCGTCCTGTCGCTCGTGGCGTTCGTCGCCGCGGCCCCGGCGCTCGGCTGGGCGCTCGCTCTGGCCGTCGCCGGCCTCCAGGGCCTCCTCGCCGTCACTGGCTACTGCCTCGGTTGCCGGCTCTACTTCCTGCGCTGGTGGGTGCCCGACCTCGTGACCCGGATCTGGACCCGCAAGCGGCGCACAGCCCTCCCCAGCGGCGCATCGGGGCAAATCAACTTCCGCTGATTCCCGCGGGTCGGCGAAGATGCCGGCGTGGCGCTGGAGCTCGTCTACGAAACCCACCCGCTGGCGACCGACAACGAAGCTGGCATCGCGACCGGCTGGCCACCCGGGAAGCTGTCCGAACGAGGTCGCGTCTTCGCGGCCGAGCTCGGGCGGCGCAGGCGTGACGACAGGATCGCCGCGGTGCGGCAGGGCTCGCGTGGCAGGAGGACGCGGAGCACGTGGTCGGCCGGCTCGGCGGGCGGGCCGCGACGCCGGGCTAGGCCACTGGCTCGGGGAATCGCCTCGGGCCCGTCACGATGACCTCGCCCTCCGCCTCGAACGGCACGCTGCCCGTGTTCCGCACCCGGTAGCGATGGTGGACCGCCGTCGCGCCGGCGGACAGCATCG
>DASYTG010000020.1:0-6702 GCA_036002525.1 Candidatus Limnocylindrales bacterium
CTCATCGCCCATCCGTGCCGCGCGTCCGGCCGCGCTGGGAGGAGGAGGGATGGCAGCGCGACCGGACGGGCGAGGAGGTCTCCACGGCCGGGAGGGTACTCAGGAGCGCTAGTCCCCCCACTCGGGCACGAGGCCGAGGAGACGGTCGATCGAGCGGCTCTCCTGCTCCTCGGCGATCACGGCGAGCTCGGCTCGTCCCTCGTCGATCGCCAGGTCGAGGGCGATGATCGTGAGCACCTTCGCCCGAGCCTCGTGGACCTTGACGCCGGGATCGCCGAGCGCGTCGCGGGCACGGATGAGCAGGGCGAGGCGAGCCTTGATCCCGGCCGCCTGACTGGCCAGATCGAGGTCAGCCGCCTTGCGCTTCGCCCGGCGGTGGCGTTCCTGCTCGACGATCTGGTAGGCCCGCTGGCGGCTGATGCCGAAGGCGGCCGCGATCTCGGGATACGTCGCCCCGCCGTGGTGCATCTCGAAGACCCGCCGGTTGCGTTCCGCGGTGGGGAAGGTGGGCGAGGGCACGGGCGCGATCACGCGGACCGTTTCGCGCGAAACGGTGGCGGCGCCTCGATCAGGCGGAGGTGCGCGACCAGGTCGTTCGTCGAGGCGCTATCCCTCTCGCCCCGACCAGACTGACCAATCGAGTGTGAAATCTTGCCGGCGCCGGCGGCGACGTCCCAGCCGTGGGCCTTCGCCGCCGGCGTGACGGCGAGCCAGTAGTGCTCGACGCCGAGGATCTCCACCCGCTCGAAGACCGCATCGGCGATCGCCCGCCGGCCGACCTCGCTCGTCTCGGCCCATAGCCTCGGCAGGTCCTCGAGGTAGGCGCGCGCCGCGGCCGCAGTTGGTGTCCGGATCGGTGCGTCAGCTGACACGGCGGATTCGGTGTCCAGACGTCGGAGGGCCGCCTCGAGACGGGCCAGGTCGCGATCGCGGGCGAAGCGGAGCGCGGCCGCGTCACGCTCCCGGGCGATCCGCAACTGAGCGAGCGTGTCGCCCGCAGACGCCCTCAGTCCCGGATCAGTTGCCCGGGCGATCGCGTCGACGGCCAGGGTTGCGGACGTGGCCACGTGACGGAGGGCGACGCCGATCGCGTCCTCCACGAGCTCGGCTGGGTAGCTCTCGCCCCGTACCCGGTGGTCGAGATTCGTGCGCTGAAAGCGCCGATGGCGCCGCGGCGCGGCCGCCCGGAACGCCTCGCAGGCGTCGACGTGCCGGTATCGGCCGGAGTGCCCGGTGAGCCGGCGGCCGCAACCCCGGCAGACGAGGAGGCCGGCGAGCGCGTACTGACGCCGGCGGACGGATCCGCGGTGCCGCCGGCTGTATCGCGAGCGGAGGACCTGGACGTGCGACCAGGTCGCCGGGTCGACGAGCGGACCGAGGGCCGAGGGCTCGCCCGTCCGGAGGCGGCCGGCGTAGAACGGGTTGGTCAGGATCTCGGCGACGTGTGCCCTGACGAGGCCGAGGTGCAACGAGACCTCCCGATCGGTTGCACCTCCGGCGGCCAGGTCAAAGGCCGCTTGGATTATGCCGAGACCATTCCCGTCGACCTCGAGCTCGCGACCGCGGCGGACGGTGCCCAGCGGCGATCGGTTGCCGCCCGGGATTCCGAGGCGCCGGCGCTTCGCCGCGTACCCCTCGCGGATCCGCTTGCCGAGCCGTCGGCTATAGGCCTCGGCCTCGACCGCCTCGCGGGCCCAGCGCTCCCACTCCTCCTCGTCGCTCGATAGAACCCGCTCGTCGGCGAACAGGATCGCGGCGCCGGCGGCGTGGAGGTCGTGGCGGGCGTTGACCGCGGTCCGGAGGTCGCGGGCGAATCGGCTGACATACCCGACGACCAGGATGTCCCACGTCTCGCCGGCGCCGGCGAGCATCTCGGCCCACTGGGCGGTGGCACCGATCGTGCGCCCGGAGTGGGCCACCGACCAGGCGATGCCCGTGTCGACGAGTCCCCAGCGCTCGATCGCGCGGTCCTGTTGCTCCCGCTGGGCGTCGGGCCCGAAGTTGTCTGCCTGGCCGGCCGTGCTCTCGCGGATCCAGCGAGCAGCGCGGCGGCCGCGGAGCTCCTCGAGCGAGGCGGGCAGGCGTCGGGTCATCGGTCCCAGGGGCACTCGTCGGGTAGGTGAAACGAGCTCACGAGAGGCACCTCCATGCGGAACTCGTGCTCGATGAACTCGTCGGTCGGGATCTTGTGCTCGACATCGATCCCGACGAAGAGGCCAGCCGTGAGGCTCTCCTCGAGCGGCCTGCGAATCCCGCCGATTGATCCGATCTTCCGATTACGGTCCCAGTCGGTGATCCAACCGACGCCGCAACGACCGTCCACGAGAAACGCGTGGACCTGGTCGCCGATCCGGAACTGAGCACCCTCCTCGGTCACGTCGCCCTGCCTCCCTTCCCGCCCACGACCACGGTGAGTGTCGCACGTCGCTCGGCACGCTCGACTTCCCGCTTCGCGATCGCCTCGCGGATGGCCAGGGCGAGGGCAGCGGCGATCGGGTCGAAGGACCGGCACTGCTGCGTGGTGGCGCCCCCGAGTGGACTCGAACCACCGAGGCGCTCAGGCATCGGCGGCCTTCACCCATCGCTTGAACTTGGCTCGCCGCTTCGTGTCGGTGATCGGGGCCCACGCTGGCGCGGTCTCGGCCTCGGGCACCGGCTGGCGGTGATGCCCGAACGCGAGCGGCTGGCCGGGCACCGGGATCGGCGAGGGGTGGGTGTCGAGCCATTCGACGATGACGTCCCCGTGGCACTCCTCGGGAGCGTCCCAGCAGGCCAGTCGCTTTCCGCGGAGCGGCTCCAGGTAGTACGGATCCTCCTCGAGCTTGCCGGGCAGCCACCTCCGGTAGAGCTCGATCGCGAGCTCGCGGGTGACCGTGAACGTCTCGCCGGCCCGCCACATCTCGTCGCCGACCCGGTAGGGGTTGCCGTGGGGCGTCGAGCGATCGATCCGGACGACGTCGGGCGGGAGGTCGAACGGTCCCCACGGCCGCGCCGGCCCGCCCCCGGCCATGAAGTCGCGGAGATTGACGACGCGCGGGTCAGGCATCGGGCCAGTCCTCGCGGGAGTGGACGACGAGCTCGACTGTGCCCTCGCCGGTATCGAAGGCGTCGAAGGTCAGGATCCGGCGGAGCCAGTTGGCGTCGGCGAAGATGTTGTTGGCTCCCTGCCTGCCGCCCTGCGGTCGAGCTGCCTTCCAGGCGATCTCAAGGAAGGCCGCCAGGGCGTCGCGGCCGAACTCGACGACGTACGTGTCGGTCTCGCGACGCGGTCCCTTGCCAGCGCGGATGTCATCGGGCGTCAGGCGGGCACGACCGGGGCGGGGCGCGGGCTGCAGCTCAGCCATGGGGCACTCGCAGGATCGTGACCGAGACCGGACAGGTGCCCATCCGCCAGGGCACCCCGCAGACGTCCTCGAAGGTCGGCACGTCCAGGTCGACGACGCGATCCGGGTGGATCCGCTGGTCAGGCCCGGCGTCGGTGGTCAGGAGCTCGGCGCAGTCAGCCGGCCCGCACACCCGGATCCGGTAGCCCGGGCCTTCGGGGATGGCCGTCCAGCCGTCCCAGCCCGGGCCGTACGTCGACGCGTCCCCGGTTCGGACGAGCCAGTTGGCGTCGCATGGACCGGGCCAGCACGCCGGCGGGATCGTGACCGCGGTCGGTGGGGCGCCGCCAGCGGCTTGTTGAGCCGGGTCGCTCGTTGTCGCCGGCTCGGCTCCAGGAGTACCGGGAGCCGCTTCGCCGTGCGGCGCCCCGGTCCGCCGCTCAGGCTCGGCATAAACCGAATATGCCGGGGGCATAAGTCCCTGCTGAGCGGGGGGCCGCGGAGCCGCGTAGGCGGTGCCGACCATCCAGCCGACGACGACGCCCAGGGCGATCGCCGTGGCGACGATGAGCAGGAGGGCGAGCAGGTGCGGTCCGAGCCGGGAGCGACTCGCCTGGCTCCACCCCTCGTCGAAGCCCTCGCACCAGGCGGCCGCGTACCGCTCGCCGGCGCCGGTGTTGACGTGGATCGGCCCGACGTCGAGGGGCCGGGCGATCATGCGCTCGTACAGCGCCTGGGCCTCGTCGCACGCAGGGCAGCCGACCGTCCACGCGCCCTCGGTGTGATCGAGGGTCAGGTCGTGGCCGGTCATCGGATCGCGACCCCCTGACGCTGCAGCAGTTCGGCCGCGGCGCGACGCGCCATCCTGCCGGCCTCGGAGACAGCGTGCCGATCGAGCGGGACGTGTTCCACGCTGGCGCCCTGGACGACCGTCCGCCCCTCGGTCACGACATCGTCGACGAGGAGCTCGACGCTGACGCGCCAGGCCCACGACTTCATCGGAGCACCCGCTCGATCTCAGGCAGGTCCGAGGGCCGCCAGACGAAGACCTCGATCGCCGTGATCCGGTGGAGCGGCTCCGGCGGCTGCGGCGCCCCGAGCCAGGCCTGGATCGCGTCACGCTCCTCCGGCGGGAGGACGAACGCGCGGAGGAGCTCGAGGATCTGCGCCTGGCGCGGCCGCACCTTGCCGTCCTGGCGCTTGCACTCGGCGAAGATGATCCGGCGATCACGCCGGCGGATGAGGGTCTTGTCGGGCCAGCCGGGCTCCGAGCGGTACATGATCGTCGGGTGGAAGACGAGGCCCGGCAGGAGCACGGGCTCGCCGGGCTGCAGTGACGCGAGCTCGTCGACGTCCTTCGGCCGCAGGTGCCACCCGGCGCGGATGGCCAGCTTGTCGATCTCGCGGGAGAGCTCGGACTCAGTCATCGCGGCGTCGGGCCCGAGCGCCGTCATCTGGCCCTGCAGCTTGGCCAGGCCGCGGGTCGTCAGGCGGGTCATCGCCGCGGCCAGCCTTCGACGATGCGACGGACGATGACCGCCCAGGCCGGCAGCCGCTCCGCCTCACGGAATCGGCCGAACAGGGCACGGTCAGGGGCGCCGAGCGGCCCGCCGTTGTATGCCCAGCGGAACCAGGCGTAGAGCACCAGGACGGCGGCGATCCGCCGAATGGCCAGGGCCAGGAGGACCCCGAGGGCGACGTCGATCACGGTCATGCGAAGAGCTCCTCGAGGGCGGGCGATGCATCGGCTGTCGGAGGCGATTCCGGCTCCAAGAGGTCCTCGACGGGCTCCGCCTCCGGCTCGAAGCCCTGCGCGGCGAGGACGAGGGCGGCCTGCTGGTCCCGCGGCAGCTCGGCGAAGATCCGGGCCTCGTGGCGGGCGTACGTCCGGCTCCGCTCGTGGAAGCCGGCCCAGGCGTTGAACGCGGCGACGAGCTCGGCGAGGGCCTCGGTCGGATAGAAGCACCAGCCGCACTCGCGGAGATGGCGCCCGGCCACCCGGCGCTCCGGATCGAGCGCCCGCGCGGTCAGGCAGATGCCTGCGGCGATCGCCGACGGCGGGTCGAGGAACGCGCCCGTCGTCATCGCCTCGCCTCGGCCGGCTCGGGTCCGACGGCGAAGCTGTCCTCGGTCACCGCCAGGTGGTCGTATCGCTGGCGAGGCGGCCGCCCGAGCTTTGCCTCCGCCTCGTCCCAGCTGAGCTCGCCCTTGCTGAACGCCGTCTCGATCCGATCGATCTCAACCTGCGCCAGCGCCCTCGGGTTCGTCCCGTTGGCCCGCGGATTGACGCGGCGCTGCCTCGGGCTCTCGCCCGTCGCGCGGGGGTTGGTCCCGACGTCCCGAGGGCTCGATCGATCCTTCCGTCGTCCCCCTCCGGCCACACCGGAGGGGCTAGGGGAGGAATCTCCGGAATCGGCACCGGCACGGAATCCCGCGCGCGAGGGGGGCACTTTGCCGGCATCCCGCGGGCGATCGGCGCGCACTTTGCCCGCACTGTGCCCGCGTTCTGCGCGCGGAGTGCCCGCATCTCGGTCGCGGTTCGGGTTGGCCCGGGCGCCCGGACTCTCGTCCTTCGGGAGCCCATACGTGCGGTCCTGGTCCCATCCGGGCGGCGCCGGCCACCGAGACGGATAGGCGCGGCGCTGGCCCGACTGGCGCTTCCACCAGGTCACGAACTGGCCGAGTTCGGTGCGCCCGGCGGTGTAGACGATGAGCAATTCGTGCTTGGAAAGCTGACCGATCCACGAGGCGATTCGGCGCGGAGTGGCCTCTGAAACGAGGGGAAAAGCGTTCGCCTTGACCCAAAATGGGTCCAGTTGGACGCGACCCTGGTCGTCGGCGAGGACCAGCAGACGGTCGAAGAGGAGCTGCGCGAGCGGGTCGCAGGCGGCCAGGGACGGGCTCGTGCAGGTGTCCGGATAGAGCGCCCGAGGGCCCGGCGTCCCGTACTGCTTGGGCATCAGGACCTCTTCCTCCGGCTCGATCGCCGGGCCTTCGTGTCGCGCGTTACAGGCTCGACGCCGGCGAGAGGGACGCATGTTCGGGGGTCGCCCGGGATATGGCCCATGAGCGCGATCTCCTCGACGGTGATCGGTGCCTCGAAGATCCGGCCGCAACGCGGGCAGGCCTGGCCTGGCGCCGACGGCGCACCGTAGACGGGCGAGAGATCGCGGCTCACGAGCTCCTCCTGCTGCGGTAGTCGGTGGCCCGGATCGACACGAGGGCGGCGCCCTCGAGAAGGCGGGACACGAGCGCCTCGTACCCGCGCTCCGCGAGCTCGCCGGCGGGATAGTTGGTCGTGACGACCGTCGGGCGCATCGCGTTGTATCGCTCGTTCACGAGGACATAGAGGCGCTCGGTCGCCCAGTCGGTGACTCGC
>DASYTG010000021.1:0-10488 GCA_036002525.1 Candidatus Limnocylindrales bacterium
GATCCGGAGGTGCTGGAGGTTGCCAATCGCGGGACCCAGCACATGTACTTCACGAACCCGATCAAGAAGTTCGAGGCCCGGTCGTCGGGGCTGCTGTCGACCCATCCGCCGATCCTCGATCGCATCAATCGGCTCCGCCAGCTGACCGGCGAACCGCCGCTCAGCGGCGGCGAGGCAACCGGCCTGGCAGGGCTGGACTAGGGCGCTGCCGTCGGCCGCGTCGATTGCTGGTCGCGCGAGGCCCGTGGTATTCTCCGACCCGCCGACGGGCAGCCGACGGCTGGTTGACCATCGGGCCGAGATAGCTCAGTTGGTAGAGCACGCGACTGAAAATCGCGGTGTCGCCAGTTCGATCCTGGCTCTCGGCACCACCATTCGGTGGTCGCGAGCAACGAGCGGAAGTGGCTCAGTTGGTAGAGCATCACCTTGCCAAGGTGAGGGTCGCGGGTTCGAGTCCCGTCTTCCGCTCCATTTTCTTGCCCGGGGACCGGTCGGCGGCCACGAGACGGCACCGCTGCCCCTTCGTCTAGTGGTAGGACAGCGGACTTTGGATCCGTTAGGCGAGGTTCGAATCCTCGAGGGGCAGCCAAAAATCGAACAGCGGGCCGAGCGGGTCGGCCGGCCGGTCACCCCGCCGGCGCCAGGGGCGACGTACCCAAGTGGTTAAGGGGGAGGTCTGCAAAACCTCTATTCACCGGTTCGAATCCGGTCGTCGCCTCCATCTTCGCTGTCACCCCACCTGAGCCGTAGCCGAGGGCCAGCCCTGTGACCGAGCCGCGGACGCCGAGCCCGTCATCGGGCGACGACCCGATCCAGCCGTCGACTCCGGGAGTCCCGCCGCCTCCGGCCGATGCACCGCCGGCTGTTCCGCCGCCGGTCGTTCCGCCGCCGGTCGTTCCGCCGCCGGCCGCCGCGGAGTCCGGGCCGGAACCACAGGTTGCCTGGGAGCCCGGGCAGGGCACGCCGCAGCCCAGGCCCGCCCGCACGCGCCGCGGTCAGATTCTCGCCGTGATCCTCGCCGTCGCCGCCGCGATCGCAGGCGCGGTCGGAGTCCGCTTCCTCGGCCAGCAGGCCGCCTCGCTCCTCGGCACGAGCTTCGCCGGTGGCGAGGTCTGGAACCGCCTTCCGACCGAGGCGCGCGACGACTTCGAGCGGCGGATCAAGGCAGTCGCCGGCGACGTCGAGGACATGTCCGAGGCCGAGGCCAGTCAGGCGATCCAGGCGCGCGTCCAGGCAGGGATGCTCCGCCTGGACGACGCCACGCTGGTGCGGCGACTGACGCTCCAGACGGTGGCTCTTGGCAAGCTCGACGAGGCGACCTGCGGCCAGTTCGCCCAGGCAAGCTTCGCCGGGCGGCCACAGCCCGAGGGCGTGGCCGTCAAGCTGATGGGGGCAATGACCGAAGCGGAGCTCCGCGACTGGTTCAACATCGCGGTCCTCGCGCTCGAGGCGGACGCCGGGAAGTCGCCGGAGCCTCGGACGGTCAGTGGCGCCGAGACGGACGCCGTGTTCGAACGCCTCCTCGGGTCGCTCGACTCGACGAGCCTGGAAGCCATTCAGACCGGTGCCGACCCCGCGGCTACACCGGCGGAGGCCTGCCTCGGGGCGCGGACTCTGTATAACGCGATCGAACAGTTGGCCGACACGGACCGAGGCCTGATCGCCCTGGCGGACGTCTCCCTCTGAGCGCCGGGCCCGGTACCCTGTGGTCCGGGCCGAAGTGGCGGAACCGGCAGACGCGGCGGACTTAAACTCCGCTGCCCGCAAGGGCGTTCGGGTTCGAATCCCGGCTTCGGCACCAATGAGCAACGCCCCCGGCGTCGCCGAGGGCGTTTTCGACGAGTGCTGGGTCGCGCCTACGAGGCCGACGGGCTCGGGGTCTCCATCGGTTCGGCGCTCTCTGTGGCTTCGACGCTTTCCGACGGGCTGGCCGGGGCCAGGGTCGGGAGCGTGACCGACGGTGATGGACTCGTGCCAGGGGTGCAGGCCGCGACGATGCCCGCGATCGCCAGCCCGGCGATCGCGGCCCAGCCGATCAATCGCCCTCGGTTCGACTTGCGAATCATGCTTGCGCCCTCCAAATGCTGTGGGTGGATCGCGATGGTCGGGGGCGCTTGCGGTCCGTTACGTTAGCGTGGCCGTCCGTGGGGTTACAGACGCCTCGCGGCCGCGTGGGGATGCCGTTTCCCGCGAGCACAACCCAGCCGAGGCTGCCCGCGCCGACCCGTTGAGGGCGGGCTCAGGCGAAGCGGGCGTGGTCGTCCTCCGCGGGCGCCAGCGGGCGTCCGTCGCGCGCCGACCCGCGAACTTGCTGCCCTGTCAGGAGTGGGCGGACGCGACCCCAGTCAGCGCGATGATCACGATCATCCCGATGCGCACGACGACGGTGACCAGCGCGACATGGTCCGAGGAGAAGCCGATCGGCTTCATGGCAGGTCCTCCGACGGTTTCGGCAACCCGGCTGACTCGGTCGCCCGAGTCCCGTGGCTTTGCGTCCCCAGGTCGCCCTGGGTTTGCCTTTGTCGACCGGCTGCCCGGTCCGCGGCTCTCACCGCGACCTGCACTCTACGCCGCCTGCGCGGCGGTGCATCGCGGCAATGGTCCCGCCCGGGGTGACGAGATCGATTGACGGGCCGACCGGCACGGTCAGGCGGCCCGCGTCAGGAGCGGCGGAGGAGCGCCCCAAGGCCGCGGGCCCGGCGATCCGGCTGGGTCCCGGCCGGCGCGGCGCCGTCCTCGGCGAAGGCGGTCGCGGCGAGGCGGAGGAGCTGCTCCGCCGCGGGCGAGCGCGGCGATCCCTTGACGAGCGGGATCCCCTCGTTGACTGCCTTGAGGTAGAGGATCGGGTCGTACGGCAGCTCGACCGCGACCTTGTCGCCGAGGGCGCCCTCGACGTCGCGGAGCTTCAGGATGACGCGGGCGAACATGTTGTTGAGAACGAGCGTGGCCTTCGGTCCCAGCGAGCCCGTCTCGTTGACGTGATCGAGAAAGGCCCGCATCGAGCGGAGGGCCGCGATCTCCGGGTAGACGGGCAGGATGACGGCGTCGGCATGGGCGAAGACCGCGAGCGTCCGCTGATCGAGGACCGAGCCCGCGTCGATGACGACCTCCTCGTACCACTCGAGGGCCGTCTGGAGGAGCTGCTCGACGTGGCCCGGCTCGACGAGCTCCGACGCCTCCGGAGTCCGCGGCGACGCGATCACGTGGAGGCCCGAGTCGTGGCGCATCGCGTACGTCCGCAGGAGGGCCGGCTCACGGAGCGCCGTCCCGTCCCGGACGAGCTCGGCGATGGTGTGCTTGACCTCGAGATTGACGTGGGCGGCCGCCTGTCCGAACTGGAGGTCGAAGTCGATGAGGACGACCTTGTCCGGCTTTCCCTGCGCCTGGGCCATGGCCACGTTCGTCGCGATCGTCGTCGTCCCGACGCCGCCCTTCGGGCTGAACACCGCGACCGTCCGCCGCTTCGGGAGCATCGACCCGTCCGGCCCGCCGGCGGGCGACAGGTCCTTAGATCGCTGGTAGCGGAGGAGGAGCGCCTCGACCCTCGCCTCCAGCTCGCGCGCGTCGAACGGGCGAGCCATGACGTCGTCCGCACCGGCCTCGAGGAAATGGATCCGGTCCTCGACCTCGTCGGTCTGGCTGATGCACAGCACGGCGATCGAGGACATCACGGGGATCGCCCGCAGCTCCCGGCACACGTCGAGGGCCGTGCGGGCCCCGCCGACGACGTCGATGATGACCAGCTGGTGCTCGGCGACGCGCCCGAAGGCCTCGTCCGGGTCGATGAAGCTGGTGACTGCGTAGCCGAGCTTGATGAGGGTGTTGGAGATGACGTCGCCGGACGCGAGATCGTTCTCGATCAGCAGGATGCTGCTTGCGGGCACGTAGCCTCCGAGGTCGTCGGGATCGGACGGCGCGACAGCGAGAGGATACATCCAGCGCCGGGCCGCGCCGCCACGCGGGTTCGGTCAGGCGGCGATGCCGGCGCTTGGGTCGCCGTCGGCCGGCCCTCGGCCGACCCTCGGCCCGGCCCGCGTGCTAGACTGCCGGAGTTTCCTTTCGGCTCCACCGCGGCCGTCGGCCGCCCAGCGGGGCATACCCACAGGAAGGAGTGTCCAGGCGCATGCGCCGGTACGAACTCATGCTCGTCCTCCGTCCGGACGTCCCGGACGACCGGAGCCAGGTGGTGATCGACCGCACCACCCGCCAGATCGTGGCCGGCGGCGGCCAGATCATGAAGGTCGCCCCGTGGGGCCGCCGGCGGCTCGCGTACCCCATCGACCGGCAGCGCGAGGGCTCCTATCACATCGTCGTGTTCGAGGCCCCATCGGAGCTCGTCGCCGAGCTCGAGCGCGGCCTCCTCATCACCGAGGAGCTCCTCCGTCACCTCACTACCCGCGTCGAGCGGCCCGTCCGTGCGGCCCGCCGCGACGGCCTGGCCGAGGAGGCCGCCGACGATGGCACCCTGCCGTCGGCCCAGGACGAGGAAGAAGAGGACGACGGCCGGGAGCGGATCGACGAGTCCGAGAGCGAAGCGGCCCCGGCCGCCATCGATTGAGGGAGGCGGATCATGGCGCTCTGCAAGGTGATGATCATCGGCAACCTCGGGTCCGACCCGGAGATGCGGTACACGCCGAACGGGCGGGCCGTGACCCAGTTCAACGTGGCCGTCAACCAGAGCACGAAGAACCAGCAGACGGGCGAGTGGGTCGAGGAGACCGACTGGTTCCGCGTCACCGTGTGGGGCGACCGCGCCGAGCGGATGGCGGAGAACCTCCGCAAGGGCAACAAGGTCTTCGTCGAGGGCCGCTTCCGGACCCGCCAGTTCGAGGGCCGCGACGGGCAGACCCGGACGGCGCTCGAGATCACGGCCGACAGCATCGTCAACCTGGAGCGACGCGCCCGCGACGAGGACGGCTCGTTCGCGGCCCCGTCGGGTGAGGCCGCCGCCGTGGGCCCCGGTCGTCCGACGGCCCCGGCCCGTGCCGGCGGCGACGACACGGAGCTCGACGACCTGCCCTTCTAGCATCCCGAACCGAACACACCACGGCCGACACCGGCCGACGAGGAGACCGCAGCACCGATGCCGCCCACCCGATCGAAGAAGCGTGACGACTACTACCGCGACCGGCGTCGCCGGAAGGTGTGCGCGTTTTGCGCCGACAAGACGGTCCAGATCGATTACAAGGAGGTCAACCGCCTCCGCCGCTACCTGTCCGAGCGGGCGAAGATCGAGCCGCGCCGGAAGACCGGCACGTGCGCCGGGCACCAGCGCGAGCTCGCTGTCGCCCTGAAACGGGCTCGCCACGTCGCGCTCCTGCCGTACGCCCCGCAACACCTCCGGCCCTGAAAGCGGCGGCGCGCTGGCTGGCAACCGCCCCGGCGCCTCGGCAGTAGCGTGGTCGATGGGCTGCTGATGATCGCCGGCGGCGCGGCCGCCGGCCTGTTCGGCTCGCTGCTGGGCCTGGGCGGCGGGATCCTCATCGTGCCGCTCCTGACGCTCGCGTTCGGGCTCGATCTTCGTGAGGCCGTCGGCGTCTCGCTCGTCGCTGTCATCGTCACGAGCGGTGCGTCGGCCGGCGTGTACCTCCAGCGCCACGTCGCCAACCTCCGGCTCGGGATGACGCTCGAGCTGTTCACCGCGATCGGGGCGCTCGTCGGCGGGCTCGTCGCGTTCCTTCTCTCCGATCGGGTCCTGGCCGGCCTCTTCGCCGTGCTCCTGGTCTACGCGGCCGCGGCGATGGTCCGTCGCGGGACGCCGGTCGAGGCCGCGCCACCGGACGACCTGGACGAGCCGGACGCCTCGGCGCCGGCGATGCCGCTCGGGCTCACCCTCGGCGGCCCGGGCTACCCCGTCCGACGCCTCGGGCTCGGGGCGGTGGGGAGCGTCGGGGCGGGCGTCGTGTCGGCCCTGCTCGGGATCGGGGGCGGCCTCGTGAAGGTGCCGGTGATGCACCTGGTGATGGGGGTGCCGCTGCGGGTCGCGACGGCCACGAGCAACCTGATGATCGGGGTGACGGCGTCGGCGAGTGCCGTGATCTACCTGCTCCGCGGCGAGATCGACCCGTTCGTGGCTGGCCCGACCGCGATCGGGGTCTTCCTCGGCGCCTCCCTCGGTTCGCGAACCGCCCACCGGCTCGATCTGCGAGTCCTGCGGATCCTGTTCGTCGTCGTCCTCCTCTACACGGCCGTCCAGATGGTTCGGCGCGCGGTGGGCGGCTGATGAACCGCGCATCGACCCCGGTCCCGCCACCGCACGACCTCGACGTTCCAACCGACCCCGACGTCCCGATCGACCTCGACGTCGCGATCGCCCGGCTGCTCACCGCCGGCACGTACCTGTCGGTCGCGCTGCTCGGCATCGGCGTGGGGCTGATGGCCGCGGCCGGGGTATCGCCGCTGTCGGGCGGGCCGGCGTTCAACCCCACCAATCTCCTGGCGGACCTCGCGGCGCTCCGGCCCGCGGGATTCCTCTGGCTCGGGCTGATCGCGGCGATCGCCACGCCGAGCGCCCGCGTGGCGGCGTCGCTCGTCGGGTACCTTCGGCGGGGCGAGCGGACGATGGCCGGGGTTGCGCTCCTCATCCTCGGGGTCATCGCCTTGAGCATCCTCGTCGCCACTGCCACGGAGGGCTGAGTGGACTTCGTCATCCTCGCGGTCGCGTTCGTCGTGATCCTCATGGGCGCCGAGCTGTTCACGAACGGCATCGAGTGGTTCGGGAAGAAGCTGGAGCTGGCGGAAGGCGCGGTTGGGTCCGTCCTGGCGGCCGTCGGCACGGCGCTGCCCGAGACGATGATCCCGATCATCGCGATCCTCTTCGCGTCTGGCGCCAGCGAGGCGAGCTCCCACGCGATCGGGATCGGGGCGATCCTCGGGGCGCCGTTCATGCTCTCGACGCTCGCGATGTTCGTGACGGGGATCGCCGTCCTGGCGGTGGCTCGTCGCCGAACGCTGGGCGACATCATGCCGGTCGACACCACGGTGCTGGCCCACGACATGCGCTACTTCGCGATCGCCTACGCCATCGCCGTCGGGGCGGCGTTCCTGCCGCTCGACCCGGTGTGGCCGAAATGGATCGTCGCGGCCGTCCTCGTCGGGATCTATGCCTGGTACGTCAAGGCCCACTTCGAGGCAGACCCGAACGTCGACGCCGCGGACCTCGCCCCGCTCCGGTTCCGCCGGCTCGATCGGGTACATCAGGACCATGCCGAGGCGCCCCGCCTTCGGGTCGTCAACCTCCAGGTGCTGGCGGCCCTCGGGTTCATCGTCCTGGGCGCCGTCTTCTTCGTCCAGGCGGTCGAGCACATCGCCGTCCAGATCGGCGTGGACGAAGCGCTCCTCGCCCTCGTCATCGCCCCGATCGCGACCGAGCTGCCGGAGAAGTTCAACTCGGTCATCTGGGTCCGCCAGGGCAAGGACACCCTCGCGATGGGCAACATCACCGGGGCGATGGTGTTCCAGTCGACGATCCCGACCGTCGTGGCGCTCCTCTTCGCCTCGTCTGCGTGGCACATCGGGCCCGGCACGTACACCGCGTTCGCGTCGGCCGCGATCGCTTTCCTGTCGTCGGCGGCCATCTTCATCCCGATGGCCAGGCGAGGCCAGCTCCGGGGCCGAAGCCTGCTCGTCGGGGGAGCCTTCTACCTGGCCTACCTCGGCCTCGTGGTCGGGGTCGTAACCGGCAGCCTGGACGGTCTCCGTTGAGCTAGTCGGGCTCGTCCGGCCGGCAGCCTGCCGCCAGGGGCGCCGCCGGAGGCCGCTGCTATACTCGGCCGACCCTTCGAGACCGATCGTTCGACGACCCAGCGGCGGGTCGCCCAGGCCGGCCGCGAAGACCAGGAGCCGCTTCCAATGCTGACCAAGAAGGCTTCCGGCGCCGCCGAGACGGCCAGCCACCGGGCCCCGGCGGCCCGCGAGCTCGACGACCTCACGTGCTATTTCGAGGGGCGGTTCGTCCCGCTCCGCGAGGCGAACGTCAACATCATGACCCACGCCTTCATGTACGGGACCGCGACGTTCGAGGGCATCCGGGCCTACTGGAACGAGGAGCGCGGGACCCTGTTCGGGCTGTTCGTCCGGGAGCACGTCGAGCGGATCCGGAACTCGTGCCGGATCATCCTCATCGACCCCATCCCGTCCGTCGACGAGCTGACCGGGTTGATCGTCGACACCGTTCGCCGTAACGGCTTCCGCGAGGACGTCTACATCCGGCCCTCGTTCTACAAGTCGACCCGGGCGATCGGCGTCCGCCTCCACAACCTCGAGCACCAGCTCTACATCATCGCGATCCCGTTCGGGAACTACATCGACACCGAGGGCGGCGTCCGGGTGATGACGTCGTCCTGGCGCCGCAACGCGGACGAGGCACTCCCGGCCCGCGGGAAGATCGTCGGCGGCTACGTGAACATGGCATTCCAGAAGTCCGAGGCGGAGCTGAACGGCTACGACGAGGCGGTCGTGCTGACAGCCGACGGCCACGTCAACGAGGCCTCGGCCGCGAACCTGTTCGTCGTCCGCGACGGGGTCTGCCTGACGCCGCCGGTGTCCGACGACATCCTCGAAGGGGTCACCCGCAAGGCGATGCTCCGGCTGCTCGCCGACGAGGGTGTCCCGACGGAGATCCGGTCGATCGACCGCAGCGAGCTGTACGTCTCCGACGAGATGTTCCTCTGCGGCACCGGCGTCCAGGTGTCACCGGTCATCGAGATCGACCATCGCAAGATCGGGTCCGGTTCGGTGGGTCCCATCACCCGACTGATCAAGGACCGCTACTTCGACGCGGTCCGCGGCCGGCTCCCCCAGTACGAGCACTGGCTGACGCCGATCACCGAGGGTGCCTGACCAGGGCGACGGCAGGGCGGCGCCGTCGCATTCCTCGACGACGGTCATCGAGGCGGCCCCCGACTCGCCCGCAACAACGACGAGCCAGCCCGTTCCCGGCCCGCTCCTGCCCGACGTCGACGGGGCGGGGGACGGCACGCCGCCATCGGTCGCCCGGGCACTCGAGCGGGCCGATCCAGGCGCCCCGGCGACCGACTCCTCGACCGCCCGCCCTGCGCGGGAGGAGGTCGCGCCGGAACGCGCCCCCCAGGCTCTCCGGCTCCTCGAGGTCGTCCCCGGGCTTGTGACGTGGACGCTCATCGTCTCGCCCCTCGTCCTTTCCCTGCGGGTCCCCGAGGTCGTCGCCTGGGCCGTCCTGACTTTCGACTTCTACTGGTTCTACAAGGCCCTCATGCTGACCGGCAGCGTCACGGTCTCGTTCCTCAGGATCCGGTCCGTGGTCGCGGTCGACTGGCGGACCCGGGCGTTCGCCCTCGCGGACCTGCCGGCCCGGCGGGCGGAGCTCGACCGGCTCATGCCGGCCGTTCGGGCGCGGATCGCCGACCTGGAGCGGGCAGGCGAGTCCCTCGCCGCGCGGGGCGGGCGGCGCGAGCTGGCCCGCCTGCGGGATGAGCGGAAGGACGTGGAGCGCCTCCTTGCCCGCCGCGGCGGCGCGATCGCGGATCCGAACCGCCTCTGGCACGTCGCGCTCGTCCCGACGTACACGGAGCCGTTCGAAAAACTTCGCGAGACGGTCCGCGCGCTCGCCGAGGCCGACTATCCGCGCGAGCGAAAGATGGTCGCGATCATCACCCGCGAGACCGATCTCGCCGGTCGGGAGAACGTCGCCCGCCTGCGCGAGCTGTTCGGCGACCGGTTCCTCCACTTCTTCCACATCCTCGATCCGCTCGAGCCGGGAATCGTCGTCGGCAAGTCGTCGGCGATGGCGTACGGCGGCCGGTGGCTCTACCGCGAGCTCGTCGGCCTGGGGTTCCAGCCGCGCGACGTCGTCGTCACCGACCTCGACTCCGACTACCGGGTCCATCCCCAGTACTTCGGCTACCTCACCTGGACGTTCCTCACCGACCCGGATCGCTTCCGCCGCCTCTACCAGCCGGTGCCGATGTTCCACAACAACCTGTGGGACACCCCGGTGCCCGTCCGGCTCGTGGCGATCGGCGCGACCCACGTCCAGATGTGGCGCTCGCTGACGCCGGAGAAGCTCGTGTCGTTCTCGTCGTACTCGGTCTCGCTCCAGACGGTCCACGAGGTCGACTACTGGGCGACCGACGCGATTCCCGAGGACAGCCGCTTCTACTGGAAGTCGTTCTTCCGCTACTCGGGTGAGTTCCAGTCGATCCCGCTCTTCATCCCGATGTACGGCGACGCCGTCAGGGCCCGGTCGTATCCGCGGACGCTCGTCCAGCAGTACACCCAGATCCGTCGCTGGGCGTGGGGCGTGACCGACATCCCGTACTACATCCGGAACGCGTTCAGCCATTCGGAGATCCCGCGCTGGAAGCGCGTCCGGCGCCTGGTCGACCTCTGGCTCGACCACATCAACTGGGCGATCGCGCCGTTCGTCATCATCTTCGGGTCGAACATCCCGCTCCTGCTCAACCCGACGTTCGCCCAGACGACGCTCGGCCAGAACCTGCCGCTGTACGC
>DASYTG010000022.1:0-3609 GCA_036002525.1 Candidatus Limnocylindrales bacterium
GTTGGCGAGCACGATCAGCCCGACGATCACGATCACCGCCGCCACCGCCCGGGCGACGACCTCGCCGGGCACGCTCGAGGCGAGGAGCGCCCCGGCCACGCTGCCGCCGACGCCGCCGGCGAGGAGGGGCACGGTGATGTCCCGTCGGACGTGGCCGATCGCCGCGTGGCTCATCGCCCCGAGCGGGATGACGACGACCTGGAGGAGCAGCGACAGCGGGGCGGCGAGGCGCGGCTCGACGCCGAGGAGGAGGAGGCCCGGGACGAGCACCCCGCCGAAGACGCCGATCGACGCGGCGGCGAGCCCGGCGAGGGCGGCGATCGCGGCGGCCGCGAGGAGCACGGGGCGACCGTCCGCCGGCGCCCCGGCGACCGCCGCGGCGACGACGGCCAGGCCGAGGAGCGGGGCGACCGCGACGGCCCGGGCCGCGGCCGGACCGACCCGCGCCCGGGCGGCGGCGACGGCGGAAGCGGCCGAGCTCACGCCGGCACCTCCTCGCGCGGGGCCCGGAGGGGCACGGATGGGACGTACTCGAGGGCGGTGATCCCGGCCCGTGTGACGAAGTCGCCGAAGCCCTCGTCCGGCTCGCCCTCGTCGCGATAGCGAACGAGCAGCGGGCGCAGGGCGGCCGGCAGGTCGGCCTTGTGGACGCGCTCCGCGACGGCCCTCGCGAGGCGCGTTCCGGCACCGTCGCCGCCGAGCCAGACCTGGTAGCGGTCGACCGCGTCACCGACCAGGCCGATCTCGGCGACGTACGGTCGGGCGCAGCCGTTCGGGCAGCCGGTCATCCGGACCGTCGGGGTGGCCTCGCCGAGGCCGACCCCATCGAAGACCGCCTGGAGCTCCTCGAGCACGGCGGGCAGGGCGCGCTCGGCCTCGGCGATCGCGAGGCCGCAGGTCGGCAGCGCCGGGCAGGCCATCGCCAGGCGGCGGAGACCGCGGACGTCCTCGGGGCGCTCGATGCCGTGCTCGTCGAGGAGGTCGGTGACGGGAGCCCGCCGCTCGGCCGGGACGTCGACGAGATAGACGTTCTGGTTCGGCGTGACCCGGACGGCGACCCCGTGCTCGCGGGCGATCGCCCGGAGGGCCGTCCGGAGCCGCACTGCTCCGGCGTCCCGGACGCGGCCGTTGGCGATGCGCAGGCCGGCGAACCAGCGGCCGTCGCCCTGGGGATGCCAGCCGAGGCGGTCGTCGGAGCGATTCCAGGCGACGATGCGGGCCGGTTCGAAGCGGAGCCCCGACGCCGCCTCGACCTCGCTCCGGAACCAGTCGATGCCGCGGTCGGCGATGAGGTACTTCAGCCGTCCGTGGCGGCGGTTCGTCCGGTCGCCGAGGTCGCGCTGGGCGACGACCACGCCGGTGGCCGCCCGGAGGAACTCGGCCGGGCCGACGAAGCCAAGCGGATCCGCCAGCCGCGGAAACGTCTCGGGCTTCCGATGGGTCCGTCCGAGGCCGCCGCCGACGTAGACGTTCCAGCCGACGAGGTCGTCGCCGTCGAAGATCCCGGCGAAGCCGAGGTCGTGGGTGAACAGGTCGACCGAGTTGTCGCCGGCGACGGTCACGCAGCTCTTGAACTTGCGGGGCAGATAGGTTCGGCCGTAGAGCGGCTCCTCCTCGAGCGGCTCGCCGTCGTCCGGGCCGATCCGGGCGATCTCGGTCCCGTCGAGCCACAGCTCGGCGTACGCCCGGGTCCGCGGCAGGAGGTGGTCGGACAGCGCCCGTGCGGCGTCGCGAACGGTCCGATAGCGGGGGTCGGCCAGCGGTAGCGGGGCGGCCATGACGTTGCGGTTGACGTCGCCGCAGGCGCCGAGCGTCGAGGCGAGATGGTCGTTGATCGTCCGGATGACCGTCCGCAGGTCGCCCTTCGGGATGAAGTGGAGCTGGACGCTCTGCCGGGTCGTCAGCCGGATCGTGCTCCGCCCGAACCGGGCGGCGAGGTCGTCGAGGGCGACCCACAGGTCGGGATGGATGTCGCCGCCCGGGATGCGCAGCCGGATCATGAATCCGAACGCGAACTCCTGGCCGCCCTTGCGGCGGTCGTTGCGCTGATCGCGGTCGTCCTGCTGGTAGCTGCCGTGGAACTTGAGGATCTGGTAGCCGTCGTCGGTGATGTGCGTCCCGCCCGCGGCGAACTCCGCGACGAGTGGGTCACGCAGATAGTTGCTGGAGGCCTTCAGGGTCTCGACCCCGGAGACCGTCGTCGTCGACTCGTCGGACATGGCAGCTCGGACCTCAGACAATGCGAGGGCCGTCGGGCGGGCGCCGCCCGGGACCCGTGGGGGAATCGGGTCGCCGGAGGATGCTCGCCCGCCCGACGGAGGGATCGACGGCCGGAGGAGATCGGCCGTCGATGGAGTCGTCGCTAGCCCCCCGCCGCGACCGGCACCGGCTTCTCGATCGGCACCCCGACCATGCTCCCCCACTCGGTCCAGCTGCCGTCGTAGTTGCGGACCCGCTTGTAGCCAAGCAGTTCGTGGAGGACGAACCACGAGTGCGAGCTCCGCTCGCCGATCCGGCAGTAGGCGATGACGTCGTTGTCCGGGGTGATCCCCTTGCCCTCGTAGAGCGCCTCGAGCTCGTCGCGGCTCTTGAACGTGCCGTCCTCGCGGACCGTCTGGGCCCACGGGATCGACGCGGCGCCGGGGATGTGGCCGGCCCGCTGGGCCGTCTCGTTCGTGCCGGGCGGGGCGATGACCTCGCCGTTGAACTCGGCCGGGCTGCGGACGTCGACGAGGGCCAGCTTCGGATCGCCGATCCGGGGCAGGATGTCGTCGCGGAAGGCGCGCAGCGCGAAGTCCGGCTCCGGCAGCCGATAGCCGGTCGGGGGGTACGACGGCACGTCGGTCGTCAGCGGCAGGCCGTTGTCGAGCCAGAACTTCCGCCCGCCGTTGAGGATCCGGACGTCCTTGTGGCCGAACAGCTTCAGCTGCCAGTAGGCCCAGGCGGCGAACCAGTTGTTGTTGTCGCCGTACAGCACGATCGTCGTCTGCGGGCCGATCCCGCTCTTGTCGAGGAGCCTGGAGAACTCCTCGCGGGTGGCGATGTCACGGCGGACGCCGTCGGCCAGCTGGCTCGTCCAGTTCCAGGCGACCGCGCCGGGGATGTGGCTCTGGTCGTACGAGGTGGTGTCGACGTCGACCTCGACGAATCGGACGTCGCGGTCGTCGAGGTGCGCGCGCGCCCAGTCGGCATCGACGAGCACCTCTTTGGCGTATCCGGGGACGGTCATGGGGTGGTCACTCCCGTGGTCAATGAACAGCGTTGACAGGGAGCGGGCCGGCCCGGTGCGAACAGCCACCGGGATTAAGGAGCTGGCCTCGTCGTGGACCGCCCCGCGCAAATCCGCGAGGCCGGCCGGAGCGTCAGCGGCGCTCTACTCGTAGGAGCGCGCGCGAGCCGCCAACCAGCTCTCGCTGGCGACACATACAGCGGCCCGGAAGGGACGAGGCAAATGTGCTCATTGGCCTACACCCTGCCACAATCTGGCGCCCGGCGCAACAATTTCCCTGGTTGTCGTTTGGGATCGATTGTCCGTGGGCAATCCGCTCGCCTAGAGCGCCTGAGCGTGTATCAGGCGCCTGACCCGAATCCGAACTCGGGTCGCGCCCG
>DASYTG010000023.1:0-2488 GCA_036002525.1 Candidatus Limnocylindrales bacterium
GGTTCCCAGGAGAGCCCGTGAACGGTCGATCGCCCGCCCATCCGCTCCGCTCCGCCCTCCCGGTCGAGGACCAGCCCCTCAAGCACGTCATCGACACGTACGTCCACCGCGAGCAGACGATCACGTGCGTCTGCGGCTGGCACGGGAGCTGCGCGCCGGGCGACCGAGGCGCGTCGCCGTGGACGGCTCACCTCCAGGAGTTCCGCACGAAGAAGCGGTAGCGCCCGCGCATGGCGCGTCCCAGGGTGCCGTGAACGCCGACCGAACAGCCTGGCTCTCGCTCCTGCTCAGCGCGATCACGCTGGCCGTGGTGCTGGCGATCGCCGTTCGGCCCGCCCCGGAACCGGTCGACAACACGCCCGCGGTCCTGGAGCAGATCGAGGATCTGCAGTCCGAGATGGCGACGCTGCAGCAGAACGTCACCGACCTTCGAACGCTCGTCGAGGCGGGCGGCGACAGCGACGCGGCCAGCCAGATCGTCCTGCGCCTCGATCGGATCGAGGGAACGGTCGCTGCCGTCGGGGCGAAGATCGACGCGATCTGCGCGGCGATCCAGTCGAGCCCCTTCGCCCCATCGGGCTTTGCCTGCCCCTGAGCGCCCCTGAGGCGCGGCACCCCCTGAGGCGCCGCGCCCCCCTGAGGCGCCGCGGCCCCTGAGCGCCCCTGAGGCGCCGCCCCCCGAGGCGCCGCTCGGAGGCCCCGCCCCTGAGCGGCCGCGCCCGGTGCTAGCATCCCCGCTCGTGACCCCGAGCCGGACCCGCCCCGGTGACGCTCCCGCCCGCGATGCCAGTCCGGTCGCCGCGTTCCCGGACCGACCGCCGTTTGCCGTTCGTGCCCGCCTCCTCACCCCCATCGGGGCCGGCGGCACGCTCCACGAGCCCGATGGCCTGATCGACGTCGATGCGGCGGGGCGAATCGCCTACGCCGGTGCGGCTTCCGCCCGCCCGGAAGCGGCTGCCTCGGCCCGCGACGTCCGCCCGCTCGTCGCGATGCCCGGCCTCGTCGACCTCCACGCCCACCTGCCCCAGATTCCGAACGCCGGCGTCGGGGCTGGGCTCGACCTGCTGACCTGGCTCGACCGATACATCTTCCCGCTCGAACGTGAGTGGGACGACGCCGCGGTCGCGGAGCGGCTCGCGCCGCTCGCGTTCGAGGCGTTCGCCGCCGCGGGCACGACCACGGCGTTGATGTACGGGACGGTGTTCGCGGCCTCGCTCGACGCCGCGTTCCGGGCGGCCGAGTCGCACGGGATCCGGGCGATCATCGGCAAGGTGATGATGGACCGCGGCACGTACGACGAGACGATCGACCCGGCGACGATCCTCGAGCGATCCCTCCGCGAGTCGAACGAGCTGTGCGCAAGCTGGCACATGGCCGACGGCGGCCGGTTGCGGTACGCGTACACACCGCGGTTCGCGGTGTCGTGCACGGAGGCGATGCTCCGCGAGTCCGCGGCCGCGGCCCGGGCCTCGGGCGCCTACTGGCAGACCCACGTGTCCGAGGATCGGGGCGAGATCGAGGAAGTCCGCCGCCTCTTCCCCGACGCCATCGACTACGTGGATGTCTATGATCGGGCGGGCGGTCTGGGCCATCGGACGGTTCTCGCCCACGCGATCCACCTGTCCGACCGGGAGCTGGATCGGCTCGTCGAGACGGGCACCCGGGTCGCTCACTGCCCGGCGTCGAATCTCTTCCTGGCCTCGGGGGTGATGCCCCTCGCGCGCTATCTCGAAGCGGGCCTCTCGGTCGGCCTGGGATCGGACGTCGCGGCCGGGCCTGACCTGTCGATCTTCACCGCGATGCGCGTCGGGGCGTACACGCAGAACGCCCTCCGCGTCGTTCGGGCCGATCCGTGGCCGACGCTCGCCCCGCTCGACTGGCTCCGGATGGGCACGCTCGGCGGCGCCCAGGTCCTCGGTCTCGAGGATGACATCGGGTCGCTCGAGGCCGGCAAGGAGGCGGACCTCCTGCTCGTCGACCCGACGCTGACGCTGCCGCTGCCGGGACTCCCGATCGACGACGATCCAGCGGCGCTCATGAGCCGGCTGATCTTCCGGGCTCATCCGTCGACGGTTCGGGCCGCGTTCGTGCGAGGCCGGCGCCTGGCGGGCCCGTCGTGATCGACGCGCGGTTCGGCCACGTCAACGTCGTCGCCCGGGACTGGGGGGCGCTGGCCGCGTTCTACGAGCGGATCTTCGGGTGTGTGCCCGTGCCGCCGGAGCGGGACTACTCGGGGCCGGAGCTCGCGGCCGGCACCGGCGTCCCTCATGCCGCCCTCCGCGGCGTCCACCTCCGGCTGCCCGGCCACGGCCCCGACGGCCCGACGATCGAGATCTACGAGTACTTCGAGGAGCTGCCGGGCCTGCCAACGGCGGCGAATCGTCCCGGGTCGGACACGTCGCGTTCGTGGTGCCGGACGTCGCCGCCGCCCGGTCGATCGTCCTCGATGCGGGCGGCTCCGCGGTCGGCGACGTGGTCACGCTCCAGA
>DASYTG010000024.1:0-18197 GCA_036002525.1 Candidatus Limnocylindrales bacterium
GCCAGCCGCAGACGCACGTGATCGTCTGCTCGCGGTGGACGTACGTGTCGATGACGTGCTTGAGGGGCTGGTCCTCGACCGGGAGGGCGGAGCGGAGCGGATGGGCGGGCGATCGACCGTTCACGGGCTCTCCTGGGAACCGAGACGGACCAACGGGGAACCGCGGACCGGCGGGGACCGCGGATTGTAGCCCATCCCCACCTTTCGTGCCGGCCGAACCGACCTATCGTCCTACCGCTCGGGTCCGAGGTGATAGCCGAGCCGCCCGGGGCAGGCGGCTGAGCTCCCGAAGGAGCCAGCTCCGCCGGCTCCCCGGCCGAACGGCACCGAGCACGCGTCAGTCGACTGGGAGGAACCGCGGGTCGACGAGGTCGTCGACGATGACGGGCTTCGCGACCAGTTTCAACTCGGTGAGGAACGCGATGGACTCCGCCCAGCCGTCAGGATCGATCGCGCCGAGGCCCTCGGCTCGGGTCAGGTCGCTCTGCCACATCTCGATCGTCGCCTCGAGGATCGCCCGCTGGGTCTGGCGGTCCTGGCCGAGCTCGGGCACGGCGGCGATCGCCGCCTCGAGGCCCTTCTCGGGATCGGCCGCGATCTCGCCCATCGCGCGCAGCGTCTGGGACACGAACTTGCCGAGGGCATCTGTCTTCGTCTCGATCGTCGGCGGCCCGGCGATCAGTCCGGGACCGGGCAGGGCGACGATCTCGTCGACGCGGAAGACGACGATGTCCTCTCCCTGGAGCGCGAGCTGGACCGGCTCGTTGTTGGCGAATCCCGTAGCGGCATCGACCGCCCCCTGGGCGACGGCTGCGCCCTGACCGAAATCCGGATACTCGACGATCTGGACGTCGTCCGGGCTGAGGCCCTCGGAGCGAAGGAGTGCCTGGAGCATGATCCAGGACGACCCGAACCGGCCAGGGATGCCGACCTTCTTGCCGCGCAGGCCGGCCGGATCGTCGATCCCCGACGAGGCTTTTGCGAACACGACGGACGGATACTGCGCGTAGACCGTCGCGAGATAGCGGACCGGGATGTTCTGGCTGACCGCCGGGATGACACTCGTCCCGTCCGCGAGCCCCACGTCGATCGCTCCCTTCGCGACGAGCGTCACGAGGTCGGGGTCGATCCGGTTCTGGAACGTCACGTCGAGACCGGCCTCGCGGTAGTAACCCGCCCGATCGGCGAGATAGAACGGGGCGAACTGGACGCTCGGGATGAACCCGAGCCCGACGGTGAGCTTCTGGCGCGCCGGTGGGGTCGGCGTCGCGTTCAGCGCGCACGCCGCGACGACGAGGACGACGGCCAGCCCGGCGGCGAGGGCTCGAGCGTGGGAGCGAACGTGGCGAGGGATCACGGCTTCGGGCTCCTCCGGGTGACTGCGGGCTAGCGGGCGCCGACCAGCCGGCGCTCGACGAGGACGACCAGAACGTAGAGGGCGACGCCCAGCAGCGCGATCGTGAGGAGCGTCGCGAACATCAGCGGGATGTCGAACAGGCTGCCACGGGCGAGGTTCACGAGCACGCCGAGCCCACGCTCGGCGCCGGCCCACTCGCCGACGATCGCCCCAATGACCGCGAGCGTCACCCCGACCCGCATGCCACCGAGGATCGACGGGAGGGCTGCCGGGATCTCGAGGGTGAGGAAGATCTGGCGAGGCGTGGCGCGAAGGCTTCGACCTAGCTCGAGCAGCCCCGTGTCCACGGACCGGATCCCGACCATCGTCGCGACCGCGACCGGGAAGAACACAATGAGAGCGCAAATGACGATCTTGCCCGTCAGGCCGTCCGGGAACCACAGCGCGAGGAGCGGGGCAAGCGCGAGGATCGGTGTCGCCTGGGCGGCGACAAGGTACGGCGACAGGACACGCTCCGCCAGCCGCGACCGCGCGAGGACGTACCCGACCGCGACCGCCAGCCCCGCCCCGACCGCGAAGCCCGCAACGACCTCACGGACGGTCGCGACCGCGTGCGGCGTGATGATCCCGTCCGCCCAGGCTTGCACGAACCGGGTGGCAACCTGCTCCGGCGGCGGCAGGATGTACGGCGGAAAGCCGCTGACGATCGTCACGATCTTCCAGGCCGCGACGAAGACGACGAGCGCGAGCACGACCGGGACGGCGCTCCGGGCGTTCACTCGTCGCCGCCTCGACCGAGATGGCGTCGGATCTCGCGAGCCGTCACGGAAACCGTCGCCTCGTCGAGCGTCTCGAGCGAGCGCGGGCGAAGGAGGTCGACGTCGATGTCCGCGACGACGCGGCCCGGCCTCGGCGAGAGGACCGTGACCCTGTCGGCGAGGAAGACCGCCTCGGGGATGCTGTGGGTGACGACGAGGATCGTCGTGCCGGTGCGGGCCCACAGGTCCAGCAGCTCGACGTTGAACCGCTCCCGGGTCAGCGCGTCGAGCGCGCTGAACGGCTCGTCGAGCAAGAGGACCGATGGCTCGAGCGCAAGCGCCCGGGCAATCGCGGCGCGCTGGCGCATGCCGCCCGACAGCTCGCGCGGCCGGAGCTCAGCCGCGCCCTCGAGGCCGACGAGGCCGATCAGCTCTCCGACACGCGCCGCGCGGCGACCCGCCGGCCAGCCGGCGAGCTCGAGCGGATAGCCGACGTTCGACGCGACGGATCGCCAGGGCAGAAGCCGCGGCTCCTGGAACACCAGTCCGATGCCCGGGTCGGGCTCCGTGATCGGGCGACCATCGAGTTCCACCGTGCCGCGGTCGGGGCGAAGGAGGCCTGCCACGACCCGCAGCAGCGTGCTCTTGCCCGAGCCGTTCGGTCCGATGAGCGCGACGACCTCGCCCGGCCCGATCTCGAGATCGACTCCATCGAGGGCCGCGAGGCGGCCGCCGTCGGGCCGCCCGAACGACACTGCCACGTCGTGCGCGGTCACCCGGCCGCCGCGGCTTGCGGATGCCGCCGCAAGAGGCGGTGCGCTCGTCGCGACCGTCATGCCGGAACCCGGTCGGTGGCCAGCCGCTCCTCCAGCGGCTCGACGATCGGTGCGATCGCGGGGTGAAGCGCGACGTAGGCCTCGAACAGCGTCTCGTACGTGTCGCGCAGCTCGGGGCGCGGTTCGATCCGCCGATCGATCCGGGTCATCGCCCGGATCGCGGTCGGGAGATCGGCGTGGGCCCCGATCCCGAGCGCCCCGAGAATCCCGGACCCGACGACCGCGGTTTCGAGCGCGTGCGGCACGGCAACCCTGAATCCGGTGACGTCCGCCTTGATCTGGTTCCAGGCGGCGTCCCGGGCCGGGCCGCCGCATACCCGCATTTCGCCGACTGTCACGCCCGCCGCGAGGATCGGTTCAGCGACGTGGCGGATCGCGAGGGCGGCGGCCTCGATGATCGCCCGGACCAGGTGGCCGCGGCCGTGGCTCAGCGTCAGCCCGGCAAACGCCCCCCGCGCCCGCGGGTCCCAGATCGGGGAGCGCTCCCCGGCGAGGTACGGGAGGAACAGCAGGCCGCCGGCGCCGGGCGGGGCATCGGCCGCCTCGGCGAGCAGGCGCTCCGTCGAGACGGCGCCGCCGAGGACGTCGTCGCGGAACCAGTCGAGGGCGCGGCCGGTCGCGGCCATCGCGCCGCCGACCACGTGGAGCCCGGGAAGCGGCGCCGGGGTGCAAAAGGAGCCCGCCGCCTGGACCGGCTCGTGCCAGTACACCCCGAACCCGCCGGATCCCCCGCCGGTGTCGATCGCATCGCCGGGGGCGAGGAGCCCCGCGCCGTGGAAGCTGGCAAACGCGTCGACGACGCCGCCGACGACGGGGATGCCAGGGGGCAGCCCCAGCGCAGATGCGGATGCCGACACGAGCCCACCGACGACCTCGCCGGGCGCGACTGGATGGGCGATCTTCGCGGCCGCCAGCCCGAGCGCCGCGAGCGCCGCGTCCGCGGGCAATCGCTGGCCCGGGACGAGGGTCATCGCTGCGTGGCCGGTCAGCCGCAGGGTGATGAACTCCCAGGTGTTGAGGTACCAGCGGGTCGCCCGGGCGACATCCGGCTCGTGCCGCTCGACCCAGAGCGCCGCCGGCAGCACGCCGAGTGCCCAGCCACGGAGCCCGGTCGCCGCGCCCAGCTCCTCGAGCTCACGGCTCGCCCGGGCGTCGAGCCAGGTGATCGCCGGGCGGGTCGGGCGGCCGTCGGCATCGACCGCGGTCAGCGTGGGTCCATGGCCGTCGACGGCGATCGCCACGATCTCGCCGGCGCGGCCATTGGCGAGCTCGCGGCCGACGTCGAGCAGTGCTCCCCACCAGGCCTCGGGATCCTGCTCGGCACGGCCGAGCGTATCCGCGGTGCGAAGCGGGTACGTCGATCGGGCGGACGCGAGGATCGACCCGTCGAGCCCGACCAGGGCGGCCTTCGTCGAGGTCGACCCGACGTCGACAGCGAGCACGGCCGGTGGTCGGGCGCTCATTTGTCGGCGCGGGCGCCGGCTTCGGTCCCGGCGCCGACCACGGCCAGCTCGACGACGGCCTCGGCCGTCCGAACGTCCGTCACGAGGGTGTTGACCGCCCCCGCCCGGATGGCGCCGAGGATCGGGCGAACCTTGCTCGGCCCGCCACCGACCCCGATCGTCACCGGCACGCGCGGCAGCTCCCGGGCATCGAACGCGATGACCCGGTCCCGGAGGTCGTCGCCCACGAACCGACCGGCGAGATCGAACGGGGCGATGAGCAGCTCCCCCACCGCGCCGCGGTCCTCGAGGTCCCGGACGACGTTGTCGCCGAACGTCGATGGACTCCACGACGGCGCCCCGATCCCGAACAAGGCGACGTCCAGCCGGTCCCAGAGCCCGAGGATGCTCTGAACGCCGGCATGCGCGTAGAGCGCCCGCCTCGTGGCCGCGTCGTCGACGAGCCCCGGGGCAAGGAGCCCGTGGACCGACGCTCCAAGTGCATCGGCGACGCGGCGGAACGGCTCGCGGGTGGGCCCGGCGAACCAGTAGCCGCCGCACAGCGGAACGACGGTCGCGGCGACGGGCGTGGAGGCGTCGGCGAGCGCGTCCGCGGCCGCCGAGACCGAAGCCCCATCGCCGATCCCAACGATCGCCCCGTCGCGGACGGCCGTGCGGAGGACCTGAGCGGCTAGCCGGCCGACGCTCCGCCGGGTCAGGTCCTCGGGCCCGTCGAGGCTCGGAGCGAGGTGGACGCCGCGGAGCCCGAACCGCTTCCGGAGCTCCCCGCCCGCCGGCGACCTGAGCTCCGCCCGTTCATGGATCCGGATCTCGACGATTCCCTCGGCCCGCGCCTGCTTCAGGAGCTTCGAGACCTGCGGCCGGGTCACCCCGAGCAGCTCCGCGACGCGACCCTGGGTCTCCCCGAGCTCGTAATACAGCCGGCTCGCCCGAATGAGCGTCTCGAAGGTGCTCACCGTCGTCGAGCCGCAGCCGGTGCGCACATTTGCACGATACAGATGTGCACCATCACAGGAGCATGGCCGGCCGGGCTGGACCTGTCAAGCAGGCAGCTCCCCGGCTTACCCGCCTCCGAGAAGCCGGCGTGCCTGGGCCGTCTCGAGCGGGTCGAGGGCCGGCCCGAGTGCGAGCGCCTCCCGAATGAGCGCCTCGCCGCGCACGCGGTCGCCTGTCGCTATCGCGATTGCCCCGGCGTGATAGATGAGGCGTGCGTCGCGGATGCCGGTGGCGAGCGCTGTGTCGCTCTCGGCCGCCGCGAGATCGAGCCGGCCGAGCCTGTACGCCGCCCATGCCACGAGGTCATGACCGGCCGCGTCGGATCGATCCGCAAGCGCCGACCGCGCCGCCGCGACCAGCTCCTCGGTCGCGCCGTCACGATCGAGCTCGAACAACAGGAGCTGGCGGTCGTAGACGGCCGAGGGCAACCCGGCGAGGACGCCCGTCAGGCGCACGGTCTCGTACCGCTCGGTCGCACCGGCCTCGTCACCCTCGAGATGCAGCAGGTCTCCGGCGAGGGTCATCACCTCCGGCTGCGGGGCGATCGCCGCAGCGCCATCGAGCAGGCCCAGCGCGACCCGGACCCGCCCCTCCGACGCCTCGATCCGGGCGAGCCCGACGAGAGCGCCGAGATCAGTGGGCCGAAGCGCGAGCGCCCGCTCGAAGCCGGCCCGCGCCGTCGCCCGGTCGCCTGCGAGCCGAGCGTACTCGCCGAGGGCGTACTCGTAGAAACCGCGCTCGACGGAGTCGCCGATGACGGAGGGCGCGGCGGCGAGCGCGGCCCGGGCGAGACCGACGGCGCCCTGCCGGTCGCCGGTCAGGTAGGCCAGCCGGGCGAGCCGCACGTCGAGGGCGGGGCCGGGAGCGATGGACTCGAGCGCCCGGTAGCCCTCGCGCGCCTGATCGATCCGGCCCAGCTCGAGCTGGGAGTCCGCCAGTGTGGCGAGGGCAACGGGATCGTCGGGCAGCCCCGCGAGCACACGTCCGGCGTCGGCGGCCGCGCCGGCGAAATCATGGAGGGCATAGCGCACGGTGGCACGAGCCCGGATGGCCGGCGGGTACTCCGGGGACAGGGCCAGCGCCCGGTCGATGGCCGCGGACGCGCGGCCATAGCCGTCGAGGTCGCCGGCCAGGCGGGCGGATTCGGCGTGGGCGAGACCGAGCTGAACGAGCGACAGGAAGTCGCTCGGCTGTTCGGAGACTCGAGCCGCCCAGAAGTCGATGCGCTGGTCGATCGTCAGCCGCCCCGCGGCCGGGAGAGCGTCGGTCGACGGGCCGGCACCCGGAACGGGCAGCGGCGTCGTCGGGCCGGCGATTCGGCTGGGCGGGGTGACCGGTTGGAGCCACGACAGCGCGGCGATCGCCACAGCGCCGACGAGTACGCCCGCCGCGCGGGGACCCGGTCGGCGCCTGGAGGCCGATCTGCGTTCGGTCATCCCGGTGGCTGCACAGGGCGGATGGGACCGTTCGGCCCCACCCGCCGATGGCTCGCTCAGTGGGCCGGAGCGAGATACGGGAAGGCCCCGGGGAAGGCGACGTCGTTGGCGTCGACGTCGTCGGTCGTGAGGACCGGGCTGCCCTCCAGGCCGCCGGTGACGACCAGCAGCTCGAGGTCGATGACGTCCTCGGCGAGCGTCCGCCCGTTGAGGATGTGGCCCGCGTTGTCGCCGGTGAACGAGGTCCCGGTCGACTTCCCGAGGTTGGCCGTGTCGATGTGGAGCACGTCCGGCAGCAGGAGACTGGTAATGGTGCCCGGCAAACCGGTGTCGGTGTAGAACACGTCGAGGACCGCGGTGAACAGGCCGCCCCACGTGGCCACGTCGGCCGATGGCGCGGTCTGGTTGTAGGCGTCCTTGTCCGATTCGCCGCCGAACGGGTTGACGAACACCGTGGCGAGGGCCGGCTTGCCCATCCGGTCGACGACCGTTCCATCCTTGACCGTCGTGCCCCAGAAGCCCGCCGAGCTTCCGAGCCAGGCGTCCGGGATCTCCAGCACGATCGCCGAGACGTTCGTGCCCCGGAAGAAATCGATGCCGTCGAAGGTCGTCGGGCCGGTGTAGGTGAACGTTCCATCGCCGTCTGGATCGCGCCAGCGTCGGAAGCTGGCCAGGTCGAAGAAGAAGGGGTCGTCCCTGACGCCGGCGAAGAGCTTCGCCCCGCCTCCGACATTGGCGTTCCCGGTCGTGCCGCGCAGGAGAACAGTGCCGTCCTTGCGCAGGGTGAGCGACTGCTTGCCGTCGGGCGCGTTCTTGCCGAAGGTGACGGTGTATACGTCGTCGGCGATGGCATCGCCCGTCCGGTCGATGTTGAAGCGATACTGCCCGTGGGTCGCGAACCGGGTGCCGGACACGACGCCCGCGAGCGGGTTCACGTTGATCACGAGGACGGTGTTCTTCCGGCTGGCCGCATCGAAAGCGTAGATGTCGGTGATGTCGAGGTCGTGGTTCGCCTTCGCGAGCGGAGCCTCGAGATGATCGGCGGCGCTGGCCAGGAATGGCGCCGCGCCGACGGTGAGAATGACGATCGCCGCCCCGAGCACGGGCAGCCTGGGCAAGGTCCGCATGGGTGGTCCGATCCTTTCTGTGGATCCACGTGCTGCGTGCGGCCGGCGGCGTCGCGACTCCCCGACGGCCTGTCGCCCCCTATGCGCGCCGCCAGGACTTTTGGATGAATCGACGGCGCCAAAGGTCATGGCACGGACGCTCGCCGTCACCCCGTGAGCAGCGCCGGTCGCCCGGTGGCGGCCGTCCGGTGCGAGCGGCAGAGGCCCGCGGCGGCGCCGGATGTCCGGCCTAGACCACCCGTCCCGGGTTGAGGATGCCGAGCGGATCGAGCGCCGCCTTGATCGAGCGCATGACGGCGAGCGCGTCCTCGCCGACCTGGGCGCCGAGGAAGTCCCGCCGCGAGGCACCGATCCCGTGCTCGGCGGTGACCGTTCCCCCGAGGGCGATCGCGGCGCGGTAGAGATCGGCCCGGGCGGCCTCGGTAAGCTCCTCGGCCCGGGGATCGTCACGATCGAAGATGAAGTTCGGGTGGAGGTTGCCGTCCCCGGCGTGGCCGAACGTCGCGCAGCGGATCCCGTGGGCGATCGCGATCCGGTCGATCGCCCGAAGGAGCTCCGGCACGCGGCTCCGCGGGACACCCACATCCTCCATCCGAACGGTCCCCTGCCGTTCGAGCGCCCGGAGCGCGAGCCGGCGGGCCTGTCGCAGCCAGTCGGCCTCCTGAGCGTCCGCCGCGTGCACCGTCGAGGTCGCCCCTGCCGCCTCGCACGCGGCGACGGCCCGTTCCAGCTCCTCGGCCGCGGCCGCGCTCGGCAGGTCCGACTCGACGAGTAGCATCGCCGCGGCCTCGCGGTCGAGCCCCAGGTGATGCCAGTCGTCGACCGCCGCGATCGTCGCCCGGTCCATGAGCTCGAGCGTGACCGGGACGAGGCCGCCGGCCGTCATCCGGGCGACGGCATCGCCCGCGGCGTCGAGCGTCGGGAAGAACGCGAGCATCGTCGATCGGGGCGGCGGCGTCGGCCGAAGGCGGAGAGTCGCCTCGGTGATCAGTCCCAGCGTCCCCTGCGACCCGACGAACAGGTGGGTCAGCGCGTAGCCGGCGACGTCCTTGATGTTCCGGCCGCCGGTTCGGATGACGGTCCCGTCGGCCAGCACGACCTCGAGGCCGAGGACCGAGTCGCGCGTCTGGCCGTACTTGACGCAGCACAGCCCGCCGGCGTTCGTGCCGAGGTTCCCGCCGATCGAGCACATCTCGTAGCTGGCCGGATCGGGCGCGTAGAACAGGCCCTCCTCGGCGACGGCCTTCTTCAGCTCGGCGTTGATGATCCCCGGCTGGACGACGACGCACAGGTTGTCCGGATCGATCTCGAGGATCCGGTTCATCCGGCTGAACCCGATGGTCAGGCCGCCGTCGATGCCCGCAGCACCGCCGCTCAGTCCCGTCCCGGCCCCTCGCGGGACGACGGGGATCCGGTGCTCCCCCGCGAGGCGGACGAGGCGGCTCACCTCGTCGGTCGTCGTGGGCAAGGCGACCGCCAGCGGCAGGCCAGCCGCGAGGTAGGCCGTCTCGTCGTTCCGGTAGGTCTCCCGGTCGGCCTCGTCGGTCAGCAGGCGGAGGCCCGGCAGCGCCTCCCGCACGGCCGCGAGGAAGGCGGCCCGGGCGGCCTCGGGCGGGGTGGGCAGGGCGGGCAGCGCGACCATGGCCCGAAGGATACGCGGGCGGCGCCGGCGATCGGTCCGGGGACGGCGCGCGACCGGCGGTCTACGATCTGCCCGGGATGAAGCCGAGATGAACCCGGTTCGCCGCCTCGCGATCGTCCAGATCGGTTCGGCCATCGTGCTCGGGCTGCTCGCGCTGGCTGTCGCGTCCGGGTTGCCCGGTGGCCCGGCGGCGAGCCCGAGTCCGGGTCCGAGCGGGAGCCTCTCCGCCGCAGCATCCCCACCGCCCCGGCCTACCGCGACCCCACCGGCGGCGGCATCGCCGTCCCCGAGCACCACCGCCACGACGACTTCTTCGCCCTCGCCGGCCCCGGATCGCTCCCCGCCCCCGACGATCCCCCCGACGGCCGCGGCCCTCGAGCCCGGCTCCGTCAACCGGACGAGCCTCGACCTGCGGGTCTCGTACGACGTCTCGCTCGGGGTTCGATACGACACCGGCTCCTTCACGGTCGACACGCTGATGACGATCGAGAACACGTCCGGCGGGCCGATCGACCGGCTCGAGCTGAACACGGTCGCCGCCCGGCTCGGGGGGCTCCAGATGCGCGCCGCATCGGTCGCCGGCAAGGCGGTCAAGGTGACGGTCGACGATCAAACGCTGGTCGTCCCGCTCGGCGGCATTCTCCCGGACGGCGGCATGGTCCAAGCGCGCCTGATCTTCCGCTCCACGCTGCGATCGACCCTCGGCGGCTCGAACTGGATGTTCGCCCGGGCGAACGGGATCGTCGACGCCTACCGCTGGCTGCCCTGGGTCAGCCGGCGGCTGCCGTTCGATCGCCCGAACATCGGCGATCCGTGGATCACTCCCGTCAGCCCGCAGGTGCGGGTGAAGATCACGACCGACCGGACCCTGGTGATCGCCACGTCCGGGGAGCGGATCGGGGCGAGCGGCCTGACCCAGACGTTCGAGGCGAGGGACGTCCGCGACTTCGCGATCACGGCCAGCCCGGACTACCGGACGGGATCGGTCGTCGTCGGCGATACGACGATCCGCGTCTACTACCGGCCGGGCGGCCCGGGAAGCACCCTGCTCGCCCAGGCGAAGAGCGCCATCACCAGGATGGAGGCGCTCGTCGGGCCTTACCCGTACAAGACGTACCGGGTTGCCCAGTCGGCCGGCGGCTACGCGATCGAGTCGCCCGGTCTCGTCTGGATGCCACGCGGCGCGCCGTCGTGGAACCTCGCCTATCTCGTCCATCACGAGACGGCCCACCAGTGGTTCTACGGGCTCATCGGCAGCAACCAGGCGATCGAGCCGTTCACGGACGAGGCGATGGCCGATTTCCTCGCTCGCCACGTCCTCGGCACGCGGCGCTCGAGCCGCTGCGCGACGGGGCGGCTGGACCTGTCGATCTACCGCTATTCGTCGGCGTGCTACTACGAGGTGATCTACATCCAGGGCGGAAACTTCGTCAACGACCTGCGCGTCCGGATGGGCCCGACCGCATTCTGGAACGGGGTCCGGGCATACATCGCGGAGAACCGGTTCGCGATAGCGCCGACGAAGAGGCTCCTCGACACGCTCGACGCACACACCCCCTTGGACCTCGTGCCGCGGTACGAGCCGCGGTTCCCACGGCTGTACTGACCGGCGACTACCGGCTCTCGACCCGGCGGTCCGCGGCGCGGGCCTGGGCGACCCACCGGAGCCCGCTGGGAACGAGCGGCCGCCAGCCGCGCCACCCGGCGACGAGCCACCCCGACACGGCCCGCTCGAGCGGTCCCCAGCGCAGGCCGAACCCCTCGCGGAGCCGCGGCGGCAGGAGGCCCACAGCCGGCCACAGCGTCCAGGCATAGGCCGGCGACGGCAGCCAGCCGAGCGGCGGGATGACCGGACCGAGCGGCGGGTTGAGGATCGTCCGACCGATCTCGCGGGCGGTCGGCGAGACATGGATCGGACCGTCCGGCGCGAGCATCCGGGCCATGTACTCGTCGAACGCGTCGATATCGGGCGGGAGGATCGCATCCGGGATCCCGAATGCCCGGGCGATCGGGCGCGTCTCCGCGTAGAACCGGGCCCGGGCCGGCCGGTCGTGGGGCTCGAGCCAGGCATCGTACGACTCGATCGTCGAGTCGACGAGCGTCGCGTGGACCCACAGCGCCAGCTCGGGGTCCCTGGCCGAGTAGCGGTCGCCATGCGCCCGACGGGCACCCGGGTCGCGGACAGGGCCGCCGATCCCCCGGTGGAGGGCGTTGAGTCGGCGGATCTCGGCCCGGGCGGCGGGTGTCGTCCCGTAGACGATGCGGAGGATGCTGCGGAGGGTCCCCTGGAGGCGGAGCCAGGGATCCGCCCGGAAGGCGCTGTGCTGGTCGACGCCCTCGGCGACGAGCGGATGGGCGATCTGCATGAGGAGCGAGCGCGGTCCCGCGCCGAGGAGGAGCATCGCCTCGCGATCGAGCCGCCAGCCCTCGCTGCCGGGGCCGTACAGCCCGGGGTCGCGTCCGTTCCCTGTCACGGCCGGACGATATCGCGGATCGGGGCGAGTTCCCGTTTCGCTCAACGAACGCTGCGACGGAGAAACCGCGGAAAACGCGCCGTCAGGCGACGTTTGTCTCCCTGGCGGACCGATTCCACGGGGGAACCGGGTCTCCGCCGACGCAGCGTTCCCTCAGCGAAACACGAACGGGGCGGCTGTGGCCTACCGCTCTCCGGGCCGCCGGCCGACGACCCACCAGGCCGCCGGGAACAGAACCGCCGCCAGGACGAGCTTGACGACGTCCCAGACGAGGAAGGGGAGCAGGCCGTCCTGGATCGCCTCGGCCGGAGTCCGGCCCGTGACCACGGCAAACCAGGGCAGCCCGATCACGTAGATCAGGGCGTTCCCGATCGCCATCGCCCCGAGCGCGCCGAGGAGCTTTCGGTCCCAGCCGAGCTCGGCCAGCCGTCCGACGAGGCTGCCGGCGAGAACGAACCCGATGAGGTACCCGCCGGTCGCACCGAGCACGACCTGGAGGCCGTCCTTGCCCTCGGCGAACACCGGGAGCCCCACGAGGCCGAGCAGGACGTACAGGGCAACCGCCGCAAGGCCGCGCCGGAACCCGAGCGCCCCGCCGACCAGCAGCACTCCGAACGTCTGGCCCGTGATCGGGACCGGCGATCCGGGGACCGGGACCGCGATCCGCGCCGTGAGGTAGATCAGCAGGGCGCCGGCCACGATGAGGACGATGTGGCGGGCCCGTGAGCTCAGCGACTCGCCGACGCGGATCGGGACGAGGAAGTCGGCGAGGGTGATCCCCTTCTCGCCGGCGGGCAGCCGGTTCAGTCGCGGCGTCGCGATGAACATCCGTTCCTCCCCTTGTCGGGCCCTCCCCGGGGCCCTCGACCCTCCGGCCGAGTCTACCAGAGGCCGCTACCCGAACCTGCCCGTGCGAGAGGTCGGCGGGCGGCCGGCAGTCCGTGCCGGATACCACGCTGCGGCCAACGCCAGCCCGAATCCGAGCGCGAACGCAAGCCCGATGGCGGCCCACGGAAGGTCCACGCCCGGGTCGACCGCGCCGCCACCGACGACGATCGCCGTCGCGCCGACGAGGAGACCGAGGATGGACCCGAAACAGGCCGAGGCGGTGCCCAGGATTGCGGCCTCCAGCAGGATCACTCGGGACACCCCTGTGGCCGCTCCGGTGGAGGGGAGAAGGACGGTCTGCGCGGCCCGCTCGCGGGTCCTGGGAACGACAGCGACGACGATCCCCAGCGCCGTGACCACGGCGGCAAGGACCGCCAGCGCGTCGATCTGCCGGAAGAGGCGACCGGCAACGGGCGCAATCGACGGCTCGACGACGGTGTGGCCCGCGTTCGCGCCGACCATGGCGAGGCCGACGACCAGGCCGAGGCCGACGGCCAGCACCCCCACGGTCAGGGCGGTCCCGGCCGGCTCCCGCTCGAGCGCGCTTCGCGCCAGGCCGGCCTCTGCCCGCAGCGAACGCGGCATCACCGGCTCGGCAAGTCGGCCGAGCCCCGCGACCAGTGCGGCGAGCCGGCGAGCGGGCGAGCGGGTCACCCGCTCAGCAGGCCACACCGCGGCACCGACGGCTGCAAGCACCGCGCTCGCGATCGCCACGAGCATCCCGCCGAGACCAGCGGCTGCCGGCGCGACGTCCGCGGGCGTGAGGGCGCCGAGCACCGTCCCGAGGACCGCCCCGACGCCGGACCCGATCGCCCCGAGCACGACGGCCCTGCGCACCCGGCCCTGCCGTCCGATCTCAGCCGTTTCCCAGGCCGTCAACCTGAGCGCGAGGAAGACGAGGAGCGCGCCGAAGACCAGCCCGAACGCCGCGACGACGGCGGCGGTGTCGGCGAAGCCGGTCGTCGAACGTCGGAGCGAGTCCGCCAGGTCGGAGGGCGAGGTGAGGACATGTGGCTCGCCGGCCAGCGCCTCGCCGAGCTCCGACCGAACGCCGGCGAGCGGAATGCCGTCCTCCACCAGCAGGTCCACCAGCGCAACTCCGTCGAGCCCGAACATCCGCGACACCGCGTCGATCGGCAGGACGACGGTCCTCCCTCCGGTCCCCACGAGCGGCCCGTCGCCCGCCGCGATCCCGATCACCCGGAAACGCTCCGGCTCCCCTGGCGTCGCGACGATCACGTCGCTGCCGAGGCCGAAGCCGTCGTCCGCGGCCAGCCGCTCGGTGATGACCGCCGCGGCCTCGTCGCGTCTGGTGAGCGAACTGCCCGCTACGACATCGAGGTCGTGGACCTGGCCATCGAGGACAGGATCGATCCCGAGGATCGTCACGGGCGCCCCCGATGCCGCTGTGTCTACGTCCGGGACGAGCGTCGTTTCGTGCTCGAGGGCAGGGGCGGCGACCTCCACGCCGAGCACGCTCCGAATCGTCACCAGCATCTGGTCGGACACGACCCCGCCGAGCGCGGAGACGCGGAAATCGGCCCGCCCGAGGGTCGCCTCGACTGTCCGCTCGATCGAGCGCTCCACGCCGCGACCGACCGCCAGCGACGCGACCATCACGCTCGTGCCGAGGGCGATCCCGACGACGGAGATGGCCGTCGCGACCGCTCGGCGCCGGGAGCCGGTGACGGGCGGCATGCTCGCAGTGTAGTCAGCGGGCTGGCGTCAGGGTCCGAGGCGGGGCTCCATGACGTCGCCGCACGCGTCGGCGAACAGAACCGTCCAGAGCTTCCGGCCACCCTGAGCCTTCCAGGCGCCGACGCCGATCGCGTTCCATCCCTGGCCCAGGACGTTTCCCCTGTGGCCCGGTGACGCGAGAAAGGCGCGCTGGATCTGGTCGGTGGCGACACTGTCCGGGTGGGTATTCCAGCCGATGTTCTCGCCGGCCAGGGTGAAGCAATAGCCGTCGGCCTGGATGGTCTCGAAGACCGTCCCGCCGCCCGGGGGGATCGCGTGGCTGAAGTACCCGCGGATCGCCATGTCCTGGCTGCGCCAGCGGGCGATCGCCGTCAGCCGGGGGTCGACGTCGAGCGGCGCGAGACGTTCGCTCACACGCGAGAGGTTCGTCAGCGCGACGAGCGCCCCCTCCGACCTCGCGCTGAACGTCCCGTCGTCCCAGACCTGCTCCGCCGGGGCAGCGAGGACCGTCCCAGCCACGAGCAGGCCGAACGCGAGACCCGCGAGGGCGGCCCGCTTCCGGTTCTTGACAGTGAGGATCCGGGAGGGAGCGAGCACAGACGCGTCGTCCGAGGCGGACCCGATCGGGTCCAGGGGTCGCCAAGCTAGGTGGGCGGTCCGAGCCGGTCTGCTGCCCCAAGGTCCCGCTCTCGCGCGGACCTGCGTACCAGACGCGCAGGCGTGCCGCCTGGCCCCGCCTGCCGCCTTCCGACTCGTTTACCAATCGGCTTGGTGCTGGCTCCGGCCGAGAGCCCCAGTGGGCGCAAAATCAGCCCAGGCCACGCTCAGTCGAGCGCGGCCGCCCCTGTGGCGATCGCGAATCCGCCGCTTGCACCAACCCGGTTGGTATTCGCGCCTGCCCGGTGATCACCGCCCGGCGCCCGTCCGGGAACTCAAGCGCCGTCAGCGGCTCATCGAGCGGTAGCGGCGCACCCCCAGCGGGCCGAAGATCGCGATGATCAGGACCACCCAGCCCAGCGTTACGAGGACCGGCTCCTGGGCAGCGAGGCTCGTCGAGGCCGCCGGGTTCGGGTTGCCCCACAGCTCGCGGAGCGCCGCCGTCAGCGTGCTCGTCGGGTTCCATTCGGCGACCGGCTGGAGCCACGACGGCAGTGCCTGGGGCGGGACGAAGACGTTCGAGATGAAGGTGATCGGGAAGAGCGTCGTGAAGATCACCTGCTGGCCCACCTCGACCGTCGGGACGTTCAATCCGAGCCAGACCCCCAACCAGGCCATCGCGTAGGCGAACACCAGCAGAAGGGTGAAGCCGCCGATGAGCGACGGGATGCCGGTGTCGACCCGCCAGCCGACGGCGAAGCCGGTCAGCATGAGCACGACGAGGATGCCGGCGTTGTAGATGACGTCGGAGAACGTCCGTCCGGTGAGCACCGCCGACCGAGCCATCGGCAGCGAGCGGAAGCGGTCGATGATCCCCTTGTTGACGTCGTCGACCATCCCGATCGCCGTCGTGGCGGAGGCGAAGACGATCGTCTGGGAGAAGATGCCGGGCATGAGGAACGCCTTGTAGTCGCCTCCGCCCGGGACGGGAATCGCGCCGCCGAAGACGAACGCGAAGAGCAGCACGAACATGATCGACTGGAGAATCGCGAAGATCGCCAGCTCCGGGATCCGCGGGATCCGCTTGAGGTTGCGCCAGCCGACGAGAAGGCCGTCCCGGACTGACTTGCCAACGCCGCCGCGCGACGCCGGGACCGTCGCGGCGGTCATGCCGGCCTCCCAGGGACGGCGCCGACTCGGGCGAGCTCGCGCTCATCCTCGGCCTGCCGCTCCTCGGCCGCGTGACCGGTCAACGAGAGGAAGACGTCGTCGAGGGTCGGTCGCCGCAGGGCGATGTCGTCGATCGCGATGTCTGCCTCGTCGAGGTCCCGGACGATCTGGATGAGCGTCTGGGCGCCGCTTCCGGCAGGGACCGTCAGGCGGCGGGTGTGCTCGTCGACGCTGCACTCGCTGTGGGCGTCGCGGGAGATGACCTCGAGGGCCCGTGCAATCGCCGTCCGATCGTGGACGACCACCTCGATTCGCTCGCCTCCGACCTGGGACTTGAGCTGGTCGGCCGTGCCCCGGGCGATGATCTTGCCGTGATCGACGACGGCGATCGCGTCGGCCAGCTCGTCGGCCTCCTCGAGATACTGGGTCGTCAGGAGGAGGGTGGCTCCCTCGCGGACGAGCGAGCGGATGACGTCCCACATCCCCAGCCGGCTGCGCGGGTCGAGCCCGGTCGTCGGCTCGTCGAGGAACAGGAGCCGCGGCCGCCCGATGAGCGCGCTCCCGAGGTCGAGCCGGCGGCGCATCCCGCCGGAGTAGGTCTTGACGGTCCGGTCCGCCGCGTCAGTGAGGTCGAACTGCTCGAGGAGCTCGGAGGCGCGCCTCGTCGCTTCGGGGCTGGAGAGCTGGTAGAGCCGGCCGAACAGCCAGAGATTCTCCCGGCCCGTCAGGTTCTCGTCGACGGCCGCGTACTGGCCGGACAGCCCGATGACCGAGCGAACCTGACCCGCCTGCCTCACAACGTCGAAGCCATCGACGGTCGCCCGGCCGGCGTCCGGCTTGAGGAGCGTCGCGAGAATCCGGACCGCGGTCGTCTTGCCGGCGCCGTTCGGGCCCAGCAGCCCGAGGACCGAGCCCCGGGCGACCGACAGGTCGACGCCGTCGAGTGCCCGGACCTCCGATTTGCGGCTGCGGTAGACCTTGGCCAGGCCTTCCGCGACGATCGCGTCCACAGTGAAAACGCCCCTCCCCGATTGGTGAGCGACTAGGGTAATCGGTCCGGCGGGAGCCGGGTGTCTCGCTCAGCGCAGAACGTCGGTTGGGCGGCCGCTCCTTCGACAGGTCGCTCTCTCAGCGAACGAAACGGCCGGGGAAGAGCCCGGGCCGCGACCTCGTTCGACGCAGCGTTCGCAGAGCGAAACGGCCGCGGGCAACGAGAGATTCGGCCGGTCAGTGGCCGTCGTGAGGGGCGGTCGTGATGACGTCGGTCCCCGGCGCCACGTTCGGCCGCTGCTCGACGTCGAGGTCCAGCGGCGCCGCCGCGACGGGGACCTCGCGGTAGTCCGGCATCTGGGCTGCGAGGGGCTCGGCAGCGGCGGCCCGCCGCTCTGCCCGGATGACGTGCATGACCGCGTTGACCAGCGCGAGGTGGGTGAACGCCTGCGGGAAATTACCGAGATGGCGCCCCGTGCCCGGGTCGAGCTCCTCCCCGTAGAGGCCGAGCGGGCTGGCGTACGAGAGGAGCTTCTCGCACAGCCGTCGCGCCCGCTGGAGCTCGCCGATCTCGACGAGCGCCGAGACGAGCCAGAAGGAGCAGATCGTGAACGCGCCCTCCTCGCCGGCGAGGCCGTCGTCGGTCTCCTCGGTGCGGTAGCGCAGGACGAGTCCGTCCACGGTGAGCTCGTCGGCGATGGCGAGCACCGTCGCACGGACACGCTCGTCCTCGGGCGGCAGGAAGCGCACGAGCGGTATCAGCAG
>DASYTG010000025.1:0-9378 GCA_036002525.1 Candidatus Limnocylindrales bacterium
ACCGACGTCGAGACCGCGCCGGACCTGCGGCATGCGCGGGTCTGGGTCAGCGTCATCGGCCAGCCGTCGGAGCGGGACACGACGCTCGCGGCGCTCGACCGGGCGATGCCGTTCGTCAGGCGCGAGCTCGGGACCCGCCTCCGGCTGAAGCGGATCCCGGAGTTCCAGGTCCGGCTCGACGAATCCGCCGAGCGCGGCACCCGGGTCCTCCACCTCCTCCACGAGCTCGAGGAGGGCCACGTTCCCGTGGACGAGGCGGGCGCCGGCGAGTCGCTGCCCACCCCGGTTCCGCGCCTTCCCCGGCCCGACGACAGGCCGGATCCGGAGCGTGCCGCGCCCGCGGAGCCTGTCGGCCGCGGGCACGGCCGGCGCCGCGACGCCGTCCGTGGCAGTGGCAAGGGGAGGAGCCGAGGCCAGGGGTCCAGGCGCCGCCGGTGAACGTCGATCTCCGGCCCTACGCGGCGCGCGTCCCGGACATCGTCGTCGACCGCATTCGGAGCGGGCGACACGTGCTCGCGGTGAGCCACGAGAACCCGGACGCCGACACGGTCGGCTCGACGCTCGCGGTCTGCCGCTTCGTCGAGGCGCTCGGCGGGCGGGCGACGCCGCTCTGTACCGATCCGGTGCCAGCGCTGTACAACTTCCTCGACGGGGTCGAGCAGTTCCGGACAGACCCCGATCCGGCCGAGCGGTACGACCTCATGGTGATCTCGGACTGCGGCTCGCTCGATCGGGTCGGCGCGGTTCGCGACCGGCATCCCCGGCTGTTCGCGGAGCTGCCCCGGGTCATCATCGACCACCATGCCTCGAACGACGCCCTGGGCGACGCGGACTGGATCGATCCGGTCGCGGCGGCGACCTGTGAGATGACGGCTCTCATCGCAGTGCGCCTCGGTCTGCCCCTCGAGCTCGGGCAGGGGAGCGTCGCCGCGTCGCTCATGGCGGGGATCGTCATGGACACTGCGACATTCGCCCACCCGAACACGACGCCCCGCACGCTCGTCGTGTCGGCCGCCCTCGTGGAGGCCGGCGCGCCCCTCTCCGAGATCAGCCGGCGCCTGTACCGGACGAAGCCCGAGGCCCAGCTGCGGCTGTTCGGCCGCGTCCTCGCCCGACTCGAATCGGATCTCGGCGGGCGTCTCGTCTGGTCGACGTTGCGAGACGCCGACCTGGTCGCCACCGGCGCACGGCCCGAGCACAGCGAGGGGATCATCGACCTCCTCGCCCAGGCCGATGCCGCGGAGGTCGCGATCCTGTTCAAGGAGGCCGGTGCCGCAACCCGGCTCAGCGTCCGGACCCGCCCCGGCGGGGTCGACGCGACCGTGCTCACCGGCAAGTTCGGCGGAGGAGGACACGCTCGGGCCGCCGGCGCGACCGTGGCGCTGCCGCTCGACGGAGCCGTGCCGGCGGTCCTTGCCGAGGCCCGTCGGCTCCTCGCCGCGGTTGCCGCCTGAACCCGTGACCGAGCGATCATCCAGGCGGGGCCGCCCCACCGGCCCGGGCCTCGACGGAATCCTCGTCGTCGCGAAGCCGCCCGGCCCCACCTCGCACGACGTCGTCGCACTCGTCCGGCGACTTGCCGCGACGAAACGGGTGGGCCACGGTGGAACCCTAGATCCGTTCGCTAGCGGGGTCCTGCCGGTGTTCCTCGGGCGGGCGACCCGGGTGGTCGAGTATCACCTCGGCGACCGGAAGGAGTACCGCGCAACGGTCTGCTTCGGGGCGACCTCCACCACCGACGACCTCGAGGGCACGCTCGAGCCGGTCGCCGGCCCGCCGGTGACGCCCGAAGCGGTCGAGGCGGCCCTGCCGGCGTTCCGCGGGCGGATCACCCAGACGCCTCCCGTGTACAGCGCCGTGAAGATCGGCGGGCGACGGGCGTATGCGCTGGCCCGGGCCGGCCAGGCGGTCGAGCTGTCGCCACGGGAGGTGGAGATCGAGCGGATCGCCGTCGTGGAATGGGACGGCTCGGATCCGGATCGGCCGGTAGCCATCGTCGATGTCGTCTGTTCGGCCGGGACGTACATCCGGGCCCTGGCGAGGGACCTCGGCGTTGCGGTCGGCAGCGGCGCGTACCTCGGCGGTCTGACCCGGACGGCAAGCGGACCATTCCGGCTCGTCGGCGCCGTGGCCCTCGGCGACGTCCGTTCGGCAGCCGCCGAGGGACCGGATCGCCTCGCGGCGCTCCTCCGACCGATCGACGCCGGCCTCGAGGACCTGCCCGCGATCGTCCTCCCCGAGTCGGATGTCCCGGCGATCGCCCGGGGCCAGATCGTGCGCGCCCCGGCCGGCGTCCGCGAGCTGGGAGCCGATCGGCCGATCCGGATGTTCGACCGGGACGGCAGCCTCGTCGGGTTCGCGACCGTCCGCGACGGGCGCCTGGCCCCTGACAAGGTCCTGATCGCCCCACCGCCGCAGGGCCCGGAGGCGGAGCCGGAGCCGGCGACGGCGGGCGATGACTGACGACCCGGCGCTCGCCCCGGGGCCGCCGTTCGTCCTCGTCCCGGGGGTCGACGCCCTCCGTCCCGAGCACGGGCCCATCTTCGCCGTCGTCGGGGTGTTCGACGGGCTGCACCTTGGCCACCGCTGGCTCCTCGACGCACTGAAGATGCATGCCGAGCGCATCGGCGCGCGGCCGGCCGTGATCACGTTCGACTCCCACCCCGACGAGGTGCTCGTCGGGGCGGCGCCGCCGCTCCTGCTCGACCCCGGCGACCGGCTTCGGCTCCTCCAGGACGCCGGCGTGTCCGTCGTCGTCGTCCAGCACTTCGATCAGGCTCTGCGGCAAACCCCGTATGACCGGTTCGTCGGCCGGATCACCGCCCGGACGCGGCTGGCCGGCCTGCTCATGACCCCCGATGCCGCCTTCGGGCACGAGCGCCGCGGGACCCCTGATGCCCTGGCCGAGCTGGGGCGACGAAGCGAGCCGGCGTTCGAGGTGGTCGTCGTGCCGCCGTTCGCCCTGGACGGCCGGCCCGTGAGCAGCTCGGAGATCCGACGCCTCGTCCAGGCCGGTGCCCTCGGCGAGGCCGGCCGGCTCCTCGGCCGCCCGTACAGCGTCGCTGGGTCACGCCAGGAATCGGACGGCGTCTCCGCCGCGGTCCCCGTCTCGTTCCCGCTGCCGGTGGCCCTCCCGCCGGTCGGCGCCTACGCGGTCACGGTGGTCGACGCCGTCCTGCCGGGGCCGGCCGGCCCGGCGGTCGCCACGGTCCGCGACGATCCGGCCTCGATCGAGGTCGCCGGCGAGCTCGTCCCGCCGGCCTCCCGCCTCCGGATCGTGTTCGACTGACCGGGGAGGGCAGGGATCGGGCCCCGGGCCGTTTGCCGCTTGGGGCCCTGCCTGTTACCATCCGCCGGTCAAAGAAGAAGGTTTAACAAGCAACTTCGTGTCGGAGGACCGAGTGCCGCTCGCGCGGGAAGAGAAGCAGGAGATCATCACGGGGTTCGCCACAAAGGATGGCGACACGGGTTCGCCGGAGGTCCAGATCGCGCTCCTGACGGAGCGGATCAAGGGCCTGACGGACCATCTCCGGGGCTTTCCCAAGGACAATCACTCGCGCCGCGGTCTCCTCAAGCTCGTCGGTCAGCGCCGCCGTCTCCTCGCCTACCTGGTGAAGAAGGACAACGCGCGCTATCGGGTCGTCATCGGACGGCTCGGACTCCGCCGCTAGCGCACACGCCGCCCTCGGGCCCGGAAATCGATCGGGTCCCTTCGCGAAACGACGCCTTGCCGGCGCGACCGGAAAGCCCAGGGTCGCCCCCTCCGACACGGGTACAGGAGGAATTCACACCCGTGTCTCAGATCTTCGAGACGCAGTTCGGCGGTCGCACGCTGACCATCGAGCATGGCAAGCTGGCCCGCCTCGCCGGCGGCGCGGTCACCGTCCGCTACGGCGACACGATGGTTCTTGGCACCGCCAACCGCTCGGACCCGCGTCCGGGCCTCGACTTCTTCCCGCTCACCGTCGACTTCGAGGAGCGGATGTACGCCGCGGGCAAGATCCCCGGCGGGTTCATCAAGCGCGAGTCGCGCCCGTCGGAGGCGGCGATCCTCGCCGCCCGGCTGACGGACCGGCCGATCCGCCCGCTCTTCCCCGAGGGCTACAAGGACGATGTCCAGATCGTCATCACGGTCCTCTCGACGGACCAGGAGAACGACCCGGACATCCTCGGCACGATCGCCGCGTCGACGGCGCTGACGATCAGCGACGTCCCGTTCCAGGGCCCGATCGCGGCCGTCAGGGTCGGCCGGATCGACGGGGAGTTCGTCATCAACCCGACGATCACCCAGCTCCACGAGTCGGAGCTCGACCTCGTCGTCTCCGGCACCCGCGACGCGATCATGATGGTCGAGGCCGGGGCGAAGATCCTGCCCGAGGACGTCATGGCCGAGGCGATCCTGTTCGCCCACCAGTCGCTCCGCCCGCTCATCGACCTCCAGGAGCAGATCCGGGAGGCCGTCGGCAAGCCGAAGCGGCTCCCGTTCATCGACCCGGCGACCGGTTCGGTCCTCCAGTTCGTCGATGCGATCAAGGACGGCCGCGAGCTCGTCGTCGTCGACGTCGAGACGACCGGGACGGACCCGAAGATGGCCGACCTCCTCGAGATCGGCGCGGTCAAGATCAAGGGCGGGAAGGTGACCGACACCTGGTCGACGCTCGTGAACCCGGGCCGGCCGATCGTCGGCCGGCAGGTCCACGGCCTCACCGACAAGGACGTCAAGGGCGCCCCGAAGCCGGCCGAGGCCGTCAAGCAGTTCCTCGCGTTCGCCGGTGACGCCCTCCTCGTTGGCCACAACGTCGGGTTCGACCTCACGTTCCTCGAGGAGGCCCACGGCGAGGGCTTCAGGTTCGAGCCGGGCCGCTATCTCGACACGCTGGTCATCGCCCGCGAGGCGTTCCCGGGTGTCCCCGAATCGTTCAAGCTGCCCGATCTCGCTCGCTTCCTCGGCGTCGATGTCGAGGCCAGCCATCGCTCGCTGCCGGACGCCCAGGCCACGGCCGCGGTGCTGCTCAAGCTCGGCGAGGATCTCCCGCCCCGGATCGACCGGTTGGGCGAGGGAATCGTCGCCTCGATCCGGGCCAACCGCGACGGCGGCAATCCCGGCGACCTCCTCGACTTCGCTCGCCGCGAGGCGCGGGTCGGAAAGGGGCTCTTCTCGCTCATCCACAAGAAGACCGTCCGCGACGTCGTCCTGTCGGACGGCGTCCGGATCGACGGCCGGGGCCTCGACGAGATCCGGCCGATCTCGGTCGAGGTCGGGCTGCTGCCCCGCGCCCACGGCTCGGGTCTGTTCACACGAGGCGAGACCCAGGCCCTGACCATCGCGACGCTGGGGCCGTCGAGCGACGTCCAGCGGATCGACACGATCAGCCCGGAGACCGAGAAGCGGTACCTCCACCACTACAACATGCCGCCGTACTCGACCGGCGAGAACAAGCAGATGCGCGGCCCCGGGCGTCGGGAGATCGGGCACGGCAACCTCGCCGAGCGGGCCCTCCTGCCGGTCCTGCCGAGCGCCGAGGAGTTCCCGTACGTCATCCGGCTCGTATCCGAGTGCGTCACGTCGAACGGCTCCACGTCGATGGCCTCGACCTGTGGCTCGACCCTCGCACTGATGGACGCCGGCGTGCCGATCAAGGCCCCAGTGGCCGGTGCCGCGATGGGCCTCGTCCTCGAGGGCGATGGCAAGTTCGCGGTTCTGACCGACATCCTCGGCAAGGAAGACGCGTTCGGTGACATGGACTTCAAGGTCACCGGCACGCGCGAGGGCATCACCGCCCTGCAGATGGACATCAAGGTCAAGGGGATCGACGAGCGGGTCATCCGGGAGGGCCTGAAGAAGGCCTACGCCGCCCGGATGTTCATCCTCGACAAGATGGTCGAGGTCATCCCGTCGGCCCGGCCGGAGATGAGCGAGTTTGCGCCGCGCATCACGACGATCAAGATCAACCCCGAGAAGATCCGCGAGATCATCGGCAAGGGTGGCTCGATGATCCGCAAGATCCAGGAGGAGACCGGCACCGAGATCAACGTCGAGGACGACGGGACCGTCGAGGTGGCGGCCGTCTCCGGCGAAAACGCTCGCAAGGCGATCGACTGGATCAACAGCCTCACCCGTGACGTCGAGATCGGCTCGCTCTATCTCGGCAAGGTCACCCGGATCATGGGCTTCGGCGCGTTCGTCGAGATCCTCCCGGGCAAGGAAGGCCTGGTCCGGATCGGCGAGCTGGCCGACTACCACGTGCCGACCGTCGAGGACGTCGTGTCCGTCGGCGACGAGGTGATGGTCGTCGTCACCGAGATCGACCGGCAGGGCCGGATCAACCTCTCCCGCAAGGCCGCGATGCAGCGCCACCTCGCAAAGGAGCCCGTCGGCTGAGGGCTCGCCTCGTCGCATCGTTCGAGGGCCTGCGAAAGCGGGCCCTCTGCGTGTCCGGGTGACGTTCCTGTCATGCGCTTCTCACCGGAGCATCAGGAGACGATTGGGTCGTGCCCGGAGGACCAACGACCTGCTGATAGCCGTCCACGTCTAACTCGCGGCATGAAACGCCGCCGACTCGGCCCAATTCCACTACCGAGCGCTCCTTGCGCCACCGGGGAGAGCGTATGAAGCAAACCGGGCCGCGGCGCGGCCCCTGCGGAACCAGCTTCCTGTGATACGCCACCCGCGGGGGCCTGTGGCGCCGGGTCGGCCGGGTTGGGCGCCCGCACGACGCCTTCGATAGCCGTGGCGGTCTAATTCGCGCCGCGAGAGCCGCCGATTCGGCCCGATTCCGACCCAGAGCGATCCCTGGGCTACCGAGGCGGGCATTGACAGGAAACCCGCGACCCACGATCGCTGGGGGCTTCGCGGCACTCGCCGGAGGGCGGTCTGGGGGTGGCCCGCTGATATACTCCGGCCGTGCCCGGTCGAGTCGACCCGACAGCGGAGCCGCGTTCCCGATGACCCCGTCACACCTCACTGTCGCAGTCGTCGGCGCCACCGGTGTGGTCGGCCGGACGATGATCCAGATCCTCACCGAGCGGGAGTTCCCGGTCGGGGAGCTGCGGCTCCTCGCCTCGGGCCGCTCCGCCGGGCGGATGCTGTCGATCGACGGGCGGACCTACGAGATCGCCGAGGCCATGCCCGAGGCGTTCGAGGGCGTCGACATCGCCCTGTTCTCGGCCGGCGGCGACGTCTCCAAGGCGCTCGCGCCGGAGGCCGCCGCGCGCGGCGCCACCGTCATCGACAACTCGAGCGCGTGGCGGATGGCCCCCAACGTTCCCCTGGTCGTGAGTCAGGTCAACCCGGACGACCTCGCCGGGCACGAGGGGATCGTCGCCAACCCGAACTGCTCGACGATGCAGCTCGCGCCGCCGCTCATGGCGCTCCGCGACAGCGTCGGGATCGAGCGGGTCGTCGTCGACACGTACCAGTCGGTGTCCGGGACCGGCGGCGACGCGATCGCGGAGCTCGAGGGCCAGGTCCGCGCCCACGTCTCCGGCGAGCCGAAGGCGGCATCCGTCTATCCCCACCCGATCGCCTTCAACGCCATCCCCGAGATCGACGACTTCCTCGAGAACGGCTACACGAAGGAGGAGTGGAAGGTCGTCACCGAAAGCCGGAAGATCCTCCACCTGCCGGAGCTCCGGATCTCGTGCACGGCCGTCCGGGTGCCCGTGTTCGTGAGCCATTCGGAGGCGGTCCACGTCGAGACACGCGACCCGATCTCGCCGGACCGTGCCCGCGAGCTGTTCGGTGGGATCCCCGGCGTCGTCGTCCGGGACGACCCGGCGGGCCACGTCTATCCGCTCGCGACCGAGGCCGCCGGACGAGACGAGATCTTCGTCGGCCGGGTGCGTCGCGACCCGTCGGTCCGGGATGGGCGCGGCATCGCGTTCTGGGTGGTCAGCGACAACCTCCGCAAGGGCGCGGCCACGAACGCGGTCGAGATCGCCGAGCTGCTGCTCGCCCGCGACCAGGTCCGGGCCGCTTCGCGCCGGGGCGCCGTGCCGGCCGTCGGGGGCGGAGCGTGACCGAAGCCGAGCGCCGCGCGGCGCTCGAGGCAATCGCCGCCGAGGTCCGGGTCTGCGAGCGCTGCAGGCTCCACGCCGGCCGGACGAACGCGGTGCCTGGCGAGGGCAACCCGTCGACCGAGGTGATGTTCGTGGGCGAGGGCCCGGGCTACAACGAGGACCGCCTCGGGCGACCGTTCGTGGGGCGGGCAGGGGACTTCCTCGTCCGGTTGCTCGGCGCGATCGGCTGGCGGCGGGACGAGGTCTTCATCACCAACGTCGTCAAGTGCCGGCCCCCCGACAACCGCGACCCCCAGCCGGACGAGATCGCCGCCTGCGCCCCGTACCTCCGCCGCCAGCTCGAGGCGCTCGACCCGGCGCTCGTCGTGACCCTCGGGCGCTATTCGATGGCGACGTTCATGCCGGGCGCCCGGATCTCGCAGGCCCACGGGACCGTCCGTCCGGTCGATCCCGAGACCGGCGCCGGCAACGCGCTCGTGCTTGCGATGTACCATCCCGCGGCCGCACTGCGGACGACGGCAATTGCCGAGACCTCGCTCGAGGACATGGCCGGCGTACCAGGCGCCCTGCTGGAGGCGCGACGCCGGCGGTCCGAAGCGGCTGAGCGCAGGACGATTGCCGCCTCGACGCCGGTGGCGGTCGCGCCGGTCGCCGTGTCCGTCGCGGCCTCGACCGAAGGCGGCCCCGATCTGAAGGCCGGTGGGGTCGCCACGCTCGTGGCGCCCGAACCGTCTTCCGACGACGGTCAGGACGTTCCGACCGACCAGCTGACCCTCTTCTGACCCGACCCGGACCAAGGACACCGATGCCAGGACCCGATCTGCCGCTCCGCATCATCCCGCTCGGCGGGGTGGGCGAGATCGGCAAGAACATGTACGTCTTCGAATACGGGGACGACATCATCATCATCGACTGCGGCTTGATGTTCCCGGACCCGGAGATGTTCGGGATCGATCTCGTCGTGCCCGACATCACCTATCTCAAGGACCGCAAGGCCAACGTGCGCGCGTTCCTCATCACACATGCCCATGAGGATCACGTTGGCGGCCTGCCGTACATCCTGCCCGAGTTCCCGGGCGTCCCGATCTACGCCTCCACCCTGGCGCGCGGGCTGCTCGGCAACAAGATCAAGGAGCACAAGCTCCACAACAACCCGCTTCTGGCGATGGAGCCGGGTGACGAGATTCCGGTCGGTCCGTTCACGGTCATGCCGTTCCGCATCGGCCATTCGATCCCCGATGCGATGGGCATCGCGCTGCGCACCCCCCTCGGGACGATCGTCCACACCGGCGACTTCAAGTTCGACCACACTCCGGTCGATGGCAAGCTGTCCGACTTCGCGATCCTCGCCCGGCTCGG
>DASYTG010000026.1:0-15894 GCA_036002525.1 Candidatus Limnocylindrales bacterium
TCGCCCTTGGCCAGCGCGGCGAGCGCGCTCTTGGCGGTCGTGATGAGCTTGCCGGCGTCGGACTTGAGCTGCTCGAATTCCTCGGCCTTGATGACCGTGTCGACCTTGCCCTCGGCGTTCTTCATGAGGATGAAGCGGCGCCCGGTCGCGGGCTCGTCCACGCCGTCGACGCGATCGACCTCGAGGTCCTGCAGCTCGCCCACGAAAATCGCCTCCGTCGTGTCGGTGGATCACCACTGACGCTCGGAGGCGTTCGGGGTTGGTCTCGGGCTAGAGATAACGCGGCGGACGATACACGGGGCGTCAAGACCCCCGCCTGGGGGCGCTACGGCCGAGCGACCTCCGGCCGGATCTCGAGGGTGCCGCTGATCGCGGTGAAGGGATCCGCGCCGTCGTCGACCTCGATGTCGAAGACGAGGATCGTGCGCCGGTTCGGCAGGGCGGACGTGTCGGTCGGGTCGAGAGCGAGCGTCGCCTTCCCCGGGTTGGCGCCCTGGTCGGGATCGTGGGTGATGCCCGACCCGGTCGCCTTGGCGATGAGCGCCGTGACCTGGTCGTGCGTCCGCTTCGCCTGGAAGCGGAGAGTCTTGCCACCGGTGAGCGGCAGGGGAGTGCCCCCGGACGTAATCGCGATCGCGAACGTCCGTTTGTCGCCGTGCGGGATCGAGATGTCCATGCCGTTCAGCCTCCGGTGATGGTGCCGATGATCGCCCCGACGTTGATCGTGCCGGCGATGGCAGCGGCGCGCTCGATCGAGCCGCCGTGGATCGTACCCGCGGCCGTCAGGGTGCCGCCGACGGCCATGAGCGGGCCCTCTTCCCCCTCGTCCGTCAGGATTCCCGCAGCTGCGGACGATCCGGCGCTCGATCCGGCCAGCGCGATCGCGGTGGCCAGCGCGGCGAGCGCGCTCGAGGCGCCTGCCGCAGCACCCGCCAGGGCGATCGCCGTCTCGAGAGACGCGACCCCCGCGGAGAGACCGTCCGTCTGGCCCACGAGGGCGATGCTCGTCGACAGGACGCCGGCTGCTCCGGATCCACCGGCCGACGCGCCCGCGAGCGCGGTGTCGCCCGCCGTGGGCAGGATACCTGCCGCGCTCGAGGAGCCGGCCGAAACGCCGGCCAGGCGAATCGCGGTCGTCAGCGCTCCGCCCGCGTCGGAGACGCCCGCCGCGCTGCCCGCGAACCTGATCGCCGTCGTGAGAGCCGCAGACGCGGCACCCGCTCCGGCGGAGGAGCCAACGAGCGCGATCGACGTCGTCAGGGCACCGGCGGCTGAGGACGACCCGGCGCTCGATCCCGTGAAGAGGATCGGCGCGTTGGTCAGGACGCCGGCGGCACTTGCCACGCCGGCGCTTGCGCCAGCCAGTGGGATCCCCGTCGTGAGCGCTCCCGCGATCGAGGCAACGCCCGCGGCCGAGCCGGCGAGTGTGATCTGGGTAGTCAGAAGTCCCGAGGCGGTCGCAGCGCCAGCCGACGCGCCAGCCAGCTTGATCTGCGTCGTGAGAACGCCAGCGGCCGTGGCAACGCCCGCAGTCGAGCCTGCCAGAGTGATCGACGTCGCGAGGATTCCGGCGGCCGTGGCGATCCCCGCGCTCGACCCGACGAGCGCCGTGTCGGCAGCGACCGGCTTCAGAGCGATCGAGACGCAGCCCTTGAACGACGTCGCCGAGAGGGTGACCGTCGTTGCGCCGTAGACACCCGCCGTCGCCTTCTCGCCCGTCGCCATGCCGTGCCCGCCGCCGAGTCCGGCCGTGTTCGAGCTGTCGAAGCGCTCGGTGAGGTTCGCCAGGTCCGCGTTCGTCCAGCCCGAGAAGTTGGTGGTGCTCGTCGCGTTGTTGCTCGTCGAGCACAACAGGACGATCAGGCAGTTGGCGACGGTCGTCGTGTCGCCGGGAATCGAGGCGGTCGTGTCGTTGACGCCGCCGTCGTTCCCGCCGGCCGTGACGTCCCACGGATCGCCGGTCGCGATGCAACCGCGGAACGTGTGGATGGCCGCGGTCACGTGATCGCCAGGATCGGCGATCGTCGGGGCCGTGCCGCCGCCCGACACGGTCGCGCGCTTCCAGTACCAGGCCAGCCGTGACGCCGGGCTCGTGGCCGCGGTGCCGGCGCTCTGCGGCGAATCCGGCCCTTCGACGAATCCCTGTGCCGACGAGAGCGAGATCGCCTCGTTCTCGGACTCGACGACCAGGATCATGATGTCGTCGACGGCCGTCGAGGCGTGGATCCCCGGAGTGATCGCTCCCGTGCCGGAAGCCAGGGTGCTCGAGCCGACGTAGGTTGGGAGTGCCATCGCCTAATCCCCGCGCCGAAGGACTAGGCGCGATCGGTCATTCGGCAGGGCCGGTCCCGGGCAGGGTGATCGTGACCGTGTAGTCGCCACCCTCGGTCACCACGTAGTCGAGCTCGGGCCGCTCGGAGAACGAGAAGATCTCCTTGAGCTCGGTGACCTCGATCTGGGTCCCCATCGCCTCCTGGGTCCGGGGATTCTCGACGTCGACGCTGACGAGCATCTCGGCTCTCCTAGTCCTCGGTGACGTCCAGGTCGCCGATCGCGAACGAGGGCGCCGGGTCGTTATTGTTGACCGTCTTGTTCGGGGTGATCGCGCCCCAGTACAGGATGTTGCCGGCACCTGATGCGACGTCGGCGATGAAGAAGCCGACGATGACGCCCCAGTTGGCGGTCGGCGCCGGGAAGGTGATCGCCGTCCCGTTGCTCTTGGCTCCGGCCGAGGCTGCCGGCCAGTTGGTCGCGTTGTTCGTGACGGCGACCCGGGCATAGGAGCCGCCGGTGACCTCGACGCCCGGCGAGAGCGAGCCGGATGTGCTCGCATCGTTTGGCAGCGTCGTGACGAGGCCGACGTAGACGGTCGCCGGGGCGCTCGAGGCGACACCTCCCAGGATGTGATCGAGGAGCCGGTTCTCGAGGTAGTCCGACTTGCCAGCCATCGTCGCTCCCTACGTTGCCGGGGATGATAGGAACGGGCGCAAGCCCCCCAGGACGGTCTCGACCACCTGGTGACAGCGGGGGCACTTGACGGTGACCGCGACCGGGCCGCCCCCTCGATCGAAGACGAGGAGCAGCCGGCCGCACCGCCCGATCGGGCGTACGGGTCCTCCGCCCGGGCAGCGGAGCTCGGTCACCGCGCGCGGAGCGCGGTGCCCTGGATCGAATACCCGGTCAGCTTGCCGGACTTGATCAACTGCCACGCGTCATCGCTCCAGATGACCCCGAGCATCCAGTCGCCGGGCTCGACGACCTGGTCGGCGACCTTCCAGCGAGGGCCGCGGTAGATGTAGCTCTCGACCGGCTCGCCGGCGCCGCCCGAGCCCTCGGCGTGCTGGATCCCGGGCAGCCCCTCGTCGGTCGCCTTGCGCAGGCGGCGCATGTAGTCCCAGGCCGCGCCCTCGAGCTCGTCGGCGGTCGCGAAGTCTCCGTGAGCATCCTTGCTGGGCTTGCGCAGGGCCGACGCCGGGTAGGCCACGCCGAGCGTGTACTTCCGCTCCGCGTCGGCCTTGACGACGGCATATCGCCCGACCGTCGGCGGATCGAACGCCCGCTCGACGTCGGAGGCCTTCGCGACGGCACGGACCTCGATCGAATCGTCGCGCTCGAGCGCGGCCGCGTACGGCAGGCCGTCGGCGCGGACCATCCACAGCCGGCCGTCGAGGACCGAGCGCAGCGGCGCGATCTCGACGGCGCCGCTGATCCCCATCCCGGCGATCGCCTTGGCCACCGTCTCGGCCCGCTGCTCGTCGGCCTTGTTCAGCTGGGCCAGGGCGGACTCGAGCTTCTTGCGGGCCGAGGCCTTCGCCGCCTCCGGGATGTCGGCCTGGTCGACGCGGGCCAGCCCGTTCCGGACATGTGCCGCGTCGAGCTTGCCGTGATCCTTGTAGGGCAGGTGCCGCAGCGATCGCGGGGTCGTCTTGCCCTCGTCGTCCTTCTTGCCGCCGGGAGCGACGTAGGCGAAGTCCGAGTCGGGCAGGTCGTTGATGAATGCCGTCGACCAGGCGGCCTTGGCGAGCGGATCCGCGGTGTCGGCGCCAGCGAACAGGTAGTCGCGCCGCTCCGCGCCGACGGCGAGCGTCAGGCGGTCGATCCGGAGCGGAATCGTCGGAACCTCGGGGAGCTCGACGTCCCCGTAGGCGAGGGTGATGTGCGGGGCGAAGTCGTGCTCTTCGATCACCTGGCCGTCGGGCCCGATCCGGACGCCGCCGACCCAGCCCGAGGCGGGCGGATAGGTATCGCACCAGGCAGCCTCGCGGGCGAGGTCGGCCAGGCCCGCCAGGTCGACCGTCGCATATGTCACGGCCTGGCCGTCGGCCGCGTCCCCGTTGAAGCGGCCGACCCCGGTGATCCGTCCGACGAGGATCCCGCGATGCTCCGCGAGCTCGGCGACGCGGGTCGCCCAGCCCTCGACGACCTGGGCGGGCACGGCCTGGCCGTCGGCCGCGAGGAACTTGAGCGTGAGGTGGAGATCCGCCGCCGCCTCGCCGCCTGGCACCGCGATCTGGGCGGCGACGTCGGGCGGCAGGAACAGGCCGATGATGACGCCGGCGTGGTCCTGCTGCTTGCGTACCATCGAGCGGAGGAGGTCCCGGAACTGGCGGGTGATCGACCGGGGCTCGAGCGTCGCCGTCATCGGATCTCCTCGCTTCTCGATGCTGTACAGGGCGGCCATCTGCGCCTTCGCGTCGTCCTCGGTGGAGTGGCATCCCCGCGGATCCGAATCGCCGACGCGGAACACGCCCCAGGGGCGCGACGACGGGCAGGCGTCGGACTTGCGAGCCTCGTACGGCATGGCGCGCTCACCCCTCCGGGCCGGGCTGCGGGCCGACCTGTGGCGGACCGACGGGCTGCAGGACGGGCCCCAGGACGATCGGGCCGAATGCCCGCTGGCAATGGGGATGGGCGATCGGGTGGGCGCCCGCCTCGGCGAGCGTTCGGCGGGATCCGTGCGCGGTGTCCGGATCGGTGTGCGAGGTCCACCCGCAGGACCCGCCGTCGTACACGTTCACCATCTCGACGATGCCCGACGTCCGGTACCCGTCGAGGCTGGCCAGGTTGTACGCGTTCGCCGACTCGGTGAGGGCGATGAGCTTCGCCCGGTCGATCGTCGTGAAGACCGGCGCGGCGCGCTGCCAGTCGTCGACCAGGTCGCGCAGGCCCACGAAGCCGTCATCCTCGACGCCGGCGACGAGCTGCTCGATCGAATACCCGCGGGCGACCGCGTCCTCGATCTTGCCCTGCAGGTCGCGCCGGCTGGCCTCGGTGATGAGCTGGACCTGCTGGCCGATCTGGCGGGTGACGTCGGCCGAGGGCAGGGCGTAGTCGAGGCTGACGTCCAGGAGGGCGGAGACGTCTCCGAAGGCGTCGGCGCCGATCTCTGCGTACCACTCCGCGAGCACCGCGGTGAGCGCGCTGGCCTGGCGCTCCCAGAGATCGTCGGGCAGGGCGAAGCGGCTGGCCGGCAGGCCCGGGTCGAACTCGTCCGCCTTGCGGAGCTCCGGCACGACGTCGGCCGCGAACGCCCGGAAGTATGCCCGCAGCGCCTCGGTCAGGCCCTCCACCCGGGCGGGCCGAACCTTCGGCACGCGCGCCGCGGCGGCGACATCGACGGCCGCCCGGATCCGTGCCAGGATCTCGGGTCGATGGGCGGCCAGGGCGGGCGCGAGGAATGGCGCCGCCGGCGGGGATGTTTCGCGCGAAGCGCGGACCGACCTCGCCGCCCGCTTGCGCGTCCGCCAGCCAGCCCGGACGTGGAGGTACCGCGGGTGGCTCGTTCGCCAGGAGCGCCGGATCCGGAGCTTGAGGCCCTTCACCCCATGGCCTCCGCCTCGGCGCGTACACGCTCGTTGCCCTCGATCACTTCGAGCATCGCGGCCTGTTCGTCGACGACTTTGTCGGCCGCCCGCTCGAGAATGCGCGCTGCCTCGCTCGCGGCCTCCGCGTAGGCCGTGAGTTTGACCGCCTCGTGAGCGAGCTCGGTCCGCACCTCGGGCAGCAGCGGCAGCGTCGAGGGCCGCGTCTTGAGGGACTCCTCGTCGGGGATGATGATCCAGCCGAGCCGATGCATCGCCTCGACGAGGCCGTGGACGCCGAGCTTGAAATAGACGCGCGAGAGCATGTTCTTGACCGTGTTCTCGCTGATCCCCCGGATGTGGGCGACGGTTTTGTTGCCATAACCGAGGGCGGCTAGTCGGAGCGTCTGTTCCTCGGTCGGCGACAGCTTCTCGCCGCGGATACTGCCGCGGGGCTTGGGGATCACCGACCGAGCTCCTGGGCGACGAGCGCGGTGGCCTCCGCCGGCGTGACGTACCGGTGCCCGTTGTCCGACGTCGCGGCGCGGAGCGCGTCCTCGACCTCCTCGCGGAACTGGGCGAAGCTGGCGAGCTCGCGGGCCGGCGAGCCGGGCCCCGCCGGCGGCATCTGCCCGAGCGGGATCCCGCGGTAGTAGAACGCGTCGAGCTCTGGATGATCATCCATGCGGCCAAGGCCCGTGATGTCGCGGCCGTCGTTGGGCGTGGCGATCGCCCGATCGACCAGGTCGCGAGCGATCGAGAGGTCGAGCTCGGTCTCGTCCCAGTCGAGATCCTCGAGCACCCAGCGATACCCGGGCAGGTTGAGGCCGGGCTTGCCGAAGATCGTCTGGTTCAGGCGGGACTCGAGGATCGTCTGGGCCGGCTCGATCGTGCCGATCCGGTACGTGTGGAGCATCTCCCGGGTCGGCGCTCCGCCGAGCGCGCCGGTGATGGCCCGCGACACCCGGTAGGGCGGCACCTTGTGGCCCATGAGGACCTCCTCGACGAGCTCGCCGCGGCGTCCGCCGAAGCTGCCGTCGCGCCGGCCCGATTCGGCGCCGGGCACGAGGAACTTGACGATGACGTCGGAGTCGGGACCGCCGCCGGTGAAGATCGAGACGTGCTGCTTGCCGGCGTTCTCCTCGACCTGCTTGCGGATGTCGTCGGCGATGAGCTTGCTCTCGTCGATCGAGCCCGACTTCACGAATACGATCCGGTCGACCGTGCCGCCCGAGCCGAAGAAGCTCACGTTGAACTCGCGGATCGCCGTCAGCTCGGCGAGCGCCGGGATGACCGGCGTCCAGCGCGGGATCGCGTACTGGCGGGTGCGGCTCGAGTATCCCCGGAACAGGAGCAGGTTGGTGGCCAGGTCGTCGACCGAGACCCCGTTCCGCCGCCGCCGGCGGCGGCCGCCGCCGACCTGCTGGTCCTCGCCGTCGAGCGCGCCGGTCCGGCCGTTGACCTTGACGTCCGTGCCGAATCGGCCGAAGTATTTCGTCACGGCGCCGACGATCTGGACCCAGACGTTGGTCGTCTTCGTTGCCCGGATCTCATGGGCGCGCATCGGGTAGATCGCGCCGACCGGATCGTTGCCTGACGGCACGATCTCCCATCCCGACCAGCCGATCGCCTCGCGCTCCCAGGTCGCCTGGCCGAGCAGCTCCTGGAACGTGAACTCGGGGGTCAGCGACTCGAGGAGGTCGGCGATCTCCGTCGTCTTCGCCTCGTCGTCGGGCGCCTCCCCCTCGTCGGGCGTCTTGGTCGCCTCGAGGCGCCAGCCGCGGCCGACCGTGTCGTCGGCCTTCGCCTCCAGGCAGGCGCCGTGCGCCGCGGCGGCCTCCTCCGCCAGGACGAGGAGGCGCTCCGGCTCGAGCGGCGGGGCGATCGCCATGCCCTCGGCGTACATCGTGATGAACGGGTCCTCGATCTGGCGGCTCTCGGGCGTGACGGCGGCGGCCTTGATGACGACCGTCAGCATCCGCGGCACCCGGCCGTCGGTGCTGGGCAGGCTCTCGGCGACGGGCTCGATCATGGGACGCTCTCCTCTCGGAGCGCCGAGATCTCGTTGACGCCCCATTCGCCCGGGCCCACATCCGGCGGGGCGGGCATGCCGGCCCGGTCCTCGCGGATGACGTTCAGGAGCACGTTCCGCCGGAAGCGCGCGGCGCCGATCCGGTAGAGGACCGCGACGCGGACCTCGACGAGCGCCGGCGCCTTCTCGGTGGACGCCACGATCGACCAGGTCAGGAGCGCCTTGCTGCCGAAGAGCGCCTCGAGGCGGTTGCGGTCGACGCGGGAACGCCGGCGGACCTGCAGCGCGGAGTGCATGCCCGTCCAGCGGCGCGCCTTCCAGGCCGACATGAACGCGCGGGCGGCCGCGTCGGGCGTCTGGCTCATCGAGCGATCGCCTCGCGCGGGTCGAGCCGGGCACCGCACCCGGGCGCCGTGCAGACCTTCACGTTGTGGGCCCGGTTGCCCTCGAGCTCGATCTTCGTCGTCCACTCGTGCTCGTGTGGGCGCAGGCCGAGGAACGCGGGCTCGATGCACTCGAGCTCATCAAGCGGGCACGCGGAGACCGCACCGCTCGCAGCGACGATGACTGCCACCACCCAGCCCCCGAGGCCGACCGGCACGAAGTCGACGACCGTCACGGGCACGCCAGGCAAGGGCTTCCCGGCGTCGCGATGCTCGTAGCGGAGGGCCCGGAAGGCCTCGGTCATGAAGTCGCGACCTCCTCGGGCTGGATCGACAGGTCACGCAGTCGGCGACACGTATCGCACGGCTTCTCGTCGTGGGCGGGCCCGTCGGAGCGCGTGGCGCCGGCGGGCAGGAGGCGGCCGCACATCGCGCGCGACTCGCCCTCGGCGATCTGGCCCGACTCGGCCTGGACGCGGGTCAGGTCGTAGTCGACGAGGTGCCACTGCTGCGTCACCTCGCTCCGGACCCAGCGGTTCGCTCCCATGATCGGTCTCCTTCTCAGGCTTCCGCGCCGCGCGGGTCGACGTACGTCCGCTCCGCCCGGCGTGGACCGTGCACGACAGTACCGGCGACGACAAGGCCTCCGCGGTTGAGATCGAGGCCCATGTTCGCGTACCGCAGCGCGTCGCAGGCGTGGTCGTTCACCTTGACCGGCTTCTCGCTCTGACGCCCCGTCGATCGCGATCGCTCCCAGACGTACGCCGGGATCTCGGCCAGGAGGCCCGTGCAGGACGGGCTGACCGTCATGCCCTTCTTGATCGCGGTCGCGACCGAGGTGAGCCCGGGCGTGACGTCGTTCGTGGCCGGCTCGATCCGGATGCCCTTCTTGCGGCAGGCCGCGATGTACTCGGGCTCGGAGGGGTCGGCGTACCAGACCGTGACGCCGCGCCGGCGCTGGACATCGAGGATCTCCGGGATGAGGTCCTCGAGGAGCTCGTCGTGGGTGTAGATCTCCTCGAGCACGGCGCGCCGGCCGGTGCCGGATTCGGCGAGGACCTCCGCGGCGAACGCGTGGATGAAGCCCCAGTCGATCCCCCCGACCGTCCGTTTCCAGGTCTCCTGGTCGGGCTCGCGGATCTGGTCATCGGGCAGGAGCCAGATCGTGCCCTCGGCGGCGACCCACAGGCCCTTGCCCAGGCGGTCGGCGTGGACGCCCTCGGGCAGGCTCGCGATCTTCGCCCGGTAGTCGTCGGTCAGGAAACGGTTCTCGGCGATCGTCACGAACGCCCGGTCCGCCGACGGCGGCGTGAAGCGGCCCTTGAGCCAGTGCGTCGGGGCGCCCGGGTTGGTCACCGCGGCGAGCTGGCGATACGGGATCCGGGTTCGCCGCAGGCGGCCGAGGAGCATCGTCCAGTCCGCTTCCTCGAGCTCGATCGCCTCGTCGACGCCGGCCCAGTCGAGGTTGAGCGATCCCGCCTTCGAGGCGACGCCGGTCTCCGGATCCGAATCGAGGCCGAGGAACCAGATCCGCGAGGGCTTCGTGCCGGGCACGGCCAGATCGACCCAGTGCTCGGTCTTGTTGCGGCCGACGACGTATCGCCGGTCCGCGACGTCCTCCCAGAATGTCCGCTCGGTCGTCGCGGCCAGGCTGGCCCGGACCTTGCGGAAGATGCCGAGCTCGGCGCCGGGATAGGCCAGCGCCAGGCTCCACGCCTTCTCGCACAGCACGCGGCTCTTGCCGGCGCCCATCCAGCCCGACACGAGGATCTCGGGCGCCGTCGACTCGAAGAAGCGCTCGTGCTCGGGCGACGCGAACTCGGGACGCGACAACCCTGCCCGGGCCCGCTGGCCGGCGAGCAAGCGGTCGGCGAGACCGGTCAGGACCGCGTCGCCGGCGGACGGGGTGGCAATCATGGGTAGGGCACCGCCCAGCCGTTGGCGACCATCCAGTCGTTGAGGTTCTCCCCGTCGGCGATGAGCTCGACGAGATACCGGCCGTAGGCGTCCGCCTTCTTGGTCGAGGCGATGACCGTGCCAGCAGCCTCGAGCTTGGCCGCGAGGGCCGCCCGCGACAGGGGACCGCCGACCGTGGACATCTCCGGCGCGTTGATGCGGGCCAGGCGGTACCGCTCGCCGCGCCGCCAGGTGTGGAAGCCGACGTCGATGTCGAGGTGGACGGTGTCGCCGTCGATCACGTCGACGACCTCGACCGCGTAGGTGAACAGGGTGCTCACGCCGGCACCCAATGGCCGTCACGGACGTATCCATGATTGCCGCAGGTTCGGCACTTGACCGAAGGGCTGAGGGACAGCGGGTCTTGCCGCTCGACCGTCCAGACGGGGCCGCCGACGTGGCTCAACGATGTCGCGTCGACCCAGATGAACCCCTGACACGGCTCGCCGTTGTCCGGACGCGGGTGCCGCTCGATGTAGCCCACGATCCGGACGGGCTCGTCCCTGGCGTACTCGACCGGCTCGAGGGTGCGCCGCTCGCCGATCTCGATGAGCTCGGTCACACGGACACCAGCTTCCCCTTCGTCAGGAATCCGTGGTAGGTCTGCGGGTCGCCCGAGGCGATCGACGGTGTCGCCGAGACCGTCGGCGGGATGGCGCGCGGGTCACCGGTCCGGGTCCAGCAGCGATGCCCGGTCCTCGTGTCATGCGGGCGCTTGGCCGCCTGCTCGGTGCACGACGAGCTCGGACCGTCGACGGTCCACGGCACACGGTCCGGGAGCTGGACGACGAGCCGGATCCCGTCCTCGCCCGCCCACCCGACCGGGTACCACCAGGCGTCCCACATCGCACCGGCGCCGGGCTCGTTCAGCGCGACCTCGGCCGGCGTCCCGTCGACTCGACGATAGAGCCGGTTGACGAAGAGCTGCCAGACGTCGTCCTCGACGAACCGATACCCGCAGCCGCGGCCGCATTCGGCCGGCCAGCGCGGATCATCGTGGGGCCAGAGATCCCCGCTCGTCGCGCGCTCGTCGGCCGCGATGTCGTACGTACGCCGGCTCGGCACCTCGTCGAGCGGCTCGATCGGGACGCGCGCCTCGTGCCATCCGGCCTCGCAGGTCCAGGCGCCGGCCTCATGGATCTTCGTGTATCGCCGGAGGGAGCGCGCCACGCGATCGATCGGCTCGATCCAGAAGCACTGCACCTCGGCCATCGGTCAATTGCTCGCCGCCACGGCGGTCGGCGCGACCGCGATCGTGAGGAGCTCCTCCCCGAGGGTGGTCTGGAACTTCTCCCGCCAGGCCGGCTCGACGGCCATCCGGTCGAGCGTCGCCTGGACCGCCAGCTGCAGGAGCTCGATCCGGCGCGTCTCGACGGCGACCATCCGGTCGGCGACGTCGGCGTCGACGGCCTCCTTGCCGGTCAGGCCGCCGGTGCGGATCGCCGCGGCATAGAGCTTGGCCGTCTCGACGAGCTCGAGGACCGCCTGGCCACGGAGGCGCTCGTCGGGCTCCTTGACGGACGAGAACGCCTCGACCTTCGCGGCCGCCTCCTGCAGCAGGTGGGCCGTCGCCTCGAGGTGGCCCTCGGCGTGCTGGACCGTCTTCGTCAGGAGCATGAACGGGTCGCCCGAGCCGATCGGGAGTCCGAGCTTCGCGATCGCCTGCTCGGCCATCTGACGGGCGGCCTGGCGCTTGCCGTTCGGGGTCGCGCCGCCATGGAGCCAGCAGTGGCCGGCGCCGACGTGCGCCGTGTGGAACCCCTTGACGTTGCGGCACGGGAGCCCGGTGCGCTTGCTCCGGGCTCCACAGTCGCGCGCGGGATCGAAGGTCCTCGCGGTCACGGACCGGGCCCTTCTCCGGTCACTCGACGAGGCCCGCGGCCGCCATGAGCGCCAGGCCGGCCAGCCAGGCCGGATGCCCCGCCAGCTCGAGGCCGACGAACGAGGCGACGAAGCACAGGAGCGCCAGGAGCAGGAGGATCTTGCTGCCGCGCATCAGACCGTCGCCACCCGGTTCGGCTCGCCCTCAGGCGTGACGACCGTCACCTTGGTCCCCTCGGTCAGCGTCGGGGTCGAGCTCGAGGTCGAGTTGGCCCGGGTGAAGAGACCGAGCACGAGCTCGAGGCCCAGCGCGATGCCGGCGAGCTGTTTCTCGTCGAGCGTGACGAGACTCAGGAGGACGAGGACGAAGAGGATGGAGCGCACGGCTCCGGCAATGACGACCGGCTCCTTCGTGAAGACGGCCGTCAGCGAGTAGTTGCCCATCACGGGTACAACTGGATGCCGTTGGTCGTGTCCACGACCGTGACGTCAGAGAACTCGACCGTCATCGGCGGGGAGCACGAGGGCTGGAACGTGGCCGTCACCGAGAGGGTGAAGTCGGCCTTGCCGTTCTGGACCGGGAAGTCGCCCTCGGCGGTGAGTGTCTCCTTGTTGGCCGCCTGAGGCTTGTTGTTGCCCGGGTTGACGCACGACGCGGTCGCGGTCAGGACGATGTGGACCTGGTCCTCGTCGCCGAGTCCGGCCTCCTTGCCCGACGCGGTGAGCGTGGCGCCCGAGATCGTGATCGTGACGTCGTGGACCTGGTGCGGGCTGCCCGCCAGGACAGCCATCGGGAGCGCGAAGAGCAGCGCCGCCAGCGCCGCCAGCCTGAGTCCGGTTCGTCGCATGTTCAACCTCCTGCTACTCCTCCCGGTCCGTCTCGGGGACGGGCTCCGGGTCCGCCTCGCCCGGGTCGGGGATCTCGGTCGGCGCGAACGGCACGTCCTCGTCGGCCTCGCCCTCGCCCTCGTCGTCGACCTCGTCGGGCCGCTCGTCCTCGTTGTCGTCGCTCACGTCAACCTCCTGTGCCTGCGATCGGGACCGCGTACTTCGAGGCGATCCACCAGCCGTATCGGCTGCTCTTGGGGTTGGTCACGCGGACCAGCGAGCGCGGCGACAGCGGGGCCAACCCCGCCGCCCGCCTCCGCGCCTGGACAGCGTCCGAGAAGCGGAACAGGCGGGGCGCCGTGCAGGTGCTCCCGAACCCGCCGGCCGTCCGGTCGGCGACGGAGCGCGTGATCCGCCCGCCCGAGAGGAAGTAGCGTCGGAACCGCGTCCCGACGTTCAGGTGCAGCCGGTAGGACGGCTCCGTGTCGCGCGAGAGGCCGAGCTGGACGTAGCCGGCACCGACGTAGAGCCCGGCCGCCGAGCGGACGAGCGACACGGGTACCCACAGGAAGCCCCTGGGGACGTCGCTCCGGCGCCCGTCGGCGCCCGGATCGCCCCAGTAGAGCTTGGTGCCGTCGGCGCTCAGCTCGTTCGCCCAGGCGGCGTGGATCCCCGCGAACCGGCCCGAGAAGCAGTCGTACGGGGTCCCGACAAACGGCCGGTACGAGAAGTAGACCTCGGCGCCCTGGCCCGCCCTGATGTGCGCCATCGCCTGGTCCCACGCGAGCTTGGGCCGGACGTCGAGGTGGTCGCGTGGCCCGAACCCCCGGACCAGCGCCGCGTCGATCTGGGGGAGCGTCAGGCCGCCCGACGTCGTCCCGGTCAGCTGGCGGACCTTGGCCCCGGTCGTCCGCTGCGCCCCGCGCGTGTCGCGGTCGAGGTCCATGGCGCCGGTCGCCGCGGCGCAGTTGTCCCACTGGGCAGAGCTGCCGTCGCCCTGGCGGACGAAGCCCGGTCGGTACGTCATGACGCCCAGTCCCCGAGGAGAGGCGCGCGCCGTTGGAGTCGCTGCCGATCGCTCAGCCGAGCGCGATCGAGCGCCGCTCGTGGATCACTGCCCTCGACCAGGGCCTCGACTACCGTTCCCATCGCATCCTCCCATGCCTCCACGCACCAGCTCGGGCGCGGCCCCACGTGCCGCTCTGCAACGGCATACAGGTCGTGACCCGAATAACTCGGGGGAATCGGGACGATCGCCTGAGCCCGGGATCGTCGAGGACCGACGCGCCGATGCGCTCTCGTCCTCCGGTCGGGCTCATGCGCGGCACGCCAGCCGGGCTGTGCTCGCGCTCTGCGCTTCCGGGCGTTCTCGACGTCACGGTGGGCCCGTCGCCAGGCGGCGTGGTATTCGGGGCTGGCCATGTCAGCGCCAGCGCTCGACGGTCGCCCGCAGGAAGAGCAGGCGGGCGAGCTCGACGAGCGTCCAGCCCTCCCTGGCCGGCCGGAGGCCGTGCTCGAGGGCGACCAGCGTCGCCGCCTGGCGCTCGTCGAAGCCGTCCCGCTCGAACCGCCACGCCTCCTCGCGGAGTGGTGGTGGCTGGCAGAAGGCCCGCAGCGTGTCCACGTCTCACGGCGAGATCGACGCGCCGATGCCGCTGAGAGTGGAGCTCAGCTGGGATCCCAGCAGGACCACGCCGACGATCGCCACGATCGCGACCAGCGTCAGCACGAGGGCGTACTCGGCCAGGCCCTGACCGATCACGGATGCCATCCGAGAAAGCCCCCCACGCTGAAGAAGGTCGCGACGATGCCGAGGGTCACGGCGAAGCCGGTCACCAGTCGCCAGCTACCGCGCCACTCCGCCCGCCATTCCTGCAGGGGGCGGAAGTCTTCGCGCAGCCAGCGCTTCCACTCCAATTCGTGCACCTCGAGGCCCCTCTCGCAGTCCTCGCCCTGCTCCTCGACCTTGTCGATCCGCTTCGTGAGCTCGGCATGCGCGCGTTCACTCGCCTGGGCCCGGCCGGGCGCCGCCGCCTCGAGTCCGGCGAGGAACTTCTCCAGCTCGCGGATTCGGTGCTCGTGGTCGAAGAGCAGGCCGTCGGCGTCGTCGCCCGTTCGAGTGCGCGCCTGGCGTGGTCGCCCCTCAGTCATGGCGACGGGCTCGGGGCTGGGGCCGCTGGGCCCGAGGTGGAGCCAGCGATGAGCGCTTCCGACTCGACGGCGACCGCGACGTTGAGCATCGGCACGAACACCGGCCGGTAGTGGCACGTCCAGACGAGCCGGATCCGGCTGCCGGGCGCCTGGCCGCCGTCGGGATAGGTGACGTCCGGCTGGCCATCGTGGCAGCCGACGCGGTCGTCCTCGCTCTGGACCTTGTTGCGCCAGGCATCGCTGCGGTCCGCCGCCGCGAGCTCGGTGAGGACGTCGACGCCGTTCTGGTAGCGGTCGCGAGCGGCGAACAGGAATCCGACCTCGGCGAAACCGAGCAGGACGAACAGGAGGATGGGCAGGACGAGCGCCATCTCGACGATCGCCTGACCCGGGTTGTCCGTGTCGCGGGACCAGAGCCTGCGGCGAGGTCGCTCAGGACGGGTCGCTGGCTCGGTGCGATCGGGATAGGCGTCGTACCGCCCTCGATCGTCGCGGGTCGGATCGGCCAGTCGATCGGTCCTGTTGCCAGGGAGAGCGGTGCGGGCGAGAAAGACCCCAGGGGGAGGTGGGGCTGGCCTGACCCGACGCTCGGGCGGATCGTGCTCGGCGAGCATCTCATCGACGGTCCTGCTGATCTTCGAGATGAGCGCGCGGCTGGTGAGCAGCCCCTCGAACGGGTACACATCGAGCGAGAACGGATCGACGCTGACCTCGCGCGCTGCCCGCCATCGACCGCGAGCGTCGCGGTCGACCACCATCAGATGCAGCGGCACTGAACGTGCTCATCGCCCATCCGTGCCGCGCGTCCGGCCGCGCTGGGAGGAGGAGGGATGGCAGCGCGACCGGACGGGCGAGGAGGTCTCCACGGCCGGGAGGGTACTCAGGAGCGCTAGTCCCCCCACTCGGGCACGAGGCCGAGGAG
>DASYTG010000027.1:0-25014 GCA_036002525.1 Candidatus Limnocylindrales bacterium
GCGGGCGCGGCGCGTGCTCGAGCCTCTCCTCGGGGGACTCCCACTCGCCGATCTGGACCTTGGCCTCGCGCTCGATCCGGCCGATCTCCTCGCGCTGCTTCGGGGTGACGAAGGTGATCGCGCGGCCGGTGCGGCCGACACGGCCGGTGCGTCCGATGCGGTGGACGTAGATCTCCGGGTTGTTCGGCAGGTCGTAGTTGATGACGTGGGTGACGTGCTCGATGTCGAGCCCGCGGGCGGCGACATCGGTCGCGACCAGCAACCGAAGCCGGTGGTCCTTGAAGGCGAGCATGACGCCGTCGCGCTGACCCTGGCTCAGGTCGCCATGCAGCGCCTTGACCTGAAGGCCGCGTGCGCGGAGCGTCTCGTCGAGCCGCGCGGTCCCGATCTTCGTGCGGCAGAAGATGATCGCCTGCTCGGGATCCTCTGCCCGGAGCACCTCGACCAGGCGGTCGACCTTGCCCCGCGCCGGGACCTCGACATAGGCCTGCTCAATCGCGTCGACGGTGATCTGCTGCGGCGTCACCCTGATCGTGATCGGTTCGTACATGTAGCGGTCGGCGAGCCGCTCGATCGGCGGCGGGATGGTGGCCGAGAAAAGCGAGGTCTGCCTGCCCGAGGGACAGATCCGCAGGATGCGCTCGACCTCGTCGATGAAGCCGAGGTCGAGCATCTCGTCGGCCTCGTCGAGGACGATGTAGCGCGCCGAGGTGAGCACGAGGGAGCCGCGCGAGATCAGATCCAGCGTTCGCCCGACCGTGGCCACGACCACGTGGGCGCCCGCGCGGAGCCTCGACTGCTGGGTCTGGACGGCCTGGCCGCCGAACACCGCGATCACCTCGACCGGCAGGTGCTCGGCGTAGGCGCGAAGCGCCTGCGTCACCTGGATGCAGAGCTCCCGGGTCGGGGTGAGCACGAGCGCCTGGGTGTCGCCAGAGGCCGGATCCAGGTGCTGGAGCATCGGCAGCCCGAAGGCGGCGGTCTTGCCGGTGCCGGTCTGCGCCTGGCCGATCACGTCGTGACCGGCGAGCAGCTCCGGGATCGCCTGCTCCTGGATCAGGGTCGGGTCGGTATAGCCGAGCTCGTCCAGGGCCTCCAGGATCTCGTCGGAGAGCCCGAGCTCGCGAAAGGCGGTCACTGACTCGGGTCGAGGAGCAGCTTGCCGTGCGTTCGCCGCGCGGCGATGTCCTCGTGGGCGCGGCGTGCCTCCGACAGCGGGTACACGTCGCCGATCACGACCTCGAGCTCCCTCGCGGCCACGGCCCCGAGCAGCTCGGCGATCCCCTCGCGAAGCTCCTGCGGGCGGCGGAAGAGGTGCATCAGCCAGAAGCCCACCACGGAGCGGCTGGTTCGCATCAGGTCGACGTTGCGGACCTCGACCGGCTCCCGAGAGGCGAGACCGTAGGTGACCAGGCGGCCGAACGGGGCGAGCGCCCGCAGGCTCGCCTCGAACGACTCGCCGCCACTCATCTCGAGCACCACGTCGACCGGCTCGCCGTCGTTCGACTCCAGGATGGCCGCCTCCAGGTCGTCGGCTCGCGAGTCGACCGCGGCGTCGGCGCCCAACCGCCGCGCCAGCTCGCGCTTGTCCTCGGACGAGGCGAGCCCGATCACCCGGCCGGCGCCCATCCGCTTCGCGAGCTGCACGGCGAGCGAGCCGGTGCCCCCGGCGGCGGCCTGGACTACCACGGACTCGCCCTCCTGAAGGCGAGCGGAGATCCGCAGCAGGCTGCGCGCCGTGAGCCCCTGGAGCAGCAGCGCGGCGGCCTCCTCGTCCGAGACCTGATCGGGGACCGGTACCAGAACCGCCTCGTTTACGGCCACCTTCTGGGCGTAGCCGCCGCTGGCCAAGAGCGCCGCTACTCGCCGTCCGTCGGGCGTCCGGCCGGCGATCTCCCCGCCGGGGATCAGCGGCAGCTCCTGCTTGGCGAGGTAGTCGTTGCGGGTCACGTGGGTGTCGCCGAAGTTGATGCCGGCTCGCGCCACCTCGACGACGACCTCGCCGGCCGCCGGCTCGGGGTCCGGAACCTCCGTCAGCCGCATCATCTCCGGCCCGCCGAATTCCTCGATCTGAATCGCCTTCATCTCAATCGGTGCCCGCGCGGCCCAAGAATCGGCCTCCTGCTCGAGCCTCGCGCTACGATCGCAGGAGTCTACGCAGCGCTCAGCCGGCGGCTCCCGCCGCCCGCATCTCGCTGAACACGGCGCTGGGCTCGTCGCGCTCGCCCAGCTGCTCGTCGGCGATCACGTGCGACACCGCGTTGATCAGCGCCAAGTGGGTGAAGGCTTGTGGGAAATTGCCGAGCTGCGCGCCGCTGAGCCCCTCGATCTCCTCCGCATACAGGCCCAAGGGAGTCATGTGGGTCAGCACGCGCTCGCACAGCATCCGCGCCTGCTTTCGCTCGCCGATCTCCGACAGCGCGGAGACGAGCCAGAAGGAGCAGATCGTGAACGTGCCCTCCTCGCCGGACAGCCCGTCGTCGGTCTCCTGGGTCCGGTACCGCAGGACGAGGTTGTCGACCGTCAGCTCGTCGGCGATCGCGAGGACGGTTCGCCGGATCCGCTCGTCGTCCGGCGGCAGGAAGCGGACGAGCGGCATGAGCAGGAGCGACGCGTCGAGGGCGTTCGTGTCGTAATGCTGGGTGAACACGCCGCGCTCGTCGAGGCCGTGGGCGAGGATGTCGGCGTGGATCTCGTCGGCGGCGGCCCGCCACGTCCGGGCCGACGGCTCGTCCTGACGCAATCGGGCCAGCCGCGCCCCGCGGTCGGCGGCGACCCAGCACATGACCTTCGAGGACGTGAAGTGCTTCGGCTCGCCGCGGACCTCCCAGATCCCGCGGTCCGGCTCGCGCCAGTGGCGGAGCGCCGCCTCGACCTGGCGGACGAGGATCGGCCAGATCCGCTCGTCGAGGTGGTCTCGGGACTTCGTGTGGAGATAGACCGAATCGAGGACCGCGCCCCACATGTCGTGCTGGCGCTGGTTGTACGCCCCGTTCCCGATCCGGACCGGCCGGGCGCCCTCGTAGCCCGAGAGGTGGTCCAGGGTGGCCTCTTCGAGCGCCCGCCGTCCGTCGATCCCGTACATCACCTGGAGGTCGTGGTCCACGCCGGCGACGTCGGCGATGAACTGCATGAAGTCGTTCGCCTCCCAATCGAAGCCGAGCGTGTAGAGCCCCCACAGGGCAAACGTCGAGTCGCGGATCCAGGTGTACCGGTAGTCCCAGTTCCGCTCGCCGCCGGGCGTCTCGGGCAGCGAGGTCGTGGGCGCCGCCACGATCGCCCCGGTGGGGGCGTAGGTCAGGCCCTTCAGGGTCAGCGCGGAGCGTTCGAGGTGGGTCCGCCAGGGATGGTCCGGGAAGTCGCCACGGGCCAGCCAGTGCTGCCAGTGATGGGCCGTCCAGACGAGCCGCCGATAGGCGTCTTCGAAGGTCGTCGGCGGGGCGACACTCCCCCACGCGATCGCGCAGAAGCGCGTCTCGCCCTCCTTGATCAGGGTCCGGCCGATGGCTTCCGGCCCCTCGAAGCCGACGTTGATGTCGCTCGTCAGCGTCACCGTCATGTCCGTCTCGCCGCCGTCGGGACGGCAGACGAGATGGCGGTAGCCCTCGCCGACGTGCTCCCACCGTCCCGCGGTCCGGCCGTAGTCGAACACCGGCTCGCACTCGAGCGCCAGCTGCATCTCCCCGTTCACGCAGCGGGCGGTGCGGAGGAGGACGTGATCGGCGTCGTAATCGGTGGGCGGACGGCGGTGGGAGGCGGACCGCTCGCGCTCGTGGTGCCACGGGCCGATCAGGAGGACGTCGCGGATGATCACCCAGCCCGTCGGTGTCCCCCAGCTCGTCTCGAGGACGTTCGTGCCGGGCAGGTAGCGCCGAGCGGCCGGGACCGTCACGTCCGCCGGCCCGAAGCGGAAGCCGCCTGCATCGCGGTCGAGGATGGCCCCGAACAGGCTCGGCGAGTCCATCCGGGGGGCGCACAGCCATTCGACGTTGCCGCTGGGGGCGACGAGGGCCGCCACCTCGCAGTCGGAGAGGAACGCGTACTCGGCAATCGGCGGGAACGGCGAGGCGGCGCCGAACCGCCGCGGGTCGGGCTGTCCGGATCGAAGATGCTCGCTGCGGCTCACCATTGCCGCCTCCCGGGTGCGGGGCGACAGTCTCCCACCTGACCGCAAGGGACGCCAGACCCCTCGGCGCCGGACCCCTCGATTCGGGGTGACCCGGCCGGCGCGCGTCCCAGCCGGCCCGGCCGGCCCAGGGGCAGCCCGGACGGGCCATCCCACGCTCTCGCCGACCGAACGACTCCCGGCTCGACGGTACCTTCGGCGGCTACCGGGCGGACAGACCGGCCTGCTAGCGTGGCCCGGCCATGGAACTCATCCTCGAGAACCGTCTCGTCCAGCTCGCCCTCCTCGCCGCGCTCATCGCGGTGGCGGCGCGCCTCGCCTATCAGATCTGGGGCCTGCGTTCCGTCCAGCGGCGGATCCGCGTCATCGGCGTGGGCGGGGGCGGCGCGAACGCCGTCGACGCGCTGATCGGCGCCCGGATCCGGGGCACGGATTACGTGGCGATCAACACCGACGCCCAGGCTCTCCGCCGCTCGAAGGCCAGGCGGAAGATCCAGATCGGCAAGGGCATGACCGATGGGCTGGGCGCGGGTGGCGATCCGCTCGTCGGCGAGGCGGCGGCCCACGAGGCGGCCGTCGAGATCGGGCGTGCGGTCGCCGGCTCCGACCTCATCGTCATCACCGCCGGCCTCGGCGGCGGGACCGGGTCGGGCGCGGCTCCCGTGATCGCGTCGATCGCCCGTGAGAACGGCGTCATGACCGTGGCCGTCGCGACGAAGCCGTTCTCGTTCGAGGGCCCCCGGCGTCACGCCGTCGCCGACGAGGCCGCGGCCGAGCTGCGGAACAAGGTCGACGCCCTCCTCACCGTCCCGAACGATCGCGTGCGCGACATCGTTCCCGCCGACGCATCGGTCGAGGACGCGTTCCGGACCGTCGACGAGGTCCTCCGTCGGAGCGTCCAGGAGATCCTCGACATCATGGGCACGGCGGGCCGGATCAACCTTGACTTCGCCGACGTCAGGGCCGTCATCAAGGGCGGCGGCGCGGCGGTCATGGGCGTCGGCCGGGCCAGCGGTCCGAACCGGGCCGTCGAGGCGGCCCGCCAGGCGATGGCCGGATCGATGCAGGAAGGCCGGATGAACGGCGCCACCTCGATCCTCCTCAACGTGACGGGATCCCACGGCCTCACGCTGGCCGAGCTGACGGCCGCCGCGGAGGAGGTCCGCGCCCACGCCCACCCGGAGGCGAACCTCGTCTTCGGGACGATGATCGACCGGCGGCTCGGCAAGGACCTCCAGGTCACCCTGATCGCGACCGGCTTCGGGGCCGGCGTCGTCCAGCGCCACGCGCTCGAGAAGCCGGCCGACTACGACGTGGTCTCTCCGCCAATCCCCGCCGAGCGCCCGGCCGATTGGGTGCCGCCGTGGCGGCGCGACCGCGAGGCGCCGGACGAGGCGGCCGATGGTCTCGAGCCGGCGATTCCCGCCTACACCTCACCCGACCTCGAGCCCCTCGCTCCGCCGGAACCCGTCGTCAGCCCGGACGAGGTCCGGGTGGGCGCGGAGCGGCGGCGGCGCAAGCGTGGCGGCGAGCTCGAGGAACCGGTCGTCGTATCGGCCTCGTCGGCCACGGGCGACCAGCCCGCACCCGAACCGAAGACGCCCCGCTTCCTGCGCCGGCGCTAGCGGCAGGGGAACCGTGGTCGGCGGCCGGGTCGTCGCGGCACTCGGCCTGGCCCTTGCCCTGGGCCCGGGCGTCCTCGCCGCGTGCAGCCCGTCGGTCCACTTCGAGGACGCACGCCCCTTCCCGGGCGGATGCGTCGACGTCCGCCTCGGCGAGGACCAGTGCGGCGTCCTCGTGCAGGAGGCGCAGACGAAGCTCGGAATCGCGGAGGCCTCGATCGAGCGGGTCGACATGCTGACCGAAGACCGATGCGGCCCGGTCCGTGAGATCCTCTGCACGAGGTCTCTCGGCTTTGCCGCCGGAGTGCGTTTCCACCTCACCGACGGGACGGATCGGTGGGCGACGGTGATCCTGTGCCCGCCCGGCTCCCCGCGGATGTTCTGCCTCGTGGAGTCCGACTGACCGGACGGGAAGCCGCGCCTAACCCGCCTCGACGAGCTCCGCCCCCTCGAGGATCAGCGGCAGCCGCACGGTGAACGTCGTCGACTCACCCATGCGGTGACCCTCGCCGTCAAGGGCCCCGACTTGCACCACGTCCCTGGACACCACTTCTCTCGGCCCGGATGGCAGGCTAACCAGTCCCAAACAAGCGCAGGATGACGACGAACGCGATCAGCGCGCCGGCCAAGGTGGCGAACCCACGTCGGCGTGGACTCGCTCTCCTCGACAGGGAACCCGCCACGGGAACAGCACCGATGGCGACGACCGCGTAAACGAAGTGGAGCAGCTCCCTTGGACGTGCGCCGCCCACGAGCAGCCCGAGGCCTCCCGCCGAGGTGACGACCACCGCGAGCGTGAGCAACCGCTCGAGTAGAGCAGCCGAGGGTCCCGGGGGTATGCGACGGACCGCCCGCACGCCCGCCTCCAGACCGACGAACACCGCGACGAGGGCGCTCGCGATCGCGAGCCACTGGTGGAGCTGGGCAACGATCGTCGTGCTCCTTGACGCCCGACTGGGGCTCCCAGATTAGCCCGCTTCGGCCACCGCGTTCTGGACCACGCCGACGATCATCACGAGCCAGAAGACGCCCATCGCCAAGAACGCCCAGCCCCGCTTCCGCCAGTCGAACGCCGCGGCCGGGCTGGCGGGCTCGTGCTCGGCGCGATCGACGAACGGGATCACGAGCAACGCACCGAGCATCAATGCCATCCCGACGACCGTGCCCCAGATGTCCGGTTCGATGCCGAGCTTCTCGGCCACGAACACGTTCATCCCATGGGTCCAGCTGATCGGGAAGGTCGGCTTGTAGCCCAGGCCGCCGGGGCCGTGCTCGGCGCCATAGAGGGGTGAGGACGGGAGCAGCTGCGGAGCCGTTCCCGGGTCGCGCGGGAGGAGGATCGAGATGAGCAGAACCGCCCCGAGGATGATCCCGCTCCAGAGCAGCCAGCCGCGGATGTGCTCGCTGAACCCCGCCGTCCGACCACTCGGCCGCAGCCAGAACGGTACCGAGATCCCCTTGAACCGGATCAGGAGGTAGTGCCAGCCGATGAACAGGCCCAACAGGATGGGCACAATCGACACGTGCAGGGCGTAGATCTGGGCCAGTTTTTCGGTCGCGGTCGGGACGGCCAACAGGGCGGCGAAGGTGTAGCCAAACGCATCGGCGAGCCCGATGGCCTGGAAGAACTCCGAGACGTGCCATGGCACCGCGAAGCCGACCTCGTCCCAGTGAAGGGTCTCACCGGTGACAGAGACGGCGAATGTCAGGCCGGCCAGGCCGACGCCGACCAGCCACAGCCCCTCCTTGCCGCGTCGGTACCCGCCGGTGATGAAGACCCGGACCATGTGGATCATCACCAGGCCGAAGATCAGGTAGGCGGTGTAGTAGTGGAAGTTGATGACGGTCGACCAGCCAAACGTGTGGAGCAGATGGTCGACGTTCCCGTAGGCCAGGCCCGCATCAGGCGTGTAGACGAGTGAGAGCAGGAAGCCGGTGAAGATCTCCAGGCCGAGCGCGATCGCCAGGACGCCGCCGAGCAGATACCAGATGCTGTTCGTCTCGACCGGGATGAGGTAGTCGCGGACGAGCTGGACGAACCCGAACTGGTCCTCCAGTCGTCGCACGAAGCCCGGACGAACAGGCTCGGATGGCGATCGCTCCGCGGCCTCAGTTTCCGATGCCATGGCCTGTCTCCCTCCCGCCTTGGAACGAAGGCGCGAATCCTCCTTCGCGTCCGGCTCACCATCAAGTGCCGAATGGCCTGACCTCGGCGGTCGGGGCGCCTCTCTGAGACGACGGTCGGACGGGTGGGACCTCAAGACTTGCGCCGTTGTCGACTTGCACTCATCGCGGCATGGCTACGCGCCCGGTCGAAGGAGCGGTCGACTTGGACGATGGCGGCCGTGGATCAATCGGGGTAGCCTCAGGGCGGCGGATCGCGGGCGCGCGGTGAGGGAGGCGGGACGATGAAATTCGAGCCGGGCGGGTAGCGACCGTGGAGGAGCTCGTCTACGCCGACGGGGCGATCGAGGTGGTCGTCCTTCCCGAGGCAGGCGCCCGGATGCATCGGCTTCGGGCGTTCGGCCACGACCTGCTCCGGACGCCCGCAGATCCCGAGGAGCATCTCCGCGACCGGTTCTTCTGGGGGTCGTACGTGATGGCGCCGTGGTGCGGCCGGATCGAGGCCGGCCGGGTGGCCGTCGGGTCGCGCCTGGTCGACCTCGGCGCGAACTTTCCGGACGGCTCGGCGATTCATGGCCAGGTCCACACCCAGCCCTGGGAGCGCCGCCACGACGGCACACTCCACGTCGAGGGCGGCGGGGACGGATGGCCGTGGAACTACGAGGTCGGCCTCCGGATCGCCGTCCACGAGCCGACGATTCGGATCGACCTCGACCTCGTCAACCGGGCGAGCGACCCGATGCCCGCCGGACTGGGCATCCATCCGTGGTTTCGCGGGCCGGTGGAGGTCGCAATCCGGGGCGACGCCTTCCACTCGCCGAACACCGCGACGCCCGCGGAGCCGCAGCCGGTTCTCGGCCACTTCGACCTGCGCCAGGTCGGCAGGATGGCCGACGACCTCGACGCCACCTGGACCGATCTTGCCGACCCGCCGGTCGAGCTCGTCTGGCCCCGCGCCGGCGTCCGGGCCACGATGCGGGCGACGCCGCCCGTGGGCTACATCGTGGCCGCGAGCCCGGGCTACCTCGACGCGATCGCCGTCGAGCCGCAGACCCACGCGCCCCAGGGCCTCCGCCGGCTCCTGGGCCGCGAGCCCGGCGCCCTGACGATGCTCAAGCCGGGCCAGACACTCGGGCTGACGGTCGAGCTGGCTTTCGACCGGCTCGGCGGCGGCTGAGACCGCCCGGCAGCCGGTCCGCTACACTGCCCTCGCCCACGGGCTCCCGGTCGCCGGTCGAGCGCGTGCCGCATGGTGGCCTTAGCTCAATGGCAGAGCATCGGATTGTGGCTCCGAAGGTTACGGGTTCGAGCCCCGTAGGCCACCCCACCCGCCACACGGTCCGGTCCCGGGCAGGACGAAACGGCCGCACCCGGGGTTGGGTTCCCGGTTGCGGCTCTCAGGGCGGCGGAGGAAGGGACCTGGCCGCCGCCCCAGCCAAGGGTGGCGACGGACGGCCCGTCACTCGGCCGGCGCGAAAAGCAGGAAGATCGGCGGGAACGTCAGGGCGAACCCGAGTCCGACCAGCACCAGCGCTGCGATAAACCCGGCTCGGAAGTTGACTTCACGGCCGCGGAGCCAGAGGTGGAAGCCGATCCACGACACGGCGAATGCGAGGACCGCCAACGCGACCTTGCCCGACAGCGGCCCGACGCCGGAGCCCAGGCCGAAGTTCTTGTCGAACTGGAGGAACGCGTTGAGGTCCACGCCGATCGCGTCCTTGATCGTGGTGCTCGCCTCGTTGAGGACGACGCCGATGCCCATGATGAGCGAACCGACGCCCGCGGCGAGGAAGGCCGCGACGACCGGGCCGTTTGGCTTGGTGTCTGTTTGCAGGGTGGTCATGTCGAGGCTCCTTCAGGCGACCGGGGCGGCCTTCGTGATGAAGGCTCCGAACAGGCCGGCAACGCCGGCGGCGGCGAACGCCAGGACGAAGAAGACGATCACGGCCTTCCGGATCTCCTCCCGTCGGACCAGCTGGACGCCGTAGTACAGGACGGCGAACGCCACAGCGGTCGCCAGGAACGGCGCGAGCCAGGCGACGTGCTCCTTCCACTCCATCCCGAACTCATGCCAGCCGGCCGTCTTCTCCTGGGCGAGCAGGAGGTAGCGCGGGAAGTCGGTCAGGAGCGCCGGGTCCGTCGGGATCGGGTCGGGCGGTCGGGCGCGGTACCACGGGTAGGCGATGAACGTGCCGGTGATCACGGTGAGCCACGCGACGATCGCCATGACCCAGGTCCCGAGGAGCAGCCGCGGCGTCCGTTCCTGCAGGCCCTCAGCGGTGAGCAGGCGCTCGCGCAGGCTCCAGAGTCCGGCCAGACCGCCACCGAAGGCGAGCAGAAACAGCGTCCCGAGGACCAGGCCGTGGATGATCGTGTATATCTCGCGGTTGGTGAGTTCCATCCGATCCCTTCCCTTCCAATGGCCGGCACGGCCGACCCACCCATGGAGCGTGCGCCCGAGGGGCGGAGGGCTTGATCTGCCGCCCGGCCCCCTGGCGTCGGGCCGTTTGTCCCGAACAGCCAAGACCGGCGCGATGATTTGGCACGCCGACGCAATGTCCCTGCAACCCCTCGGGGCGTCGATTCACATCCCTGCGACCCGGCCTGGGCGATGATTCTCCTGACCGCTGCGAACGCTCGTCCGGACCCCCGGACGGCGCGCGAACGGTGGGCCCGGAACCGGCCCCGAGAGGTCGCTCCACAGTTCGAAAGGAGCGTTGCCATGCGCACAACCATGACCACCACGGCCCTCGAGCCGCTCAGCCAGACGCGACTCGACCTCGTGGATCCGAAGGAGGATGTTCGCGGCCGGAAGGTCTTCGACCGTGACGGCCAGGAGATCGGCAAGGTTGACGACGCGTTCATCGACCCGGCCGAGCGGCGAGCTCGCTTCCTCAGCGTGAAGTCCGGCGACTTCCTCGGCCTCGGCGGCAAGAAGCTGCTGATCCCGATCGACGCGATCGCGTCGCTCACCGAGGACAAGGTCGTGATCAACGATCGGCGCGATCGGATCGTGGGCGGCCCGCAGGTCGATCACGAGTTCGATCGTGGGCCCGACCGGATGGCCGATACGGCCAACGAGGACGCCGACGCGCTCGTGATCGCGGTCTACGAGTGGTATGGCGTCGAGCAGCCGTACTGGAACCCGACATACCAGCGGCCGAACTGGCGCTAAGGGGCATCGGGTTCGACACTGAAGCCGGCGGCGAAAGCCGCCGGCTTCTTCGTTATCCGGGCGCGCCGTTCGCCGACTTCCCGTGCGACGAGCGAAAGTATCGAGACTAGTGCGGGCCGAACGGGAACACCATGTCCGGCGTCGCGGGCCTGAGCTCGCTGTCGTCGACCGCCCAGGTCACGAAGTCGAGGACGTCCACGATCCCCGGCACCATGGCCACGACGCGGCCGACCATCTCGGCCGTCGATCGCCGGTCCGCCTGACCGCGGATGGTGGCGACGCCGTTTTCGACCTGGACCTCGAACCTCGCAGGATCGAGCCACAGGATCCGCAGGAGCACGTCCTCCCGAATCGCCCGGGCGAGCTCATCGTCGGAGCGGACGTACGCGCGAACGAGGTCGGCCCGCGTAACGATCCCGACGAGGCGACCGCCGTCGACGACCGGCAGCCGGTTGACATGGCGGGCCGTCATGAGCGCTGCAGCGTCGGCGATTCGCCGCTCGGGACCGATCGTCAGGGCCGGGGACGTCATCGCCCCGCCGGCGGTGACTGCCGCGAGCTTGGCCAGCTTTTCCGTCGCGTCGCGCGAGTCGCCGATGAAACGGGCGAGCGGCCGGTGAGGGACGGCGTCGGCGCCCTGCGCCTTCACCAGGAAGTCGGCCTCGGACAGGATCCCGAGCACCTCGCCTCGCTTGCCGACAACAGGCAAACCGGAGATGCGATGGTCGACGAGCAGGCGGGCCGCCTCCTTCAGCGGCGTCGCCGGACCGACCGAGATCACCGATCGGGTCATGACATCTCGAACGTTCATCATCGGGCTCACGCTCCTTCCCGGTCAGCATCGGCTGGCGGCTAGCTCGACGGCAGGGTCGAATGTCACCTCGACGAGGGGCCGCAAGGCGTAGCGATCAGCGGAGGATCTCGGAGACCGTCGTCGGGGTGAGAGTCCTGGCCCGGAGTCGGAGGACCATCGACGGCAGGGCGTCGTAGGTGTTGTATCCGCCCAGGTGCATGAGCACCATCGACCCGTTCACGCCGTTGGTGACGACCTTGGCCGCGATCTGGGCGGCCGTCGGTCCCGGCGTCGGCTTGTTCGTCACGGGGCGCCAGTCGATCGTGTCGATGTCCCACATGAACGTCTTCGTGTAGCCAGCCGCGGCAGCCGCGTTCCTCACCCGCGTGTCGTGGGCCCCATACGGAGGGCGCCAGTACGGCGCCGGCTCGCGGCCCGTGAGCGTGCGGATGACCGTGGCCGCGCTTGTCAGCTCGGAGGCGATGAAGCTCGCGCTCGGCGGGCTGACCGGGCATGCCGCTCCCCCGCCACCGTCGCGCAGGTTGCAGTGGTGGTACGTGTGGTTGCCGACCTCGAACAGCTGGGGATACGTCGCTATGAACGCCATGACCTGGCGGCCGGCGGTCGTCTGCGAGGTGGCGCCGGTCGGGAAGATCGTCGCGCAGACCCGGTCGATCACAAGTCGCTCGAGGATGTCCATGGCCGGAACGAGGCGCCCGCCCATGTCGAACGTGAGGGCGATCTGATTCACGGCGCCCGGCAGCCGAGTGAAGAGCTGCTGCCCACCGGCCGCGACCTTGGCCGGGGCGGTGCACGAGATGGCCTTCGCGGTCAGCACGCTTGGCGACACGATCGGCACCCAATAGCCGGCCCAGATGCCGCTGACGATCGCGGCGTACGGCCGACCGTCGATGAGGACGCGCCGGGTGGCCAACGCGCCGGAGTCGCGAGTCAGGAGATACGGCTTGGTGGACAGGAGGTTCCATGCCGCGTCGAACCTGTAGCCGAGGTATCGGCCCGCGGGGAACGCGACCCGCGTCGGAGCCGGGTAGCTGGCTGTGACCACGAGTCCCTTGACGTGAGCGACGAGCGATTCCCGGACGTAGTAACCGGCCAGGCTGCCCGCCGCGATGCGGAGGTAGGCTCCCCGGGTGCCGATCCACCGCCGGTCGTCGGCCGACGTGTCGACCGGTCCGGGCAGCGTGATGGCCTTCGAGGCGAGGATCACGCCGGTCGAGCTGAACTTGTAGCCTGTCTGCGGTCCGGCCTCGAGCCGGACCGGCATGGTCGCGCTATCGACCGGGCCGACGAAGGCCGACAGCGCACCGATCGCGACCACGCCCGCGATGAGAACAGAGGACAGCTGTCGCCTGGGCCTGGCTTGGCCCGCCATGCGGGGCGGTGAGGGCGCCATCAGCGCCGCCAGCCCGCGGCCAGGATCACCACACCGAGGCCGATGAGGACGACGGGCCAGATCTGATCCCAGTCGACCCGGAACCATTCGTTGACGAGGCTTGCAACGCCGATCAGCACGAGCAAAGCGCCGAAGACGAGCGCTGCCTGGCCTGGCGCGGCCTGGGGCCGGGTTTCCCCGGCCACCACGCTGCCATCCTCCGGAACGAGGATCGCGGCGATCACATAGAGGACCACCATCGGGACGATCCCCGTGAAGAGGCCGATGACGACGGTCGCCAGCCTGACCGCCGTGGGGTCCGAGCCGTAGGTTTCGGCGATACCGCCGCACACTCCGGCGAGTACGCGGTTCCGCGTCGACCGGTGGACCCGCCGCGTCTCATCCCGTGGCGGCGCCTCAGAAGCATGGGCGGGCATGGTCGGGTTCGCGGTCATCTGAACGCCTCCTCTCGGGCGGCACGGACGGACTGAGTCACGAATACAGATTCGGCCCGGGCTGGCTGGCTCGCCAGAGCCGAACGACGCGATCAGGTGCTCCGTTCGGCCCCCCGTTCCAGCGGAGTGCCAAGGCGCCACGACGACCGGGCCGGTCCGCATCCTCGGGAGCAACCGAGAGCGTTGCCAAGGTCACTTGGCAACGTGACACGTGGACCTGTCACCGAAGCGCGCCAGGTGCCAGAGTCGGTCCATGAGCACGCCTTCCGAATACCGCCTCCGCACCGCCCTCCGAGTCGCGCGGGCGGCGCGGGACCTGTCCCAGGAACAGCTTGCCGAGTCGGTCGGCGTGAGCCGACAGACGATCAGCTCGATCGAGACCGGGCAGTACTGCCCCTCGACCGCGCTCTCCCTGCGGCTTGCGCTGGTACTGGGCGAGCAGTTCGAGCACCTCTTCTGGCTGGAAGGAGAACCCGGTGAAACAGCTTCTCGCGCGTGACGAACGCGAACTGGGCGTCGATCGAGCGGGCGATCGTCTCGCCTACCTCGTCCTGTCCTACGGCCTCCTCGTCGTGGTGGCCTACCGCAGCTTCGTCGAGCGGCAGACCTCCTGGGAGTTGCTCGCGCTCGTCATCGTCGGAGGGTTGGTCGGGACGGCATACCGACTTTGGCATCGGGCATTCACCCGCGAGGCGGCGCTCGTGATCGGCGTGACGGTCCTTTTTGCAGTCGCGGTGGGAGTCCTGGTAGCGCTCGGCATCCGGTCATGAGGAATCGGCCCCTCCGGCCGATGGGGCTTTGGCCAGGCGACTCCATCCGGAAGACGGGTACGGCGCCCCCGAGCAGCTGGCGGGAGCCGGAGGCACGCTAGGCCACCCACGCCGCGGACGTCCTTCTGCGTATCGCCTCGGCCACGACGGCCGGCGCGAGGGCGATGAAGGCGATCGCCGCCATCTCGAACGTGTCAAGCGGGGATGACCGGAACGCACCCGCCAGGGGCGGGACGAGCGGGATCCCGAGCTGCACGAGCGCCGCCCCGATGCAGGCGGCGGCGAGGAAACGGTTCGGTGCCAACGTCGTGACCGGGTGGACGAGGCTGCGGTTCGAATAGGCGCGGACGAGCTGACCCAGCACGAGCGCGTTGAAGGCGAGCCAGCGAGCGTGGTCGTCTCCCCCACCCTGCCAGACGACGAGGCCCAGGGTCGCGAGGGCTGTGGCGCCGCCGGCCAGGGAGATCCGGGCGAGCAGCCAACGGGTCAGCAAAGGAACGCCACGCGGTCGCGGCGGGCGGCGCATCGCGTCCGGCTCGGCAGGCTCCCGCTCGAAGGCGACCGAGGCCGCGAGATCGATGAACAGCTCGAGCCACAGGATCTGAATCGGCAGGAGCGGCTGGCCGTACCCGGCGAGCGTGGCCACGAGGATGAAGCCGAGCAGCGCGACATGGGTGGAGATGAGGAAGACGAGCCCCTTCTGAACGTTGGCGACGATTCGCCTGCCTTCGCCAAGCCCGGCCATCAGCGTGGCGAACGAGTCGTCACCGAGGACGAGGTCGGCAGCCTCGCGCGCCACCGCTGTTCCGCTGCCCATGGCGACGCCGACGTCGGCGCGCTGGAGCGCGGGGGCGTCGTTCACTCCGTCGCCGGTCACGGCGACGGTCCGCCCGCCGGCCACAGCGGCTCGGACCAGGCGGAGCTTCTGGTCGGGTGTCGCGCGGGCGACGACATGCAGGTCCCGCAGAGCGTCGCGCAGCGCGTCGTCCGACATCGCGTCGAGATCACGTCCCGTCGCGATCCGCTCGCCTTCCAGGCCGGCTGCCCGGGCAATCGCCGCTGCCGTGCTCGGGTGATCGCCGGTCACGACGACCGTCTGGATCCCGGCTTCGGCCGCCACCCGGAGGGCCTCCGGCACGCCGGGGCGGAGGGAGTCCGAAAACGCCAGCACCGCCCGCGGCGCCCAGGGCGACCCGTCGCGGCGGCCGGCCAGCAGGAGGAGGCGTTGGCCGGCCTCCGCGGGCGCCTCGGCCAGCCGCTGCCACGCCGCCACCGATTCGTCGCGGCTGAGCGCGAGCACGGCCTCCGGCGCGCCGAGCGCGAGCTCCTCGACGGCATCGTCGCGGCGTGCGACCGTCGACGAGTACGGCTGGCCGTCGCGCGGCGGACGGCTGGCGATGCAAGCTGCCGGGTCGAGCCGTGGCTCAGCGTCGCCGAGGGCCGCCGCGATCGCGCGGGTGAACGACCCGCGGCCGGCTCCCGGATCGACCGTCCAGGCGTCGCTCTCCGCGCGCAGCGCGTCGACGAGAAGCGCGCGTCGGGTCGCCTCGTCCACGACGGCGCCCGCCGGATCGAGGACCGAGCCCAACGCCAGCCGGTTCTCGGTCAGGGTTCCGGTCTTGTCGGTGATGATGAGATCGATCGCGCCCAGCGTTTCCTGGGCGTTGAGCCGGCGGACGAGGACCCCGCGCTTCAGCAGCCGGTACGCTCCGAGTCCGAGAACGACCGCGAGCAGCACCGGCGGCTCCTCGGGGATGGCGGCGATCGCCGCGGAGATGCCGGCGAGCACCGCCTCGCCGAGGGTCCCGCCACGGGCGAGGCCGAGGCCCACCGTCAGCGCGATCAGGCCGGCGGCGACAACGACGAGGATCCGGACCAGCCGATCGAGCTCCCGCTGGAGGGGCGACCGGCTTCGCCTGGTCGTGCCGAGGGTTGCGGCGATTCGCCCGACCTCGGTCGCCATCCCGGTCCCGACGACGACCCCCTCCCCGCGGCCGATCACGACGGCGGTGCCCGCGAAGGCCATCGAGCGGCGATCCGGTAGAGGTGTTTCCAGACCGTCCGGCTCCGTGGTCGCCTCCTCCGGCAATGACTCGCCGGTCAGAACGCTCGAGTCGAGGGTGAGCGCGTCCGAGCGGACCACCCGCAGGTCCGCCGGGACGACGTCCCCGACGCGGATCAGGACGATGTCGCCGGCCACGAGGCCGCGGGCCGGGATCTCGCGAACGCCGTTGTCGCGTCGGACATGGGCGCGCGGGGCTGCCGCGTTGCGGAGGGCCTGGAGGGCACGCTCGCCGCGGTACTCGGTCGCGACATCCGCGCCGACGATCGGGATGAGACCGAGCAGGACCAGCAGCCCGTCACGAACTTCGCCGAGCAGGACGGCGAGGAGGCCTGCGACGGCGAGGAGGACGACGAACGGCTCGGTCGCCGCGTCGACGAGAGCCCTCACGAGCGACGGGGGCCTGGCGGTCTCGAGCTCGTTCACTCCCTCGACCGCCAACCGGCGCGCCGCCTCGGCCTCGGGGAGACCCCGGGCCGGATCGACCCCGAGCCGCTCGAGGACGACCGTGGCCGGCATGGCATGAGGCGGGAGGTCACTGCGTGCGGGCCCGCGCGACGGAGCCTGATCCGCGGCGGTCACAGGCTGGCGATCCGGTTCGGTCGGGGAGGCGGACACCGCCTCAGGCTGCCACGCTCCGGGTTCCGAGGTAGATCGTCATCGCCACGACGTTGCTGCCCAGCGGGCGGAATGTGGCCGGCAACCCCATCCCGGTGAGCAGCCGGCGGATCCCCAGGTTGCCCTCGAGCATCGTCGCGTTCAACGTCTCGATGCCCTCGCCGACCGCCCACTCGAGGCCGGCACTCATCAGCCGCCGTCCGATCCCGCGTCCCTGGAACGTGTCGGCCACCGCGATCGCAACCTCCGCGCTCCGCCTGCCGTCCGGCTCGAGGCACAGGTGACCCACGACCCTGGCGGCGTCCCTGGGATCGGCCGCGAGCTCGGCGATGAACCCCTCCCGGTGCTGGTGGTCGGGAGTGCAGAAGGAGGACGACTGGCCGCGGGTGAGGCCGGCGGTCGCACCGAAGAATCGCGCCCACCGGCTCTCCGCCGACAGCTCGCGGTAGAACCGTTGTAGCCCATCCCGGTCCGCGGGCCGGATCGGCCGGACGACGACGCCGGGCTCGGGGCCCGGCCGGCGGATCAGACGGGATTCCGGGGCCAGTCGGGCGGCTCGCGTGCGGGGGATCGTTTCACTGGTCATGGCCCAAGCCTCGGTCGCGTCGAGCCCGCAAGCGAGGGTCGAGCGACCCGCGTTCGAGAGTCCGAACGGACCGATCGGCCCGGACCCTCCCCCGCCCGCGAGCGGCTCCTCGCGGCCGCTCAACGGGACCTGTGGCCGGTCTTATCCGGTCCGAATGGCACGCGGCGGCCGTCGCTTCGGCCGCGACGATGAGCCGGCGACCGGTTCGCCGCGGAGGAGGGTCCTGACATGCTGCTCACCACCGGCATCCCGCTGAACCGGCGGGTCCGGACCGACTACGCGCGGGCCAGGCTCACCGAGGCGACCTACGAGGCCGCGATCGATGCGCTCCATCCGGCCGTCCACGAGATGATGAACGAGGAGGAGCGCGCCTGGCTGCGCGGAGCCCTCGCCGAGCCCCTCCGCCTCGCGGTGGACGCCGCTTTCGACGTCCTCGTGATCGAGCTCGGCAGGGCCCTCGAGGACGCGCCCTCATCCCTGCGGCGCAAGCTCGACACGTCAACACGCTGGCGACTCGCCGGCTGGGAGTGATTGAACGCGATGCCGGCGTGACCGCTCTACCGCCCCCGTCCATCCGGCTCCTCGTCTGCGGCAGCGCCGACCGGGGCGACGACGGGGCGGCGCTGGTCGCCGTGGCGGGACTCCTGCCGACACTGCCTCGCGCCATCCTCGAGCGGGTCGAGGTCCGCCGGTGTCCCCAGGTCCGCGTCGAGGACCTGGTAGACCTCCCGGCCGGCACGGCGGCGGTGGTCGTCGATGCGGCAGTCGGGATCGCGCCCGGGCAGGTCATCGTCCTGTCCCTGGAACACGTCGCCGGCCAGCGGGCGGGACCGATCCCCCGCTCCTCCCAGGCGCTGCATCCGGACGTCGCGAGCCGACTGGCTGCCGAGCTCCGCGGGTCCGCCCGGGCAGGCAGCTTCGTCGGCATCGGCGGTCGTTCGTTCGCCTTCGGGCGGCCGTTGTCGCGGCCGGTCCGGTCCGGGCTCGAGCGCCTCCGCCGCGCGCTCGGGACGGAGCTGGCGCGCCTGGCGACGAGCTGATCACGGCCAGCCGTGCGCGACGTCGATTCCGGGTCGTCGGGCGACGTCAACCCATCGAGACATGGCCGCGGCGCTCTTGCCGTGAGGCGCGCGGGGTGACGTTCGGCCCGCGTCCTTCGGGCCGCCCGACCCGTGCCCGCCCGGCGGCCGGGACCGACGCTTGCGACATGGGAAACCACCGCGGGAGCGTCCCGTTCCCGGGCCGCCCGGCGATCGTCGACGGGTCGGAGGCGATCGCCTCGGTCGAGACACGGATCTCTGAGATCGCTGCTGTCTACCCGATCACGCCATCGACGACGATGGGTGCGATCTGGCAGTCGGCGGTATCCGACGGCGCCCGCAACCTGTGGGGAACGCCCCTCCGGTTTATCGAGCCGGAGTCGGAGCACTCGTCGGCTTCGGCGGCCGAGGGCGCCGCCCTCGCCGGCGCCCGGGTGACGAACTTCACCGCCGGACAGGGCCTGATCCTCATGAAGGAGGTCCTCTACGTCATCTCCGGCAAGCGGCTGCCGGTCGTGTTCCACGTCGGCGCCCGCGCCCTGACGAGCCAGGGCCTGAACATCCACGCCGGCCACGACGACCTGATGGGTGTGGCTGACGTGGGCTGGGGAATGCTCGTCGCCCGGAACGCCCAGGAGGCGGCAGACCTGACGGCCATCGCCCGCCGGACCGCCGAGGCGGCGGAGACGCCGTTCTTCGTCGCCCAGGACGGCTTCCTCACGACCCACACGATGGAGTCGATCCGGCTCCCCGAGGACGAGCTGCTCGAGCGGTTCGTCGGCAATCCCCGCGACAGGCTGCACGACCTGTTCGATCCGGCCCAGGCCTTGATGACCGGCGTTGTCCAGAACCAGGACAGCTACATGAAGGGGCGGATCGCCCAGCGGGCGTGGTACGACCGGCTGCCCGGCGTCCTCCGCGAGGCGATGGACGAGTGGTCCGCGCTGACCGGGCGGCCGTACGGCCCGGTCGCGACCCACCGGATCGACGACGCCAAGACCATCCTCGTCGCGATGGGCACGATCGCCGACACGGCGGTCGCCGTGGTCGACGCGCTGCGAGCCGCGGGCGAGCCGGTCGGGTGCATCGGCCTGACGGCGTTCCGCCCATTCCCTGCCTCCGAGCTGGCGGCAGCCCTGGCCAACCCGACCGCCGTCGTGGTCGTCGAGCGGACCGACGATCCGGCCGCCGGCGACGGGCCGCTGACCCGCGAGGTCAAGACCGCGCTGTATCGCCTCGCCGCCGGTGGCGGGCGTAGCCCCAGGATCGTGTCCGTGGCCGCCGGTCTCGGCTCGCGCGACGTCGGGGCGGGTGATCTCTCGGCGGCCATCCGGTGGGCCTCCCGCCCCGAGCTGGGCCCGGCAGGCGACTTCGCCGTCCTCGGAGTCCGCCATCCGCTCGCTCTCGCGGCGGCGCCGCTCGACATTCGTCCGGTCGGGGCCTACGCGATGCGCGGACACAGCATCGGCGGGTTCGGTTCGGTGACGACGAACAAGCTGGTCGCCACCCTCGTCGGGGAGCTGTTCAGGCTGCACGTGCAGGCCTACCCGCGCTACGGGTCGGAGAAGAAGGGGCTTCCGACGACGTACTACCTGACCATCGCCGACGGACCGATCCGCGGCCATGGTGAGCTCGACCGGGTGGAGTTCGTGCCGCTCCACGCGGTCTCGGCGTTTCGGCTCGGGGACCCGCTTGCCGGCCTGGTCGACGGCGGGACGGTCTTCATCCAGTCGCCCCTCCGCGACCCCGGCGCGATCTGGGCGTCCGTGCCGCCGACCGCCCGGGAAGAGATCGTCCGCCGCCGGATCCATGTCGTCGCCCTCGATACGGCGGGGCTCGCGGCGGCCCATGCTCCCCGGGCGGACCTCGTCGTACGGATGCAGGGGGTGGCCCTTGTCGGCGTCTTCCTCCGGGTCGCCCCGTTCGCGGAACGGGCCGGAATGGACCGCGAAACGCTGCTCGCGGCCGTCGGGCAGCGGCTGGGCCGGTTCTTCGGGAAGCGCGGCGGTGCGGTCGTCGACGCGAACATGCGGGTGATCGAGGCGGCCTACAACGGACTCATCGACGTGACCGCCGCGGTGACGGGGGCGGCGCTCGTCGCCGAGCGCGGGCCGGTCGCGACCCGCCACCGACCGCGCCAGACGGCGGTCGCGGGAGGGACCCGGCGATGACAAGCGGGCCCGGGACGGCCACCCCCCTCCTCGACCTGGCGGGCTACCTCGACGGCTTCGAGGCGGACGTCCTGACCGCCTACCGGCGAGGCGTCGCCGACGCGGACTATCCGGCCGACGCCGGCCTGGGCCGTTCGATCCTCCCGCCGGGCACCGCCGCGGGGCGCGACTTCAGCCACCTCGGGCCGCGGATCCCGGAGTTCCTCGGGGAGGCCTGTGTCGGGTGCATGGCCTGTGTCAGCGCCTGCCCCGACAGCGCGCTCCTCGCCTGCGTCGTCCCGCAGTCGGCCGTCGAGCCGGCCATCGCCGCGTTCGGGGCGGCCGACACCGGGACGCCGGCGACCGAGGTCGAACGCACTGCCCGGAGCCACTTCGCGACGACCGACAAGTACGCGGTGATCCCCGCCCGTCGCGGCGTCGAGCCCGGGGCCTTCGGGCTGTTCGTGGATCCCGCGCGCTGCAAGGGCTGCGCCGAGTGTGTCGAGGTCTGCGCTCATCTCGGCCACGATGCGCTGGTCATGATCGACAAGGTCGAGTCCGAGCCGGGCGGCGGATCGACCGTGGATCGGTTCGCCCGCGACACCCGCTTCCTCCGATCGCTCCCCCCGACCCCGCCCGAGTACCGGAACGAGAAGGCGCACGCCGACCTCATGCTCGGCGAGCATGCCCTCGGCTACGTCGGCGGGGCGGGCAGCTGCGCCGGCTGTGGCGAGGGCACGGCGATCCGGATGCTCGTCGCCGCGACTCGCCAGGTCCACGGCCCGGACTCAATGGGGATCGTCGCCGCGACCGGCTGCAACACCGTCTTCGGCTCGACGTACCCGTTCAACCCGTTCCTCGTCTCGTGGACGAACTCGCTGTTCGAGAATGCCCCGGCCGTGGCCCTCGGGATCCGGGCCCGCTGGAACCAGGCCGGCCACCCCGACCGGCGGCTGTGGGTGGTCGGCGGCGACGGCGCGATGTACGACATCGGGTTCCAGTCCCTGTCGCGCCTCGCCGTGTCGGGCGAGGACGTCAAGGTCCTGGTGCTCGACGGACAGGTGTACTCGAACACCGGAGGCCAGGCCTCGACGGCCTCGTTCGGCGGCCAGGTGACGAAGTTCTCCGCGTACGGCAAGGAGCTCCATGGCCGCCCCGAGCGGCGCAAGGAGCTCGGTCGCCTGCTGATGGCCCACGGCGAGGTGTTCGTAGCCCAGACAACCGCGGCCCACCTCAACCACTTCTACCGGGCCGTCCTCGAGGCGAACGCCTATCCCGGCCCGGCCGTCGTGATCGCCTACACCCCGTGCCAGCCGGAGCACGGCATCGCCGACGACGCGGCCACGCGACAGGCCAGCCTCGCGGTCGACTCCCGGGCGTTCCCCCTGTTCACCTACGACCCGCGGCGCGGTGAGTCGATGGCCGAGCGGCTGTCGCTCCAGGGAAACCCGGCGCTCCGCCAGGACTGGGTGACGTCTGCGGACGGCAGCGCGGTCGACTTCCTCGCGTTCGCCCGGTCGGAGGGCCGCTTCGCGCCCCACTTCAAGGCCGACGGGACTCCCACCCCGGAGATCCTCGCGACCCAGGACGACCGGCTGGCGAACTGGCGGCTGCTCCAGGAGCTGGCCGGCCTTCGCTGATCCGGTTGGCGAGGCACAACGCGCGACCGTTGGTCCGGCGACGACGGTGCCGCCGAGGTGGTCGAGGCCGATCTACCCTGTATCCCCGAGCGCGGCGGCCCGCGGGCCTGCGCCGTCCGGGACGTCCTGGTGCGCACTGTCTACGATCGCGGCGGCCTGTCGCTCCGTCCCGCCAGACGAGGACGCCGGCGGCGGAGCCGTCCGGGCGACGAGCACCGGGCACGGAGCGTTCCGGACGACCTGGTCGGAAACGCTTCCGAGGAAGATCCGCCCGAGGGCACCCCGACCATGGCTGCCGACGAGCACCAGGTCGGCCCCCTCGGAGGCCGCCGCGGCGACGATCGACTCGGCCGGGTCGCCGACCCAGACCATGAATGTCACCGCGACGCCGCCCCGACGTCCGCGCTGGACGAGCTCCCGGGCGGTGGCCTCGCGGCGCTCGCGGACCTGGTCGACCCGGGCGAGGAACCGGCCGCCCGGCAGCCGGAGCTCGCGAGGATCGATGACGCTGACGACGAGGAGCGATGCGCCGACGCGGTGGGCGAGATCGAACGCCAGGTCGGTCGCGACGTCGGAGACATGCGACAGGTCGGTCGCGAGAAGGATCCTCCGGATCGGGCTCGGGTAGGCGACCCCGCCGCCGACGGCGCCGGGCGTCATGGCTGGACGACCAGGGCCGTGACCATCCCGAACATCCCGTCCCGACCCTCGGCGTGGGGCAGGATGTGGCAGTGGAACGCCCATGCGCCCGGGTTGTCGCAGTCGATCACCACGTCCCAGCGCTCTCCCGGGTTCACGCCGAGGGTGTCGCACGTAAACGCGGCGGTCCCCAGGTCGTAGCCGTCCCGGGCGACGACCCGCATCGGCATCCCGTGGAGGTGCCAGGGATGCATCATGTTGCCCTCGTTCATGAACCGGACGAGGATCTTCTCGCCACGTTTCGTCACGATCGGGGCCGTGGCCGGGAACGCCCGGCCGTTGATCGTGAAGCCGCCGAGCGAGTCGTTGCTGATCCAGACGATGTCCTGGCTCACGCCGTAGCGCCGCGCGACCCGCTTCGCGGGGTCCTTCGCGTGGACGATGAACGCCCCGAGGAGGCCGCGGCCGACCTGGTCCGTCGCGTTGTGGTGCGAGTGGTACATGTGCGAACCGACGGTCCGGGCCGTGAACTCGTAGGTGAACGAGTCACCGGGCAGGATCGGGTCCTGGGTCACGTGCGGGACGCCGTCCATGTTGTTCGGGAGGCGCTGGCCGTGGAAGTGGACGCCGGTCGATTCGTCGAGGTTGTTCTTGAAGGTGACCCGAACCTTGTCGCCCTCGATGACGTCGAAGCGCGGCCCCGGCCACATCCCGTTGTAGCCGAGCGCGGAGACGGGCGGCTGCATCGCATCGATCCTGTGCTGGATCGCATCGATCGTCAGGTCGAAGACCTTCGTGTCGCCGTCGAGCTTCGGGTCGCCGATCGGCTGGCCGCCGGCGCCCTCGACCGCGCCGTACTCGCCGCCGAGGAACCGCTTCACGACCGCGAGCGCGGCCGCGTCGTGCTCGTCGGCAGGCGCGCCCGACGCCGTCGGGCCGTGGTCGTGGCTCGCGGACGGAGTCCCGGTGGGGCTCGGGCTGGCTCCCGCTCCGGCCGCGCCGAAGAGCGGGCCGTAGGTCCACGCCGCCGGGGTGGCTGTGGCGGCGGGCGTGCAGGCGGCGACGACCGAGGCGGCGAGGGCGCCGCCTCCGGCAAGCGCCGCGCCGCGGAGGAAGCCGCGTCGCGACAGGGTATCGGCGGTGACCGGGATAGAGCGGGTGTCGTCTTCCATGGCCGGATGGTGGGGGCCCCGCGGTTCGGGACGAAGTGACCTCCGGCACGATCTGGGGGGCCATTGGTAGGCTCCGGGCGTGCGATCCGACGACGCGCTCTACGCGCTCGACGCCGCGACGCGCGCGATCGCGGCCGAGCTCGATCTCGATCGCGTGCTCCAGCTCATGGTCGATGGCGTCCGGGGCCTGGTTGGCTCACGCTACGCAGCCCTCGGGATCATTGACGCCAGCGGTCGCATCGAACGCTTCATCACGAGCGGGCTCTCGGACGAGGAGCGTGCCCGGATCGGGGCCCCGCCGAGCGGCCACGGGCTCCTCGGGACGATCATCCGGGAAGGCGCCTCGCTCCGGATCCCCGACATCGCCCAGCACGCCGATACGTACGGCTTCCCGCCGAACCATCCGCCCATGCGGTCGTTCCTCGGGGTCCCGGTCCGGGTCGGCGGCGTCGCGATCGGGAACTTCTATCTGACCGAGAAGGTCGCGACCGCCGAGTTCGACGAGCATGACCAGGAGCTCGTCGAGATGTTCGCGGTCCACGCCGGGATCGCGATCCAGAACGCCCGGCTCCACCAGCGGGTCAAGGACCTGGCGGTCGTCGACGAGCGGCTGCGGATCAGCCAGGACCTCCACGACGGGATCATCCAG
>DASYTG010000028.1:0-66399 GCA_036002525.1 Candidatus Limnocylindrales bacterium
GCGCAAGGTCCGCGAAGTGCTCGGCAGCCCGGGGATCGGCGCGTCAGGCCCGCAGGGCGAGCGGACCTCCGGATAGTAAGCGCGGAACTGGAGCTGCTCACGACCCCACGGCATCTGGATTCGGAAGCCGGACCTCGTTGATGATCTGAAGCAGCTCGTGACATGAGGCGGTCTCATCCGCCACCTTGCCTCCGCTCTCGATCGGAATGCGGAAGCTATGGCGCCCTGGCCCTCGACCACACCGATGCGGAATCTTGCTCCGCCGCGAGCCAGGCGTCGATCGCCTAACAACGGGTCAGGCGCCGGCGGAGGGATCGAGGACCCGAGCCCTGGTCGCAAGCCGCCCCCGGTCGAGGCAGATGCCCTTCAGGGCCTGACCAACCATCTAGCGGCCGTTCCACGCAGCCCTGATGCATGCCGGCCGTACCGCCGGGGAGATTGGGAGAGCGGCCAGGGAAGCCGCTCTCCCAGCAGTTTCAGGCGATCTCGCGGAGGCGGCCCGTCTCGACCTCGTAGATCAGGCCGTGCACCGGCACGTCCTTGATCCATGGGTGGTCGCGAATCCGATCGATCTGCTTGCGCAGGTTCGCCTCGAGCTCGCTGAAGGCGTGAAAGGTCAGGTCGACGTCCCGACCCGTCTTCTTCGCGAGGCCGCGGCGGACCTCGTCGTCCTTGAAGGTGAGCATGCCGCACCCGGTGTGCTCGATGACGATGACCTCCTCGGTGCCGAGGAGCTCTTGGCTGATGACGAGCGAGCGGATTGCGTCGTCGGTGGCGAGGCCGCCGGCGTTCCGGATGATATGGGCATCGCCGGTCCGCAGGCCGAGGACATCCTCGACCGTCAGGCGGGCGTCCATGCAGGCGAGCACGGCGAGCTTCCTGCCCGGTGGGAGCGGGAGCGATGAGCGGTCGAACTGGCCGGCGTAGCGCTCGTTCTCGGCGAGCGCGCGGGCGTACTCGGAGCTTGGGGCTTGGATGGCCATCGGATTCCTCCGTCGAACCTCGGTGAGTGTGTCGACGGCGGCGTGGCGGGCTCGGACCGGGCGGCGGCTCTACGCGGTCAGTGCGCCTCGCCGCTCAGAGGCGCGCACGCGGAGCCGGTCCGAGACCCGCTCGGGACACGCGCAAGAGCAGCAGATGGGAACGGTCACCGCGCGATGATGGACCAGATGCGCGGATTGCGCATCAAGCGACATCGACGGTGCCACTTCCGCGCCACGGCCGCGCGCGTCACCGGGTGATCAAGGAGACCTCGCCCGATGATCTCTGACCAGATGTCAAACGCTCCTAACCTGGCGAGGCTGCGGGAGGCAGCGTTGGTCGATCACACGGGATCCGACGTGGGGTGCGCGGTAGCGGAGCTCATCCTCGACCGCGGAGGCAAGGCCGAAGTCGTCAGCCGTCATGCCCATCCGGCGGTCGACGCAGGCTTGACGAACACCGTGTCGCTGTACCGGCGCTTGTTTCAGAAATCGGTGGTCCTCACACCGCACCACGAACTCGTTACGGCTGGGGGAGAGGACGTGCTCCTCGCCAATGTTTATGGCGGGCCAGAGCGACTGGTATCCGGCGTGGACATGATCGTGGTAGTTACGCCGCCGCTGCCGAACGACGAGCTCGTCGAGCCGCTTATGGAGACCGGTCTCGAAGTCCACGCGATCGGTGACTGCGTTGCGCCGCGCGACATCGAGAACGCGACCTTCGAAGGGCACCGAGCCGCAAGAGCGCTGTAGGCTGGGCATCTAGTTTGGGCGAGCTCGACCACGTGCGCTCACGTCCGTCCGGTGCCCGCCAGCCGAGCCTCGAGCGCGCTGGCCGTGGCCGAGCGTTCGCGGGCCCTCGCGCCCGGATTAGAGCCGATAACTGGACACGAAAGAAGGCCCCGCCACTCACGCTTCCACAGCGTTTAGGCGGGGCTGATTAAGAGTCACTTGCTCTACCGTTGAGCTACGGGCCCACGCCGGTTCGGCATGGTACCCGATGCGGCGCAATTCGTGTCACGTCCGGTGCTCTTGATCCACCTGGACGCCGACCCTCCGCACATCCTCCGGCGCGCCCTTCACGCCTGGGCCAAACGCGGCCAGCGGTCAGTCACCCGTGACCTGGTCGCTGGGCGGCTCGCCGACGAGACCGCACGCTACCCGGGGGCCCAGTGTGGCCGCGGTACCTGGTCATTCTCTCGGGCTACGTCGGAAGACTTCACCGAGCCCTGACCGGTCCTTCGATCGTCACCTTCGGGAGCCACGAGAGCCAGCGCGGCATCCACCAGTTCCACTCCCCGAGGAGGCGCATCGTGGCGGGCAGGAGGATGCTCCGGACGATCGTCGCGTCGAGGAGGATCGCGACGGCCAGCCCGAACCCGAGCTGCCGGACGACGACGAGCTGGAGCGTCACGAACACGGCGAAGACGACGATCATGATCGCCGCCGCGCTCGTGACCGTGCCGGCCGTGATCGAGATCCCCCGGGCGACCGCCTCGGCCGAGCCCATCCCCCGGTCGCGCGCCTCCTTGACCCGGGTGAGGATGAACACGTGGTAGTCCATCGAGAGGCCGAAGAGAATCGTGAAGATGAAGATCGGGACGAACGCCTCGATGACGCCCGGCTTGAACCCGAGCACGCCGGCCAACCAGCCCTCCTGGAACACGAGCACGAGCAGGCCGTAGGCCGCGCCGGTCGAGAGCAGGTTGAGGATGATCGCCTTGATCGGGATGACGATCGAGTGAAACGCGACGAGCAGCAGGAGGAATGACAGGCCGAGGACGAACGCGAACACGAGCGGCATCCCGTCGGCGTAGAACGACGTGATGTCGAGGGACGACGCCGCCGAGCCGGTGACGTATGCGGCGACCCCGGGCACGGGCCCGAAGGCAGCCGGCGCGGCCCGCGACCGGACCTCCCGGACGATGTCCCAGTTGGCGTAGTCGTTGCTGCTGCCGGCGAGGGTGAACGACACGAGCCCGACCGTCCCGTCCGGTGACAAGCGGCTCTCGACCGGCTCGCTGACCCCGGCGATCGCGAGGACGTCGTTCTTGAAGCGCTCGATCGCCGCTTGCGTTGCGTCCTGGTCCGCCCGGGTCACGACGACGAACAGCTCGAGCGTCGAGCCCTGCGGCCACTCGCGCTCCATGAGGTTGACCGCCTGGACCGATTCGAGTGAATCGGGGAACGAGCTGAAGTCGCTCTGGCCGATGTGCAGGCGGGTGACCGGCCAGGCCATCGCGAGAAGTAGCGCGGCGGTGACGACGGCCGACACGACCGGGCGCCGCATGACCGCCCGTACGACGCGGCCCCACGCCCCGCTCCCCTCCCCCCGGTCGCGGCCGAGGAAGGGCACCCGTCCACCGTCGATCCCGTTGCCGAGGATCGCCAGCGTCGCGGGCAGGAACGTCAGGCTGCCGACGACCGAGATGAACACCACGGCGATCGTCCCGATCGCCATCGATCGGAACAGCGGATCGTCGAGCATGAACAGCCCGGCGATCGAGATCATCACCGCCAACCCGCTGAAGAACACCGCCCGCCCGGCCGTGCTGCTGGCTGTCTCGATTGCCCGCAACTTGTCTGGGACGTTGCCGCGCTCGATGAGCCAGCCACGTCCCAATCCGATCCGGGGCCGCGGCGGGTTCGCACCGTACCGTCGCCGCTCGGTCCGGTAGCGGGTCAGCATGAACAGCGAGTAGTCGACGGCGACGGCGAGCCCGATGAGGACGACCAGCTGCCCGGCGTACGGGCTCACCGGTGCGACGACCTGGCTGTAGATGCCGAGGATCCCGAACGCCGCGAGCAGCGCGGTCATCGCCAGGACAAGCGGGACGAGCGCCGCGACGACCGCCCCGAATGCGACGAGGAGGATGACGAACGTCAGCGGGATCGTCAGCCGGAGCGAGCCGTCGAGGTCGGAGTTCACGAGCTCGCCGATCTCGTCGTTCGCGAGCATCCCGTTGAGCGCGTGGATCTCGAGCGCAGGATTGGCGGCCCGCAGCTCGTCGGCGAGCGCCGGGATCGGCGCGAGCTTGGCCTCGATCTCGGCGCCTTCGCCGAATGCCCGGGCGACGATGCGGATCGTGCTGCCGTCGGGCGACACGAGCCCGAGCGCCGGCGGCGCGAGGAGGGGATTGACGACCTCGCGGAACGCGCCCACGGGCCCAGAGGCGCCCGGCACCGTGACGGTGAGCGTGGCAAGACGATCGACCATCGCCGCGACCGCGGCCGCGTTCGCCGGATCGTCCATCCGGCCGCTGGGGGTCGCCACGACCAGCAGGAGCTGGGCGGACGGCTCGACCCGACCGGCGGCGCCGTACACGACCCACGCCTCGGCGGACTCCCGCCGGGAGCCCTCGTCCTCGTCGCCGATCGCGTCCTCGGACCGCGTCCCGCCCATCGCCAGGCTCGCCGCGAACAGCCCGATCGTGAGGGCGAACCAGGCCGCGACGACGGGCCACCGGTGGCGGGCGCTCCACGATGCGACGCGAACCGTCCAGGGGGGCCGGCCGATCGGCGGTGACGCGGACATGGCGCGAAGCCTAGCGGTATCGTTGACCCATGGTCGCGAGGCATGCCGGCGGAGGGCCGATCGTCAAGGAGTGGATCGAGCTGTCCGGCAATCACGGGCGCGCGTATCGGGCGGCGCCGCCGCGCGACGAAGGCCCGGGTGTCCTCGTTCTGCATGCCTGGTGGGGCCTCAACGAAACGATCCAGTCGATGGCGGACCGGCTGGCCGAAGCCGGTTTCCTGGCGATCGCCCCGGACCTCTACCGAGGTGTCGTCGTCGACACAGAAGAGGCGGCCGAGCGGGAGGCCGAGCGCGACGCCGCTGAGCGACATGCGACGGTCGCGGCCGCGCTCGATCGGCTCCGCGGTGAGCCCGGCGTGCGCCCCGCGTCGCTGGGGATGGTGGGGTTCTCCCTGGGCGCGTTATTCGCGCTCGAGGCCGCGGCAACGGACCCGTCGATCGTCGCCGCGGTGCTCTGCTACGGGACCGGACCGGAGCACGACTGGACAGCGAGCAACGCGTCGTTCCAGGGCCACTTCGCGGAGCTCGACCCGTTCGAGCCGCTGGACGGCGTCGAGGCGCTCGAACAGGCGCTCAAGCGCGCCGGGCGGCGGGCGGAGTTCCACATCTACCCGGGCACCGGCCACTGGTTCATGGAGCCGGACCGCCTCGACGCGTACAACGAGGAAGCGGCCGAGCTCGCCTGGTCCCGAACGCTCGGCTTCCTCAGGGAGGGCGTCGAGTAGTCCGGCCGCCCGACGCCGCCGGCGCCGCCGGGGCCTCCGCGAGCCGCTCGAGGAGGCGGTCGACGAACGGCGCCTGGGCGGGGTTGAGCCGCCGCCGAGCCTCCTCAGGCCCGAACCACTCCACCCGGTCGACCTCCGGCGTGTCGATCCAGTTCCCTGACCCCGGCGGCCACTCGAGCGGGAACGTGTTGCTCCGTGCGACGGCCGGATCCAGGTCGCCCTCGCACGCCCAGGCGACGACGACCTTGCCGGACTTCTGGCGAACCTCGCCGAGGGACAGGCACTCCCCTGCGGGCGGCCGTTGACCGATTTCCTCCTCGAACTCTCGACGGGCGACGGCGAGCGGTTCCTCGCCTGCTTCGATCTCGCCCTTCGGCACGCTCCACGCGCCGGCGTCGCGCTTCGACCACAGCGGCCCACCGGGATGGGCGAGGAGGACCTCCACGTGGTCGCCGTGCCGCCGAAAGAGAAGCATCCCCGCGCTGGACTTCGGCATCGCAGTCACCCGCGCTTGCAGGCCTTCCAGACCTCCTCGCTCGGCCAGTTGCGCGCCCACTCCAGGGTGACCCACGGGTACGAGGACTTCGCGCCCTCGGGCGGCCGAAGCTCGATCAGGTCCTCGACCTCGAACCCGCTCCTGTGGAGAAGCCGGATCCAGTCGCCGTAGCCGAGGTTGAAGTTCACCGACCGATCGCTCTTCCATTCGAGCCGGTGGAGCCCGAAGTAGGGCCTCAGGAGCTCGTTCGTCGCCGGGACGTCATCGGTGTCCTCGTTCGGCGAAGTGAGCGACATGAACACGCCATTGATCAGGTAGAGGAGGCGCCCCCCGGGCCGCAGCAGCCGCGCCGCCTCGGGGATCCACCGATACGGGTCCGCCCAGATACTCGCGCCGTATTCGGAGATTGCGAAGTCGAAGCTGGCGTCCGGATACGGGACCGTCTCCGCGTTGCCATGAAGGAGCGGGAAATCGATGCCGTGCTCCGTCTGGAGCCGGTGCGCCGTCGCGAGCTGGGCCTCCGAGTTGTCGATCCCGACCGGCCTGGCGCCGCGCCGCGCGAGCCACGCGGAGACGTACGCGGTACCGCACCCGAGCTCGATCGTGTCTTTTCCGGCGAGGTCCTCCGGAAGCAGGTTGAGCTCCGCCTCCGGGATGTCCCAGATCCCCCACTTTTCCTCGCCCGGCTTCATCCGCCAGCTCACCTCGCCGTTCGCGACGTAGTCGGTCGCCCAGCCGTCCCACTCGGCCCGATTGCGGAGGACGTAGTCGGGCAGCTCCTGCGTTGTCATTGATTGTCGATCTGGGCACGCTGGAGTCGGCCGCTGAAGTCGACGTAGATCGACTTCCACTCGGTGAACGAGTCGAGCGCCGCGTGGCCCGCCTCGCGATGGCCGTTGCCGGTCTCTTTCCAGCCACCGAACGGGAGGTGTGTCTCGGCGCCGGTCGTTCCGGCGTTGACGTACACGATCCCGACCTCGAGGTCGCGCATCGCGCGGAACGCCGCGTTGACATCCCTCGTGAAGATCGAGGCGGACAGCCCGTAGCGGGTCTGGTTCGCCGCCGTGATCGCCTCGCCGTAGCCGGCGACGGGAATCACCGACAGGACCGGCCCGAAAATCTCTTCCTGGGCGATCCGGTCCATCGGCTTCACGCCGCTGAAGATCGTCGGTGAGAAGAAGTGGCCGTGGGCAAGGTCGCCGTCGGTCGCTTTCTCGCCACCGAGGACGAGCTCACCCTCGCGCCGGCCGACGTCGACGTAGTCCGCGACCTTCTCGGCCGCCGCCGCATTGATCAGTGGCCCCACGTCGACCGCCTCGTCGAGGCCGCTGCCAAGCCGGAGCTTCTTCGCCCTGGCCTCGAGACGCTGGAGGAGCGGCGCGATGACTGCCTCCTCGACGATGACCCGCGAGCAGGCCGTGCAGCGTTGCCCGGTCGTGCCGAACGCTGACCAGATGATCCCGTCGGTCGCGAGGTCGAGATCCGCGTCGGCGAGGACGACGACGGCGTTCTTGCCGCCGAGCTCGAGGCTGACCCGCTTCAGCCGTTTCGCGGCGCGCTCGGCGATCCGCTTGCCCGTCGCCGACGAGCCGGTGAACGAGAGCACCGCGACGTCCGGCGAATCGACGATTGCGTTGCCGACCTCCTCGCCGCGTCCCGTGACGAGGTTGACGGTGCCAGGCGGAAAACCGGCCTCGGCCATCAGCTCGACGAGGAGCGTCGCGCAGTGGGGCGTGTCGCTCGCCGGCTTGAACACGACGGTGTTGCCGGTGACGAGGGCGGGCATCATCTTCCAGCACGGAATCGCAATCGGGAAATTCCACGGGCTGATGATCCCGGCGACCCCGATCGGCTGGCGGATGCTCATCGCCCACTTGTCCGGCAGCTCGGACGGGACGGTGTCGCCGAACATCCGGCGGCCCTCGCCGGCCATGAGAAACGCGATGTCGATCCCCTCCTGGACGTCGCCCCGGGCCTCGGCGAGGATCTTGCCCATCTCGCGGGTCATCGCCCGCGCGAGGTCTTCCTTGTGATCGGCCATGAGCTGACCGACGCGGTAGAGAATCTCGCCCCGCTTCGGCGCGGGAGTTGCGCGCCAGGCAGGGAACGCCATCTCGGCCGCGCGGACGGCCATGGCGACGTCGGCAGCCGTGCCCTGCTGGAATCGCCCGATGACGTCGCGCGTATCGGCCGGGTTGACGCTGTCGAACGTGCCGCCGTCGTTCGAGTCGACCCACTCGCCGGCGACGAAGTGGCGATACGTGGGTACGTCGGTTGTGCCCGGGTCGGGCGGCTTCGCGGTCGCGGTCATCGGCCGGAGTGTAGGTCAGCGCGGCGGCGGGGGGCGGCCGCACTGCCAGGTCATGACGCCGACCAAACGGGGCTCGACGCTCGCGGGAGCCCGAGCTCGGGGTCGATCAACGGCTCGACCTCGAACGCGAGGTGTCCTGCGCGAGGTGTCCTGCTCACGGCCCGAGCCGCGGCCGAGCCGCCCCGGTCACGGAGGGCCCGGCAGCCTGGCGAGGATCGCCTCTGCCTGCTCGAGCTCGTCGGCCTCCTCGCGCCCGAGCGTCGAGATGAGGTGCTCGAGGGCCGTTCGAAGGACGGCCAGCTCCTCGGGGCGGAGGTCGAATCGGATGATGCGTGCGGGCTGCTCGACCGGCTCGGATGCCCGTTCCGACGGCGGCGTATCCGTCATCGATCGTGCCTCCTCGTTTGGTTTGGTCAGAGCTGTTCCGTCACACGCGCTCGAACGCCATGGCGACCGAGCCGCCGCCACCCAGACAGAGCGTCGCGAGGCCGTAGCGACCGCCGCGCCGGTCGAGCTCGTGGAGGAGCGTCGCAACGACGCGGGCACCACTCGCCCCGATCGGATGGCCGAGGGCGATCGCTCCGCCGTTGACGTTGACCTTCGACCAGTCGAACCCGAGCTCCCGGCCGTCGGCGAGGACCTGGGCGGCGAATGCCTCGTTGATCTCGATGAGGTCGAACGCCTCGATCGGCAGCTCGATCCGGTCCAGGAGCTTGCGCACTCCCTCGACCGGGGCGAGGAACAACCAGCGCGGCTCGACCTCCGCCTGGGCGTAGCCGACGATCCGCGCCAGCGGCTTCAGCGCGTACCGCTCGACGGCCCGTTCGGAGGCGACCACCGTTGCGGCGGCCCCGTCGGTGATCCCCGGTGCGTTGCCGGCGGTGACGGTGCCCGCCGTCGCGTCGCCGCGGTCGTCGCCGGTCGGCAGCTCGAATGCCGGCCTGAGCTTTGCCAGTGCCTCGACGGTCGAGTCGCGACGGGGGTTCTCGTCCACACGGACTTCGGTCTCCCGGCCCCTGGCATCCGTGACCGTCACGGGCGCGATCTCGGCCTCGAAACGACCCTCGTCGATCGCCGCGATCGCCCTCTGGTGAGAGGCGTGAGCGAACGCGTCCTGGTCCTGCCGGCTCACCTTCCGGGCGATCGCGACCCGCTCGGCGTGGGTGCCCATGTGGCACTCCTCGACCGAGCACCACAGGCCGTCGTGGACGGTCGCGTCGACGATCGTCCCGTCGCCGAGCCGGTAGCCGAAGCGCGCCTTCGGCAGGAGGTACGGGGCGAGATTCATGCTCTCCATCCCGCCCGCCACGACGAGCTCGGCGTCGCCCGCCCGGATCTCCGCGGCGGCCAGCATGATCGCCTTGAGCCCCGAGCCGCAGACCCGGTTGATCGTCGTCGCGCTGGTCGTGACCGGGAGCCCTGCCTTGAGCGCCGCCTGGCGAGCCGGCGCCTGGCCGACCCCCGCCTGCAGGACCTGGCCCATGAGCACCTCGTCGATCGGGGCGTCCTGCGGGAGTCCCGAACGGTCGAGGGCGGCCCGGATCGCGACCCCGCCGAGGTCCACCGCGGGCGTCTCGGCAAACGCCCCTCCGAACTTGCCGATCGGCGTCCGCGCCGCGCTGACGAGGTACACCCGGCCGCTGCCGTTCATGTCCATGCCTCGAATCTACACCGGCTCGGATAAGCGCCGGCCAGTCGCGACCGAAGAGACTCCAGGCGTGGACGACCGGCGAGCGGCTCTGACGCTTCGGGCCCTCCGGGTCCGCCGACGATGGCGGCAGAAGGACCTCGCCGCGCGGGCGCGTGTGTCCCGGGAGTTCGTTACCAAGATCGAAAGCGGCCGGATCGAGTCCGTCTCGCTCAACGGTCTCCGCAAAGTCGCCGGGGCCCTCGGTGGGACCGTCGAGGTGGTCATCCGCCTCCCGGGTGGCGAGGCGACTCGCACGCTCAACGCGGGTCATGCCGCGATGCACGAGGCCGCTGCGCGATTCTTCCGCGGCCACAATGGATGGGTCACGGCTCCAGAAGTCTCGTTCTCGATCTACGGCGAGCGGGGCATCATCGACATCGCCGCGTGGCACGCTGAAACTCGGACGCTGCTTGTGGTCGAGCTCAAGACGGTCCTTGTCGACGTCAACGACCTGATGGGATCGATGGACATTCGACGCCGGTTGGCCGCTCAGATCGTGCGCACGAGAAGCTGGTCGCCGCGACAGGTCGGCGTCTGGGTCGTCGTTGCCGACACCGCCACCAACCATCGGCGTCTGGCCGAACACGCGACGGTGCTCAGAGGTGCGTTCCCGGTCGATGGCCGCGGCGTTCGGCGATGGTTGGGCGCGCCCAGCGGGTCGATCGCTGCCCTCAGTTTCCTGTCAGCGGCCACCCAGGGTGGCGGGAAGCACGGTTTCAGGGCTGTCGGCCCGGTCCGTAACGGTCGCGTAGGTCCTGCCACGCACGAATGATGCGGTCGGTCAGCGGCTGAAACGCACAAACACGCGCACCGGCCATCAGTGGTGGCCACTGATAGGAACCTCCCGCGCCGCCGCCCGTCAGCCCGGCCGGTTTCGGGCGAGGAGCTCGTCGGCGACGATCAGGCGGTGGATCTGGTTCGTGCCCTCGTAGATCTGGGCGCCCTTCGCGTCGCGCATCAGGCGCTCGATGCCGGTTTCGCGAGAGTAGCCCGCGCCGCCGAAGAGCTGGACCGCGTCCGTCGCCACGCGCATGGCCGCATCCGAGGCTGACCACTTCGCGAGCGACGACAGCTCGCCGATCGGCTCGCCGCGATCCTTGGCCGCGGCGGCCACCTGGGTGAGTGCCCGCGCCGCCGCCACGTCCCGCGCCATCTCCGCGAGCATGAACCGGAGTCCCTGCTGCTCGCTCAACGGCCCGCCGAACGCCCGCCGCTGCTGGAGGTACGCGGCCGCCTGGTCGAGTCCGGAGCGGGCCAGCCCCACGCACGCGGCCGCGATCGAGATCCGGCCCTCGGCCAGCGCGGACAAAGCGATGCGGTACCCGTCGCCTTCGGCCCCCAAGCGGTTCCCCGCCGGCACGACCGCGCGATCGAACACGAGCTCGGCGGCGGGACACGACCGGATCCCCATCTTCTTCTCGTGCGCCCCGAACCGGAATCCGGGCGTGCCTTTCTCGACGAGGAACGCGGTGATCCCCTTCGAGCCGGCCTCCGGATCGACCGTCGCGAAGACGAGGTAGCGATCGGCCTCGGGCGCGTTCGAGATCCAGATCTTGGTGCCGCTCAGCCGATATTCGGTTGGAGCCGACGCCGGACCGACCCGTTCCGCCCGCGTCCGGATGTCGGCGGCGTCACTGCCGGCGTGCGGCTCGGTGAGGGCGAACGCCCCGAGCGCGTCGCCGGCAAGCATCGCCGGCAACCATCGGGACTTCTGCTCCTCCGTCCCCCACGTCACGACCGGATACTGCGAGAGGATGTGGACGGACAGCATCACCGCGGCCGCCATGTCGGCGGCGCCCAGCTCCTCCATGACGACCGTCCAGCCGAGGTAGCTGAAACCGGCCCCGCCGTCCGCCTCGGGGAACGGCGCAGCGGTGAAGCCGAGCACGCCCATCCGGCGGAAGATCCCTCGATCGAACCGCTCCTCCTCGTCACGGCTCGCGGCGCCGGGAGCGACCTCGTTCTCGGCAAAGTCGCGGGCGGTGTCGCGGAGGAGGCGCTCCTCCTCGGTCAGGGGCCAGCTCAGGGTCGGCCTCCTCGGGGCGCTCGAACGGCCGAACGGGAACGGAACGGCCAGGGAACGGAACGGCCAGGGAACGGAACGGCCAATCGGGAACGGTAGGATACCGCCCGTGGATGAGCCGAAGGCCAGCTCAGAGCGCGCGGGGGACGCCGCCGCCGGGCGTGCCAACCTCCGGCCGGTCGCCTGGCCCCCCTCCGCATTCGCCCAGGCCGCCGAGCTCGCCGATCGCGATCGGCTCCAGCAGGAGCTCGTCCAGGCCCAGAAGATGGAGGCAATCGGGCAGCTCGTGTCGGGCGTGGCCCATGAGCTGAACAATCCCCTCGCCGCGATCGTCGCGTTCAGCGAGCTGATCCGGCGTGACCCTCGGCTGCCGGACGATCTTCGCCACGATGCCGATCTCCTCGTCCAGGAGGCCGACCGGACCCGCCGGATCGTCCAGAGCCTGCTCGACTTCGCCCGCCAGCGGCCACCGGAGCGGCACCCCACCGTGCTCCGCGCCTTGATCAAGAGCGTCCTCGACCTGCAGGCCTACTCGATCAACGCCAGCCGGATCGACGTCGAGCTCGATGTCGAGCCGGGCGTCCCGCCGGTGCCGCTCGACCGGGCGCAGATGCAGCAGGTCCTCCTCAACGTCACGCTGAACGCGATCCAGGCGATCCACACTGCCGCCGACCGCGGGACCCTGGCGATCCGGGTCGGCACGGGCCAGTCAGCCGACGGGACTCGCGTGGCGCGGATCTCGATCACCGACGACGGTCCCGGGGTACCGGACGAGCACCGCGATCGGCTGTTCGTCCCCTTCTTCTCGACGAAGGAACCCGGCGAGGGGACCGGTCTCGGCCTGCCGGTCTCGTTCGGGATCGTCGCAGCCCACGGCGGCCATCTTCGCCACGAGCCCGGGCCAGACGGGCGCGGGGCGACGTTCGTCATCGAGCTGCCGTTGTCCGGCGGGGATCCGAACGGCGTGGCCGAGGCGGCGGCGGCGCGGGAAACACCCCGGACGAAGCAATCCGGCGGCCGGGCCGGCCGGCCCCCGCGGGTGCTCGTCCTCGACGATGAGCCGTCGATCCGACGGTTCCTCGCGAAGGCGCTCCAGAACGCGGGCTTCGAGGCCGTCCTCGCCGGCGACGGCCGCGAGGCATTGACCCTCCTGGGCAACGGCCAGATCGACGCGATGATGTGCGATCACCGGATGGCCGGGATGAGCGGGACCCAGGTCTTCGAGGCCGCCGTCGCGATCCGCCCCGAGCTCGCCGATCGGTTCGTGTTCATGAGCGGCGACGTGTTGAATCCCGAGCTGCGGGACTTCGCCGAATCGCGAGGCATCGGCCTCCTCGCGAAGCCGTTCGACCTGGACAGCGTCGGTCGAACGCTGCGCGGGCTCGTCGACCGAGTCGAGGATCAGTCGCGCGGGTAGGTGTGGAACCCGCGCCCGGTCTTCTGGCCAAGATGACCTTCCTCGACAAGCTGCTCGAGCACCTTTGGCGGCCGGAACTGCTCCTGCCCGAGCCCCTCGTGGAGCACCCGCATGATCCCGAGGCACACGTCGAGGCCGATGAAGTCGGCGAGCTCGAGCGGACCCATCGGATGGTTGAGCCCCACCTTCGCGCCGGTATCGATGTCGTCGGCCGTCCCAAGGCCTTCCTCGAGTGCCCGCATCCCCTCGCCGAGGAACGGCATGAGGATCCGGTTGACGATGAACCCCGGACGGTCCGCCGAGACGATGACCTGCTTGCCCATCTCCGCGGCAAGAGCGCGAATCGTCGCCTCGGTCTCGCCGGACGTCGCGCTGCCGCGGATGAGCTCGACGAGCGGCATCACCGGGACCGGGCTGAAGAAGTGCATCCCGACGAAGCGCCCGCGACGACTCGGTGACACCGCGTCCGCGAGTCGATCGATCGAGATCGAGCTCGTGTTCGTGGCGAAGATCGCATGGCTCGGCGCGCGTCCGTCGAGGTCGCGCCACAGGTCCGTCTTGACGGCTACATCCTCGAAGACGGCCTCGACCACGAGATCCGTGTCGGCGACCCGCGAGACGTCCGCGGTCGGCTCGATCCGCTCCAGGGCGGCATCGCGGGCGGCGGCCTCGAGGCGGCCCTTTGCGACCGCGCGCTCGAGGTTGCCGGCGATCCGATCGCGTCCCGCGACGGCGCGCGCGCGGTCCGGCTCGAACAGCACGACGTCCCTGCCGGTGGTCGCGAGGACCTGGGCGATCCCGTGGCCCATCAGCCCCGCGCCCGCGACGAAGACCCGCTCTACGCTCATTCCCGCACCCTGGTGATCCTCTCGAGCAACACGTCGGCGGCCGCGTATGGATCGAGTCGATGGTCCGCGACCGCCGCCAGGGTCTCGTCCGTCGCGGTTCGTCGTTCGGTGTCGTGGAGCGATTCTCGCAGCCGGTCCGCGAGGATCGCCCAGACCTGGGCCTCGGCCCGCGCGAGTCGGGCGACGGCCGTCCGGCCCTCCCGGCCGGCCGCCCGGTGGGCGTCCAATGCCGCCAGCAGCTCGGCGACGCCCTCGCCGGTCGAGGCGGTCGTGATGAGGACCTCGGGGCGCTTCGGGCGCGGGCGATCGGCAGACACCGAACCGCCGGCCGCGCCGCCGGCTGCCACGCGCGGCACTGCCACGAGCATCGCCCGAAGCTGCGACGCGGTTCGCTGGGCGCCGGGCCGGTCGCCCTTGTTCACGACGACGATGTCGGCCACCTCGAGCAGGCCGGCCTTGATCGCCTGGACCTCGTCGCCCATCTCGGGCGCCTCGAGGACGACGGTCGTGTCGGCTGCAGCCGCGACCTCGACCTCGCTCTGGCCCGTCCCGACCGTCTCGAGGAGGATGAGGTCGAACCCTGCCGCGTCGAGGACCGCCGCCGCAGCGCCGGACGTCGAGGCGAGCCCGCCGGCGTGGCCGCGCGCGGCCATCGACCGGATGAAGACGTCGCGGTCGCCGGCGTAGGCCTGCATCCGGACGCGGTCGCCGAGCAGCGCCCCACCGGTGATCGGCGACGACGGGTCGACGGCCACGACGGCGACCGAGCGGCCGGCCTCCCGGACACGAGCGATCAACGCAGCGACAAGGGTCGACTTGCCGGACCCGGGAGGCCCGGTGATCCCGACGAGGTGGGCCCGCCCCGCCTTCGGGTACAGCTCGCGGAGAGCCGCCTCGGCGAGCGGCGCTCGGTTTTCGACGGCGGTCAGCAGCCGGGCCAGGGCCCGCCGGTCGCCGCCGACTGCACGACTCGCCAGGTCGGCACCGGCGGGGTCAGCAGCGGCTGCGCCAGGGCCGGTCCGCGCGCTCGCGTTCGACCGGCTCACACCTTGTCGCGGGCGCGGGCGTGGCTGCGGAGGTAGTCGGCCACCTCGCTGATCGTCGTGCCCGGGCCGAAGACCTCCGCGACTCCGGCCTCGCGGAGGGCCGGGATGTCGTCGTCGGGAATGATCCCGCCGGCCGTCACGAGGACGTCGTCGAGGCCCTGCTCGCGAAGGAGCCGGCAGATCTTCGGCAGCAGCGTCATGTGGGCGCCCGAGAGGATCGACAGCCCCACCACGTCGACGTCCTCCTGGAGCGCGGCGGTCGCGATCATCTCAGGGGTCTGACGCAGCCCGGTGTACACGACCTCGAAGCCCTCGTCGCGCAGACCGCGGGCGAGGACCTTGGCGCCGCGGTCATGGCCGTCGAGGCCGGGCTTCGCGATCAGCACCTTGATCGGACGGTCGGTCATGGCCCGATTGTAGGCGCGACCGTGACGGCTACACTCGGCTCGTGGGAGGGGATGGCGGGCTCGAGCCTGTCCGGCGCTCGTTCGACGCGATCGCGGAGGCGTATGCCGCGGAGTTCCGGGACGAGCTCGCCCGCAAGCCCTTCGACCGCGCGCTCCTCGAGGCGTTCGCGGCGGGACTTCCCGCCGGCGCGCCGGTGCTGGACCTGGGCTGCGGGGCCGGCGGACATGTCGGACGGTTCGTCCACGACCGTGGACCGTCGGTCACCGGCGTCGACTTCTCGGCGGAGTCGATCGAGATCGCCCGCCGGCTCAACCCGGGGATGTCGTTCATCGCCGCCGACTTCCGGGCGCTGCCGGTCGCCGACGGAAGCGTCGACGGTATCGTCGCGTTCTATTGCCTGATCTACGGAGGCGACGACGACATCCTCGCGGCCCTGGGCGAATGCCGGCGCGTCCTGCGACCGGGCGGCCGTCTCCTCGCGGCGGTCCACGGAGCGATCGACGACGCGGTCCGCACGGGGCACTTCGACGAGTTCCAGGGGATTCCTGTCGACATCACGATGCGCGAGACAACGCCCGCGCTCTTCGCCGGCCTCGCAGAGCGGGCGGGGCTGCAGGTGCACGAGCTGCGGGCGCGCGATCCGTATCCCGAGGAGCACGCGACGCGCCGGATCTACCTGACCGCCTCCCGCCGCGCCTGAGGGCCCGCCGGACCGGCGGCCCGACTACGCGCCCGGGGCCGGTCGCTCGAGGTGGGCGAAGAACTCGGCCCGCGTCCGATCGCGGCTGCGGAACAGTCCCAGGACCGCGCTCGTCGTCATGATCGTGCCGGGCTTTCGTACGCCCCGCATGACCGCGCACAGGTGGGTGGCCTCGAGGACGACGCCGACCCCGAGAGGCGCCAGCTTCTCCATGAGGAAGTCCGCGATCTGCTGGGTCAGGCGTTCCTGGACCTGGAGGCGCCGGGCGTACGTCTCGACGATTCGCGGGATCTTGGACAGCCCGATGACTTTGCCGCGCGGGATGTAGGCGACCGCCGCCGAACCGAAGAACGGCAGGAGGTGGTGCTCGCACAGTGAGTAGAACGGGATGTCCTTGACGACGACCATCTCCGAGTAGTCGACGTCGAAGATCGCGCCGTTGATCAGCCTGTCCGGGTCGACGTGGTAGCCGGCGGTCAGCTCCGTGTACATCCGATGGACCCGCTCCGGGGTGCCGAGCAGGCCCTGCCGATCGGGGTCCTCGCCGATCTCGACGAGGATCTGGCGGACGGCGGCCTCGACCCGCCCGTTCGCGGCGTCGTCCTCGGCGGGCGTGCCCTCGATCGCGAGCGCGGCGCCGTCCTCGCCGATCTCGGTCTCGATCTCGTCGACGAGCTTGCGAACGTGGTCCGGCAGGTTCGTGGTGCGGGGCATCGGTGGCATCGTCTCCCGGTACGCCGGCCGATGGTACGCCGGATCGGCGATCAGCCCGCCGCAGCGGTGTTCCCGAGCCCCGCCGCGGGGGTCGGCTCGTGGGGCCGCCCCTCGGCGCCGCGGAGCCATGCCCGGGCGTTCTCGCCGAGCGCCGGCCGGAAATAGCCGCCCTCCTGGAGGATCACGAGCTGCCGTCCGAGCGCCGCGACTCGCGCCCCGACCTCGTGGTAGACGGCCGTCGTGAGCGCGAAGTCGCCGATAGGGTCCTGGCCGTACGTATCGAAGCCGAGCGAGACCACGACGATCGAGCCGCCGTGCGCCCCGATCGCCTCGAGGCCGCGGTCGAGCGCCGCGAGGTACTCCTTGTCGCCGGTCCCGGCCGGCAGCGGCAGGTTGAGGTTCGCGCCGGCGCCCTGGCCCTCCCCCGTCTCGCCGGCATGGCCGAGGAAGAACGGATACTGCCGCTCCGGATCGGCGTGGAGCGAGACATACAGGACGTCGCCGCGACGCCAGAAGATCTGCTGCGTCCCGTTCCCGTGGTGGTAGTCGACGTCGAGGATCGCGACCGGCTCCTTCGTCCGTCGGGCGATCGACTCGGCGGCGATCGCGGCGTTGTTGAAGAAGCAGTAGCCGCCGTACATCGCGCGGGCCGCGTGGTGGCCCGGCGGCCGGCACAGCCCGTACGCCGCACGATCGCCGCCAAGGACGAGATCGGCGGTTGTCAGCGCGACGTCGACCGCGGCGAGGGCGGCGCCGTACGTTCCCTGGACTAGCGGGTTCGCGGTGTCGAGGCCCCACCAGCCCGCCTGGCCGCCGACGGACGACTTCGGCGCCCTGAGGCGGGACCGGGCCTTGTCGCTCATTCCCTCGAACATCGCCGGGTTCGGGTAGGTGTCCGCGACGAGGAACGAGCGCGGGATCGCCTGCCGCCGGAGGTCCGCCCACGCCGATTCGAGGAAGCGGACGAGGCCCTCGTCGTGGACGGCGAGAATGGGGTCGAGGCCGTGCTCGGTCGGATCGACGAGCGGGAAGCCGCCGTCGGCCACCAGCGCGGCGCGGATTCGCTCCGCCCGCTCGGCGATCTCGTTCGCCGGCACGGCCAGCCCCATGTACGTCTCGAGGCTGACGTCGTGGGCGAGGTGGGCGGGCGTGTAGACGGCCTTCACCGGACCGATCCTAGCCCGGCGGCCACGCCCGGATCAGCGCGTCACGTCGGATGCGACGGCCAGGATCGCGGCAGTGACCTCGACCGGGTGGTACCGCGTGAGATTGTGGCCGGCACCGGGGAACGTGGCGACTCGTATCGGCGGCCGGCCGGCCGCCGCGAGGGCCCGCTGAATCGCCGCCAGCGCCGCCATCCGCGTTGCCGCCTCGTTCTCGGCGGCGGCGAGCGCCGCGATCGGCGCGGTCACGGCCGCCAGCGTCTCGTCCGGCCGGTACGCGAACATCGCGGCTACCGATCCGGCCAGCGCGTGGGGCCTCGACGAGGGAACGACCCGGCCGGCCGGCAGCTCGACGACCGCAGCCCGCGCGGCCCGTTCCTGGTCGGCGTCCCACGTCGCCGCGTCGAACCCCTCGCGGTCGGCGAGATAGGACGCCATCGACCGGAGGACCTCCGGCGGCTCGTCGAGCTCACGGAGGAACTCCTCCGGCTCGAGCCCGGTAGCCGCGGCGAGGTCCTCCCATCCCCCGTCGACGAGGACGAGCCCGGCACACGCAGAGCCGAGGCGAGCGGCCGTCCACGCGGCGACGATCGCCCCGAATCCGTGGCCGGCGAGGACGACCGGCGGACCGGAAAGAAGCCCGGACCCGTCGGCCACGGCCAGCGTGTCGCCGGCCAGCGTCTCCGGGTCGTAGCCCGTGGTTGGTGCGTCCGACAGGCCGTGGCCGCGCAGGTCCATCGCGACGGTCCGGCGTGCTCCGCGCAGCCTCCGGGCGACGGCGACCCACGACCAGGCGGTGCTCGACAGCCCGTGGATCAGGAGGGCTCCCGGCTCACCGGCCCCGGCGGCGTCGGGCGGCCCACCCCAGTCGAGGAAGTGGATCCGGTCGTTCGGCTCGACCCCGACGACGAAGCCATCCGGCTCCGCGGTCGGATCGGGCGGCGGGACGCGCGCGACCGCCGCCTCCAGGTCGAGGGTGGGAACCTCCACGGCGGCTACCATACGCCCGCCATGCCGAAGCGACGCCGCGGCTCCCAGCGCGCGCTGCGCCTCCCGAGGGCGAGCCACGAGCCGTTCGAGCGCCTCGTCGAGCGCGCGCTCGCCGGCATTCCCTCACCCTTCCGCGAGAGCCTCGAGGAAGTCGCGGTCGTCATCGAGGACGAGCCCACGCCCGCCCAGCTCATGGACAACGGTCTCGGCCCGACGGACACGCTCTACGGGCTGTACGAGGGTGTCCCACGGACGGAGTGGGGCGCCGACTGGGCCACGAGCCCGAACAAGATCAGTCTCTTCCGGCTGCCACTCGAGGAGGACTTCCCCGATCCCTTCGATCTCGAGGAGGAGGTCCGGAGCACGGTCATCCACGAGCTCGCCCATCACCTGGGAATCGACGACGACCGGCTCGACGAGCTTGGCGTGGACTGAGGAATGCCTACCCGCCGAGCGCGCGGAGTCCGGCGAAGAGAACGAACAGCCCCACGACCATGAGCAACAGGTACGGGCGCGTGATCAGGTGGAAGCGCCGCGTCCGATCCGTCCGGACCGCCCGGACCGCGCGGGCGGCGTCGAGCCCAGGTGCGACCCGGGTCAGGGCGAGGAACATCGCGACCTGCGGTGCGAGCGAGATCGCCGTGACCGTGAACAGCAACGTGCCGACGGCGAACACGAGACTCACGAGGATCACCGCGCTGACCGCGGTCCCGACCACATCCGTCGACGAGAACAGGCTCGTCGCGTCGGCGGCCCGAATGACGAGGTCGAGCCCGGCGAGGAGCCCGTAGCTGGTCAACAGCTGCGCGCCCCAGGCGAAGAGCGCGACGACGCACGCGGCCGGCTTGCGGGCCCGGAACAGCCGGATCGATCGGCGGACCGCCTCCAGCGCCCCGACGTCGCCGAGCACGATCCCGGTCAGGACGTAAGCGAGGGGTGCGAGCAGCACGGTGCTCAGCAACGCGGCGCTGATGATCGAGACCTCCGACTCGCCCCGAAAGAAACCGGCCGCGAGCACCTCCGTCACGCGCTGGACGATGAGCAGCGGGATGGTGGTCAGGATCGTCGCCGCGACGATTCGCCAGAACACCGTCCGGGAGCGCTCGACCGCGTATCGGAGCTCGATCGGCGATCCCTCGAACCGGGCGGCGAGCATCGTCGCCGCGACGGCCCGGCTCTCGACCACCGCCACCAGCAGGCCGATCACGGCGATGACGACCGAGGCATCGATCGCCCCCTCGAGGCCGCCCCGCACTCGATCGAATTGCTCGCCGATCGACAGGGCTTCGAATTCCACGGCGATTCGCCAGAACAGGAGAGCGTAGGGGGCGACCGTACCGACGACGAGCAGGCCGATGTAGAACGACCCCCGCCGCAGATCGCCGGTCGAGCGGGCGAGCACGTCGAAGGCCTCAGCGACGAGACGGCTCGAGCGGGTCGGCAGCCCGGCGAAGGGCGATGGCGCGGCCGGCGGAGGCGTCGCCGGTGCCGAATCCGGCGCCAGCTCCGGTGCGGACTCCGCAGCGGGCACCTCGCCGGTCGGGTCGACTGTGAGGTCCTCGCGGTCGGGCTGCGGCTGTCCGCTCGCCGTCACGAGGTCGCGACCGTCGCCAGGCCAGGCAGAGGCGCTGCCATCTCGAGCAGTTCGCCGAGCCGGCTGGTCGCGACGTTGCCGCCGGACGCTACGACCGCGACGCGGTCGCCGTCGCGAAGCGGCACCTTGCCGTAAAGCACCGCCGCAAGCGCGGCCGCCCCGGCGGGCTCGAGGACCTGCTTCATCCGCTCGGCCGCGAATCGCATCCCGCCGAGGATCGTCGGGTCATCGAGGAGCACGATGTCATCGACGTACCGACGGACCATCGCCATCGTCCAGAGTCCGGCGAACGGCGCGCCGAGGCCGTCGGCGACGCTGGCCGGGGAGATCGTCACGATCTCGTCGCGCTCCAGGGCAAGGGACACGGCGTTCGACCCCTCCGGCTCGACCCCGAACACCCTGGCGCCCGGGCTCGACTCCTTGAGAGCGGCAGCGACGCCGCTGATCAATCCCCCACCGCCGATCCCGACGATCACGACGTCGACCTCGGGCAGGTCGTCGAGGATCTCGAGGCCGACGGACCCGTTGCCAGCGATGACGTGGGGATCGTCGAACGGGTGGCAGATCGTCAGGCCCCGTTCCGCGGCGAGCTCCTGGACCTTCGCCCACGACTCGCCGACGTGTGCCCCGTGGAGGATGACCTCGGCGCCGTAGCCGAGGCATGCTTCGACCTTGGAGCGAACGGCGGCGGCCGGCATGACGACCGTGGCGTGCACCCCGGCATCCCGAGCCGCCCAGGCGTAGGCCTGCGCCGCGTTTCCGGCCGACAGCGTGACGATCCCGCCCGCCCGCTCCTCCGGCGAGAGGCTGACGACCTTCGTCCGGGTGGCCCGCACCTTGAACGAACCGGTCTTCTGGAGGTGCTCGGCTTTCACGTAGAGGCGGTCGTCGGCAAGCCGAACCCCGGACGAGGCTGCGATCATCGCGGCCGCCGTCGACGAGGACAGCAGGGGTGTCCGATGGACGCGGCCCTCCAGCGCGGCCCGCGCGGCGAGGATCCGCTCCAGGGGGACGATCCGCTCCTCCACCGGCGCAGTATCGCAGGGCCTCGTCCGGCCATGTCCCCTGCGACCCGTCTGCGCCGCCAACCACAGGGAAGGGCCGCGCGGCGATGGTCGGCCCTCCTCGCCAGGGACTTGCGTGTTTGCGCAAGCGATGAGAGAATGGCCGGGATGTTGGATCAGGTGGCGTCGAGCGAAGCCGAACGGCAGCGGTACGCCGCGGTCGGCCGCGCGCTCGCCGACCCGAAACGGCTGTGCGTCCTCGAGTCGCTGGCCGTGGGTGAGCTGTCCGTGAGTGACCTTGCGACACGAGTCAGCTGCCAGATCCCGAACATGAGCCAGCATCTCGCCGTGCTGCGGAGTGCCGGACTGGTCGCGACCCGCCGCGACGGCAGCACCATCTATTACCGCCTCGCCGACCCCCGGGTTCTCGAGGCCTACCGACTCATCCAGACGATCGCCCGGTAGGGCCGGTCAGTCCCGCGCGCCGGGAGAAAGGACATTCATGGCGGACATCCAGCACGCGACGGATGCGAACTTCGAGGAGCTCGTGCTCCACAGCGAGAAGCCGGTCCTCGTCGACTTCTGGGCGGCCTGGTGCGGGCCCTGCAAGATGGTCGCGCCCGAGATGGAGAAGCTGGCCGAGAAGTACGAGGGCGCGGTGTCGGTCGTCAAGGTCGACGTCGACGCGAATCCCCGGCTCTCCCAGATGTTCAACATCCTGAGCATCCCGACGATCGCGTTCTTCGCCCCCGGGCAGCAGCCGAAGGGCGTCCAGGGCTTCCGGCCGATGGAGCAGCTCGAGCAGCACTTCAGCCTCGCCCAGTACGCGGTCGCGGCCGCGCCGGCCGAGGCGGCTCCCACCCCCGGCGCTCCGGCGGCTCCCGCCGAGAACGCCTGACCTTCCGTCTTTCCTGAACCACGACCCCGGTCGACCCGACCGGGGTCGTTCGATTCCCGACCCGGGGTCGATCGGTCGCTCAGCCCCGGGCTCGCCGCCAGGCGCTGAGGAACCAGGCACTCGCCCGGTCGGTGGCGAACCGATCGAGCTCGAGGGGGCGGAACGCGACCCACTCGGGGCCGCGCGACGAGGCCGTCGTGTCGGGCGTCCCGAGGGCCGCCCGGGCGACCGCGGGTTCGAGGCGGAACTCGGCCGTGTCGCCGGTCAGTGCCGCGAACGACCGGCCGCCGACGAGGAACTCGACGGCACCGTCGGACTCGCGGCGGTCGAGACGGTCGACGGTCGAGCCGGCCTCGTCGAGCACCTCGGAAAGCGTCATCGCGCCGCGGCGAGGATCGCCTCGAGGTCCGCCCGATGCTCGTCGTAGTGGTCGAGCGTCACGTCGAGGAAGGACTCGAAATGGGTCGGGTGCTTCAGCCAGCGTGTCTCGGGAATGACCGTCAGGTAGCCTCGGAGCTCGCCGGGGACCGAGCGCATGCGGCGCCGGACCTCGTCCATCGGCAACGCGGACCAGGCGGCGATGATGTCGGCGTTCCAGTCGTCGCCCCGGGCGTCCCACTCCCGCTCGATGCGATCGCGGGCCGGGCTCTTCTCGTCGACGGCCAGCTCGCGAGCCACGTCGAGGGTGATCTCGTGCCACCCGACGAGGTGGGCGATCAGGTCGCGGCCGGACCAGCCGTGGGCGGCCTCGACCGGTCGGGCGAGCTGGGCGTCGTCGAGCTCGGCGAGGGCCTCGTACGGGCGCCACGCGTCGCGCTCGTCCTCGAGGAACGAGAGCGCGTCGAGGTACATGGCCGCATGGTAGCCCGTTCGGATGGCAGCGCTCCGGGACGGCCGTCTGATGCTTTCTGGCATCACCCTTGCGATTTCGAGACACGGGACCGACGCGCCGGGGCAACAATGTGCCGACGCGCCCGGAGGCCGATCGATGGAGATCACGAACAGCGGTCAGGGGGCCACGCAGCTCAAGCGTGCCCAGGACGCCGCGATGGCGACGCCGGAGTCGGAGGACGTTCGCGACAAGGTCCTGAGCCCGACGGAGGTCGAGCCGGGGACCCTCGGCATCGTGTTCACCCATGGCATCGGCGGCCAGCCCCGCGGCGAGACGCTCCTCGACTGGTCCGCGCCCATCGTCCGGGCGGTGTCCCGCTGGGCCGAGGCCACGCCCGGCGCCCAGAGCGACCTCTCGGACGAGGTCATCCGGTCCGAGATCGACTTCGAGGGCGACAACGTCCCGTTCGTCACGATCAACGTGCCGGGCATCCCGAAGACCGACACGCAGCCGGGCTTCGATCGACAGACCTGGGTGATGACCGAGGCCTGGTGGTCAGAGCGCGTCACCCCTCCGCCGCTGAGCGCGGTCGTCGACTGGTGCGGCCGCCAGGGCGCGATCGCCCGGGTGGCCCAGCGGACGATCAACCATCTCGCCCCGGGCGGCTCGCCGGTCTTCCGGGCCCTGAACAAGCTCGGCTTCGGGCTGTTCCTGTCGGTCCTCACGGCCATCGTCCTGCTGCTCTACGCGGTAGCAAGCGCCCTCGCCGCGATCCTCCCGTTCAAGCCGGTCCAGGAGGCCCTCGCCCGGTTCCAGCTGGGGACGTTCCTCACGACGTCGTGGGGCGACGCGTTCCTCCTCCTCCGCGATCCGGTCCAGGCGGCCAACGTCCGCGGCCGGTTCATCCAGTCGATCCGGGCTCTCCGGGCCTATGGCTGCGACCGAATCGCGGTCGTTGCCCACTCGGGCGGCACGATCGTCGCCTACATGGCCCTGTCGGACCCCGCGTACGAGGAGCGAGCCGACACGCTGATCACCCTCGGCGAAGCGATCTCCCTCGGTCGGGACATCGCCCCGAACGCCGGCGAGGACGGGGGCGTGCCGCCCTCGATCCGCCTCGCGCCGGGCGCCGCCCTGCGGATCGGCAGCGACACCCACCAGCCGCGCTGGGTCGACTTCTGGGGTAGCCACGACCCCGCGCCGTGCGGAGCGCTGGAGCCGGAGTTCCCGATGTTCGACGAGGCCGTCGTCGACCGCCCGGACTGGCCCGGCAAGGCGAGCCGCAGCATTCGGGTCCTCAACAAGCGCAGCGTCCTCGACGATCACGGGTCGTACTGGGAGAACGACGAGGAGTTCCTCTACCCGCTCCTCGCCCAGCTCGAGATCACGGCCCTGCCGAACACCGAGTCCCGCTTCCAGCCGGCCCCGATCACCCGGCGAGCCCCGGCCGCGGCGACCGGGACCGAGCCCGATTCGTGGGTCTCGCTGCGACGTCAGCGGGTCCACATGCTCACCCTGTGGGGCCGTCTGATGTTCGTGGTCCCGCTCTTTGCCGCTGTCGGCGAGTTCGTCCTGCCGGGCGGAAGCCTCATCGATTGGCTGCGCGACCTGGCGCTCGGCGCGGTGTCGATGGTCCCGCCGCTTCTCGACCTGCTGAATGTGCTGGTGACGTTCCGCCTGCCGTCGCCGGTCCACGACATCGCCGCGGCGTTCGGCATCCTGTCGATCGCGACAATCATCGTCGGGGCGCTCATCCACGCGGCGCTGCCGGTGGGGCCGGCTGACGCCTGGCCGATGGACTCGACCGCGCGAAACGCCGTTGGAGTCCTCGACAGCGTCGTCGCGCTCGTCGCCCGCCTGTTGCTGTTAGGTTCGGTCGTTTCGTTCATCCCGTGGTTGATGGGCCGCGGCCTCCATATCCCCGGGCCCGGACCGGTCGTGCTCCTCGGCGCGTTCGCCGTCCTTGCCCTGATCATCGGCAGCATCGCCGCGCCGAACTCGCCGCCGGTCGTCCTCGTCCGCCAGATCGCGGGGGCCAACCAGGCCGTCTTCGCGGCGGTCGGGTTCGGGCTGGTGGCCGCGGTCGTCGGGTCGATCGCGTACGTCGCGCTGGCCGTCCCCGAGATGCGGATCTGGCTCGTCGGCACAACCGTCGCGTTCCTTCTCTTCCGCGCGCTCGGCGCCGTGGGCCGCTGGCGGTGGCGGGTATGGGACGAGCGGGAGAGGGAGGCGTTCCGGATCCTCAGGCCCGAGCCTTACGGTCGGGGCTGGCCGGTGATCCAGGTTGCGCTCCTCGGCGCGACGGCGGTCTTCGCCGGCGTGGTCGTAGTGGCGGGCCTCGAGTCTCTCGTGCCATGGGTCATCGTCGCGATCACGGGGCTGATCTTCTTCTCGATCCTGCGCGACACCGCGATCAACGCGACGCCGGTCGGCGGCAGCCCGCCTGCACCGGCGAGGGTTTCTGCCGCGGTCGCGGCCGGCCCGCAGCCCGGCGATGGAGATGCCGCTCCCGAGTCACGCCGGGCGGGCGGGTAGGCAGGGGCCGTCGACAGGCCGGGGCACGGGACGGCGATGGCCAGAGGTAAACCACAACCGACTCGGCCGGCGGCAAAGCCCCGCCGGCGAGCACCGGCGACGGCGAGGGGTGCGGTCGCCAAACGCGCGCCGGCTCGGGCCACGGCGAAGCCCGCCGCACCACCCCCGAAGAAAGCTCCGGCCCCGGATCCGTCATCCGTTCGCTCGTGCGGGTCGTCCCTGCCCCATGTCGGCATCGTGCTCGTTCATGGCATCGGTTCGCAGGCAGCGGGACAGACCCTCCGCGAGTGGGTGGGGCCGATCATCGACCTCGTCGGCGACCATCGCGTGGCGATGGGCTACACCAATGACCCGGTCATCGGTTCATACCAGGATCGACGGGTCGGCGGAAACCGACTCATCGAGCTCGAGCTGCCGACGGTGCAGGCGCTGCCACTAGATCATGAGCTGCCGCCGCCGATGGTCGGGCGGTCACATTGGCTCTTCACCGAGGCGTGGTGGGCTTCAGAAGTCGCGTCTCCGCCGTTCTCGACGATGGCCGAATGGCTCGGTCCGCGCGGCGCCCTGCGGCGGGTCCTCGAGACGCTCATCCCCGGCGGGCGCAGGGCCGCGCTGGCGGCACGTGAACGGCCGTTCCTCGAGCCGGACACTGTCTGGCTCGAGCCGGAGGGGGTCCCGGACTCGACCGCAGACGGTGCGGGTTGGAGCGGGGTTTCGGGCGGCAGCTCGGCCGGCTTACCCGCGCCGACCGCCGAGCCGAACAGGCCATCGGATCGGCTCGCGCCCCTCCGCCAATCGTCGGCTCACGCGCGGCGGGCCGGCCTGACGCTGGGAGGTCTGGCTGTTGGCCTGACGCTCCAGGCGCTGTGTGCCTTCATCCTCGTGATCTATGGTGCGTTGCGGGCCGTCGAGCGCCTGTTCCCGATCGGCCCGTTGAAGGACCATCCCCTCACCCGCCCGATCGACGGCTTCATGCTCGACTGGTTCGGGGACGTCTTCGTCCTGCTTGGAGACCCGGCCCAGACCGCCGGCATCCGCGTCCGGCTTGTCGAGGCCATCGCGGAGCTCAACCGGCTGCAGTGCGATCAGGTCGTCGTCCTCGCTCACTCCGGTGGCGCGATCGTCAGCTACATGACCCTGGCCGATCCGCGGACGGCGACGGACGACCTCCGCGTGGACCGCCTCGTCACCCACGGCGAGGGCCTGAACCTCGCGCGGCGGCTGTCGACCGCGGACATCTCCCTGCGCGACGCACAGATTCGGTATGGCGGGCTGTATCACGATCTCGCGTCCGTCCGCCCCAACCTCATCTGGAACGACTTCTGGGCATCGCAGGATCCGGCACCGGTTGGACCGGTCGAGTTCCCGTTCCGCGTGTATCAGCCGGAGGTCGAGAGCTCGGCGATCTGGAATCGGCTGTCGTTCCAGGACGATCACGGATCGTATTGGCAGAACGACGAAGAGTTCCTCATTCCGCTCCTCCGTCGGCTCGACAGTGCCGAACCGGACGGCGGATCGTCGACGTTCTTTCCCGACAAGGCCCAGCGAGACGCCGAGTCGACACGGCGTCGGCAACGGGTAGGGTTCCTGTCGCTCTGGCGTCAGCTGGCCTCGGTCGGGGCGGCCTTCTCGATCGTCGGTGGGTACACCCTCGGGACCTCGTTCATCGGCGATGCCGGGACGGCCCTGGCGTCGCTCGCCGGCTCGATTCCGGGCCGCGAGCTGATCAGCGGCCCATTGGAGGGCCTGCGCGCCCTCCTCGCTCCGGGCGGAGTCGAACCCGGACCGGTGACGTGGCTCGCCGATCTCGGGACGACGGTCCTGGCCATCGGCTTTGCCGCCGCGGCCGTCGTGTCACTCGGATCGCCGCCGGAACGCACGGCAGCCTGGCGGGGCCGTCGAATCGGGCGGGCGGCGAGGATCCTGCTCGCCATCGTGACCGGTCTGGGAACGGTCGTCCTGGGGGTCGCGGCCGTGCGCTACCTCTTTGCGATCGAGCCGAGCGAGATCCCGGGACTGGTCCTGCCGCTCCTCGGAGCGACCACCCTTCTCATCGTCGGAGTCCTCGCGCTGACGCTCCTCCTGATCGCGTTCGGCACGAGCAACGCTCGGGCGAGGATCGCCGAAGCGATCGACAAGTTCCTGCGACACAAGCCCTCCGTCAACCTGCTCCTGTACGCGTCCGTGATGATCCTGTTCACCGTTCTCGCCGTCGCCCCCATGGTGGCGCTGATCGTCCGGGCGCCCGTTGGGCTGGCGGCCCTCGGTGCCGTGGTGCCATTCCTTGCTTTCAGCGTCGTGCGGGCGATCGGCACCTGGCGGTGGGAAGCCTGGGATCGGCGGGAGAGGATTGCCGCGCGAACGAATGCACCGACGCCTCCGTCGCGGCGTCACGTGGCCGGTCAGGCCACCCTGCTTCTCGGCGCGCTCCTTGCCCTGCTCGTCGTGATCCTCATCAACCAGCCCATGGCCGCGTGGGCGCCGGCTCTGCTGGCCGGCCTGGCCGCGATCGTCGGCGTCGCAATCGATGTCATCCGGCGAGGCGAGACCGGTGGACCGATTGCGACGTACCAGGACGCCACCCGATGACGGTCCCAGTTCGGCACCGCCCGCTAGACCGCGACCGGCTCGCGGTATTCGCCGAAGGCGCCGCGGAGGACGCTGCACATCTCGCCGAGCGTCGCGTACGCGGTCGCGCCCCGGATGAAGTGCGGCATGAGGTTCGACTCGGACGACCCGGGCCGGGCGGCCGCCTCGCGCAGGCCGCCGAGCGCCTGCTCGACCGCTGCCGGATCGCGCTCCCGGCGCGTCCGCTCGAGCCTGGCCATGTGGCGCTCGAGTGACCCGGCCGGCACCTGGAGCACCGGGACCCGCGGCTGCTCCGCCTCGTCGGCCCAGCCGTTGACGCCGACGATCGTCCGCTCGCCGGCGTCGAACTCGCGCTGGAAGCGATAGGCCGCGTCGGCAATCTCACGCTGCGGATATCCCTCGGTGATCGCCCGGACCATCCCGCCGCGCCGGTCGATCTCGTCGAGATAGCGCCACACCTGGCGCTCGGTCTCGTTCGTCAGCGCCTCGACGAACCACGACCCTCCCAGCGGATCGACGGTGTTCGTCACGCCGGATTCCTCGGCGATGATCTGCTGCTGGCGCAGGGCAAGCATCGCCGCTTCTGCGGTCGGCACGGCGAGCGCCTCGTCGTACGCGTCCGTGTGGAGCGACTGCGTTCCACCGAGCACCGCGGCGAGGGCCTGGAGCGCGACGCGGGTGAGGTTGTTCAGGGGCTGCTGCGGGGTGAGCGACACGCCCGCGGTCTGGGTGTGGAAGCGCATCCACGTCGAGCGTTCGTTCTCGGCCCGGTATCGCTCGGTCATGAGCTTGTGCCAGATCCGGCGCGACGCTCGGAACTTCGCGATCTCCTCGAAGAAGTCCGAGTGCGAGTTGAAGAAGAACGACAGCCGTGGCGCGAAGTCGTCGATTCGCAGGCCGCGCTCGAGCGCCGCTTCGACGTAGGCCATCCCGTCGGCGATCGTGAACGCCAGCTCCTGGACGGCCGTCGAGCCGGCCTCCCGGATGTGATAGCCACTGATCGACACGGTGTTCCATTTCGGCAGCTCGCGAGTCCCGAACTCGATCGTGTCGGTCACGAGGCGCATCGACGGCTGCGGCGGGAAGAGGAACTCCTTCTGGGCGACGAACTCCTTGAGGATGTCGTTCTGGGTCGTTCCCTCGAGTGCCGCCCGCGGTACGCCGGCCTTCTCGGCGGCGACGATGTACATCGCCCAGATCGGCGCGGCCGGCGAGTTGATCGTCATCGACGTCGAGACCTTGTCGAGCGGGAGGCCGTCGAGCAGGACCTCCATGTCCGCCAGCGAAGAGACCGCGACGCCGCACGTCCCGAACTCGCCGTCCGCCTCCGGATCGTCGGTGTCATAGCCGTACAGGGTCGGCATGTCATAGGCGATCGACAGGCCGGTCTGGCCGGCCGCGAGGAGCTGTCGGAAACGGGCGTTCGTATCCTCGGCAGCCCCGAACCCGGCGAACATCCGCATCGTCCACAACCGGCCCCGGTAGCCCGCCAGGTGGATGCCGCGAGTGAAGGGCGGTTCCCCGGGCAGGCCGACGTCACGGGCGGGCTCGAACGCGTCCCAGCGTCCCCCACGGAGCGGCTCACCGTGGTGATCGACGGCCGTCGGGCCGCCGGCGCCGGCCGGCTCGCCGTTCGGCCCGGTTTGCCACGACCACGGCCCGTAGAGTCGCTCGACCTCGACGTCGCTGATCGTCGAGAAACGCGCCCGTCGCTCCCCGGTGCGACGGAGCGTCGGTTCGAGCCGCTCGGAGGTCCAGGCCGACCGACGGGCGTCCCAGTCGTCCCCCCCAGAACGCTCGCTCACGCGGCCGACTCTAGCATGGGCTCGAGGGGAGCCTCAGCGGATCGGCGGGCGGCGCGTCGCGGGTCCGGAAATTGCGGGGCCGGAAGGTCCGGGGCCGGAAACTGCGGGGCCGGAAGGCGCGGGGCTGGAAACGGCTCCCCGGGCGGCCGCGGCCCGCCTGGCCCGGTCGCGGGCCTCCTGCCGGCCGCGGACGATCTTCCAGAACTCCCAGACCGTGAGGATCGGCAGGAGCTTGCGGGGCAGGATCCGCAGGAGCAGCAGTCGAGCGAGCCAGCGCATGGGCGGAGTATCGCCGTTGATCGGTGCCGCCGGCCTTCCGCGCGGTCGGGGTCGCATCGCGGGTGCGTTGCGCTCGGGGTCGCTACGGCCGGGAAAACGCGGCGATCGCGCGCTCGACGAGGTCAGTGTGCGGTCCCATGCCCTCCGTCTCGCGCACGTCGCTGCCGACGAGGACCGCCCGCACCATCCCCGGTTGGCCGGCCTCCCAGACGGCGATCGTCTGGTACGACTCGTCGTTGAGCGTGCTTATCATCCACGCGTTGCGGCCGTCCAGTTCGACGATCGAGCGCTTGACGTCCTCCGTCTTGCGGCCGGCCCGGGCGCCCGCCTCGTAGAAGTCGGCCATCCGCTCGGCGGTCAGCTCCGGTGCCACGAGGACCGCCATCGTGAAGCCACTCCGCTCGCCGGTCTCCCACAGGCCGCCGGCGAACCGGACCTCGCGGATCCCGTGGCTCGCCAGCGTTCCGAGGTTCCGGTCCGTGCAGTTTCGGCCGGAGTCGAGCCGGACCGGCGCGATGCCCTCGAAGGCTGCGGGGATGAGCCGCTCGAGCTCGGGGTAGGCGCCCGGTCGCTGCCCGTCGCCTGTGCACGGGCCGGACGGGTCGAACGATGGCGCCGCGCCGCCGCCGGCGCAGCCGGCGAGGAGGACGAGGGCAAGGACGAGGGCAAGGGCGAGGGCGAGAGCGGCGACGAGCCGGCTGGTCTGACGCACGGGCCGAGGGTACGGTCGGCGACGGAATCGCGTATCGGATGCGGACCGTCGACGGCCGGCGCCCGGTTGCCGGCCTTCCATTACATCGGCATTTCAGTTTCCGGCGGTGCCCGACGGAACATGGTACCCGGGTCCCACATCGGTGCTCCAATGCGCCCGACCATCGAGCCCACGCTCCCGGGACGTCGGTTCCATTGCTCGGCCTACGGCGTTCGACGTAGGGTACGGATGCGCCGGAACGCGAGCCACCGGGGACCACCTGGGGCGTCGGTCACGGACCGGGGCACGGACGTCGACCCTCGAGGACGGTCGAGGGCGGGGATCCCGGGCCCGGGCCACGAACCGAGTAACCAAGATCTTCGGCCAACAGGCCCGGGACGCGGACCGGCCGGGCTCATCGAACATCATTGCGTCGGCTCTCGGATCGCCTCTCGACTGGTCGGGTCGGGGGGCGATCGCACGTTCGGACCATTTCGCCGCATTCGGGACGCCGGGAGTCGCCAGAGATGCCCGGCCGGGGCCGCCGATCCGGCTCAGGCGGACCGGCCGGCCGGGGCGCGGTCAGGTCGGACTCGCCGGACGATCCCACGCCGGTCCAGGTCGTCCTGCACGACGCGGGCGGCGCTGACGAGGTCGCGGTCCGTCGTGATCGTCCGCGCCAGCCAGTCGATGTACGACGGCTCGAACGCGGCGATCTCGCCCAGCGTGTGACCCCGGAACTTGCCGAAGGCGAGCTCGAGCGTGCGGGCCTCGCCCAGCGTCGGGGCGGGCGGCCGTCGGAAGCGGTGGACCCGACCGCGCTCGAGCGGTCCGTTCGGGTCCGAGGCGCGAGGCGGTTCGCGGTCCGCGGCCCTGGTCCGCCGCGGCGGTTGGCCCGACAGGCCTGGGCCGCGTGTCGTCGTAGCGTTCCGCGGGCGGAACGTCTCGCTCGTGTCGACGCGGCCGGTCACCGGGCGGCTGGGCCGCGGGCGTGGCGGACCTCCCCGCCGGCGAATGGGTTCCTCATCGTCGTACCCGCGCCCGCGCGGGGTCCCGCCGGCCGCGCGGATACCGGCCCGCCGCTCGGTGTCGGCGCGTCGGAGCGCCTCGTACGCGTCGTTGATCTCCGCCATCCTGCGGGTCGCGATCCGCGAGGCGGCGGGGTCGTCGCCGGTGAGGTCCGGGTGGTGCTGGCGCGCAAGGCGGCGCCAGGCGGCCTTGACGGCATCGGGGCCGGCGCCCTGCCGGACGCCGAGGACATCGTGCGGATCGCGCTTCGCCACGGGCCCAGTGTACCGACCGCCGCTGGCGCCCCCGAGCCGCCGCGGCGCGGTCGCGCTTGACAGCCCGCAGCGTGTACCGTCCCCTGTACACACATGCCCACCCTTCGCCGCGCCGGCCTCGCCGCCGCGCTGGCCGCCGCTCCCCTCGCCCTCGCCTACCGCTTCGCGCTCGTCTACCGCGTCCGTGCCGGGTTCCCGCGGCCCTACGACCTCAGGATCGATCCGGCCGACCTGGGAATGCCGTTCGAGCCGCTGAAGGTCGAGGCGCCGGGGGCATCACTCCCGGCCTGGTTCATCCCCGCCCGGGACGGCGCCCCGGGTCCCGGAGTCCTGCTCGTTCACGGCTGGGAATCGGGTCGCGACCGAACCCTGCCGATGGCGCAGCTCCTCCATGCGGCCGGCTTCCACGTACTGACGGTCGACGTTCGGGGTCACGGCGCGAACGAGCCGGAGCACCTGCCGGTGAGCGCGGGCGAGTTCGGGGTCGATGCGATGGCGGGCTTCGAGGCGCTCATGGCCCGACCCGAGGTGACGAAGGGGGCGATCGTGGGCCACTCCCTCGGCGGGGTCGGGGCGATTCTCGCGGCCGCCGCGGATCCGCGCGTCGCCGCTCTCGTCAGCACGTCGGCGCCCGCGGAGCCGTACCGCCTCACCCGCCAGACGTTCCGCCTCGCCCGGCTCCCGATCCCGGACCCGGTCGCCTACCCCCTCGCCTGGCTGACGACCCGGATCTACCTCCGGCCCCGCGGTCACCGGGTGGCGGCGATCAGCGCGTCGGCGGCGATCGCCCGCTACGAGGGCCCGGTACTTCTCGTCCACGGGGACACCGACGACGTGGTGCCCCTGACGCACCTCCGCCGGCTCGAGCGATACGCGCGAGATGCCCGCGAGGGCCGTCCCGACGCGGCCCCGGTCGAGAGCCTGGTCGTCGCGGGCGGCCGGCACAGCTGGCTGTACGAGTTCCCGGCCTACCGCCGCACCGTGGCCCGCTTCCTGGCCGAGGCGCTCGGCGGGCCGTTCTCCCCCGATGAGGCCGGCGAGATCGCGGCGGCCGTGCCGGCGGCGCGGATTGCCGACGGGGAGGGGCAGCTCAGCGCGGTCGCGGCCGAGCCGGGCGGGTTCCGCTCACTGGCCGGCGTGCTCTCCAGGGCGCTCGCGCGGAGACACGGGACGGAGGACGAGGTCGATCCGGCGGTCGGGCAATCGCTGGAGCTTTCCGAACCAGCCACGGCCGACGGCCTCTCCACTCCGGCTCCGGCGGCGGGATCTCCCAGCCCCGTCCTGGAGCGCTGATCGGCGGCCGTGGACGTCTGGACCGCCGTCTCGACGAAGCGGGCGATCCGTGAGTTCGCCGCCCGCCCGATCGAGGAGGATCGCCTCCGCCGGATCCTCGACGCCGGCCGGCGGGCCGGCAGCTCGAAGAACCTCCAGCGCTGGGCGTTCGTCGTCTGCCGCGATCGGGGCCATCTGGCGGAGCTCGCCCGGGTCGGGCCGTACGCCGGCCACCTCGCCGGCGCCGCCGCCGGGATCGCCCTCGTCACGCCCGACCCGGCCACGGCCGACGCGCCGCTGTCGATCATGTGGGACCTCGGTCAGGCGGCCGAGAACATGATGCTGGTCGCGTGGGAAATGGGCATCGGCAGCGTCCCGGCGACGGTCTACGACCATGACCTCGCCCGGCGGCTGCTCGGCTACCCGGCAGACCGTAAATGCGAGTTCCTGCTCTCGTTCGGCTACCCCGCCGACCCGGCCCGGCTGACGGCGCCGCCCCGCGCGGGTGGGCGCAAGTCGCTCGACGAGGTCGTCCACCGGGAGCGCTGGTAGGTCAGCGACCGGCATCACGGCGTGATCGGCAGCTCGGTCGGCGGCTCGACGGTCGTGCCGTCCTCCGGAGCCGGCGCGCCGAACGCGATGTACGCCTGGATCGCTGCGTCGAGGCCGACGTCCCGGCCGGCCGACTCGGACAGGATCCACTTGTGCTCAAGGACGTCGCAGTATGCCTGGAGCGGATCGCGCCCTGGGCCGATTGCCGGGACGAGGCGGTGGAGAGTCGGCTCGAGGACCTCGACGATCCAGCGCTCCGCGCCCTCGCGCTCCGGCGCGGCCCGGCGATCGAAGTACTCGAGCCAGGCGCGGTACTCGCGCAGGTCGTTGAGCAGGAGCCGGGCCTGCCCCTCGAGCGCCGAGAGGCCGGTCAGCCGCTGCAGCTCGCGGGCATGGAACCGGCGGTTCGAGACGGTCATCCGGAGGCGCATCTCGCCGCCGTCCGGCGTCGGATCGAGGGTGATCTCGTCGACCGCGAACCCCAGCTCGTTGAGCTTCCGGACCCGGGCCCGGACCGCCTGCCGGTCGCCCGGCCGGAGGGCCGGCTCGTGGTGGAGCTTCTCCCACAAATGCTCGTACCGCGTGCGGACGCTCTCGGCGGCCGGAATCGCCTCGCCGGTGTCTTCATCGCGGCCCTGGAAGGCGGCCAGATCGGCGAGGCCAAAGGCGACGTTCTCGACGAGGATCTCCAGGTCGTAGGCGCGCTGCCCGTCGGACAGGGCCGCGTGGACCTCGCTCGTCTCGGCGTCGACGAGGAACGCCTGGATGCGGTCGCCATCGCGCCGGAACAGCGTGTTCGCCAGCGAGCAGTCGCCCCAGAAGACGCCCGCCCGATGGATGTCGACCAGGAGCCAGGCCATCGCGTCGAGCAGGCGGTCGCGGTACGGCCCCGGGCCGGCCGGCAGCCGCATCAGCAGGCGGCGGTACTGGAGCGAGTGGGCGAGGTACTCGGTGATGAGGACAGCGCTGTCCCGCTCCGGGGTCTCCGAGATGCCGACCGCCCGGACCGCCGGCAGCCCCAGCGTCTCGAGGTGGCGGAGCACCGCGAACTCGCGCCGCCCTGCGACCAGTGGCAGCTCCTTGAGGGCATGCTTCGTGCCGTCCGTCACGAGGAACCGGACGAGGTGGCGCGACGGACCGACCGGCATCTCCTTGAAGTGCAGGCTGTCCGCCGGCCACTCGACCAGCGGAAGCTCCCACGGCAGGTCGAGGAGCGGACCGCCCGACTCGCGGAGCCGGAGGCGAGGGAAGCCGGGCTCTGTTCGCCTCGGCGCGTCGCCGGTCAGAGCTTCTTCCGGAGGTACGCGGTGACGCTCCCGTCGTACCCCAGCGCCTCGTACAGGTGGCGCGCGTCCGGCCGGTGGTGGCCGGCGGTGACCTCGATGAACGCGGCGCCCATCTCGCGCGACGCGCGCTCCGCCTCTGTCATGAGGAGATGCCCGATGCCACGCTCCCGCACGCCGGCGTCGACGACGAGGGCGAGAACGCGGACGATCCGATCGTCGTGCTCGAATCGTGGCAGCGCGTGGAACGCGATGAACCCGAGAAGCTCGCCGTCGAGGTCGGCGACGACGACCCGCGAGTAGTCGGACGCGAAGCGCTCGAGGCGGGCGACGATGTCGCTCGGTCCGGCCGGGTAGCCCTCGTCGGTGAAGAGCGCCGCGATCCGCTCTGCGTCGGCCGGCGCGGCGGGACGGAGGACGACGTTCGCTTGCTCGATCATCGCTCGATGGTAGCGGCTCGCGCGCCAGGCGGGATCGGCGCCTGCTCGGCGATCAGGAGGTGGGCCCCCCACGCCGGCCCGCCGGCCACGAGCCGCTGCCGGCCGAAAGGCCCGGCCGCCTCGGCCGAGAGGACGAGCCCGGCGCCGCGGAGATCCCGGAGCAGGTCGTCGAAGCGCCGGGCCGACACGACCACGTAGACGGCGATCGGCCCCTCGCCGAACCGGGCGAGCGATGCGGCGATCCGGCCCTCGGTGGCCGGCTCGAGGAGGAGGATCTCGTGGCCCTCCACGCCGAACGTCGCGAGACGGCAGCATGCGCCGAGCAGCGTGTCGTCCGGCACGGCGCGCGCTGGTCCAGGGACCGACGACCCGAAGGCTGCGACGAGATCCCGCTCCGCTCGATCCAGGTCGACCGTTGCCCAACCGGTCACGCGGCGGGCTTCGGGACCCGCGAGCCGGTCGACGACCTGGCGCGCCGTGCCGATCGCGTCGGCGCCGTTGAGCGACTCCTCGGCGCGTCTCGCCGTCACCGCAGGATGAGGTCGGGCGACGGCCCGCCGAGGGACGTGAACCCGAGTCCTTCGTACAGCCGAATTGCCGTCGTGTTCTCGGCGAACACGCCAAGGTAGGTCCACTTCGAGTCGGCGGCAATCGCGTCCGCGGCCACGACCGCGGTGACGAGGCGGCCGAGGCCGCGGCCACGGAACGCCGGCCGGGTGCCGATCGACGAGAGGTAGCTCGCGCCATCGAACGTCGAGCGCTTGGCCGCCGCGGCCGGCTCGCCGTCGATCCGGATGAGGCAGGCGTGGAGGCCCGGCGCATCGAACATCGACACGGTCTCGAGCTCGATCGATTCGCGTCGTTCCGGAACCGCGAACGCTTCGGCCAGCACGAGCGAGACAGCGCTCGAGGCGGCCCGCCGCGCGGCCGGGTCGAGGAGGTTCAACCGCTCCACGGAGATCGACCGGGGCATCGGCTCGTCGACGAGGCTCATCACCATCGAGGGGTCGACCAGCAACATGATGTGACCGCCGCCGACGTCCTCGAATCCCGTTGCAAGCAGCCTCTCGACGATGTCGGCCGGCTCGTTGAAGGCGGGGCGTGGCCAGATGTGGGGCAGCCGATCGAGCGTCGCGAACAGCGTGACGATCTCGTCCACGCGTCGGTCGAAGCGGGCCGTGTCCGACGGCCAGCGGATCGCATTCACGCGGTTCCAGAACGGCTCGCGGTCGAGTGGATCGTGGAGCATGATCGCATCGCCCAGGTCGCGGACCTCGCGCCCGGGATGCGCGTGGACCCGCGCCTCGTGGCGTTCGAGGAACCGGAGGACGTCGGCGTCGACTCCGGCCGGCAGCGGCATCCGCGTACGATAGCCGCGCTCGGGCGCAGCCGATGGGCGCCGGGCAGGAGGAGCCGCGATGCGCCGCTTGATCGTTCCAGGGTTTGCCCTGTTCGCGCTTCTCGCCGCCGGAGCCTGCGGGGCGCCGGCGACGACCGCCTCGCCCGCTTCGCAGCCCGCGGCATCGCAACCGGCGACGTCGGCCGGGCCGACCTCGGCCCCTGCGACCGCCTGCACGCCGGCGACCGAGCCGGTCGCGAATCCCGTGGCGGTGACGATCGCCGACCTGACGTATAGCCCGGATCCGGTCCAGGCCAAGGTCGGCGGGGCGATCGAGTGGCACAACGAGGACGGCGTGACGCACACGGCGACGCTCGACGACCTCGACTGCGACACCGACCAGATCACGAGTGGCCAAACCGGCGTGCTCGTCTTCTCGGAAGCCGGCACGTACGCCTATCACTGCCGGATTCACTCGTCGATGCACGGGACGATCACGATCGCCCCGTAGCGCGTGGCGCGCCGGACCCGCGCCCCGACGGACCGGTCAGGCCGCCTTGCGGGCGAGGAACAGCGAGGCGCCCGACGGGAGGTCGACCAGCTGGGCATCGGGCAGCCCGGCCGCCTTGAACCAGCCGAGGAACGCCTCGCGCGTCTCGAGCCTCGTCCCCTGGAAGACCTCGTCGAGCTGGACTCCGGCGATGAGCTCGCCGTGGCGGGTTCGGAATTCCTCGACCGTCGACGGAAGCGGCCAGTCGAGGACCAGGAGCCAGCCATCGGGCTCGAGGGCGCCCCATGCCGCGCGCAGCGCCGCCGGCGGGTCAGGCAGCGCGTGGAGGGCGTACTGGAAATACGCCAGCCGGAACTCACCCTCGTGACCGGGAGCCATCACGTCGCCGTGCTCGATCGTGATCCGCTCCGAGAGGCCGGCCTCGGCGACGTTCCGCCGGGCGCGGGCGACGGAGTCGGCCTCGAACTCGACGCCGACCAGCTGGAGGTTCGAGAAGCGACGGGCCATCGCGATCAACCATCGGCCGCCGCCCGAGTGGACGTCGACGACCCGTCCGCCTCGCGCAAGGTCGGCGACGAGCTGGGGAAGGGCGGCGAGCGCCTCCTGGAAGAACACGGCGACGTCCTGGACGGTCAGTCGCTCGATCGCGGCCCGGTAGCGATCGGGCCGCTTGCGGAACGGGCGGCCGGTCTTGAAGAAGGCGGCCATGCGGTCCCAGTCGAGGCCCGCGACGACGGCGTGGATGAACTGGCCGCCGAGGAACTCCGACCGCGCGTCGTCCAGGAGGATGGCCCCGACATCGTCGTCCAGCGTCAGGCGACCACCCTCGAAATCGGCGAGCTCATGGGCGTCGGCCGCCCAGGCCCACACCTCCACGGCCTCGACCTTGCAGCCCGCGGCCCTGGCCAGCTCGGCCGGGCTCATCCCCTCCCGGCCGGCGTCGCGCAGATGGCGGAACAGGCCCAGCTCGAGGCCGAGGTAGACCAGCCACGTCCGGTAGAACCCGCCGAGACTGGCGATCAGCTCGTCGAACCTGTCGTCGAGGCGCATCGTCGCCGGATTGTCGCACGCGCCCGGAGCCCCGAACCGCCCGGCACCCCGCGAGCTTGCCTTCGCGGCGCCGACGGCGCACCGTTCGGTCGATGCAACCGATGCCGGAGCGCCACGGTTCAGAGTGGTGATGGACGGACCACTCCTCGCCGATCTGGCGACCGATCTCGACGGGACGTTCGAGCGGCTTGTCCTCGGCCACCAGGACCGCATGTACTCGATCGCGCTGCGGCTTCTCGGCGATCCGCGCGACGCAGAGGAGGTCGCCCAGGACGCGCTGGTCCGGGCCTATCGGGCGCTCGCCTCGTACGACGCCGCCCGGATACGGGATCTGCGGCTGCGTCCCTGGCTGGCGACGATCGCGATCAACCTGTGCCGGAACCGCGCCCGCCGGCGGACCCCGGTTCTCGTCCCGCTCGAGCCTCCGGCCGGCAGCCAGTCCGGCGACCGCAGCCGCGCGGCCCCGGCCGCCTCGATCGCCGATCCCGCCGCCGGGCCGCTCGAATCCGTCATCCGCCACGACTCCGCGCGCCGGTGGGCCGGGCTCGTGGCCTCGCTACCGCCGCTCTACCGGACGCCGATCGTCCTCCGTCACGTCGACGGCCTGTCATATGACGAGATGTCGACCGTGCTCGGCCGGCCCGAGGGAACGCTCAAGGCGCAGGTCCATCGCGGCCTCGCGCTCCTCCGCGACGCATACCAGAACAGCCCGGACCTCGATCGCCAGGAGATGACCGCATGACCCGTTCCAATTCCGTCGCACTGGCCGACGTCGAAGCCGCGCTGGCGAGCCTTGCGGTCCGGGCACCGTCGACGCTCGCGCCGGCGACCCTCGTGGCCGTCGGCCTGAGGGACGAGTACACGACAATGGACTCGCCGATCGGCCCGGTGTTCGTGGCCTGGAACGGGCGCGGCGTGTCGGCGGTCGACGCGGCCGGCGACCCGGCCGAGTTCGAGCAGCGCTTCCAGCGAGCCGCCGGCCGTCCGATCCGGCCCGCCGGGGCGATTGCCCCGCGCCTCGATCGGGCACTCGCGCGGCGGCTGTCGGGCGACCGTCGCGCCGCTCTTGAGCTGGACCTCCGGGGGCGGACCGAGTTCGAACGAGCGGTCCTGTCGAAGGCCCTCGAGATCCCCCGCGGTGAGGTCCGGCCGTACAGCTGGGTCGCCGCGGAGATCGGCCGGCCCCTCGCGGTCCGCGCGGTCGGGACGGCGCTCGCCCACAACCCGGTTCCGCTCGTCGTCCCGTGCCACCGTGTCGTTCGCAGCGACGGGCTCCTCGGCCAGTACTCGCTGGGCGGGCCGGGCAACAAGCGCGCGATCCTGGCCGCGGAGGGGCTGGACGCCGACGAGCTCGAGGAGCTCGCCCGCGCGGGCATCCGCTATGTGGGGTCCGATACGACCCGGATCTACTGCCTCCCGAGCTGCCACAACGCCCGCCGGATCTCCGACCGTCACCGTGTCCCCCTCCGCTCCGTGGCCGCCTCCGAGGCATCCGGCTACCGGGCCTGCCGGGAGTGCCGGCCGGACGCCGCCGCCCGGGCCGCCTGACAGCTCGACGACGACAGCTCGACGACGACAGCTCGACGACGACCCGCGCAACCAGCTACACTCGGCTCTTGGACCACCCGGCTATGCCAACACCCGCCCAACCGCGCGCGTCCCGCGTGCTGCTCTGGGTCGGGCTCCTGGTCCTCTACCTCGTCTGGGGCTCGACCTACCTCGGCATCCGGATCGCCGTCGACACGATCCCGCCATTCGTCATGGCCGCGACCCGGTTCCTCACCGGGGGCCTCGCCCTGTTCGCCTGGTCGATCCTCCGCGAGGGCCGAAGCTTCGCCTGGCCGTCTGGCCGCGAGTGGCGCGACATGCTCATCGTCGGCGCGCTCCTCCTCGGCGGAGGGATGGGCCTCGTGGCCTGGGGCGAGCAGACCGTCCCGTCGGGCATCGCCGCCCTGCTGATCGCGATGATGCCGGTCTGGGTCGCAGTCCTCGGCCGCGTGTTCCTCGGCGAGCGCCTGCCGCGGCTCGCCGTCGCCGGGATCGCCGTGGGCCTGGCCGGCGTGGCGATCCTCGTCGGCGGCCCCGATCCGGCCGACCGCCTCGACCCGGCCGGCGTCGTCGCCCTGATCGTCTCGCCGCTGTGCTGGTCGGCCGGCTCCCTCTACGCCGCCCACCGCGTGCCGCAGTCGAGCCGCCCCCTCGTCGCGACCGCGATGCAGATGCTGTGCGGGTCGGCCGTCCTCGCGGGGATGGCGATCGCCACGGGCGAGCCGGGGCGCCTTCGGGTCGACATGATCTCGACGAGCTCCCTGGTCGCCCTGGCCTACCTGACGGTCGTCGGCAGCCTGCTCGCATTCAGCACGTACGTCTGGCTCCTCCGGGTCGCGCCGCTGCCGTTGATCGCGACCTACGCGTACGTGAACCCGGTCGTCGCCGTCGTCCTCGGGGCGATCGTCCTCGGCGAGACGCTGACCCCCACGAAGCTCCTTGCCGGCGGCGTCATCGTCTTCGCGGTTGCCCTCATCATCACGGCCCGCGGGCGGATGCGCCGGCCGACGGTGGGCGCCGCGGCGGACGGCTTGCCGGCCCCGCAGCCCGGACCGGTTCGTCCCCTGCCTGCGGCCGACAGGTAACGCGTCAGCTCTCGGCCAGGACCGTCCGGCCGACCCGGCGAGCGAGCGCCATGATCGTGATCATCGGGTTCACGCCGAGCCCGGTCGGGAACAGCGACCCGTCGGCGACGTAGAGGCCCCGGACCACCCGGTCGTCCGAAACCGACGCCCGAACCCGACCGCCGGGATCGCACGGGTGGCGCGCCGCTGACGCCCCCATCCGGACGGTGCCGAGCTGGTGGGCCGAGAACACCGTCCCCCGGTTCGGCCGGAAGTCGAACGTCGCGAGCGCGTCCGTGAAGACCGTGAAGCTGTCCTCGGACGCCGAGGACCGTCCGCCCCGGCCGAACCAGCGGGGCGGCATGCCGAGCGCCACGATCTCGCGGGCTCCGGCGGCGCGCGCCACGCGGGCCATCGACCCCAGCGCATGGCGGAGCGTCGCCTGCCCGTCTGTATCGAGGCGGTAGTCGATCCGGACGCCGCCGTGCTTCGTCGCCCGGACCCGACCCTCGCCCCCGTCGCGAGTGACGGCGATAAGTGGCGCGAGATGGCGGGCGATGCCGGCGACGGCGGCGTGGGCGTCGGTCCCCTCCCATGGCAGAGCGAGGGCGAGGAGCCCGGGGTGTCCCGCGGCGGCCTCGATCACGTAGGGCAGCGGGGCGGCGCCCGGTCCGTGGAACTCGTCGATCCGGGCCGCCTGGAGCGGTCCCCGCCACATGTCGATCGGCTCGTCGAACCGGGCGGCGACGACCGGAACGGGATGGATCCGGAGGTGCCGGCCGATCGCGGGATGGTCGAGACCCGACCGTTCGAGGATCGCCGGCGTCCGAAGCGCTCCCGCGGCGAGCACGATCTGCGGCGCGGCGATCGTGACGGACCGGACGGCCTCTCCGTCAGTGCCGCCAACCCTCGCCATGACGGCGCCGACACGTCCCTCGGAGCCCAGGAGAAGGCGCTCGACGGCGACGTTCGGGACGATCCGCGCGCCGGCTCCCCAGGCATCGGCGAGATGGGCCCGGATCCCTGACTGCTTCGTCCCGCGCCGGCAGCCGAAGCCGCAGCTCCCGCAGTCCGTGCAGTCGGGGGCGTTGCGCCGGACGCGGGCCGCCGCCCAGCCGAGGACCGTCGCGCCGCGGAGGATGGCCTGGTCCTTCGGTCCTGGCGCCGCGGCCTCCGTTACCCCCAGCTCGCGCTCGATCGCCCCCACGTCCTCGAGTGCCGCCACGCCGTCCCAGCCGTCGATGCCGTGGTCGCGCGCCCATTCGGCCCGGGTGACGGCGGGTGAGTCGATGCAGGTCATCCAGTTGACGAGCGTTCCTCCCCCGACCGCGCCACCGGCGAGGAGCGTCACGGACCCGTCCCACGTCGTCGTGAAGCCGTGGTTCAGGTAGAGCCGGTCGTACGCCTCCAGCTCGTCGACCGGCATCGCGGTCTCGTCGACGAGGGGGCCGGCCTCGAGGACGACGACCGAGCGACCGGCGCGCGCCAGGTCCCGGGCGACGACTCCACCGCCCGCTCCCGACCCGACGACGAGGACGTCGGCATCGACCGTCACGAGGCCGGATCCATCCGGCGCGGGCAGCGGCCACGCGCGAATCGGGGTCGGCGAGGGGGTCACCGGCGGAGCGTCGGGCCGGTAGCCGATCGCCGCGAGGCGTGGATTGCGGCCACCGGCGCCGTCGGCGTAGGCGAGGAACGTGAGCAGATTGCGGAACGCGTGAAAGGCGCTTCGCCTCAGCCCGAGCGGCGAGCTCGCCCAGGCGAGCAGGTAGCGCTCGCGGTCGGCCGGCGCGAGGTCGCGGAAGGGCGTCGGGCGGCGGACGAGGGCGAGGTTGGCGAATCGCGACTCGACGAGCCGCAGGACGAGCCTGAGCTGCCGGACCTGGTCGGGATCCGCGGCCGCCTCGAGCGCGCCGCCGGCAAGGTTCGCCCGGCGGAGGGAGTCGCCGCGGACGAACGTCTCGGCGATGGCGGCGAGGGTCGCGAGCTCCGAGGCCGACCAGCCCGCCGGGGCCGATGCCGCCGAGAGCGGGGCGGCGGCCGCTGGCGGCGGCGCGTCCGGGGCGAGGGTCACCGGGTCAGGCCGTTGCGCCGGCCGGCCGCCGCTCGAAGCCATCGGCCGGCCATGGCTCGCAGCGGAGTAACCGGTCCTCGCGGTAGCCGAGCGCGTAATCGGCCTGGATGAGCGTGTGGAGCTGGCTCGTGCCCTCGTAGATCACGGCCGCCTTCGAGTTCCGGAGGTACCGCTCGACCGGGAACTCGTTCGAGTACCCGTTCGCGCCGTGCACCTGGATGGCGTCGAGGGCGCTCTGGACGGCGTGCTCGGTCGCGTGCCACTTCGCCAGCGACGTCTCACGGGTGTTCCGCAGGCCGTGGTTCTTCAGCCAGCCGGCCCGCCAGACGAGCAGGCGGCCCATCTCGGTGCCCGCCGCCATCTTCGCGATCATCTGCTTGACGAGCTGGTGACGTCCGATCTCCTCGCCGAACGTGTGCCGCTCATGGGCGTACTTCAGCGACGCGTCGAGGCAGGCCTGGGCGAGCCCGACCGCGCCGGCGGCCACCGTGTAGCGCCCCTGGTCGAGCGCGCTCATCGCGACGAGGAAGCCCTCGCCCTCCTCGCCGATCCGGTTCTCGGCCGGGACAGCGACGTCGTCGAGGTTGATGACGCCCGTGTTGCCGGCCCGGATGCCGAGCTTGCCGTGGATCGTGCCGGTCGAGAGTCCCTTCATCCCCCGCTCGACGACGAACGCGGTGATCCCCCGGTGGCCCTTCGAGCGGTCGACGGTGGCGAAGACCAGGAAGTGGTCCGCGATATCGGCGAGGCTGATCCAGATCTTCTGCCCGTTGAGCCGGTACCCGTCGCCGCGCGAGTCCGCCCGGGCCGTCGTCGCGAGGTTCGCCGCGTCCGTACCGGCTCCCGGCTCGGTCAGCCCGAACGTCGCGAGCTTCTCGCCCTTCGCCTGTGGAACGAGCCAGCGCTGCCGCTGTTCGTCCGTTCCCCACTGGAGGAGCGCCAGCGAGTTCAACCCGACGTGGACGCTCTGGACGACCCGGAATGCCGTATCCGCCCGCTCGAGCTCCTCGCACAGGATCGCGAACGAGATGTAGTCCATCCCGCCGCCGCCGTAGCGTTCCGGGATCGGCGCGCCGAGGAAGCCCTGCTCGCCCATTCGAGCGAACACCTCGCGGTGGACCTCGCCCTTCTCGTCCCACTCCCGGATGTGGGGCAGGATCTCGGCCTGGGCGAAGGCCCGCGCGCTGTGCTGGACGAGGCGGTTCTCGTTGGTCAGGGAGAAGTCGACCACTGGAGCCTCTCGGCGGGACGGTCTCGGACGAGCCGCATTCTAGGCCGCGAGCTGCGCCCCCGAACCTATACTCCCGCGATGGACGAAACGATCGCCGCGCCCACCGACCTTGCCGGGCAGGCCGCCCACCTCAGCCCGGTCCTCGGCCGCTACTTCGAGCGCAGCTGGAGCCACGGCGAGGGTCACCGCCTGTATGACACGGCCGGCAAGGCCTACCTCGACTTCGCGAACGGGATCGCGGTCACGGTCCTCGGGCACCGGCATCCGGCCGTGTCCGCGGCGATTCACGCCCAGGTCGAGCTGCTGATCGGACCGACCGGCGCGATCGGCTACACGGAGCCGGTCGTCCGGCTCGCGTCGATGGTCGCCGCCACCCTGCCGGACCCGATCGACACAGTGTTCTTCCTCAACTCCGGCTCGGAGGCGATCGAAGGGGCCCTCAAGCTCGCTCGTCGGACGAGCGGCCGTCCCGCGATCGTCGCCTTCCAGGGCGGGTTCCATGGCCGGACGCTCGGCGCAGTATCGGTGACGACATCGAGCCTCAACTACCGGGTCGGCTACGAGCCACTCCTGCCGTCGATCTACTTCACCCCGTTCCCCGCCGCCTGGCGCGACTTCGGCGGCGACGACGATGCTGCGACCGAGGCCTGCCTGGCGGCGCTCCGACGGCTGACCTCGTCGACGGTGGCGCCCTCGGCGGTCGCTGCGATCCTCATCGAGCCCGTCCTGGGCGAGGGCGGCTACCACCCTGCCCCACCGGCCTTCCTCCGCGGCCTCCGCAGCTTCTGCGACGAGCACGGGATCCTGCTGGTCAGCGACGAGGTCCAGACCGGCTATGGGCGGACCGGCCGGATGTGGGGGTTCGAGCACGCGGGGATCGTCCCGGACGTCGTCTGCATCGCCAAGGCCATCGCCAACGGGCTGCCGCTCGCGGCGCTCGCGACGAGCCGGGCTCTCCAGGAGCGCTGGGGGAAAGGCGCCCACGGCTCGACGTACGGCGGCAACCCAGTGGCCTGTGCCGCAGGGATCGCCGTACTCGAGACCATCGAGCGGGACGGCCTCGTCGAGAACGCCGCCCGGCGCGGGGCGGACCTGACGGCCGGGCTCCGCTCGATGATGGCGGAGGACGAGCGGATCGGCGACGTCCGGGGGCCCGGGCTGATGATCGGCGTCGAGCTCGTCTCGGACCGCCGATCCCGCCGCCCCGACGGCGAGCTCGCGAACCGCGTCCAGGCCCGGGCCGCCGAGCTGGGCCTCCTCCTGCTGACGTGCGGGCCCGAGCACCAGGTGATCCGCTGGATCGCGCCGCTCGACGTCAGCCCGGCGGAAGTCTCAGAGGGTCTCGAGATCTTCGGCGAGGCGCTCCGCACGGTCTGAGCCCGGAGCAGGACAGCAGCGAGCGCCCGCCGAACCGACGGACGCTCGAAAGTGCGCGAGAGCCGGCCACCGGCCGGCCGGAGATCAGCGGTTCTGGGCGAGGAACTTCATCACGTCTTCGAGGCGGAACCGACGGTCGCCTCGCTTGCAGACGCGATAGAACGGCAGCTCGCCCCGATCGCCGAGGCGCTTGACGGTATTGACGTGGAGGTGAAGCATCTCGGCAACTTCGGTCGCCGTGAGCATCGGCCCGAGTTCATTTACGGCCATCGAAGCCATCTCTGTGGTTGCCTCGCTTTGCGCACCTTTCGGCCGCTCCGCGCCCCTGGGGTGGTCAAGGGTGGAGTCCGGCCCGCTGCTGGGCGGAGCGTATTAGTGGCCCGGCACGCTCGCCAAGCCGTACTTTGGGGGTATTCGGAGTACCAGAGGCCCCTGAGGGGCGCGAGAATACGCCGTTCGGGGGATGCGCGTGAGGCTGTCGGGCCGCACGATCACCGGGTCCGTGGGAACTCGGAGCCCGGTGGAGGGCACTCGCAATCGCAGAGGGGCGGCGGCGGGTGCCCTCCGCGGATTCCCGGGCTGTGATGCGGCTGTTATACGCCGGGCGGGCCGTATGAGACGGCCGTGAGGGCCCGGCGCCCACAGTAGCGCTGCGTCGTTCACAAGTTTACTTGCGAACGGCGCGTTTCTATGTCCGGCGAATGGCCGCGAACGGCCCCGGCGAACGGCCGCCGCGCGCGCCGAACGGCCGCCGGCGCCCGCCGAACGGCCCGACCCACCCCAACCGTACTGTTGACGGGACCCCCGGTGGCCCGCACGATCGGTAGCGATGTCGAGCCCCCTGGCCTGCGTCGTCTGCAGCCTCGATCCCCAGACCACGAGCCTGATCCTGCCTCTCGCCCAGGCAACGATCGTGGCTGCTCCGGTGATCCTGCGCGACGAGATCCGCAGGGGGGCCCGCGCGATCCGGGAGCGACGTTCGGGTCGGCGAGCGGCGGCTTCCCCTCGTCCGGCGCTTACAGCCACCAGGGCCCGCAGCGACGCAGAACGGGAGCGCTAACAACATAGTCATGGTTTCGCTTCGACGGCGGCTTCCCGCCCTGCTGCACAACAAGCCGGCGGCTCCCGAGCCGGATGCGCCCTCGACGACGCCTGACGAGGAGTCGCTGCTGCCGCGCTGGCTTCGTCCGTCCGTCAGGGCGGCCCGAGTCGCGTCCCCCAAGCCTCCCGCGCCGAAGGAGCGCCGCGCGCCGCTGTTGTTCGCGGCCCCGGTCGACGGCGCGACTGAGCGGCTGGTCATCCGCTACGACCGGGTCCAGCTGCTCGACCGGCCGGACGATGCCCTCGGGATGCCGGTCGGCGAGCTCGACACGGGCGACGAGATCGACGTCCTCGAGCGGGACGCGATCTGGGTCCGGGTTCGGACGCCTGCCGATCGGGACGGCTGGGTCCCGGCGATGACCCTGGCGCCGCCCGATGCCCTCCCGCCGGAGCCGGCGCCTGAGGCGGCGGCCGAACAGTCGGCGGGCTCGGTCGTCGAGCCTGACCAGCCGGCGCTGGAAGAGCTCCTGGCGATCGCCGCCGAACGCCGGGCGCTGGCGGATGCCCAGCCACCGGTCGTCGCGGAGGAACCGCCGAAACCCGCGGCCCAGGCAGTTCGGGCGCCCCGCAAGAAGCAGCCAAACCCGGCTCACAGGACCAGGAAGCCCGCCCGTCACACGTCGACGCGCAAGAAGCGCCACTGATCGAGGTCGGGGCCAACGCGACCTGGTGTCCCCGGCAGGATTCGAACCTGCGACCTTCCGCTTAGAAGGCGGCTGCTCTGTCCACTGAGCTACGGGGACCGCGTCCGCGGCCCAGTTTACGCAGGACGGACTTCCGACCGGTCGTCGGACCATGCCGGGAGGTCCAGGCTGGCGGGGCGTTCCGGAGGCCGTGCCTTTGCACGCCGCGGAGCCCGCCTGGCGCTGTCGACAATGGCCTGCAGACCACGGAGAACCTCGGGTGCGCCAAGGAAGATGGCTGCCGTCTTCTCGTACGTGTACGGGATCGCGGTCACGTTCCAGGGGTGGAGAACGTTCCTGCTCTCGCGCGCCACATTCGTCCAGGCGCGGAAGCGCCGCAGGTCATCGAGGGACACTCCGCTCTTCCTCACGATCGTCCGGAATTCATCCTGGCGCTCGTACACGGCTACGACGCGGTCAATCAGCTTTGCGAACGTCAGCGCGCCGACCTCGAGGTCCTTTCCGAGCCTTCTTGCCGCTGAATGAGAAGTCGGAGCACGCTCCGCGAGGCCCACCCCGACGAGGGTCCACAGTCCCTCGCAGGCCTTGCCGAGCATCGCCAGGGCCGGGAGGTACAGGTCCGCGCGCAGGCACAGCACAGCCGATCGGATCGATTCCCCGATCACTGGATGGACCTCGGCGTCGATGGCGGCCACGAACATGTCGGGATCGGTGAGGTAGGCGGGCAAGGAGGCACGCTTGCGGGACGGGGCGATCGAGAGCTTGCCTGGGTGCGGGATGGCTAGGTCATCGAATGACCAGCTGCTCGACTGGCCATTCCCCTCCGAGACGGTCGTCCATCCAACCGCCATTCGGGGTGGCTCCCACCCACCCGGCAGCGGAACCAGTGCCCCGGCGCCCAGGAGCGCCCAGGCGGCCTCTCCCAGGGCGATCTTTGCGGAGAGGTACCTTGCAACGGTCCGGATGACAGCGTCGATGTCGGCGGACGAGTGGATGACGACCGGCAGGCGGATGTCCGCCCCAACGCGCTCGACGAAGGCGCGCTCCCCCGCCCGGATGTCGACGATGCCGTCCTCCGCCAGGAAGGCCTTCGCCATGAGGACCAGCTGGGGCGTGACCTCGATGTTCTGTCGGATGCTCTCCTCGATGTCCGCCGGCGTGCGGAATTCCCCTTCAGACACCCTCCCTGCCCTCCCTGGCCGGTGTGCTGCTCGCCCGAGCGGTCTGGCCGCTGACGGGCGGCAGTCGGTCGCCTGCCCGCGCACGCTAGCACGCGGCGCTTGAGCCGAAAACAGGTTTGGCGGCTGCTTTCTCCGATCGGTATAGTTGGGGGCGGTTCGGTCAGGTCAGGGCTCCGTGCTATGCTCCGCGCCCCACCCATTCCGGCCAGGGCCGATCAGCGCAGGAGCAACTCCCGCCCGCATGACCCTGAGCGACCGTCGGCCGACCGGCATCGCCCACGCGCCGGCGCCCGACCTGGCCCCCCGATCACCCACCCAGCTCGCGCTCGACCTGCCCCTCGAGCTCCCGGCGTTCCCGCTCGAGGCCGAGTGGAAGGACCAGCAGCGGCTGTGGGGCCACTCGTTCCACCCGATGTGCTCCTACCTGGCGAGCTTCCCGGCCGCCCTCGCCCACGCGTTCATCGCCCGATACTCGCGCCCGGGTGACGTCGTCCTCGACCCGTTCTCGGGACGCGGCACGACTCCCCTCCAGGCCTGCGCGGAGGGCCGGATCGGCGTCGGCAGCGACCTCAACCCGTTTGCCCACCTCCTGACAGCCGCCAAGCTCGATCCGCCGAGCCGGCCGGACGCGTTGACGCGACTGACCGCGCTCCGCCTCGGCTGGGCCGGCCGGGCGGCGGACTGGGAGCGTCTCGCCGCGGTCGTGCTCGCCGATCCCCCCGCCACGGCCGCCCTCGTCCCGGCAGCGGGTTCGGGCGGCGGTCCGGACGAGGGCTCCGAGGCGGTCCCGGCGGAGGTCGCCCTCGCGTTCCATCCGCGAACGCTGGCCCAGCTCCTGTTCGTCCGGAGCTCGCTCGTGCTCGACCGGCCCGTCGACCGGTTCCTCGCGGCGGCGTTGACCGGCATCCTCCACGGCAAGAGCGCGAGCTACCTCTCGCCGATCATGCCGAACACGTTCAGCATGGCCCCGCGATACGTCCGTGACTTCGCGGCCCGGACCGGCTTCCGGTCCCCTGAGCGGGACGTGTTCGAGTGCCTCGGGTCGAAGGTCCGGCGGCTCTTCCGGCAGGCGCCTCCGGCGAGACCGGGCGTGGCGCTCCTCGCGGACGCACGCGAGGTCACGCCGCTGGCCCGCGCGGCGCTCCGGGAACGCGGGCTGCCTGACCGGGCGCGGCTCGTCGTGTCTTCGCCACCCTACCTCCGCGTCGTGAAGTACGGCTACTACAACTGGCTGCGAACCTGGTTCCTGGGCTTCGACGCCCGGGCGATCGACGCAACCCTCGACGACGCCCACCACCGCGAGCCGTACCTCGCCTTCCTTCGCGACGTCCTCGCCGGGCTCCGACCAGCCCTCACCGACGACGCGGTCGTCGTGCTGGTGATCGGCGACGTCGAGTTCGACCGCGGTCGCCGGATCCACGGTGCCGTCGGCCTCGCCGAGCGGGTCTGGGAGCTCGCCGCTGCGCCGGAGGGCTACCGCCTGGCCGGGGTCGCCCTCGACGACGTTGCCGCCAATCGGAAGATGACGAAGCTCTGGGGGGACGAGGCGGGACGCGCTACGAAGACCGATCGGATCCTCGTGCTCGGCGCGACCGAGGCGGGCCGGCGGAGGGCCCTCGCCGGGGCGGCCACCCCGATCGACTGGACCTGGCCACAGCGCGGCCTGCGCTCGATCTGATGCCCGGGCTCGGCCGCCGCGGACCGGCCCACGGCTAGAATGCCGGCATGGAGCAGATGTACCACCCGTCGGACCTGGCGGCGATGGACCCGCTCGTGCTGATGAAGAACCTCGACCATGTTCGGATGACGAGCCGCCGCCTGTCGTACATCCTCCAGCAGCAGGTCCACCTCTACGTCCCGGAGGCGAACCAGCTCCGCGAGCAGATCGACCGATACGTCGAGGCCGAGCGCCAGATCGAGGCCGAGATGGCCCGCCGGCGCATCCGCGCCTGACGGCCCCGCCGAGCCGACCAGAATCGAGAACCCCCGCTTTCCGCGGGGGTTCGTTGCGCTGCACGCCGGACGGATCCGGTGGCTCACGCCGGACGGATCCGCTGGGTCAGGCCCCCGCGGTGGCCGCCGTCAGCCTGAGGCCCGCGCTGGGCGCCACGTCCGTCGCCGGCTCCATGACGGGCGCGACCTCCCCGGCTACCTCGGCCGACAGCGCGGGGACAGCCATCCCGACAGGCGTGCGCACGATCGAGGGCGCCGCGACCTGGACGCGCTTCTCGTGCTCCTCGGCCACAATCCGGTGGACCAGCACCGCCAGGGCGGGCATCTCGAAGAGGCTGAACCCGATTCCCTCAGCGCTCAACTCGTCGCTGCGCCAGCCGCGGAAGAGACCACGCCCGGCGACGGCGCACATCTCGTCGTACAGCTCCGGCCAGCCGACCCGGCGGCGGCGATAGCAGAACCGAACGAACTCGACAGCATCGGCCGAGGGCGGGCGGTCAGGGGTGCGCGAATCCATCGATGTACGAGCCCTCCTGTCGCATGGCGCAGTCGGACAGTCCGCCGTCGGCGACGGTGGCCGATGGCGGGCGCTCTGCCTGCTGGGCTGTCCGGCTTCCCTCTCCCTGGGGGTCGATCGAACCGGTGGAGCGACATCGTAGGACCGCCGTCCGGCCCACGGAAAGGGGGTTTGTCCACCATCTCGTCCACTAACTTATCCACACGAACGGGCGTTCTCAGCCGAATGGATGAGGCCGGCCCTGAACCGGTTCAGGCCGATCGCCGCAGGATGCCCAGGCCGGGCCCGTCGGACAGCCTCCAGCGACAGTCGTCGCCCAGCTCGAGCCCTTCGAACGGGTCGGCGGCGAGCAGAAGATTGCCGTCCAGATCGACCCACTCCGCGAGCGAGGCGACCGCGGCGGACGCGGCGATCCCGACCGACGTTTCTTCCATGCAACCGAGGAATGTCCGCACGCCGAGCTCTCGCGCGCGTTCGAGCATTCGCTTGGCGGGGCCGATACCACCGCACTTCGCGAGCTTGACGTTGACCCCGGCGACCACACCGGCGAGGCCATCGAGGTCGTCGATCGTGACCGCGCTCTCGTCGGCCACGATCGGCAGTGGCGAGCGCTCCTGGAGCCAACCGAGCTGGTCGATCCGTCCCGCCGGGAAGGGCTGCTCGATCAGCTCGACGCCGAGCCTCTCAAGCTCGGGAAGGAGAGCCAGAGCCGCGTCCGGCGTCCAGCCGGTGTTCGCGTCGACACGGATGGGGCCGGAAAAGACGCCGCGAACCGCCTGGAGCGTCGCGAGATCGGCCGGACCACCGACCTTGATCTTCAGGGCCGGGAAGTGGGCCGCCCGGCGGGCTCGCTCGGCGACCACAGTCGGCTCGTCGATCCCGATCGTGAAGTCCGTCGCCGGGATCTCGGACGGCAAACCGAGCAGCCGATGGACCGGCAGACCCGCGACCTTCCCGACAAGGTCGAACAGCGCGATGTCGATCGCGCACTTCGCGGCCCCGTGATGGGCGATTCGCCCGTCCATCGTCGCCTCGGCTGCGGCGACGCCGTCGGGCGAGAGCTCGACCTCGCCGATCGCCTCGAGGAGCATCGGGATGACGGCCGCCATCGTCTCGGGCGTCTCGCCGTAGAACCGGTCCGGGTAGCCCTCCCCCACCCCGACGAGCCCGGGATGTCGGTCGTCGCGCAGCTCGAGGATCAGCGTCGTGATCGAACGACCAGCGCCGTGCTCGGACCGGGCGATGACGAAGGGATCGCGGAGAGCGAGGGTCAGGACGTCCCACGTCCCCGTCAGGCCCACGGCAGCGCCTCGACTCGCTCGCGGACCGCCGCCCAGAGTCGATCGGCCCCGAACCGCACGGGATCGTCGGCCGGCAACCCGGTCTGTGCGGCGGTCTCGGCGATCGCCCGCCGCGCCGCGGCCTCGTCGAGCAGCGAGGTGTTCAGGGCCACGGCGACGACCTTCGAGGGGGCGACGAGCACGGCGACCTCCTCGTGGATGCGGATGAAGTCGGGCAGGGCCTTGATCGGGAACGACGCGTCGGGGAGGTGGTCGAAGTCGTGCTCGGCGAGACCGGGCTTGTGGACCATGACCATCGCGTGCGGGGTTGTCCCGTGGATGAGCCCGAGCGTAACCGACGAGTAGGCCGGATGGTCGAGGGAGCCCTGGCCCTCGACGATGATCCAGTCGCCGCGCTCCTCGGCCTGCTCGACCAGCCACTCGCAGGTCCCTTGCAGGAAGTCGGCGATCACCCGGTCGACGGCCACCCCCCAGCCGTCGATCATCATCCCGGTCTGGCCGGTCGGGACGAACACGGCCGCGTCGCCGGCCGCGAGTGCCGCGCGCCGCAGCTCGAGCGCGACGGACATCTTGCCGACGGCGCAATCCGTTCCCACGGTGAGGATGACCTTCTTGCCAGGCCGATGGCCCCGCCCGATTGACGTCTCGGTCCGCTCCGGCGGCCGGCGGTAGTCGACGATCGAAGCGCCCGACGCCCGCGCCGCGGCCGCGAACTCGCGGTCGTCGCCGACGAATTGGTGGAGGCCGGACAGGACGTCGAGGCCGGCTCTCAGCGCGGCGAGGATCGTTGCTCGCCACTTCCCCGGCAGCCTGCCACCGGTCGGCGCGATCCCGATCAGGAGGGCAGTCGGCGGACGCGGCAGGGCGAGCGCGTCGTCGAGGGTCGCGAGGGCCGGAATGTCGTGGCCCGGCAGCCACTCCGAGACGTTCCGCCCGGCGATCGTCGAGTCGAGCACGGCGACCACGGGATCGGTGCCATAGCGGATCACGCCGAACGCGGTCTTTGCGTTGTGAGCTCCGAACTGGCCCTCGGTCAGGATCGCCAGGCGGCGCTCGCCGGAGGCGCGCATCGCTCCCTCTCGCTGGATGCCGGACGGGCTCCCGAGTCTAGTCGAGTGGCGGCACGAGGAAGGGGGCGGGCCCGCTGGGCCCGCCCCCTTCGATTTCGGTCGGTCGGCCGAAGGCCGATCGCGTGCTAGCCGGGAATGGTCACTTGGGCGGTGGCGGGACGAGGCAGGCCACCCGAGCCGAAACGTTGCCCGACTCGTCAGTCGCGAAGACCGCCGCGTCTCCCGTGCCCTTGATGAGCACGAAAACCGCTCCGGCTTCCCCGGTGCTGCTGCCGATCGTCTGGTCGGACGGTGTGGCACCGGGCGCCTCGACGTACTTGATGGTCGTGCCGCTGGGGTAGGGTCCAAAGATCGTGCCGCTGCCCGTGTCAACCACGAAGATCATCGGATTGGGATCGACGTTGTCCACGGCCGTCAGCAGGTAGAAGCCGTCTTCATTCTGGCCGCCCTTGCTGCCCGGCAGGGTCGTCGAACCGGCCGGCGGGGTGGTATCACCATGCGGATTGACACCTTCGGTGCAGGAGACCACGGGTGCCTCTACGTCGCGGATGTGGATGGTGATCGTCTGTGTGAAGCCGTCGAGGAGGTTCCCGTCGATCAGGAATTCCACGGTGCAGGTGACGGTGTCACCTTGTGGAGCGCCGGCCCCGGCCGTGATCGTCTCCAGGAAGATCGCGTCCTCACCGCTCACAACCGTCTGGCTGGCGCTGTCCCAGGAGACCGCGACGTTCGGGTCGTCGCAGGTTGCCTGCGGCGTGACCTCGACCTCGACCTCGGACAGTCCGGCCAGGATCGCCTGGGCGATGTTCTCTCCGGAGTCGCCCAGATCCTGCACCGAGCCGCCGGTCGCGGTGGCAAGCGCATCGACGCAGCCGAAGCCGGCGGCGCCGGGGGTGACTCCGATGATGATGATCCCGGCGTCCTGGAGTGCCTGCTCCGTGATCGCCAGATCGGCATCGCTTGGATAACCGACCTCGACCCCGGCTCCCTCGTGACACGGGGCATCGGTGACGAGCACGCTCACCCTCTGCGCGTCGGTGCGCCACGAGGGTTGCTCCCCGGCTGGCGTGTCCTCGGGATCGGTCGTGTCACCGTCCTGGTTGCTGTCGATGGCCGGGTGGCCCGGGGTGGCCTCGTAATGGAGCGCTTCCAGGGTCGCCTCCGGCGTGTCGTTGCCGCCGCCCGCCGTCAGCGCGTTGACGCCGTTCTGGAAGTCCGCCAGGGACGTCGAAACATCAGAATGCAGCCGGTAGACCCAGTCGCCGGGGTCTCCGTACGGCGAGATGGCGTAATCGCGGAACCCCAGGACGCACCAGGCCGCGTCAGCGCCGCTCGCCGCGACGGCGTTGAAGATGTCCTCCGCTTTGTCCTTGATCTCGCCGATTTCACCCGGCGGATCTCCGTCCGCGTCGCGACCCATGCTGCCCGTCTCGTCGACCTGCAGACAGATGTCCACGACTGGCGGGAATTCCGGCGTGTGCACCGTCTTCGCCACGTCGGCGCTCTCGCCGGGGGACAGTGTGAGCTCGACTGCGTCGGGGACAACCCCGATCACCGGGTCGTGCGCAACGACCGGCCCGGCGGCCACCGTCGCGATGAGCAGTAGCGCCCCGGCAAGCGCGGCCCATGGCCGGCCGGTGCGATAGTCGGTTACGTTCATCGTCTCCTCCTGCAACCCGGATCAGCGTGGTCTCGCCGATGCCTCTCGATTGATCTGGGTCGTTGGCCTCGAGGCCCCACAGCCCGATGCGAAGTTCCGCCTTGCAAGTACCCTGGCGATTCCTCCTTCATCTCCTCGACTCCTGTCCGGGAACGGCATGGGGAACGCCGGACGGCAGTGGACGGCGGACATATCACCGGGTCGCGCGTGGCTCGGGCAGCGCCCATGCCCCGCCTCGACCGTGGCGACCTGGCCGGACCGAATCATAAGGATCACGCGCCGGCCGAATATCGCGAAAATGCGCGGCTACCGTCGGCGTGCCGACATCGGCGGAACCGTGCGAAAAAACTCGAACAGGCCCACACGCGACACTCGAACCTGGAACGTCCGGCGAGTCGTTGACAGGCCGCACCGGGGTGAGACAATCCAGCCGGAGGCGTGACGGCTGACGCGGGCCTGGGACGTAGAGGCGGCCAGTCGCGATCCGGCGAACCAGAGGGATGCATGAGCGCGCGATCTCGCCTCCCCTGTTCTCCGCCGTGCCCGATAGCGGACGAGGAGGTTTACCCCGAGGGATGACTTGACATGCCCATGGGTGAGTTGTGTTCGTCGAGGGAGGAAATCGATGCATGGCAGACTCGAGGTGAAGGGCTGGACCGCGGTCTTGGCCGCACTCACGCTCTCGGTCCTGCTGTCCGCACCGGCTCTGGGAGTCGTTGTCGGCACGGACGTCACCTACACGCTCGACGCGGACTTTGACCAGGGGACGCTCGTCAACGTCAACCACGACGCCCCCAACAACAACCAGCTCCAGCTCAACGAGACGAGCGGGACCTTCCCCTTCATCTGGGTCGCGCTGTCCCAGCGCTGCACGATCGCCAAGATCAACACAGCGACGGGAGCCATCCTCGGCGAGTTCCGAACGATCTCGGACGCCGCGGGGTGCAACCAGTCCTCGCGGACGACGGTGGCCATCGACGGGACCGTGTGGGTTGGCCACCGCGGCCCAGGCGGCGTCACCCACGTCGGCCTCCAGGAGCTCAACCAGTGTGTCGACCGGAACGGCAACGGGACGATCGAGACGTCCGGGGCTTACGGCGACGTGAAGGCCTGGTCCGGCTCGGACTCCATGGTCGCCAACGCGGCGGACGAGTGCATCCTTCACCATGTCGACACGGATGCCGCCTTTGGCGGCTTCGCCGACTCGCGACACATGAGCATCGACGCCGCGAACAACCTGTGGGTCGGTGACTTCGCCGGCGGCCACAGGTTCATACGGATCAACGGCACCACCGGCGCGGTCGAGACAGCGCCCCGCAGCTTCGCCTGCGGCGGTTACGGCGGCCTGATCGACAGTGCCGGCGTGATCTGGTCGGCGAACGGCGGCGCGGCGGGCCTGCTCCGCTGGGATCCTGCCGCAGCCGATAGCCCCACGAATCCCCAGTGCCTGGCGGTGCCGAACGTCTATGGGCTCGCCGTCGACCAGACCGGCTACGTCTGGGTCTCCGCCCTGTTCGGCGACAGCGTCTGGAAGGTCAGCCCGGATGGCGCCACCATCCTCGGACCCTTCTCCCACGGCTCGGACAACGCCCAGGGGCTCGCCGTGAGCTCGGACGGCGACGTCTGGGTCAGCTCGTCGCTCTTCTGTGGCGTCGGCTGCACGATCGGCCACCTGAAGAACGACGGCACGTTCGTCGGTAACGTCCCGAACCCGACCGGGGCCGGCAGCACCGGGATCTCGGTCGACGCCGCCGGAAAGATCTGGTCGGCGAACCTCAACTCGAACACGGCGACCCGCATCGACCCCGACCTTGGACCGTTTGGTTGCGGCGGAACCGGTTGTGGTGACGGCACGCACGTCGGCGCGGTCGACCTGACCGTCGACTTCCCGTTCGGGCCGGACGGGCGGCCTCTGCCGTTCCCGTACAACTACAGCGACATGACCGGCGCGCAGCTGCTCGGCAGCACGGCGCCGCAGGGAACCTGGACGGTCACCCAGGACGGTACCGCGCCCGGCACCGCGTGGGGAACGATCACCTGGAACCAGGAGCCGGAGGGCACCGTGCCTGCCGGCGCCACGCTCACCGTCGAGGCGCGCGCCGCCGACACCGAGGCCGGCCTGGGGAGCGAGGCGTACGTCGCCGTCACGAGCGGGACGCCGTTCTCCCTCACCGGGCGGTTCATCCAGGTTCGGGTCACGTTCAAGCCCAACGGGGCCGGCGACAGTCCGATCCTCTCTGACATTCGAATCCAGACGAGCACGCCGGTCGTCGGTCCGCCGGCGACCCTCGATCTCGAGCCGGCCACCGGCACGAACACCGTCGACGAGGAGCACTGCGTCACGGCGACCGTCGAGGACGGGTTGGGTAGCGCGACGCCGGGGATCACCGTGGTGTTCTCGGTGACGCCGACGACGTTCCGGACACCGTCCAGTGGCTCGGCCGTCACCGATGCGTCGGGTAATGCTGAGTTCTGCTACACCTCGGCCTTGCCGGGCGACGACGTCATCAGCGCATTTGCCGACACCAATGGCAACGGCGTCCAGGACCCCGGTGAGCCGAGCGACACCGCCGAGAAGAGCTGGGAGATCGCGGCCAACGACGAGGACTGCAAGGTCACGTACGGTGGCTCGATCATCGCCGCCAACGGCGACCAGGCGACGTTCGGCGGCAATGGTCAGGGAGCCGCCGCCTCTGGCCAGGAGCAGTTCCGGGACCACGGCCCGGCCGCGGCGATGAACGTCCACTCGATCAACGTGCTCTCCGTGACCTGCTCGGCCGACGGCACGATGGCCAGCATCTTCGGCGAGGCCACGATCGACGGGGCCGGAACGTTCGACTACCGGATCGACGTCACCGACCCGAGCGGGCCGGGACCCGATACCTACCGGATCCGCCTGAGCAACGGCTATGACTCGGGCGTTCAGGACCTCCTCGGAGGCAACATCGTCATCCACTGAGCGATCCGGCCTCGGGCCGGCCGACCGACACGACAGCGGGGCGGGTCCAGCGGGCCCGCCCCGCTTCCTGCGCCCTGTAGATTGCGCCCGTGAGCTTCGATGTCGCCGCAGAGTCGTACGACCGCTTCATGGGCAGGTACTCGCGTCTGCTTTCGCCCTAGCTGGCGGACCTCGCCGCGGTGGGCGGCGGCCAACGGGTGCTCGACGTCGGCTGCGGCCCCGGCGCGCTCACGGCTGAGCTGGTCACGAGGCTCGGTCCCGCGGCCGTCTCGGCCGTCGACCCTTCCGAGCCATTCGTTGCCGCCGCTCGAGCGCGCTACCCCGGCGTCAACGTCCAGCAGGGATCTGCCGAGCAACTCCCGTTCCCCGACCAGGCCTTCGACGCGGCCCTCGCCCAGCTCGTCGTCCACTTCATGCGGGATCCCGTCGCGGGACTGGCCGAGATGGCGCGCGTGACGCGGCGGGGCGGTGTCGTCGCCGCCTGCGTGTGGGACCACGCTAGCGGACAGGGACCGCTCAGCGCGTTCTGGGATGCGGCCCGTGAGCTCGACCCCGGAGTTGACGACGAATCGCAGCTCGCTGGCGCCCGTGAGGGTCACCTGGCGGAGTTGTTCGAGGCCGCGGGGCTGCGCGAGATCGAAGAGACCGCCCTCTCAGCGAGCCTCGAGCACGCGAGCTTCGACGAGTGGTGGGAGCCATTCACGCACGGCGTCGGCCCATCGGGTGCCTACGTGGCCGGCCTAGGCGCGGAACGGCAGGCCGAGCTGCGCGAACATTGCCGCAGCCTGCTCCCCGGCGCGCCATTCGTCATCGCGGCTCGGGCCTGGGCAGCGCGCGGCCTCGCGTAGCGACGGGCGTTTCAGCGAGACGGCTCGCGCCCGCCGGACTTCCACTGCGTCACCCAGATCTCCGCGATCTTGCCGTCTTCGATGCGGTAAACGTCCATCCCCTTGCCGGCTGTCCGCCATCGAGCGTCCCTGGGAAGCACGATGATGAATTGGTCATCGACGAGTGCATCATGCGGGGGGAAGGTGAAGCCGGGTCCGGTGAGCCGGGCGAAGCGCCCATACAGGTCCAGCGCATCCGTGCGCCCGTGGTAATCGCCCGCAAGGGGGCCTCGCCCACCGACGTGGATGGCGACTCGCTCGGCCAGGAGCGGGACGATGGCCGCGAGGTTCCCTTGCTCGATAGCCCTGAAGAAGGTGTCGAGCAGGTCCCTGTTGGGGTGGACTGTCGTCATGGGCGGCTCACTGCACCTGCAGGCGAGGGCAAGGAATAACCAAGGAATAACAGAGATTGTGGGGATTGGTACCGCTACCGAATTCCGAGGGAACCGTCTCATGCGGGTCAGCCGATTGCATCAAGCCCTCGGCGGCTTCGATCAGATGAGGCGATCTTCCGCTGACACGACCGGGTAGTCGCCGCGGCATTACTGGAGATTCCGCCTGCCACTGAGGACGAGCCCCGCTCGAATCGGCGCCAGTAGCAGCAGAAACGGAAGCGCAAAGCCGATCCCGAGCGCGAGCGCAAACGGCGTCGTCCCCAGCCCCAGACTCGCGCCGCGGCGCTTGCCCAGCCACAGCCAGACGCCGGCCAGCACGTCGAGGGCGCACACGGCGACGAGCGCCCAGCCGAGGACAGTGAATGCGTCGCGGCCCAGCTGCTCGAACGGGCCGCTGAAAGCCCGGAACCCCCACGGCGACAGCGGCAGCTCCCCGGTCCGCGCGAGATGCGCCAGGGCGATCGGCATGGCGATACCGAACCCGGCGTCCGCGAGGAACAAGAGCGCCGCGATCCTCACGGCGAGCCACCACTACGGCCAAAGACCTGCTCCGCGACCGTCGAGACGGTCCAGTCGACCCACTCCTCGTGTGACCAGCCACGGCTGCCGACGAGGACGTAATAGACGTCCATCCCGGCGAGGAGCAGCAGCAGGTCGGTGGCGCGCTCGAGACTGAGCCCCGGGCGGAGCTCCGCCTTGGCACGCAGGAGCACCAGCACCTCTCGGTAGCCATCGGCCCGCCAGCGCTCGTGGAACGCCATGACCCGCGCCGTGTCGGGATCGCCGTCGGCCGCCGCCCGCGCGACGAGATACAGCGGCGTCACCCGCCGGGTGATCTCGCCGACGCCCGTGATGAAGTGGCGGAGCGCCTCTGTGACGTTCGGTTCGGCCGTCATCGCCTCGTACCAGGGCTGCTTCTGGGGGACGAGCGGCTCGTCCTCGCCCATCACCGCGAAGTCGTAGGCGCGACTCAGCAGAGCCGCCTTGGTGTGGAACGTGAAGTAGACCGTCTGCACCGCCACGCCCGCAGCCTCGGCGATCTGCGCCATCGTCGTGCCGGCGTATCCCCGCTCGCAGAAGAGCGTGTAAGCGGCCTTGACGACTCGCCAGTGCGTCGCCTTCGCCCGCTCGCGGCGGGACAGTTTGCCAAGTGCCGATCTCTTGACAGCCGACATCTCAGCCGTCACATTACCAGAGCCAGTCACTAGTGATTGACTCTAGTGGCGGATCCCAGGGGTCGATCGGCCGCGTGCCCGGAGGTTGCGATGATCACGGTCGAGCAGAGTGTCGTCATCGGCCGTCCCGCGGAGGACGTGTTCGCGTTCGTGAGCGATCAGACGAACGCTCCGCGCTGGCAGCGCGGACTACTGGAGGTGCGCCGCACGACCGCCGGCCCGATCGGTGTCGGCACCCGACACAACGTCGTGCGTACGCTCATGGGCCGCAGGCTGACGTTAAGCAACGAGTACACGCGGTACGAGCCCAACACGCTGGTCGCTTTCACGTGGTTGGGCACGATGCCCGGGCACGCGTCGTACGTCGTCGAACCAGCCGGCATGGACCGTGCCACGCTCACCTCGCGGATCGAGATGCGGGCGGCGGGCCTCTTCCGGCTCGCCGAGCCACTGATGGCGGCCGGCCTCAGACGAGACGTGGATGCCAACCTCGGCGCCCTGAAGGGCATCCTCGAAGCCAACGCCGAAGCTCGCTCGGCCCACGGCGACGAGCCGAACTGAGCACCGTCGAGCACAGATGTGCGAGCGCCAGGCACGGCCACATCCTCGGGTCGTTCGGCCGCGTGGGACACATGCGGCAATCCGGAACCGGCCATTCTCCCAGCCCCGCCAGTTCCGCGACACTCAGGCGAGCTCGGCGCCGAACTTCTCCACCACGTGGGCGCGCTCGTGCTGGAGGTCCTTGCGGTGGGTGAGGCGCGCCCTTGAACCCGACCAGGTGGTCTCGCGTACTGGAATGCTCGCGCCTGGGAGGATAATGAACTCTAGGAGGGCATGGTCATGACCAGACGGATCGTCGCAGCGATGGCGGGGGTGGTCGCCAGCCTCGTGCTCGCCTCGTCGGTGCTGGCCTTTGAGTGCACGAACGCCAGCAAGGGCGACCCGGCCGCCGGCGCCCAGGTCGTCTTCGGAGCAGGCGGCGAGATCCTCTACATCACCGAGGGACTCGTCAGCCGGATTGAGCAGGGCCTCGTCGACCCCCTGACCGGCGCTGGGTACCACGGCCTGGTCGCCTTCGACATCGACGGCGACGGCGTCGCCGATGCCAGTTTGTGGTTTGGCGTCGGCCCCGCTGGCGAGATCCCACTCGAGGCGCAGCTCCGCGGCCCTGCGTGCCGTGGCCTGACCAACATCGGCGTTTACCTCGAGCAGTGCCTGGGCGGATAGCGTCGACGGGTGTCGCCGAGTTCGTGGTCGACCCCGCTGCTGCCGGGCGAGCCGTCTTCAGGGCGACGGCTCCGTTCCGCAACCCAGCCTTGCGGCGAAAGGTCGGATCAGCGTCAAGTGCCGTCCAGTCAGTCCTGGAGGTCGGCATGCTTCAACAAACCCAGTTGCCGAGTCCCTGACCGTAGCCGTTGGGGGTTCCACTGGGCGAGCTGATCGCCGGCGCAATAGATTGGCGCGGGCCATCCCAGAGCGCCGCTTGGCACGTCCTGATGTGAATGGTCTGCCAAGAGTGCGAACTTAGCGGGAGTCGTCCGACTTGCGACCTGCGGTGACGATCCGGTTCAGCATGTCGTGCAGTTGAGCCAGCGCCCTCGGGAAAGCGAGAAAACCACCTCGCGAGCGAGGCGGCCATCGTGGCCGCCACGGTACGCGGGCCGGACGCGTGGGTGGGGCGCAACCGGACCGCCGCGCGTGAGGATACGGGCGCGTGGAGCTACGTCTGCGCGTTGGCGTGGTTGTCGATGCCATTGACGAGCCAGTCGACCTGTCCAGGGTTGGCGCCGAGCCAGAGGACGCAGGCTGCGTCGTCATTGTTCTTGTCGACGACTGTCTCGAAGAAGTCCACGAACCCGAAGTAAAACTCCTCCTCTGTGCCACCGAAGTCCTCGATCCACGCCTCCAACACCCGGGTCTCGGACTTCGACCACGTATAGAGGCTTGTCGCCATCCAGTCCTCTGACGGGACTGTGACGTACGAGATCTTGGTCCAGACCGAGGCCTCCGCCCCGCATCCATCGTTCGGCGGCGCGGCCGAAGCTTCCGCTGCGATGGTCACCAGCAGGACTGCACTCACCGCTGCTAATGCAATCACATGCCGCATGGTCATCCCTCCTCCTGGGAGCAGCCGCTGGACTTCGCCAGAGACGCACTGATTGTGAGTGCCTCGCGACGCGCGTCAAGAGAATCGCGCCAGGGTCCCAGGGTGCTCCGAAGCAGGATCCCGCCGGCCCAAGACATGCCGGTGGAGCCAGAGGGCAGCGCGTCGTAGGTCGACGGGCCGATGCGACGCGGTCCGCGGCCACGACCCGAGCGGGTCCACGATGTCACCGACGCCTGCCTGGTTGAGGCCGCGGCCATCGGCGCACGGGTGCCCGAGCGATGCTCACAACCGACCCCACCGCCTGGGCTGATGGGCTCCCGCCCGAGGCTCGTTCGGCAGCGTGGTTCCGCCATGCTGCTCGGAGCGCGACTTGTACGCCTCGACTACGTTTGGCCACGGTGGTTAGGATCCTGGCCGGCTCGCACGGCATCGTCTACGTCCGGGCCGTAGCCGTCTGGAACGTGACCGCCGAAATGGTTGCAGCCGTCATCAGGTTCGCTCCTTTCGGTCAGGCGGCTTCGGACCCGGCGGTGGCCGCCCTGACGTGATCGCCCATCCCGCGACGCCGCGTGACCCGCTCGACGACGTAGACCGCGTCGCGACCGGCGCCGAGGACGAGCATCGAGGTGAACGAATACAGGAACGGGATGCCCAGGAAGTAGAGGCCCGGGCTATCGTCGACCACGCCGCGGCGCTCCTTCGGCCAGCCGTCCTCGCCGAACACGGGCAGCTCGATCCAGCCGTAGTCGGGCCGGAAGCCGGTGCACCAGATGACGTTTGCGACGTCGAGCGCGGTCCCGTCGGCCAGCACCGGCCGGCCGCGCCCGTCGACGTCTACGGTCCGCGCCGCGTGCAGCATGACCCCCGCCGCTATGAGGTCGGCGCGACGGATCCGGAGCAGCGGCCCGCCGCCGGCCCGCACCTGCGGCGCCATCTTGCGTCCGATCGGCGTGCTCAGCGTCAGGACGTTCCAGGCCACGAACCGCATCAGCGGCCAGGCGAGCCGCGCCCGGCGGCTGTCGACCGAGAACGGCAGCTGCCCACGCGCCTTGCCGGACACGTGCGTGCGGTGCCCGGCGTTCGCCACCTCGTAGGCGATGTCGGCCGGAGTGGCTGAGGCCGACGACCAGCGCCGGACCGTCGGCGAGCTGCTGGGGGCCGCGGTAGTCGGCCGAGTGGAGCTGGCGGATGGCGGGATCGAGGCGCTGTGCGAGCTCGGGGACGTGCGGCCGCTGGAAGGCGCCGGTGGCGACAATTACCTGGCTCGCCTCGAAGCGGCGACCGCCAGCCCAGATCGCGTAGCCGCCTGCGCCATCCGCCTCGTTCGACGCTCGCAGGCGATCGACTCGCACGCCGGTCTCGGTCGGCAGACGGTGGTGGTCGGCGTAGGCCTCGAGGTAATCGGCCATCTGCCGGCCGGTCGGGAAGGCGTGGCCCGCCAGCGGAAACGGAAGCCCCGGCAGCGCGTTGTACCGGGCCGGCGAGTACAGGAGCAGCGAGTCGTAGCGCTCGCGCCAGACGTCGCCGATGCGGCGGCTGGCCTCGAGGACGGTGAAGTCGATGCCGCGTCGGGCGAGGTGGTACCCCGCCGCCAGGCCAGCCTGGCCGGCGCCGATGACAACGACCTCGTTGCGATTGGAGGAAGGAGCGTTCATTGGTCGAGCCTCCGGCAAGTGTGCGAAACCGGCACCCACCATGTGGGCCGACACTCGGAGCGCCTAGTTCGGACTCCGAACTGGTCGAGGTTGGCGCCGATGGGACAATGAGGGCATGGGCTCGAGCGAGAAGACCGAGTACTGCGCCTTCACCAAGGCCGTCGAGCACCTCGGCGACCGCTGGAGCCTGCTGATCGTCCGCGAGCTGGCGCTCTTCGGGCCGCAAGGCTTCAACACCCTGGCCACCGGCTTGCCTGGCCACATCTCGCGCTCAGTGCTCACCGAGAAACTCCGCAAGCTCGAAGAGATCGGCATCGTCGCCCGCGAACCGTCGATTACCCGATCCGCGCCCTACTGCCTCACGCCGGCCGGCGAGCAGCTCATGCCGACCCTCAAGTCGCTCTGGGCCTGGGCGGAGCACTGGATCCCGGAAGATCCGGCCACCGCGCAGCGCGATCCGACGCTCATCCTGTGGTGGCTTCGGCACCGGATCGACGCCCGAGCCCTCCTTGAGCGGCAGGTAGCCGTCGAATTCGCGCTACCGCTCGCCGATGCAGATCGCCAGTGGCTCCTGCTCGCTGCCGGCGTCGAGCCCGAGCTCTGCCAGGAGGACCCGATGATCGGTGAGGACCGATACGTCTACGTCGAGGCCGATGCGGCCGCCCTCTACCCCATCGCCCGCGGCACCCGCTCCTGGGCCGATGCGATCGCCGACCACTCGGTTCGCCTATACGGTGAGCCGACACTCGTCGCCGGACTGCCTGGCTGGTTCCTGCCAGTCGAGCGAGACGAGGACGCGTGGTCACATATGTCGCTCCGCGAGCCGGAGCTCGCCATCGAAGCCGCCGGTTGAAGGACGCCCAGGGTATGCTCGAGCGCGGAGGGCGTTCCGGCGCTGCCATCCAGCACACGAGCTTCAACGCGCCGGATGAGGTGCGCCGCTTTCCCCAGGGGATCCTCAAGCTCGTGCAATTAGGCTCCGTGACGATGGGTCGCGCCATCCTCGAGCCGGGCTTTCGCTGGTCGACGTCCTTGAAGCCGATCCAGGGCACGCCCTCGTGCCAGATCCACCATCTTCAGTTGCTGGTGCGGGGCCGCTTCCACGTCGAGATGGACGACGGCGAGACCGCCGAATTCGGGCCCGGCGACGTCATGAACGTCCCGCCCGGGCATGACGCCTGGGTCGTTGGGAATGCGTCGGTGGTCGTCGTAGACGTGTTCGGCAACATCGGCGCGCTCGCCATACCGGGCGAGCATGAGCGCCTCGTAACGACCCTCCTCATGTCCGACATCGTCGACTCGACCCTCACCGCGACAAGGCTCGGGGACGCCGTCTGGAAGCAGGTGCTCGCCGAGCACAACCGCCTCATCCGTGCGCAGCTCGAACGCTTCCGAGGCAGGGAGGTGAACACGACGGGGGATGGCTTCTTGGCAACGTTTGGCAGCGCCGCCGGCGCTCTACGCTCCGCTCTGGCCATGCGAGACGCGGTACGAGGC
>DASYTG010000029.1:0-25509 GCA_036002525.1 Candidatus Limnocylindrales bacterium
TTCAAGTCGATCGCGGCGGCCGGCCCGATCGTCGGCGTCATCACCGCCGCGAACCTGTGGGGCTGGCTGCCCGCCATCCTGTGGCTGATGATCGGCGTCACGTTCATCGGCTGGGCGAGCGACTACAGCGCGATCATGATGGCCGTCCGCAACGACGGGAACTCGCTGAGCGCGATCGCCCACCGCCTGATCTCGCCGCGCACGCGGCGTATCCTGTTCGTGTTCATCTTCTTCTACCTGCTGCTGATCGCCGGCGCCTTCGTCGGGATCATGGCGGCAATCCTCGCGGCGCGACCGGACGTCCCGTTCGGGATCCTCGTCCTCGCGATCATGGGCCTCTTCGCCGGATACGCGATCTACCGGATGCGGATGAGCATCGTCGGGGTGACGATCCTGACCGTCGCGGTCACGATCGCGGCGATGGCCCTCGGGCCGCTGGGCGCGACGTTCGAGCCGAACAAGCCCCCGAACTGGTCGACGGCCCCGATTGCCGGTGCCATCGAATCGATCAACAAGTCGATCAACGCTTCAGGCCCGCTCTGGTCCACCGTGGACCCGACGAACGCGGATCCGCGGATCCCGGCCCCCGGGCCCGACGGCAAGCGAACCAGCACGGCGACCTACAACGCCGAGACGGGCATGATCAACGTCCTGCCCGGCTTCCTCGTCGCCTGCGTCCTCCTGCTGATCTTCAGCTACCTCGGCGCGAACATGGCGATCTGGCGATTCGCCCAGCCGGTGAACTACATCGGCTTCTGGATCACCGCGATCGTCATCGGGGTCAGCGCGATCGGCGCGCTCCTGGCGCCGTTCGTCACCCTGCCCGGCGCGGAGGCGACGGCCGGGACGTTCGCGCTGGGAGCCTACAAGGGCTTCGAGACCGGGACCGGTGGCGCCCTCCAACCGCTGTGGCCGATGCTGTTCGTCACCATCGCCTGTGGGGCGATCTCCGGCTGGCACGCGTTGTTCGGGTCGGTCGGGACGGCTCGTCAGCTCGAGTACGAAACCGACGCGCTGCCCGTGGGTGGCGGCGGGATGTTCTCCGAGAACACGCTCGGGCTCCTGTCGCTGACCGCGGTCGCGATCGCCGGAGGCGCCGGTGCCGGTGCATTCGCGGGTGGCGTCGGTCGGTTGATCCACGTCGCGTCGTTCCAGACGATCCCACTCGCGTTCGGGACCGCGCTTGGGTTCGGGGCATTCGTGGTGATCGTCCTGACCGTCGTCCAGCTCGTCTTCCGCGTCATGCGGGTGACGCTCGCCGAGTGGCTGGGCGACAGGTGGGTCGGTTTCAAGAACCAGCACATCGCCTCGGTCACGGGGATGGTCCTGTCGCTGGCCCTCGTCCTGTCCGGGACGTGGGTCTATCTGTGGCAGCTGTTCGGAGCGTCGAACCAGCTGCTGGCGGCACTCAGCCTGCTGCTCGTGACCGTCTGGCTGAGGTCCGTCGGGAAGAACCCGGCCTACGCGGGAATCCCGATGCTGTTCATGTACGTGACCACTATGGCCGCGACGATCGTCACGGCCTACAACCTCTTCGTGACGATCGCGACGCGTTCGGGCCAGGCGGCCATCTCGGTCGCCGGTGCCTGGGCGATGATCGCGGTGGCGATCCTCCTGCTCGGCGCCGCGGCACTCATCGCGTGGGACGCCTGGCAGGCCTGGAACCGCTATGGGGCGGCTCCAGCCGCTCCGGAGCCGGCCCCGGCGCCGCTGCGCTGACGGACTCCGAACCGCCGCTGAAACGGGCCCGCGCACCGCGCGGGCCCGTTTCATGCCCCCGCTTTCCTGGGTTTCCTGTCATATGTCCCCGAGGGAGACGCAAGGATCGGCGCTGCCCTCTGCAGGGCGCAAAATCGCCGTCACGCTAGCCGGATGCGGCTACCTGGCGGTTCGAATCGGGATCTGGATCGGGCGGCTCGGAAGCCTTATGTCCTGCTGGCGGACATTTGACAGGAAATACGCCCCACGGACCCGTCACTCCTTCGCGAGGGTGGCCGCGAGATCGCGGATCGGGCCAAGGATGCGGTCCGAGGCGACCTCTCGCGTCGCGGGTGGTCGAAGATGGACCTCCAAGTGCGGCACGACGGGCTGGATCGTCAGCCGCCAGACCCCCTCGCTCGCGCGGCCCAGGCGATCCCACGCCGAGCGAACGGTCGCCTCGTCCGCGCCCGGGCCGGCGATCGCGATGCACCCGTCCGGCCAGGCGAGGGTTCGCCAGCCCGCCTCTCCCGCGTCGGGCCGGCCCGTCCAGCCGCGCGGATCGCCGACGTCCATGCTGAACCGCGGCGCCCGGCGCAGGTTTGCCCGGACGATGAGGAAGTCCCGCCGCCCGCGCGACCGGGCGTAGGCCCAGAGCAGGCTCACGTCACGTGGCTCGAGGACGACCACGACCGTCGCGTCGCGGAACGGCGGCTCGGCGTTCGCGATCCCCAGCTCCACGGCCGACGAGCCCAGCCAGCGCATCGTCGTCCGCCGACCCAGCATCGGGAGCCCGGTCTGGAGCCAGCGGAGCAGCTCGTTGCCCTTCCCGATGTTTCGCTGGGTCCCCAGCGCGAACCAGAGCATCACGAGCAGGATCAGGCCGATCGCGATCGAAGGCCCGAACGCCTCGAGGGGCGGCATGGCCGGAAACGCTACCACCCGCGAGGCCTGTCCCCCTCTGCTAGATTGGGCGGCGGAGGAGCACCGCCGATGAGCGAGCACGGACGACCCGGATCGCCGTTCGAGGGGATACGCGCCGCCCTGGCCGAGTTCGCCTACGGCATGACCGGCTACGAGTTCGCCCGCCACGCCATCGAGACTCGGGCCGCCCTGGAGAACCTGTTCATGGTCGTCGTCGTCGGCGACATGATCGGGCTGCCCGTCATCCCGCCATACTACTCGCTCCGGCTGCTGCCCTTCGTGACTCCCGAAATCGCGACCTGGAAGCGGCGAGTGCTGCGCGAGCGCGAGTTCACCGACCAGCACGACGCCCACCTGCACGGCGTGTGAGCAGGAAGCGTGTGAGCAGGAAGCGTGTGAGCAAGAAGGAGGATCCGGTGCCGGACGATCCACGCAAGGACCAGGCCCGCGAGCCCGACCAGCCCGGCGGCCTGAAAGGTGTTCTCGGCCACCTGCGGGAAATCACCTACGGAATGGCCGCCCACGACATGACCCGTTCCGCGCTTCGCACCCGGGCGAGCATGGAGCACCTGTTCATCCTGGTGACGATGGGCGACATGCTCGGAGTGCCGATCCTGCCGCCCTACTACTCGCTCCGGCTCCTGCCCTATGCCGTCCCCCAGATCGCCACCTGGAAGCGGCGGATGCTCCGTGAGAAGGACCTCACGGACGCGATGTTCTGAGCCGTGGTCACCGAACGCGCGCCCCAGGCGCCACGTGCCCCCAGGGACAACGCCTCGCTGACCGGCTCGACCCAGCTGGCGGCGGCCCTCCGCGACAACCCCCAGCGCCAGTACGTGATGTTCGGCGGCAAGGGCGGCCTCGGGAAGACGACGTTCTCGGCGGCCACCGCCTGGTGGCTCGCCAAGCAGGGCAAGAAGGTCCTCGTCTTCTCGGTCGATCCCCAGGCCAGCCTGTCCGACATCTTCCAGCAGGACATCTTCGGCAAGGGCCCGGTGAAGATCGTCGACAACCTGTGGGCCCAGGAGATCGACGCCGACCGCCACATCAAGGAGTACCAGGAAGAGATCCGCCAGAAGATCCGCGACATGTACGGGCTCGACGAGGTTCCGGCGGAGATCGAGGACTACATCGCGGCAACGTCGGCCGAGCCGGCGATGGAGGAGTCGGCGATCTTCGACTCGGTCGTCGACATCGTCAACCAGGGCGACTACGACTACTACATCTACGACCTCGTCCCGCTCGGCCACGCGCTGTACTACCTGTCGATGGCCAAGGTCTACGACGAGTGGATCGGCAAGATCACCCAGCTCCGCGAGGAGATGCGGGAGTACGAGGAGGTCGCGGCCCGGATGAAGCGCCAGAAGGAGGTCGACGAGGACGAGATCCTCCGCGAGCTCCAGTACATCCGGACCCGGATCAACAGCGCCTCGAAGATCCTGACCGACCGGACGAAGACCGCCTTCTTCTTCGTCGTCACGCCGGAACAGATGATCCTCATCGACACGAAGAAGGCGGCCGAGCTGTTCGCGAAGTTCGACGTCCCGATCGGCGGCTATGTCGTCAACCGGGTCCTGCCCGAGGAGCTCAAGGGCCAGAACGTGCCGGCCTACCTCCGCAACCGGATGGAGATGCAGGCCGGCCAGCTCGACGAGATCAAGCGGACGCTCGGGTCGGCCATCGTCGGCTACGTCCCGGAGCTCGAGAGGGACGTCACCGGCCTGCCGATGATCGAGCGCGTCGCAGACCTGCTGTACGGCAAGTGACCGTGCACATGACCGGAAGGATGACCGGGAGGACCGACCGATGACGATGACGGCCGACGCCCGCTCCCGGGCGAGCATCGACACGTCCATGACGGACTACTTCCGCCAGCACAACGACTTGCGCTACGTCTTCTTCGGCGGCAAGGGCGGGGTGGGGAAGACCGTGATGGCCGCCACGACCGCGGTCCACCTGGCACGGAGCGGGAAACGGACACTCCTCGCCTCGACGAACCCCGTCCACAGCTTGTCGGGCGCCCTCGACCAGAAGGTGTCCGGCAAGCCGACCCCGATCCAGGGCGTCGAGAACCTGTGGGCCGAGGAGATCGACACGAAGGATGCGATCGAGCGCTCGAAGCGCGAGATCCGCGAGAAGATCCAGTGGTTCCTCAAGTTCGCCGAGATCTCTACGAAAGCGGACGAGTTCGTCGAGGCGGCGACGATGAACCCGGCGTTCGAGGAGTCGGCCATGTTCGAGAACATGGTCGACATGATGTTCAAGGGCGAGTACGACGTCTACGTCTTCGACACGGCACCCACCGCCAACGCCCGGCGGCTGCTCGGGATGTCGAAGGTCTACGGCCTGTGGGTCGAGAAGATGCTCAAGTCCCGCGAGGAGGCGCAGTCGCTGCGGGAGGTCCTGTCCTTCACGAAGAAGAAGGAAGAGGACCCGCTGATGCTCTACCTGGTCGACTTCCGGGAGCGGATCCGGCACGCCAGGGAGCTCCTGACCGATCCGGCGAAGACAGCGTTCTTCTTCGTGACCCTGCCCGAGGCGTTGCCGATCGCCGTCATCCGCCGGTTCATCGACTGGTTCACGGACTTCGGCATCCCGGTCGGCGGCGTTCTCGTGAACATGGTCATCCGACCCGAGGAGGGCGAGGCCGCGCCGGACTTCGTCCGCAACCGGATCGAGTCGCAGGCCGGCTACCTCGACGAGATCGGCCAGCGCTTCCCGGGCCAGGTCCGGGCGGTCGTGCCGCTGTACGACTCGGACATCCGGGGGATCAAGTCGCTCGACCGGGCGACGGGGGCGGTGTTCGGGTAGATCCCGGCGCAAGAGCACTGCAAGGCTAGTCGAGCGTCGAGGGTTGTTGCCGAGAGTCCTCGCGGGGCATGCTCGCCTCCCAAGCCCGATGGGAGGTGCAGTCTTGACGCAGGCACAGACGCCGCAACGGGTCGTCGGCGACACGGAGCACGAGCATTCACATCCCGCCATGGTCCACGTCCACGACCACTACCACGTGTCGCACCACCATACGGGCGGCCCGCTCGGTGAATTCCAGCACCGATCCCACTACCACATGCACGACCATAACCACGCGCCGCTCGTCCACGCCCACAAGGGCCGGGACGAGGACGACGAGCGGAAGGATCACGACGGCACGGCGCACACCCACGACCACGACGCGCCGACCAGCAAACGGGTGGTGACCGATGGCTGACCTTGACACCAAGGCGCGCGAGAGGCTCCGCTCGAGCCAGTTCGCCTACGTGGACTCGAAGGGCGGAGAGCATCTCCCGATCCACGACGAGCCCCACGTCCGGAACGCGATCGCCCGCTTCAATCAGACCGAGTTCGAGAGCAAGGCCGCCAAGGAGCGGGCCCGTCGGAAGATCCTGAGCGCCGCGAAGAAGCACGGCGTCGAGGTCGCCGACGACTCGAACGTCGCCAAGCCCACGCGGTCACTCCGGGCGGCCTCGACGAAGCGCGGGCCGCGCGGCGGGAAGAAGGACTGATCCCAGGAAAGGCGCTAGTCAGACGCTAGCGAGCGGCGCCGCGGGCTTGTACGTGTCCGGGAGCGGCGTGCCCGTCGCCGGGGACTCCACCTCGACGATGTCGGCACGGAGCGGCCCGAGGATGCCGAGAAGCTCCTGCTGCTCCGTTGCGGGGACGCTGAACCGGTTCAGGGTCGCGACGAGGTCGGCCACCAGGGCGTCGAATTCGCCCGCGGTGACGCCCATCCCGTCGTGCGTCTCCCGCATCCCGCGGCCCGTGTACTTGACAGGGCCACCGGTCGCCGCCGACACCTGCTCGACGAGCATCGCCTTGAGCCGGGGCACGTCGGTTCGCACGAACTTGCCGTTGATCCGACCGTCCTCCGCCACCCGGGCCACGAAGTCGTCGATGACCGCGACGATGGCGTTCTTGCCTCCGAGCCGGTCGTACAAGGATCGGTGTTCCATCACACCCTCCCTTCCTGAGCGGCCTGACAGATCGTCCGCCTTGTGACTCTACGCCTGGATCAGACGGCGGAATGTGGATAACTCCCTTGCCTCCGCAGGGGCCCAGGTCCACGCTCTGGGTCCATAGAAGGAGACCGGGCAATGGGCGACGAGAAGAACAGGGCCACCATCGAGCGGGCGCGAGAGCTCCTCACCGGAGGCGACATGTCTGCGCTGGCGCGGGGCATGGACGAATTCGGCTCGGAGGACATGGTCGAGGAGTGGCCCCAGTCGGGCGAGCGCATTCGCGGCCTCGCCAACATCAAGAAGCTCACCGAGGGCTATAGCGACGCGACGGGCACGAGCCCGAAGATGACCTTCCGACGGCTGATCGGTGGCGGCGACGTCTACGTCATCGAAGGCACGATCGACTACGGCGACGGGGTCCCGGTCAGCTACGTCGGCATTGCCGAGCTCAGCGACGGCAAGGTCGTGAAGATGACCGAGTACTTCGCCAACCCGTTCGAGGCGCCGGCCTGGCGGGCCGACATCGTCGAGCGGATGGACAAGGTGCCCGTCTCCTGACCCAGGTCGTGTCCTATTGCTTCGGTCCGATGATCGGACCGTCGCCGATCACGAAGTAGCCCGGAGGCGCCGCCCCGCCGTTTGCGTCGGCGAACGCCTTCGCGGCGCTGGCCAGGGCCGTGACCGACGCGATGCTCTTCGCAGCGGAGCTCTTCGGGACCGTGACGGTGAGCGTCGCAAAGCCCGTACCGCCCGCCTCGTCGGTGGCGGTAACGACGATGAGATAGACGCGCCCGTCGCCCGTGCTGACGCGCTCGCTGCGGAGCCGGAGCGTTCCAGGGGCAAGCCCGGTGGCATCTGGCGAGAAGACGGTACCGGGTGCGGTTGGTGTCTCGTCATCCTCGTTGCCGTAGACGTTGACGACGACCGCCGGATCAGGACAGGCGCCGTCGGTCGCGGACGCGGCCAGCCCGACGTTGACCAGCTCGTGGTTGTTCTGCGGGATCATGTCCAACAAGACGGATGCGATGACGACCGGCACGGGATTGTGGACGGTGAAGCCGGCCGTCGCCGAGTTGTTGTCGAGGTCCGAATCGGGTGGCGTCTCCGCGCCGATCGTCGTCGTGTTCATGATCAGCGTGCCGTTGGGCGTGCTGCAGTCGACGGTCGCGACCACGGCGATCGTCGACGACGCGCCGTCCGCCAACTCATCCCGGCCGCAGCCGATCGCACCGAAATCGCCAATGGGCGGCGTCGTGCATGACCAGCCCGGCGCGCTGATGCTGACGAAGCTCGTTCCGGCCGGCACGTCGTCGGTGACCGAGACATTGCCGGCGCCACGCGGGCCGTTGTTGGTGACGTCGATCGACCACGTCACGTCGGTCCCCGCTGTGATGGGCCCGGGCGGAGAGGCCGACTTGGTGATCTCCAGATCGGTGACGCAGTCGGGCAAACGGAACGCGCTGATGCGCGTCGCCCAGGTCTGCAGGTCGCTCGTGACCGGCTGGTACGTGGCGGCCGACCAGAACGTGCAGTCATCGGCCGGATCGAGGGTCAGCGAGCTGTAGTCGGCCCAGAACACGAAGCCCGTCTGGGATCCCGAGCCGGCATGGATGGTCGCCTGCTCCTCGATGGAGTTCAGCGGGTCGCCCGCCAGGCGTGCGGCGACCCGGATCGACGGGTAGACGTCGGTCCCGGACACGTTGTAGACGAGGGCCGCATTGCCGGCCCGATCCATGGCGACACTGCCGATCCAGTAGTGGTTCTCGTCGGGCGCGAATGTCTGCTGCTGGTAGATCGACCACGGATCCGCGCCGCTCTTGCGGAGCTCGTACCAGCGGACGGCCGCCTGGTCCTCTGCCGCTTCGACGGTGTGGTTGAACACCATCGCCTCGTGATCGCCGAAGTTCCGGTAGGCGAGGCGGAACATCGGCCGCCCCCCGGCGAGCGGATCGAGGCCGTTCGTCGTGTCGGGCTGGGGGATGCAATCCTGGTCGAGGTCGCAGACAGCCGAATCGAAGTCGGCGGGGTCGAGCGTGGCATGGACCGAGAGGTTGCCCGTGCCCAGGGCCCAGTCGACGTCCAGCTGCCAGATCTCGAGGGCGTCCTCGGGCCAGCCGGTGTTCGTGTCGAGGGTCTTGACGAAGTACCCGGGTGAGCCGGCCGGAGGCGGGGTGTCACCGTCCCAATCCGCCGGCAGCATGCCGGCCCGGTTGCCATTGTTGTCGAGCTTCATGACGATCGACTGTGCGCTCGCGCCCGTGAGCATCTTCTCGCGCTCGAACGCGGCGACGAAGTTGCCCGTGCCGGGGAAGATCTTGTCCCGATCGGCGGTCATGTAGTAGGCGTCGGGCCAGATCCCGAACTTCGGGTAGTCGTTGAACTCCTCGGCGTCGATCAGGAACGCATACCGGTAGTACGAACCCGTCGGGTCGGAGGTCTGGGAGATCGCGAAGCACTGGTACCAATTCAGGGGAGAGACACTGTTCTCCCGCGCGAAGCGGCTGACGAACCAGCGGTCAGCAGCCTGGTCGTACAGGACGATCACGTCCGTCCAGCCGCCGCCGCATGGAGCGTCGAAGTCGTCCCAGAAGTTGGCCGTCGAGAACGGCCCGAGAACGAGCGCTCCGGTCTTCGTGTAGATCGCGGCGGAGAAGTTCGTCGCCTCCATGTAGTGGTCGTGCCCGACGTCGCCATCGGCGTCGGATGCCCAGGTGCTCGTCGTGCCCGATGGAGTCGCGATCCCGTCGAAGTTCTGGACGAAGGTGAGTCCGGTGCTCGACTGGATCGTGGGACCGGCGGCCTGGATTGCGGTTGTCGGCGTCGCTCCACCGGCCAGCCCGGCCGAGCCCGCCGTCGATCGCGAGACGATGTCCCGCAGCGGCGCCGACGTGTCGTGGTGGGCGTCGCGGACAGCCGTCGACGCCGGCGACGCGGCGTGGCTGCTGGTCGGGCTGGTTCCGATCGCCATCGACGCTCCTCCGAGCGCCACGGCAGCCGCCACCGTCAGGCTTCGCAGGAATCGCATCGCGTCGTCCCTCCCCCGGGCACGCAGGCCGTGTGCCGGGCCGTCCAATGCGGCCGGTTCGCTGAGGCCTGGAGTGGCGAGGCGACGCCCGATGCACCGGGAGCCCCCTCGACGCTGGCCGTCCCGAGCTGGCGGCAGTATGGCTCTCGAGCGGTTTGAGTGTCCAGCTGGTTTCGGGGCGGGCCCGAGCCCCACGGATCGACCTGCCGAACGGCCGGGCGCCCGAGGGCATCACCGCTGTTCGCAACCAGCTGAGCAGGGTGGCGGTGTTTCGGCTCGGGGCCGGGCTGGCCGGTCGCCCAAGCGGCGGCGAGGCAGGTCGTCAGCTGCGCGACGGCGCACAAGTCGCTCCGACGGGACCCCGGCTACCGCGGCGGCGGGAAATGGTTGCAGTAACCCGCCCCGATGCGTAAGACTTCCGTCATGCGCCACGTCTTTTCGACCGAGTCCAAGAAGAAGCTCTGGCGGCCCTGCCGGGAGGCACGGGCCCTGGGGCTCTGACGGCGCGCGCAAGCGACGACCAACGGGGCCTCCGGGAACGGAGACTCCAGGGGCCGCGGACACCGACGGTGACCGCGGCTTTTTCGTGTCTCCCGGCGCCGGTGGTCCCTCCAGTGAACGCGAGGGACAAACGAGATGCAGATCGCGATCCTCGGCGACGGCAGCCTCGGCAGCGCTGTCGCCGCCGCATGTCACGAGCGCGGCGACACGACCCGCGTCGTCGGGCGACCGGCATCGGGGCGCCACGAGCCGGCCCACCTGGCCGGCGTCGACGTCGTCGTCGAGGCGTCCCGGGCGGAGGCGGTCGTCCCGAACCTCCGCGCCGCGCTCGACGCGGGCTGCCGGCGGGTGGTCGTCGCCACCACCGGCTGGACCGCCGACCGGTCGGTGGTCGCGGCGCTCCTGGGCGAGCACGGAGCGGCCGCCGTGGCGGCCGCGAACTTCAGCCTCGGCGTCACGCTGTTCGAGCGTCTCGTGGACGCCGCCGTCGACCTGTTCGGCCCGTTCGCTGCATACGACCCGTATGTCGTCGAGTGGCACCGGCGGACGAAACCGGATCGCCCGTCGGGCACGGCCGGCGAGCTGGCCCGCCGGATCGTCGCCCGCCACCCGGCGAAGCGAATCGTGTCGGTCGCGACCGGGCCGCCGGCACCCGACGAGCTCGAGGTCGTCGCCGTTCGCGCCGGCGCGTCGCCGGGGACGCATCTCGTCGGCTTCGACGCCCCCGGCGAGACGATCGAGCTGCGGCTGACGGCTCGCGACCGGTCGGCCTACGCCGCGGGAATCCTCGCCGCCGCCGACTGGCTCGTCCGCGAGCCACGTCCGGCGGGCCTCCATCCCTTCGACCCGATCGTCGACGAGCTGCTCACCGCGGCTCTCGTCACCGCCTGAAAGGAGATCCACAGATGACGACCACCGAACGGCCGCTTCTCGGCGGCGCGCTCACCGCCCTCGTTACCCCATTCACCGCCGACGGTGCCATCGACGAGGGCGCCTTCCGCCAGCTCGTCCGGTGGCAGGTCATCGCCGGCATCGACGGACTCGTTCCGTGCGGGACGACCGGCGAGGCGCCGACGCTCTCGACCGACGAGCGCGAGCGGCTGATCGCCCTGACCGTCGAAACGGTCGCGGAGTTGCCATCGCGGCCGAGGCCGGCGACCGTCGCCGGGACCGGGACCAACGACACCGCGGCCACGATCCGCGCGACCCGCCGCGCGGCGGAGCTCGGCGCAGACGCCGCGCTCGTCGTCGCGCCCTACTACAACCGGCCCGATCAGCGGATGCTGGAGTGGCACTTCCGGGCAGTCGCCGACGACGGCGCCCTGCCGATCGTCGTCTACAACGTCCCGTCCCGGACGGGCACGAACGTCGAGGCGGACACGTTCCTCCGCCTGGCCGAGCACCCACGCGTCGTCGCGGTCAAGGAGGCCTCCGGCAACCTCGAGCAGATCGCCCGGATCTGCCGGGAGCGGCCGCCCGACGTCGCGGTCCTCGCCGGCGACGACGCCTGGGCGCTGCCGGTGCTCGCGCTCGGCGGAGACGGGGTCGTGTCGGTGGCGTCGAACGAGATCCCCGGCGAGATGGCGGCACTCTGCGCCGCCGCCCGGGCGGGCGACTGGGTGGCTGCCCGACGCCGCCACGAGCGCTGGCTGCCGCTCTTCCTGGCCAACTTCCGCGGCGGTCCGAACCCGGTCCCGGCCAAGGCCGCCCTCCTGCTCATGGGTCTCCTCGAGACGGATGCCGTGCGCGCCCCGCTTCTGCCGCTCGACCACCAGCCCCGCGCGGCGCTCGCCGAGCTGCTCCGCCGGCTCGGCCTCGTCGAGGGGGGCGGTGGACGCATCGCGACGTCGACCGTGGAGCCGGTGACGGCGCGCGAGGCGGTCGCATGATTGCCGAGGAGCTGCCGGCGCCGCCGGCGCCGGCCGTTGCCGTCGACCCGGCCTCCATCTTCGAGGACCTCGAGGCCGGCCGCCTGCGGGCCGCTTCGCCCGATCCCGCCGAGCCCTCGGGCTGGCGGGTCGACCCGACGGTCAAGGCGGCGATCCTCGCCCGGTTCGCCGACCGAACGACCACGGACTGGTCGGTGGGGCCGTTCGACTTCCGCGACCGCGCGGCGCTGGCACCACGGGCACTCGCCGACGGTCCCTGGCGGATCGTCCCCGGCGGGACTTCCGTCCGGGTCGGCGCCCATCTCGAGCCCGGGGTGGTCGTCATGCCGCCGTCGTACGTCAACGTGGGGGCGTGGATCGGGGCGGACACGATGGTCGACTCGCACGTCCTCGTCGGGTCGTGCGCCCAGGTCGGCGCGGGCGTCCACCTCGCGGCGGGCGTCCTCCTCGGGGGCGTTTTGGAGCCGCCGGGGGCGCGGCCGGTCATCGTCGAGGACGATGCGTTTGTCGGGGCCGGGTCGGTGCTCCTCGACGGCGTCCTCGTCCGGCGCGGCGCGGTGATCGCCGCCGGCGTCACCCTGACGGGCACCTCGCGCCTGTACGACCTCGTGGAGGAGCGGGTGATCGAGGGCTCGGTCGCCGAGCCGCTCGTGGTCCCGGAGCGGGCCGTCGTCATCGCCGGCACCCGGGTCCTGCCGGGGGCGTTCACCGGCGGGCATGGCCTGTCCGCCGCGACAGCCATCATCGTCAAGCTCCGCGATGCCGGCACGAACGCCCGGGTCGCGCTCGAGGGGGCGCTCCGGTGAGCGTCTTGCGTCTCCCGCCGCCGGCCGGCGCGCCGTCTCCGTTGGTCGATGGCGGCGATCGACTTCGGCGCGGCCGCCCGCCGGCCCGCAACGAGATCCTCAGGGCGGGCCGGCTCGGCGGCGTCGCCCCGGACGAGCTCGCGGAGCGGTATGGGACGCCCCTCTACGTCTACGACCTCGACGTCGTCTCACGCCAGGTCGCGGCCCTCCGGGCCATCCTGCCGCCTGGCTTCGAGCTCGCCTACGCGGTCAAGGCGAATCCGGCGCTCGGCGTCGTGGCGCACCTCGCCGAGCTCGGACTCGGGGCGGACGTCGCGTCCGGCGGCGAACTCGCGACGGCGCTGCGGGCGGGCGTGGCCGCGAGCCTGATCGTCATGACGGGACCCGGCAAGCGCGACGACGAGCTCCGGGCCGCCGTTCGTGCCGGGATCCGGGCGGTGACGGTCGAATCACCCGGCGAGCTTCGCCGGCTCGAGGCCATCGCAGCGGCCGCCGGGCGGTGCATCCCGATCCTCCTCCGTGCCGCGGTCTCCCCCGCGGCCCGGCTCGAGCGGGTTCGACTCGTCGGCGACGAGGGCGCCGGCAAGTTCGGGATGGGTCCGGAGGACCTGCTCGAGGCCGCCCGATACGCCGCTCGGTCGCCGCACCTCGAACCGCTCGGGCTCCACGCGTTCGGCGCGTCGAACGTCCTCGATGCCGGCGCCCTGACGGACCACGTTGCGGCCACGATCGTGGCTGCCCGGGAACTCGCGGCGGCGGCCGGATTCCCGCTTCGCTTCGTCGACGCGGGCGGCGGCCTGGGGATCCCTTACGAACCCCACGAGGAATCGCTGGATCTTGTCGGCTTCGGCCGGCGGCTTGCCGCGCTGGCGGAGGCCTGGTCCACCGATCCGGTCACCCGCGACGCCCGAATCCTCCTCGAGCCGGGCCGGTTCCTCGTCGGACCGGCCGGCGCCTACGTGGCCCGCGTCGTCGACCGGAAGGCGGTCGACGGGCGGGAGGTCGTCATTCTCGACGGCGGCATCCACCATCTGCTGCGGCCGGCCCTGGTCGGCCAGGAGCATCGCGTCCGACGCCTTGGCGGGTCGGGGGAGGGGAGCGGACGGTTCGCCCCGGTCACCGTTGCCGGCCCCCTCTGCTCGGGACTCGACGTCCTCGCGACCGAGGTCATGCTGGCCGCTCCGGACCCGGGCGACCTCGTCGCCGTCCTGGACGTGGGCGCCTACGGCTTCAGCGAGGCGATGCCGTTCTTCCTGTCGCACCCGATCCCGGCCGAGGTCGCGGTGCGCGGCGGGCGAGCGGCCCTCCTGCGCCCGCGGCTCGAGCCGGAGACCTGGCTGGACTGGCAGTCGCGGCCGGGGTGGTGAGGCCCTCGGTCGCGACCGGCCCGTCAGACGGGACCCGTCAACCGATAGCCGAGCCCGTACTCGGTCGCGATGTACGACTCCCCTGGCGCGACCGCCTCGAGCTTGAGGCGAAGGTTGCGGATCGTCATGCGGAGGAGGTGAACGTCCGCGTCGTATCCGCCGCCCCACACCTCGGCGAGGACCTGGCGATGGGCGACGAGCTGCCCGGCGTGCTCGGCGAGGTAGGTCAGAAGTCGGAACTCGGTAGGTGTCAACCGGATCTCCTGTCCGCGCAGGCGGGCCCGGTGGTCGTCGAGGTCGATGACGAGGTCCCGGAACTGGAGCCGTCGCGGTCGCTCGGGGGTGGGCATCGCGGCACGCCGGAGAGCGGCTTCGACGCGGGCGAGCAGCTCGGGGAAGCTGAGCGGTTTCGTGACGTAATCGTCCGCCCCGAGCTTGAGGCCGCGGATCTTGTCCGGCTCGCTGCTCCGGGCCGTGACCATGAGAATCGGGACGCGGGAGAACTCGCGGATCCGTTCGATGACCTGCCAGCCGTCGAGGCCCGGCAGCGCCACGTCGAGGATGACCAGGTCCGGGTGCTCCTCGTAGAACAGCCGGAGGGCGTCGTTGCCGGACGCGGCGAGCAGGGGCCGGTATCCGGCGTTCGACATCCACAGCTCGAGAAGGCCGGCGAACTCGGGCTCATCCTCGACGATGAGGATCCGTTCACGCATGGGGCACGATCGCGGTTCGCGCCAGGAGCGGCAGCGAGAAGGTCACCCGGGTGCCCGGCGGCCCGTCCGGCCGATCGCCGACGGTCAGCCGGCCGCCGTGCGCCTCGACAAGGCGGCGGCTGATATAGAGGCCCAGGCCGGTGCCCGGGATCCGCGACTCCCGGACGTTCCACGCCCGGTGGAACGGCTCGGTCACGAGCGTCCGCTCGGCCTCCGGGACGCCGACGCCCTCGTCGTCGACCGTCGCGACCAGCCAGTCGCCCTCGACCGCCGCGCCGACCACGACGGTCGACGCATCCGGCGCGTACTTGAGCGCATTGCCGACGAGGTTCTCGAGGACCTGACCGACGCGGCCGGCGTCGACCTCGATCGGCGGCAGGTCCGGCGGCAGGGCCACGACCAGCCGCCGGTCGTCACCCGACAGGGCGAGATCGCCCTGGAGGCGAGCCGTCAGCGCCTCGAACCGGACCGGCGCCCGCTCCAGGACCAGGGGATCGGCGTCCAGGTGCGTCACGTCGAGGATCTGCGTGACGAGCGAGGTGAGCCGGGCCGAGACCTGCTCGATCCGCTCGACGTACGAGCGCTGGCGGTCGCGGTCGAGCTCGAGATGGAGGATCGTCTCCGCATAGCCCCGGACAAGCGCCAGCGGTGTCCGAAGCTCGTGGCTGACCGTCGCCACGAACGCCTCGCGGAGCTGCTCGAGGGCATGGACGGCGGTGATGTCGCGCAGGATCGCGGTCGCCCGGACGCCGCCTCCGCCCAGGACGCGCGAATAGCCGCCGGCGACCTGGATCGGGCCGCCCTCGGCGCCGCGGACAGCGGTCTCGCGGTAGGCGATCGGCACCCCGGAGGCGATGACCTCGGCGAGCGGACAATCGGGCGCGGCGTGGCCGCCCGCGACGTCGCACCCGAGGACCTCCCGGCAGCTCCGGCCTATCGCCTCGGCGGCCGACGCCAAGCCGAGGGCTCGTAGCGCGGCAGGATTGACCCGGGTGACGCGGCCCGCCTCGTCGACCTGGACGATGAGGTCTGTCGCGCCGTCAACGACTGCGGCGAGCTCGAGCCGTTCGACCTCCAGTGCCTCGCGCAACCGGGCGCCCGCGAACGCGACCGCGAGCTCGTGGCGGGCAAGGTGCGCGATCCGGAGGCCATCGGCGTCGAGGTCCTGTCCGCCGGCGCGGAGCGCCAGCAACGTCGCCGGCGGATCCTCGCCGAGGACGACCAACCGCAACTCCGGTCTCGTCTCCGCCCAGTCTCGCGCCCCGGCCAGGTCCGGATGACGGTCCGGAAGGGGACGGTCGAAGGTGCCGGCGGCGGCGACGAGGGCGAGATCGGGGCGGCCCGGCGCGCCGAGCCAGATCGCACCGGCGTCGGCTCCAGCGAGCCGGATGAGCTCCAGGACGACCGCCGCACCGAGCTCATCGGGCGTACCGCCGGATGCGATCAACTGGCTGAGCTGGTACTGCGCGAACAGCGCGTCCGCCTCGCGTTGCGCCTCGTCGAACACCCGGCGGTGCTCCTCTTCGAGGGCGGCCACCCGGCGTCGGAGCGCGTCGGCGTCGGTCATCGGCGGAGGAACGCTACGACGAGGAGCAGGCAGGACACCGCCCCCGGGTCGAGGTGACCGGCCGAACGCGGGCCGAGACGGAGGGCGAGCCCCCGCCGGGCGACGAGTGGACGGGTCGAGCGCATGCCGCGAAGCGCGGCGCCGAGCGCAGCGGCCGGCGCCGCCTCGGCGTCACCCCGCCCGACGGCGCCGGCGAACGCCTCGGCGGCCGGCGCGAGCGTGTCGAGGATCGTCTTGTCGCCGACGGAGCACCGGCCCCGACGTGAGAGCCCGGCCGCGGCCGCGAGGAGCATTTCGGCGACGAGGGCCGGCTCCAGGACGCCGGCATTGCGGGCTCGGAAGCCGGCCTCGATGAACGCCGTGCCGTAGAGCGGCCCGGACGCGCCTCCGACCGCGGCCACGAGGCGGTGGCCGACTGCCCGGAGCAGGTCCCCGGGGAGCGTCTCGGCGGGGAGCTCGCCGAGCAGCTCCTCGACGGCCCGGAAGCCGATCGACAGATTGTCGCCATGGTCGCCGTCTCCCAGGACGGCGTCCAGCCGGGTCAGGCCGGCGGCATGGCGATCGATCGTGCTGCGAGCGCCTGCGAGGGCGGCGCGCAGCGCGGTGGCGTCGATCGCGCGGGTGTCGGTCGGTGACGGCACGGTGACGGAGTGTAGGCAGGCCCGACCGCAACCCACAACGGGACGCGGGTGCCGATTCGGTCCGGACCGACATCCATCCGCAATCCATCCGCGACCTTGATGGCTTCTTGACGACTTCCGGGAGAGCATCTCGTCATCCAGCTCCACGCAGCGAAGGAGGCGCGATTGGTGAGCCTGGTTCTCGTGTCCCACAGCGCGAGGCTCGTTGAAGGGTTGCAGGAGATGGTCGCCCAGGTCGCGGGCGGCGACGTTCGCGTCGCGGCCGCCGGCGGGACCGCCGACGGCCGGCTTGGGACGAGCGCCCCGCGGATTGCCGCTGCGATCCGGGAGGCACTCGGCGACTGGTCGGACGTGCCCGCCGAGGCCGCTCTCGTGCTGCTCGACCTCGGGAGTGCCGCCCTGAGCCTCGAGCTCGCGCTCGAGGAGCTGGACGACGGCGAGCGGGCGCGGGTCCGGGTCAGCGAGGCGCCCCTCGTCGAGGGCGCGATCCTCGCCGCGGTCCAGGCCACCGTGGGAGCGTCGATCGACGAGGTCGCCGCCGCCGCGGACGCGGCGTCGACCCTGAAGAAGCTCCCGGAGGGCTGACCGGTGCCATCGGTCTCCCGCCACCTCACCGTCGTCGACCCGAGTGGCCTCCACGCGCGGCCCGCCGCCCGGTTCGTCCAGGCCGCGAGCCGCTTCGAGAGCCGGATCGTGATCGAGCACCGCGGCCGCGAGGCCGACGCCAAGAGCCTGATCGCGATCCTGGGCCTGACCCTGCGGCCCTCGAGCGAGATCTCCCTGACCGCCGACGGCCCCGACGCCGAGGCCGCCATCACCGCCCTCACCCAGGAGCTGGCGCCGTACGTGGCGTCGGTCCCTGAATCGGAAATCGCCTGACCGGCGAGCCATCCCATAGTTCGGAGGAGAAATTCCAGATGTCGTCCCCGACCTTCTCCCAGAAGCTCACCGCCGAGGCCATCGGCACCGCGATCCTCGTGTTCATCGGCGCGGGCTCGGTCCCGTTGACCGTGCTCCTGACCGGTTCGAACCCGTTCGGCAGCGCCGAGCTGTCGACGATCTCGTTCGCCTTCGCCTTCGCGATCTTCGCGGCCGTCTACTCGGTGGGCCACATCAGCGGCTGCCACATCAACCCGGCGGTCACGATCGCCCTGCTCGCGACCCGCAAGATCGACACCTCGACGGCGATCGGCTACATCGCCGCCCAGCTGGCAGGCGCGTTCATCGGCGCCGGCCTGACTCTCATCATCCTGACCGGGAACGATCCGGTTGCCCTTGGCCTGGGCGCGGTGGACGTCAACGCCAACGCCGGGTTCGCGATCGGCTTCGCGGCCGAGGTGATCGGAACCGCGATCCTCGTCTTCACGGTCTTTGGTGCCGCCGTCGATGGCCGCGCGCCTGCCGGGTTCGCAGGGATCATCATCGGGTTCATCGTCTACGGGATCATCATCCTCGTCGGCCCCATCACCGGCGCCGCCCTGAACCCCGCCCGCCAGATCGGCCCGGAGCTCCTCGAGGCGATCATCGGCTCGAAGACCAACTTCGCCGCGCTCCTGCCGGTGTACGTCGCAGGCCCCATCGTCGGCGGCCTCGTCGGTGCCTTCGTCTACCAGTTCATCGGCCATGCCCGCACGGCGACCGTGCCCGGCGCGGCCGTCCGCGAGCCCGTCCACGCCGACTGACCCGCCCACCCGATCCGCCGAACCGTCACTCCTGAAGGAGGCACCCAGATGGCGACCAACGCCCCGAGCCGCATGAAGAAGCTCATCAACCAGGTCGAGTCGATCGTCCCCGAGAGCCTGGCCGGACTGGCGGCCGCCCACCCCGAGGTCGTGAAGATCGACGCCGCCAACAACGTCGTCCTCCGCGCCGGCGGTCCGCGCCGGGGCAAGGTCGCGCTCGTCTCCGGCGGCGGTTCGGGCCACGAGCCGCTCCACGGCGGGTTCGTCGGGCTCGGGATGCTCGACGCGGCCTGCGCCGGCAACGTGTTCACCTCGCCCGTCCCCGACCAGATGGAGGCGGCGACCCGCGCGGTCGATGGCGGCGCCGGCGTGCTCCACATCGTCAAGAACTACACCGGCGACGTCCTCAACTTCCAGATGGCCGCCGACCTCGTGGCCGGCGACATCGAGGTCGCCTCCGTCGTGACCAACGACGACGTGGCGGTCCAGGACTCGCTCTACACGGCCGGCCGGCGGGGCGTGGGCGGCACCGTCCTCGTCGAGAAGATCGCCGGCGCTCATGGCGAGGCTGGCGGCTCGCTCGCGGACGTGACCGCGACGGCCGTCAAGGTCAACGCGCGGGCCCGCTCGATGGGGTTGGCGCTCACCTCGTGCATCGTGCCGGCTGCCGGCACGCCCACGTTCGAGCTCGGCGACGACGAGGTCGAGGTCGGGATCGGCATCCACGGCGAGCCGGGCCGGCGCCGGGAGAAGCTCGCACCGGTCGACGACCTGGCCGAGTGGCTCGTCGAGCCGATCGTGTCCGACCTCGGGCTGACCCGGGGCGATTCAGTCCTCGCGTTCGTGAACGGGATGGGCGGCTCGCCGCTCATCGAGCTGTACGTCGCGTTCAACAGCGTCGCGAAGATCCTCGCCGGTCGCGGGATCTCGATCTCGCGCTCGCTCGTGGGCAGCTACATCACGAGCCTGGAGATGGCCGGATTCTCGGTCACGCTCCTCAAGCTCGACGACGACCTGGTCCGCTGGTGGGACGCCCCGGTTCACACCGCGGCCCTCAGGTGGGGCGTCTGACCCCTCCCACGCCGACCGCCGGGCCCGGTGCCCCCAGCCCCGCCCGGCGGTCGCTCACCGCGCTAGACTCGGCGCCCATCGAAGGATTCACGAGGGACCTGCGCAGATGATCGACGCGCTCGAGTCCTGGCTCCGAACCGCGGCCACCCGCGTCCACGTGGAAGCCGCCTCGCTCACGGCGCTCGACCAGGCGATCGGCGACGGCGACCACGGGACGAACCTGGATCGCGGGTTCGGGGCGATCGTCGCGATGCTCGATGCGCAGGGACCGGTCGACCCTTCCCAGCCGCCCGCCGCCGCCGCGGCCGATCTCCTCCGGCGAGCCGGCAGGACCCTGATCAGCACGGTCGGCGGCGCAGCCGGGCCGCTCTACGGTACGGCGTTCGTGCGCGGCGCCGGGGCCCTCGCCAACGGCGCGACGGCTTCCCCGGCCGAGGCCTTCGTCGTCGCGCTCGAGGCCGCGTGCGGTGGGATCGCCGGCCTCGGCAAGGCGACCGCCGGGGAGAAGACGATGCTCGACGCACTCCTGCCCGCGGCGGCAGCGGCGCGCACGGCGCTCGACGCGGGAGGCGACAGCGCGGCGGTGACCGCCGCGGCCGCGTCCGCCGCCTCTGCCGGGATGGAGGCCACGATCCCGATGCTGGCCACGAAGGGCCGCGCCTCCTACCTCGGGGAGCGGAGCATCGGCCACCAGGATCCGGGAGCGACGTCCGCCGCGCTCCTGCTCGGCGTCCTCGCCGACGTCGCGCGGCGCTGAGTCGCGAGGCCCGCTACGTGAGCCGTGAGCGCCTCGCGGGGCAGCCAGGATCCCCGGGCGCGGCCGTGGGACGGCTGCTCTGGATCGCGCCGGAGGCGCACGTCCCATCCCCGGCCGGTAGCACCGGGCGGCGGGATCCGGAAGGCGAGCGCACCCGGCTCCACGAAGCCCTCGGCGCGGCGGCCGCCGAGCTCGAGGAGCTGGCGCGCGACACCGCCCAGCGGGCGGGACCGGAGGTTGGGGCGATCTTCGAGGCCCAGGCGATCTTCGCGCGCGACCCCGGCCTCGTCCAGCCGGCGCTCGACGCGATCGAGGCGGGCGCGACCGCCGAGGAGGCGATCGACCGGGCAGCGGCGACCCAGGCGGACATCCTCGCCGGGGTCGAGGACGACTACTTCCGCGAGCGCGCAGCGGATCTCCGGGACGTTGGACGGCGTGTCGTCGACCGGTTGACGGGACGCGTCCGGGCGGACCTCCACCACCGCGACGGGGCGCCGGCGGTGGTCGCCGCGGACGACCTCGATCCGTCGGTGGTCGCGGCGTTGCGGCCGGGACTGGTGACCGGCCTCGCGCTGGCCGGCGGAACGCCGAACGGACACGCCGCGATCGTCGCCCGCGCCCTGGACTTGCCTCTCGTGCTGGGACTCGGCGCCCAGGTCGGCGAGCACCTCGACGGGCTCCGCGTCGTCGTCGACGGCTCGAACGGCTGCCTGCTCGTCGACCCGTCCGACGGGGAGGTCGCCGGGCTGCTCCGGACCGCGCCGGAGCCAGTCGTCGCGGCGCCCGGCGGATCGACGGCCCTGCCGGTGGCGATCGAGGCGAACGTCGGCTCGGTCGCGGAAGCCGAGCTCGCCGCGAGCGCCGGGGCCGAGGGAATCGGACTCGTCCGCACCGAGCTGCTGTTCCTCGGCCGGTCCGTGCCGCCCGGGCTGGCCGAGCAGCGGTCGCTCTACGCCCGGATCGCGGCCGCGATGGGCGGACGGCCCGTCACCTTCCGGACGCTCGACGTTGGCGGCGACAAGCCGGCTGGATTCGTCTCCGTCAGGCCCGAGCCCAACCCGGCCCTCGGCGTCCGGGGTATCCGGCTTGGACTCCGGAGGCCGGAGCTCCTCGAGACCCAGGTCGAGGCGCTCCTGTCCTCCGTGCCGGGCGGGACGCTGCGGATCCTGCTGCCGATGGTGGCGACGCGCGAGGAGGTGCTGGCGGCGCGCTCGATCATCGATGGCGTGCGCGATCGCCTGGCGGCCGAGGGCCAGGAGGCTGCCTCGGACGTGCTCGTCGGCGTGATGATCGAGGTGCCGTCGGCGGCGCTGGCGGCCGGGGCGCTCGCTCCCATCGTCGACTTCTTCTCCATCGGGACCAACGACCTGGTCCAGTACACGCTGGCGGTCGACCGGACGAACCCGGCACTCGCGGAGCTCGCGTCACCGTTCCAGCCGGCCGTCCTCCGGCTGATCGCCTCGGTCGTCGACGCAGCCGCCGCGCACGGCCGGCCCGTCGGGATCTGCGGCGAGGCCGCGGGCGACCCGCTCGCCGCCGCGCTCTTCGTGGGGCTGGGCGTGGGCGGGCTGAGCGTGGCGCCGCGGCGGGTCGGGCCGCTCCGGGAGGCGATCGCCGGGCTGGACGTGGCGGCGTGCCGCGAGGCGGCCGAGGCGGCACTCCGGGTCGTTTCGCTCGCCGAGGTGCAGGAGATCGCCGAGGAGCTCGCCGGCGGCCGGGTCAGGCCTCGGCGATCTCGCGTGCCTGCGCCCGCTCGACCAGGAGCGCCAGCAGCTCCCGGTTGAAGGCCGGGATATCGTCGACGACCCGGCCCCAGACGAGCGTGCCGTCGCGGAACGCCGGCACGTCGACCCAGCGTCCGCCGGCATTGACCAGGTCGTCCCTTATGCCGAGCGAGCCGGTCGTCGGCCGACCGGCTCCGACGATCCCGGCGCTGATGGCGACGAGCCCGCCATGGCAGATGATCCCGATCGGCTTGCCGGCGTCGTGGACGGCCCGGACGAGGCCGGTCACGGCCTCGTAGCGGCGCAGCTTGTCCGGGGCCCACCCACCGGGGATCAGCAGCGCGTCGATCTCGGTCGGGTCGACGTCGGCAGCGAGCCGGTCGGCTTTGGCCGCCAGCCCGTTCTTGCCGTAGACGGTCTCGAGGCTCAGCCCGACGGACGTGACGGTCGCGCCCGCCTCGCGAAGGCGCATCACCGTCACCCAGTACTCGAGATCCTCGACGCCCTCGGCGACGAGGACCGCGACCGTCATCCCGTCGAGTGGCGTGTCCTGTCGTGTTCTCGCGGCCATGACCCCGCCATTATCGTCGGCCCCGACCCGGACGGCCCCGTCAACCGCTCGGATCGGGCGGTTCGAGCCCGCCACACGAGGTTCGCCGCGGCCTCGCGAAGAAGACGGGCCGGGACGTCGACCTGGCCTTCCATGCCCTCCCCGAGCTCGAAGCGAACCTCCGCTCGCAGATCGAGAAGATCCGCGCCCACCCGTGGATCAAGGACGTGCCCGTGCATGGCTTGATCTACGAGGTCGAGACGGGCCGCCTCCGCGAGGTGGTCTAGCGTCGACCCGGAGGGCGGCCCCTGGCGGGCCGCTCTCCACCGATTCCTGCGAGTCCGCCGGGGCGAGGCCGGGGCCGATAGCACCGGCACCGCTCCCAGGTCAGACACGACACCCTTGGCCGATGGCCGTCGGCCGAATACGAGTGTGGTCGGAGCGAGCGGTCGCCCGGGCTCGGGGATGTTACCGGCGACTCACGACCCGCCAGAGACCCGCGTAGTCATCGACGAGGCCGTCCTCGCCGACCTCCAGCTCGGCCTCGAAGCACTCCGACCGGTATCGCCACGTCCGACCGGACAGCCGCTCGTACGTTTGGCGGCCTAGGACGACCTCCAGCTCCGGGAAGAGGAGCCAGGCGACCCGAATCTCACGCGATTCACCGACCGGCAGGCTTGCGCCGAGGCGCCAGACCGGCAACGAGTTCGTGACCGGAGAGAAGCCGAGGTCGACGTCCAGTGCCTCGGGCGATGCGAAGATCGGCCGGCCGCCGAGCTTCCACGCGCCGCTCCCGTCGGATTCGAGCTGGATCCCGCCGTCGTGCGAGCCACCCCGCCACTCGACGGCGACCCGGCGCGTTCGCGCTGCCTCGTCGACCTCGATCTCGTACGTGAGCTGGAACGGTTCGCCGTCCCTGTCGACCAGCGCGACGCCGTCCAGCCGGCCACCCAGCGGAGTCGGTGAGGTCCGGCACCACTCGATGCCGGGGACGTCGATGCGCTGCCAGAGGATCGTCGTGCGCGGGATCGCGACCACGGCCATGCGGCCATCCTAGGCCGAAAGAACCGGCCCGGGCCCACCCGGCGTACCCTTGAACACACGCCGCCGCGCCCACGATTCCGGGCCCGGCGCCACCTCTCCCGCCCCTGGACCCCGGTGGAGGATTCCCGATGAACCGACGCTCGACCCTCGTTCTGGCCCTCATCGCCGCCCTCGTCGGCGCCGCGGTGATCGCAGCACCGGTGGCGGCCGCCGGCCCCGACCGACCTTTTCCCGAGCGGATCGACCTGCCGAACGGCTGGGCGCCCGAGGGCATCACCGCCGGCCGAGGCACGACCGTGTTCGTCGGCTCGCTCGCAGGCGGTGCGATCTGGAAGGGCGACGTGCGGACCGGGCACGGCGACGAGCTCGTCGCGGGGACGGGCACCGTCGCGGTCGGGGTCGAATACGAAGCCCGGCGGAATCGACTCTGGGCGGCCGGCGGGCCGACCGGCGAGGTCCGCGTCTACAACGCGTCGACCGGCGACCTGCTCGAGACGTACACGTTCTCGCCCGCCGTCTTCCTCAACGACCTGGTCGTCACCCGCGACGCGGTCTACGTCACCGATTCGGGGATCCAGCAGCTCGACGTCATCCCGCTCGGGCCCGCCGGCAGGCTGCCGGACCCGTCGGATGTCGAGACGCTACCGCTGAGCGGCGACGGCCTCGCGTTCGTCCCGCTGCAGTTCAACGCGAACGGGATCGTCGCCCGCGGTGGCTGGCTGATCTTCGTCCAGAGCAATACCGGGCAGCTATGGCGGGTCGATCCGGCGACCGGCGAGACGCTCGAGATCGACCTCGGCGGCGCGAGCGTGAGCTTCGGCGACGGTCTGGAGCTCCACGGGCGAACGCTCTACGTTGTCCGCAACCAGCTGAGCACCGTGTCGGTGTTCCGGCTCGGCGCCGGTTTGCTCTCCGCGCGCCACGTCGGGGACATCACGTCGCCGGACCTCGACGTCCCGACGACGGCCGCCTTCCAGTCGGGCCGCCTGTGGGCGGTGAACGCGCGCTTCGGCACCCCGGTCACGCCGGACACGGAGTACTGGATCACGAGGCTGCCCGCCCGGCCGTAGCGGGGTTTCGAGCGCGATCTACGCCTACTTGGACTGGGCCTTGTAGGCCTCCCAGGCCGCGTGTGCCTCGTCGGCGGTCATTGCACGGACCTCGTCCTCCCGAAGTCCCACGTTCAGGATCAGCCGCTGGACGAGCCACCCGGGAGTCGTTGCTGCTCCTGGGCTCGGGGCCTGTTCCACCTGGCAAAGAAGAACCGGGGGCCCCCGAAGGCCCCCGGTTCTTGTCTGTCCGCGCTATCTACCGAAGGACGATGTCGCTGACAACGTACGTGCCCGCCTGATCGGCAATGACGAACGGGATGCCACCCGAGACAATCTTGAAGGTCGGGTGTGCCGCGACGAAGGCATCCCAGCTGGCGAACGACCCATAGACCTGGTTCAGGAATACGGGGCAAGTCGGACTGTCGGTGCTGACCGTATTGCTCGCACAGTTGGCAACGTCGAGGAACGCGAACAGGTCAGCGGTACCAAGCCCATCGTTGATGGGGATGCTGAGGCGGGGCGCGCCGCCGGCGACGTCGCCA
>DASYTG010000030.1:0-68846 GCA_036002525.1 Candidatus Limnocylindrales bacterium
GCAGACATAACTTACCTTATCGGTAGTTAGGTTGCCCTCAGGCAGGACAATGCGATTGCTCGGGCCGTGACCCCACCCAGAGGGCATCCATGTTGAATCACGACCGTGCGGTCCTGGTGATCCACGGAGTCGCGAACCGCAGCAGGGAGAGTTTCAACGCCGACGTCGATGCGTTGCGTGATGGCATTGGCCCGCCGTGGCGTCTTATCGCTGTGTACTGGGGTGACATTGCTGCGCCTGTCGCCGGGATTGCGGACACGGTTCCAGTTGCCGACCCACAGTGGTCGCGCGACGCCCGGTTGACCGACTCGGAAGCGATCGGTGGACCCGCTGGAGCCGTCTCGCCCGAGGACGAGGCTCGGGCCTTCGGCCTCGGCCTCTTGGCGACCAGCCGCGCGGCCGACCCCGGCTTTACTGAATCATCCGTGCAGGATCCGGAAGAAACCGTTCGGAAGGCAGCACTTGCCCGCCTGCACGAGCTCGGCATCCGCGAGGACGCAGCTGTCGGTGAGCGCATAAAGGACGTGGGTGACGAGCTGGCGCTTCTTGCCCGCGCGGCAGACGGGCCGACGCTTGTGGCGATGGGCGTAACGATCGCCGAGCGCTACGCGGGCGTGCGCTCGGAGCCGGCCCTCCAGGAGGGCGTCCTCATCCCAGACTGGCTCAAGCACGTCGTCGACTCCACGGTTGATGCCGTCAAGGACGCGGTCTTCGGGGTCGTCGACCGGGTTGGTGGCGCGGCGAACGCCCGCGCCCGAGCACAGCTCCTCGAGTGGCTTGGGACCGGTGTCGGGGACGTCCTCCTCTACCAGGGCAAGAAACAGGACATCCAGGACCGGGTCACCCGAGACCTGAACGAGCACGCCGACGGCTGGGGCAAGCCTGGCCGCCCGATCCCGGTCCTCGCTCACAGTCTGGGCGGGATCATCGCCTTCGACATGGCAGTCCGCGCGGAGGATCGACTGCACATCGATCCGCTAATCACGTTTGGAAGCCAGTCGTCGGTCCTCGAGATCTTCGACCCGAGAGTCGGCGTTGATCCCCACTACTCGCCCCGCCGGCGGGCGCAGCTGCCAGACAGCATCGGACACTGGATCAACGTGTGGTCGTCCCTCGACGTCCTCGCCTTCTCGGCGAAGCGCATCTTCCAGACACGACCGCCCGACATGGTCCAGGACGTCCGGATTGCCTACCGTGGAGACACCGATCTGTTCACGCACGATTCGTATTGGAAGGACCCTTACATGTGGGCTGAGGCACGTCGGGCCCTTGAGGGCAGGTTCGACAGCTGAACGCGACGGGAGCCCGGCGCTGCTCCTCGATCGTCCCGGCAGAGGGAGCTACGCGGATCACCCGTTCAGGGCCACGACCAGGCTGGATGCGAGCATCACGAGAGCGACTGGAGGCCAGATGCGCCGCTCGCGCGGGCGTTGCGTGATCGTATTCAGCACGGCGCTGACAGCTGAGAACGCAACAACGACCCAGATGAGCCACGGATATGTGGCCGCCACTGTCGGCGCGACGAGTCCCGCGTCGGACAGCACGACCACCACGAACAGGCCCAGCACGAGCGCCTGAGCGACTGCAGCGACGCGCATCCTGATTGGAAAATCGCCCCGGGAACCGGCCGCCCATCGCGTACTCGCCCCACGGCGTAGCGAGCGCCAGGGCCAATTGAAACGCGATGACGGCTGCGGTAGATACGGCGAACACGAACGGCGACAAAGAGTTCAAGCCGCCACCTCTTGTTTGAACCGCCTGAGGCTACCGACCGGCGTAGTCTGACTGCCTGATGGCGTTCGAGTCGCTCGACTTCGTCTACATGCCGAGCCGCGATCCCGTCGCCGACGTGGCGTACTTCACGGACGTGCTCGGCGGCCGGCTCGTGTTCGCCGTCGAGGGCATGGGCGCGCGCGTCGCGATGATCGAGCTGTCATCCGAGGGTCCACGGATCCTGCTTGCCGACCACGTCGAAGGCGCGGCGCCGGTCCTCGTGTACCGGGTCGCCGATCTGAAGCCCGCTCTCGCCGAGCTCAAGCGACGCGGATGGAAAAAAGAACGGACGTTCGAAATCCCCCACGGCCCGATCTGCTCGTTCCGGACGCCGGGCGGCCACCGGATCGCCGTCTACCAGCTGACTCGACCCGAGGTCGGCGAGCACTTCGCGGGTCGTCGGGACTTCTGAGCGCCGCCAACCAGCGTCAACTCTCGACCTGCGTGAGGTCAAGCACGCCCGCCGGGATCCGCACGAAGCCACAGCGTTCGTAGAACCCCCTCATGAGCTCCTCGTCGGCGTCGACGTGGAGCCACCCTCTTCCGCGGCAGCGTCGATCGCCTCGTCGACGAGCCCGCGGCCGATGCCCCGGTGCTGGTGATCGGGATGGACGGTCGTGTCGAGGAGGAAGAAGTGCACGTCGCCGTCCCACGCGACGTTGACGAAGCCGACGAGGTCCGGCCCGTCGCGCGCACCGACCCACGTGAAGCTGTGCGCGAAGACGCGCTCGTAGCGGGGCTTCGGCGCGCCCCAGGCGGCGGCAAACAACCGGTTGAGCTCGTCGATGTCGATGGCGGGCCGGCGCTCGTAGCGGATCATCGCGGCGACGTGGCTCCGCGCGTTGTCAGCCGAGGGGAAAAGAGAAACGCCCGAAGGAACCCGGCTCGTCCGTTCCGACTCGACGATGCAAGCACCGTCGCTTCGGCCGGTTCGCTCCGTGCCCCTTCAGGCAAGACCTACTGTACGTGCCGCGATGGCATATCGGGAAGGGGGTTTATCCACGACTTTCAGGCAACCCGCCGCGATTCGCGCATGTTGTCCACACCGTACCCACGATCGGACTCGCACGGCGCGCCACGACTCCCCTACTCCGCGTCGAGTGGCCAGATTCGCGCGCCGGCCAGCAGAGGCAGGCCGTCGTCGTCGACGGCGATCTCACCCGCCGATCCGAGCCGCCAGGTGTCCTCGCCAACCCGCTCGATCGTCGCGTCGACGCGCCGCACGGCGAGCCCGAGATCGGCGAACGCTGCAGGCCGCGATGCCGTCGTATCCGGAGCGATCGCGCTGCGCAAGCCGTGGGCGGCGGCCGCCGCGGCGATCGTCGAACCTTCAACGAGGAGCACGCTGTCGGGATCCCACGGCAGGCCTGCGATGTGCTGAATCCCGTCGGTCGTGACGACGTTCCCGTGGAGCGTCCCGTCGGCCTCCGGGTGTAGCGTCAGCAGCCCGGCTCCGGTTGCGAACTCGGTGTGGCTGAAGCGGCCCCCGGGCTCGGTCTCGAGGAGGAGCGAGCTGACGACACCGCCACCGGCCTGCGTGCGCACCTCTCGCCAACGCCGGCCGCGCCGGCCCTCGGCGACGGACCAGACGACGAGCGCCCCGGTCGCGTCGGTCCCCCGCCCGGCCCGCCGGACGAGCTCGCTCACGGCCGCGTGCCGGCCTCCGTTCCGTCGGCCGTTTCGGTAGTTTCGTCGGCCGCCGTGTCGGGCGCCGCACCGTTCGGTCCCGACCCGTTCCGGAGCGATTCCGTCCAGCGGGCGGACACCGCCGCGAGTTCGCCCGCCAGCGCCGGCGCCATCCGGCCGTGGACCCGGACGTCGCGAGCGCGGTAGTCGATGTCGATCGTGCCCCGCTCGCGGACCCGCGAGAGGAGTTCGCCGGCGGTGTATGGGACCGCGACGTCGATCGAGACCCAGAGCGACGCGAGGAGGGCCGCGATCTCCGCCCGGATCGTCTCCATCCCGTAGCCGCTGAGCGCGGAGACGAAGCACGCCCCGCCGATCGCCGGCGCCGGCACGTCGCCGTTCCGCGCCGACGGCTCGAGCAGGTCCGCCTTGTTGAACGCGACGAGCCGGGGCTTGTCGCCGGCGCCGAGCTCGTCGAGGACGGCCTGGACGGTCACCCGGTGCTCGGCGAAATGGGGATCGGCCGCGTCGACGACCTCGATGAGGACGTCGGCCCGGTTGACTTCCTCGAGGGTCGCCCGGAACGCGTCGACGAGCTGGTGGGGCAGCTTGTGGATGAAACCCACCGTGTCGGTGACGATCGCCGTCTGTCCGTCGCCGAGCCTGACCTGGCGCGACGTCGGGTCGAGCGTCGCGAACAGCTGGTCGGCGGCGCGCGCAACCTCCGAGCCGACGAGCGCATTGAGCAGCGTCGACTTGCCGGCATTCGTGTAGCCGACGATGCCGACCGTCGGGATGAGCCGCCGATCCCGGCCCCGGGCCGCCGTGGCCCGCGCGGTGCGGACCTGCTCGACCCGCTCCTTCATCCTCTTGATCCGCTCGCGGATGATCCGCCGGTCGGTCTCGAGCTGCGACTCGCCGGGCCCGCGCGTCCCGATCCCGCCGCCGGTCCGCGACAGGTGGGTCCACAGCCGGGTGAGCCGCGGGAGCTGGTACTCGAGCTGGGCGAGCTCGACCTGGAGGCGGCCCTCGTGGGTCCGGGCGTGCTGGGCGAAGATGTCGAGGATCAGCCGGCTCCGGTCGATGACCTTCACCCGGAGCACGCTCTCGAGGGCCTTCTGCTGAGCCGGCGACAGCTCGTCGTCGGCGACGAGGACGTCGAAGCCGGTCTCGCTCCGGGCGTGGACGAGCTCCTCCGCCTTGCCCTTGCCGATGTACCAGTTCGGGTCGATGTGGCGGCGGTTCTGCCACTCCGCGCCGACGACCTCGGCGCCGGCAGTCACGGCGAGGCTGGCCAGCTCGGCGAGGGAGTCCTCGGCCGACCAGCCCTGGTCGCCGCCGGTGTCGACGGCGACGAGGAAGGCCCGCTCGACGGGGGCGGCAAGATCGATGAGCGCGCGGCGTGGCATCGGCGGAAGGATACCGCCACCGGCCGGACACCTCGGTGCAACGCCGGTGGCCCGATTCGTTTCGGTGGACGCAATGCCCGAAGGCGCAGCCTCGACGGACCGCACCGGAAGAGAGGTCGACCATGTCCGAACAGCCCCCGAGGCCCGAATTCGAGCCCGAAGAGCTCGAGGCCGAGGTCGAGGCCGAGCTCGAGGACTCGAGCTCGATCGTGGGGACCGGCGATGTCGTCGACAGCGATGACGGCCTGACCGGCCAGGAGCGGTACGAGGGCTACCTCGAGGCCGGAGTGGACCCGTCGGGCGCCGACAGCATCGAAGCACTCGCCGCCAACGAGCTCCGGGCCGGCGAGACGATCGACCCGTTGATCGCCGCCGAGGAGGGCCTCGCCTGGATCCCGCCGACCGATCCGGTCGTCGTCCCGGACGAGAGCCCGGAGGGGCTGCGGGTCGCGGCGGGCTTTGGGTCGTCCGCCCTCGACGAGCCGTACGACGAGGATCACCACGGGGAGCTCCTCGCGGCCGAGGACGAGATGACCGATCGGGTCCGCGAGGCGCTCCGGGCCGACGCGGCGACGTCGCGCTACGCGAACTCGCTCCAGATCGACACTGAGGCCGGCGTCGTCACGATCCGTGGTCTCGTCGATGACATCCTCGACAGCGACAACATCGTGGCGGTCGTGTCCGAGGTGTCGGGCGTCGTCGTTGTCCGCGACGACATCCGGGTACGCGGGCTCTGACGATTCGAGACGCGCGCGTGACAACCCCGGAGTAGATTCGCCTTCCGTAGCCTCGCATCCGTCATGTGAGGCCAGGTCGGTTCGGGGCGGTGAGGAGGGGCGTCGCGATGTTCGTCGGCGAGGCGCGCTGGGCCCATTCATTCCTTCGCAGGCTGCCGGCTGTCGGCCTCAGCGCCGTCCTCGGCAGCGCGCTTCTGCTCGGCGGACAGGCGGCGCGGCCGCCCGCGGCGGAGGCGGTCCTCGGCGCGGAGTTCGTCATCTCGGCCAAGGACGACCAGCAGCAACGGACGCTGGGCGCGACGTGGCACGCCGTCACCGGCCAGTTCCTCGTCGTTTGGAGTGAGCACCCCGATCACACGACCGGAGCCACCGAGGTTCACAACGGCGACGACCAGATCCGAGGCCGGCTCGTCAACCTCGACAGCAGCCTGGCCGGCGGCACCGACTTCCTCATCTCGAGCGGCGGCTCGAGCAAGGACTTCCCGCAGGTCGCCCACGTCATCAACACGAACAACCCGGCCCAGCAGGACAGCCTCGTCGTGTGGAGCGATCGGCGGGACGGCGGCGACGACATCTGGGGCCAGCTCGTTGCCCCGGCGGGTAACACGCTCCAGGGCGCCAACTTCAAGATCTCGGGCGGCGACGACGATCTGTTCCCGTCGCTCGCCTACGGCCAGATCGACGCCTCGAACGGGCGCTTCCTCGTAGCATGGGAGCGCGTGACGGGGGATGGAGAATCGGAGGTCTGGGGCCGGCTCGTTCGCGGGGCGACGAGCACTGGCGGCCAGAACCCCGGGGACCTGATCGCACCGGCGTTCCAGATTTCCGACTCGGCCGGCGGTCGCGCGGTGTCCCCGAGCATCGCATTCGACCCGGTCAACGACCAGTTCCTCGTTAGCTGGGCGGACGATCGTGGCGGGGACGCGCTCGAGCGCGAGGTCTGGGCGGGCATCGTCTCCAGCAACGGCGCCGTCGTCGACGCCAACGGCGGCGCGACAGGCAACAGCTTCGTCGTGTCGAACGCGGCCGGCTTCGAGTACGCCCCGACCACCCGCTATCACCCGGAGCAGCAGGAATACCTTGTCGTCTGGAATCGCCAGCCAAGCGAGTTCGCGAACGACGACGTCTACGCGCGTCGCGTCTCACCCGCGGGTGCGCTGCTCGGCAGCCAGATCAGCGTGGCCGTCACGGGCGGCCAGGAGGAGCACGGCGACATCGCGATCGACGCCTCGACCGGGCACTACGTCATCCCGTTGACGACGGGTCCGACATTGACGAACCGGAACCAGGTCGAGATCCAGAAGCTCGCGATGACCGGGACCCTCGTCGGCGCCCGGGAGCAGGTCGCGACCGACATGACGGCCAACAAGGGCCCGACTGCCGCCGTCTACGGCTCGACCCAGGTGGGGCCCGGGGCGGGCCTCAGCGCAGTCAGCGAGGTCCTCGTCGCCTGGCGTGACGCGCGCTCGAACGTCGACCCGGAGGGCCTGCTGAGTCAGGACATCTACGGCCGGATGGTCGAGGTCCAGAACGACACCGATGGAGACGGCCTGCTCGACTCGTGGGAGACGAACGGCTACGTCGACATCAACGCGGACGGGATCCTCAACGCCGGGGACCTCGACTTCAACCTGTTCCCCGCCGCCAACCGGCCGGATGTCAACCACAAGGACCTGTACGTCGAGGTCGACTGGATGCAGGTCGACGCCGACAACGACGGGGTGGTGACCGGCGACCCGGACCAGCCCGGCGACCACACCCACGCCCCGGTCGCGGTCGCCGGCTCGCTTCCGACCGGGACGACGCTCGACACGGTCATCGCGGCGTTCGCGATCGCGCCCGGCGTCACCAATCCCGACGGGACCGGCGGCATCCGGCTGCACGTCGACGTCGGCCAGATGGGCGGCGGCGGGGCGATCGCCGAGACCGTCGGCGTCGACTTCTTCACCGGCTTCGAGACGGTCAAGGCGGCGAACTTCGCCACGAACCGCGCCCGGGTCTTCCGCTACTCGTTGTTCAAGCACGAGGGCGGCGGCCGGGGCGAGATCTGGGGCAACGACTTCTGGGTCGGCGGCGGATCGAACACGCAGGTCCTGCAGGCGGTGACGTTCATGCACGAGGGCGGCCACACCCTCGGGCTCCGCCACGGCGGCATCGACAACCAGAACTGCAAGCCGAACTACTTCAGCATCATGAGCTACACCCACTCGAACACCGGGATCCCGCCGACCCTCCGGCTGGACTACTCGTCGCAGACCCTGCCGACGCTCAACGAGGCGAGCCTCAACGAGGGCGTCACCCTCGGCGACGGCGCCGACCAGACGATGTTCTCGACGCCCGGCGGCGCGGTCGGGCCGGGGGCGAACACGGCCGGCAATGTGAACATCGACTGGGACAACGACGGCACGGGCGGCGAGACCGGCGCGGCCGTCGGTAACAACGACATCAACAACCTCGCCGTGTGCGCACCGACCGGCACGAACGAGATTCTCGTCGGGTTCAACGACTGGGCGGCGATCCGCTACAACTTCCTGAGCTCCGGCCAGTTCGACGACAACATCCACAGCTTCCACGCGGATGACGACGTCACCGACGCGTCGAAGGACTTCGTCCGCGACCGGTACGGCGACCCGGCCATGACGATGTCGAAGACCGGGACGACCGCGGGGATCCCCGGCGACCCCGTCAGCTACACCGTCGAGATCGACAACGCGGGGACGGGGCTCGCCCGCAACGTCGTGATCACCGACACCTGGCCGGCCGGCCTGACCTTCACCGGCGCCGACCTGACTCCGGACCTCAACGTCCTCAACGGCGACGGCAGCCGGACGCTCGTCTTCCCGGCCCAGATCGTCGAGGAGGGCGGCGAGCTCCTCGTGACGCTCAACGGGACGATCGACTTCCCGCCGTTCGCCGACGAGGTCACGAACACGGCGACGATGACCGCCCAGAACGCGCTCGGCGAGCCCGAACCGGCGATCACCGACAGCGTCGTGACGGACATCCAGTTCCCCGAGATGGAGGTTGCCAAGACCGCCACGACGGCTGTCAACGCCGGCGAGTCGGTCGGCTACACGATCACCTACGAGAACGTCGGTGACGCGGACGCGGCCGAGGTCGTGGTCACCGACACGCTCCCGGCGGAGGTGTACTACAGCATCGCGCTCGACACCGGACCGGGTCCGGTGCCGGACGACGTCGTCGCGAATGCGGATGGCACGACGACCCTCACGTGGAACGTCGGGGCGGTGCCCGCGACATCGGGGCCGCTGACGATCGGCTACTCGGTCCGCCCCGGGCTCCTGGTCCTCGCCGACACGAGCCTCGCGAACAACGTCAGTCTCGACTTCAGCGACGCCAACGGGAACGACTATCCGGCCGTTTCCGCGAGCGCGACCACGACCATCACCGAGGTCACGCCGACGGGCAATCCGCAGGGCCTCGGCTACTGGCGCAACCATCCGGAGCTCTGGACGGCGGAGACCCTGGCTCGCATCCAGGCGACCGACGACCGATTCGACGGACAGGACGGGTCGACGGCCGACGGCGTCCTGTCGAGCGACGAGGTGGCGGCGGTGCTCGTCCCGGGCGGGAACATGAACAAGGTCCTCGACGAGCAGCTCCTCGCGACGTACTTCAACCTTGCCACGAGACGGATTAACGCCTCGACCGAGATCAGCTCGCGGACGGCCGACGGGCTCGGGTTGTCGAACGTTCGCGAGGCGGCGCTGTATGCGATCGCGACGCTCGAGCTGCCGGTCGATGCGACGAACCGCCCGCGCTACAGCGACGCGACGCGGGGGGTCGAGGAGATCAACCAGAACCGGAGCGAGGTGTACTAGGGACGGGACGGGCTCTGCGCGACCGCCTCGGCGAGGTCCTGCGCGGCGCGCCGGGCCGCGCCCAGCGGTGAGCCCGCGGCATCGAGCCATTCGATACCGGGCTCGGCGCGGAACCAGGTCCCCTGGCGCTTCGCGAAGGCGACGTTCCGGCGGGCGTCCTCGGCGATCGCCTCGTCGCGCGTCAGTGTCCCGTCGAGGACCGCCCAGGCCTCGCGGTAGCCGATCGCGCTGAACGCGGGAACGTTCGGGTCGTACCGCTCGCGGAGGGCGCGCGCCTCCTCGACGAGGCCGGCGTCGAACTGGGCGCGGGCGCGCCCGGCGATCCAGCGGCGGTGGGTCGAGGGATCGATGGTCAGCCCGAGCCAGGCGACGGGCGCGTCGTAGCCCCGCGGCTCTGGGCGTGGCGCGTCGCCGCGGAGCTCCGCGATCTCGAGGGCACGCGCGACGCGGCGGGGATTGCGGAGGTCGGTCCGCGCGGCGAGCAGCGGGGCGAGGATCGCGAGGCGACCGGCGGCAGCTGGCAGGCCGGTCTCGGACAGCTCCGCCTCGACCTGTGCCCGGATCGCCGGGTCGTGGGGCAGCGCGTCGGTGTCGAGGCCGCGGGCGACGGCGCGGAGATATAGCCCGGTCCCACCGACGAGGATCGCGACGCCGCCCGTGAGGGCGATTCCGTTGAGGGACGTGCGGGCGTGGGCCGCGAAGTCGGCGACGGAGAACGGCTCGTCGGGATCGACGAGGTCGAGGCCGTGGTGCGGGATCCGATCCCGGTCGGCGGCGGGCACCTTCGCGGTCCCGATGTCGAGGCCGCGGTAGACCTGTCGCGAATCGGCGGAGATGATCTCAGCCGGGATCCCCTCGTTGCGCAGCGCATCGGCGAGTTGGAGCGCGAGGCCGGTCTTGCCGGTGGCCGTAGCGCCGGCGATGACGACGAGTGGCGGCACCGGGGTCACGAGGGGCGCAGCTTGCCTCGAAGCGCGTACGGCCCAGCGTGCGCGATCCTCACCATTGCGAATCGCGCGACGAGGGCGGGATCGCCGGCGAGGTGGACGAGCCGGTTGTGGCGCGTCCGGCCGGTGAGGTGGACGTCGCCCGGCGCCGGCTCGGGTCTCCCCTCCCCCGCCGGCGCGTCATCGTGGTCGTGGTCGTGGTCGTGCGACCGAGCCGGCACGACCGTGTCGACGAGCACCTCGACCTCGCGGCCGGTCCAGGCCCGGTTCCGCTCGAGGCCGATCGATTCCTGGTGGGCCAGCAGGGCGTTGAGGCGGCGGCGCTTCACGTCCGCGGGGACGTCGTCCGGCAGGCGGGTCGCCGGCGTTCCCGGGCGCGGCGAGTATGCCGCCGCGAACACCTGGTCGTAGCCGACGGTCTCGAGGAGTCGGACCGTCGCCTCGAACTGCGTCTCGGTCTCGCCGCAGAAGCCGACGATGACGTCGGTCGAGATGGAGATTCCCGGAACGGCATCGCGGATCGCGGTCAGGCGTTCGAGGTAGTGCTCGACCGTGTACTGGCGACCCATCCGCCGAAGCACGGTGTCGTCTCCTGACTGGACCGGCAGGTGGAGGTGCTCGCAGACCGACGGGCACTCGGCCATCGCGGCGATGAGCCGGTCGGACAGGTCCCACGGGTGGCTCGTCACGAATCGGACCCGCGGGATGGCCGGTCCGCCGTCGGCCGTACGCAGCCCATCGATCGCCCGGATGAGCTCGGCGAGGTCGGGCCGCGAGCCGAGGTCGAGCCGGCGGCCCGCCCAGCGCTCGGTCGCGATGTGTCCGAAGCGGGCTTCGGCCGGCAGGTCGTGACCGTACGAGTTGACGTTCTGGCCGAGGAGCGTCACCTCGCGGTAGCCCGCGCTCGCGAGCGACGCGGCCTCGGCGATGATCTCGTCGAACGGCCGGCTCCGCTCCGGGCCGCGGCTGAACGGAACGATGCAGTACGTGCAGGTCTTGTCGCAGCCGTAGACGATCGGCAACCAGGCGCTGATCGCCGACTCGCGGGCGACCGAGCCGGCGCCAACTGCCGCGGCGCGGGTCGCCGCGAGATGATCGGCGACGCCGACGACCGAACGACCGACGACAGTGGTCGCGCCGCTCACCCCGATCGGCGCCTGGGCCGACGCGAGCCCGAGCCGGTCGACGAGCTCCGGCTCCTCGTCGGGCCGGAGGAACAGGTCGACGGCCGGGTAGCGCCGCCGCAGGCCGGCGCGTTCGGGCTCCCGGACGGCACAGCCGGTCAGGACGATGCGGAGCGCCGGATTCGCGGCCTTGAGCCTGGTGAGGTGACCCTGCCGGCCGATGACCTTCTGCTCGGCAGCCTCCCGGATCGCGCAGCTGTTGATCACGACGAGGTCGGCCGCGTCGAGGGCCGGCGCCTCGGTGCAGCCCGCGGCGAGGAGGCGCCCCGCCATCTCCTCCGAATCGCTCCGGTTCATCTGGCAGCCGAGGGTCCAGACGAAGAAGCTCGGCAGGGCCCGGGTCTCGGGCCGGTACTCGGCGAGGCGCTCGTCGTCGACGGCACTCGCGGAGCGCGCCGACGTGAGGGGCGGCGGTGCGAGGTCGAGGACCGGGAGGCTCCGACCGGGCTGTCTGGTGATCGTCATCGCCGGAAGATGGTACGTCAGGCGCCACGCGCCGAGGCCAGGGCCCGCCCGAGCTCGACGCCAACCTCCGGCGGCACCGATAGGGCAGCGTGAGCCTCGGCGTATGGGCCGAGGTCGCCGTGATAGTCCGTTCCGCCGGTGGCGACGAGCCGAAGCTCGCGAGCCACCGACTCGACAGCCTCGACGGTCGGCCGGTCCCACGACCGGTAGTAGACCTCCAGGCCGCCTAGCCCGAGCCCGACGAGCTCGCGGACCAGGCGGATCCGCTCCACCGACTCCCGGAAATGAGCGAGAACGGGCAGGCCGCCGGCCGCGCGGATCGCCCGGATGGCACCGCCGGGGTCGAGGCCGCCGCGCGGGACGTACGCGGGCAATCCCCGACCGAGGAGTCGCTGGAACGCGTCCTCGACGCTCGTCGCGTGGCCACGAGCGACGAGCGCCCGTGCGACCGTCGGGCGGCCGAGGGCGTCGTCGGCGCCGGGAGCGAGGACCGCCACCTCGGTGTCGACTCCGAGGTCGAGCGCGCGGAGCCGGGCGAGGATCCGCTCGAACCGGACTCGTCGCTCCTCCCGCTGGGCGACGAGCGCAGCCTCGAACGCCGGGTCGTCCGGATCCATCCCGAACCCGAGGACGTGGAGCTCGCTTTCCCAGAGCCCGTCGACCGGCGGCACGACCGCGTTGATCTCGACGCCGGGGAGGAGCGTGAGCGGCGACGCGGCACGGACCTCCCGGTACGCGCCGAGTGAGTCGTGGTCGGTGATCGCGAGCAGCCGCACGCCGGCCGCCGCGGCCTGGGCGACGAGCTCGGCCGGCTCGAGGACGCCGTCGGAGCGGCGGGTGTGGGTGTGGAGGTCGATCGTCGACGGCGCCGGCGGGATCACGGGGTCCCATGCGACATCGGCATGCCGGCTCGGTCGCCCGGCGGCGCTCACCTAGATCTCTATGAGACTCAGGATCCGCTCGATCGCGAGGGCGCGCCCCGTCGCCGGATCGATGTCGATCTGGCACGCGTTGAAGACGACCGGCCCGTCGCCCACCTCGAACCGCGTCGGGAGCGCGTTGATGAACCGCGGCAGGACCGTCTTCGGGTCGAAGCCGATGACGCTCCAGATCGGGCCGGTCATTCCCAGGTCGGTCAGGTACGCCGTGCCGTTCGGCAGGATCCGCTCGTCGCCCGTGACGACATGGGTGTGTGTCCCGATGACCGCACTGACCCGTCCGTCGAGGTAGATGCCCAGCGCATTTTTCTCCGAGGTGATCTCGCAGTGAAAGTCGACGAGGCGGACGGGCGGGAGCGGCTCGGACGATTCGTCGAGCAGTCGGTCGGCCTCCGTGAACGGGTTGTCGATCGGTTGCATGTACGTCCTGCCCTGGAGGTTGATCACCGCGAGCTCCGTGCCGTCGAGCGCGTGGTACGTCCCCCAGCCCCGGCCCGGGACGTCGTGGGTGCCGTAGTTGAGCGGCCGGAGGACCCGGTCGGAAGACTCGAGGAACGGATAGACCTCGCGCTTGTCCCAGATGTGGTTGCCGGACGTGATGACGTCGACGCCCGCCTCGAACAGGGCGCTGGCGATCGATTCGGTGAGGCCCATCCCACCGGCGAGGTTCTCGCCGTTTGCGGTGACGAAGTCGATGCCGCGGGCGCGTCGGAGGTCGGACAGGAGCTGCTCGAGGGCGACCCGTCCCGGCTTGCCGATGACGTCGCCGATCATGAGCACCCGGCACGCGCCGGGCGGCCTCGGGGTGTCGCTGTTGGGCGGATTGCCGAGCCGGGTCCGCCCGATCGCCTCGTCGCCCGCCTCTTTGCCCGCCGTGCCGGCCGAGCCGGCTACTTCGCGTACTCCACGGCCCGCGTCTCGCGGATGACCGTGACCTTGATCTGGCCTGGGTAGGTCAGCGTCTCCTCGATCTTGCGGACGATATCGCGGGCCAGCCGGGTGGCGGTGAGGTCGTCGATCTCCTCTGGCCGGACGAGGATCCGGACCTCGCGGCCGGCCTGGACGGCGAACGACTTCTCGACGCCGGCGAAGCTCTCGGCGATCGCCTGGAGGTCCTCGAGCCGCTTGATGTACGTGTCCATCGTCTCGCCGCGGGCGCCGGGTCGCGAGGCGCTGATCGCGTCGGCGACCTGGACGATCGGCGCCTCGACGCAGGCGTACTCGACCTCCTGGTGGTGGGCGGCGATCCCGTTGATCACCTTGAACGGCAGGTTGTGGCGCTGGGCGATCTGGGCGCCGATCGCGGCATGCGGCCCCTCGACCTCGTGGTCGACCGCCTTGCCGATGTCGTGGAGGAGCCCGCCCATCTTCGCGATCTGGACGTCCGCCCCGACTTCCGCGGCGATCGTCGCCGCCAGCCGGCTCGTCTCGACGACGTGGTTGAGGACGTTCTGGCCGTAGCTCGTCCGGTACTTCAACCGGCCGAGGAGCTTGACGAGCTCCGCCGGCAGGCCCGGCACCCCGGCGTCATAGGCCGCCTGCTCGCCGGCCTGACGGATCACCAGGTCCACCTCGGCGCGAGCCTTGGCGACGACCTCCTCGATCCGGCCGGGGTGGATCCGGCCATCGGTGATGAGCTTCGTCAGGGCGAGGCGAGCGATCTCGCGGCGGACGGGGTCGAAGCCCGAGAGGACGACGGTCTCCGGCGTGTCGTCGATGATCAGGTCGACCCCCGTCGCCTGCTCGAGGGCCCGGATGTTGCGGCCTTCGCGGCCGATGATCCGACCCTTCATCTCGTCCGACGGCAGGTGGACGACGCTGACGGTGTGCTCGGCCGTGTGGTCGGCGGCGATCCGCTGCATTGCGGTGACGATGACGTCGCGGGCCTTCTCGTTGGCCTCTTCGCGGGCCGTCTTCTCGATCGCCCGGGCGAGCTTCACCGCGTCGTGCTCGGCCTCCTCGCGGACGGCGTCGAGGAGCATGGCCTTGGCATCCTCGGCCGAAAGCATGCTGACCCGCTCGAGGGCTCCGACCTGCTCCTGGTGCGCCTTGGCGAGCTCCTCGCGGGTCCGATCGAGCTCGCGCTCGCGGTCGAGGAGCTTGCGGTCGCGCTGCTCGAGCATGTCGGTCCGTTGGTCGAGCTGCTCATCGCGCTGCAGAAGCCGGCGCTCGAGGGCGCCCAGTTCGTTGCGCCTCGATCGTGCCTCGTCCTCCGCCTCGCGCTGAAGACGGAGCTTCTCGTCCTTCGCCTCGAGGATGAGCTCCTTCTGGCGGGCGCGGGCCTCCGCCTCGATCCGGCGCGCCTCCGATTGGGCGGCCTTCATCGACTGCGAGGCGATCTTGCTGCGGAGCAACATTCCGAGAACCGCCCCGCCGACGGCGCCCAGCAGGGCCACCGCCACGACGACCGGTGTCTCCACCATCTCGTGTCCTCCCGTCCGGCGGCTTCGCCGGAGGTGTTTTTCTTCTCAGACGGCGCGGTCACCGATCGGACGGACGAAGCGCGGGCGCCTGGAGCGGCTCCGGCGAGGAGCTCCAGCGTCTCCGAGTGGGCGTGATCGCGCCGTTTCCCGTTGTCGCGCGCCGTGTCCCGGCGCGTGGCTTCTCTGGCGCGTAGCCTACGGCCGGTCGGCTCAGGGGGTCAAACGTGGGGCCCCTGGGCCGCCGTCGGCCGTGGGGCGGCCCAACCGGCGAACGAACATGGGCCGCGGCGCCCGAATCGCCGCCTCCTCGGTCGCTCGGGCCGTCGGACGGCCGAAACGGTGGCCAGATGGCCTCCAGACCGACTCGCCAGCGCCCTCGTCGGTCCGTTGGGCCGTGGGGCGGCCCACCGGCAGACCACCGTGTCGCTGAGCGAGCCATCCATCGACGGAACCTCGCCCGATGGGCCGATGTTCGATGAATGTGTCGCTCAACGAACCGTTCGTCGAGGGAGAGGCAATTCCCGGGCCTTCGGCCAGGGCTCGATCGACGTAGTGCTCGCTCAGCGGGACGCCGTCACTCCTCGGCCGTGTCCTCCGCGAGAAATGCGCGAACGGCCGCCGCGCATGTCTCGGGATCGAATCCGTTGCGGGCCAGGAGTGCGTAGGCGCGCTGGCGCCGCACGCGCGGATCTGCGACACGCGCGAGAGCCGCGGCGTGGCGCGCGAGCACGCGCTCGGCAGCACCACGATCCACGTCCTCGCCGCCCGCCGCCCGCTCCCCGAGGAGCTCGTCGACGAGCGCGCCATCGAGGCCCTTCAGCCGCAGCTCCTGGCGGAGCGCCCGCTCGCCCCGCGGCCTCGCCCGGTCCCGCGACTCGAGCCAGGCCGCCCCGAATGCGGCGTCGTCGAGCATTCCGAGGTCGACCAACCGCGACATCGCGCCCTCGACGAGCTCGACCCGATACCCCGCTCCGGTCAGCCGGCGGCGGACCTCCGCGATCGATCGCGAGCGCGCCTGGAGGAATCGCAATGCCGCGGCAAGAACCAGCTCCGGATCGTCGACGGCCGACCGGCGCTCGCGAGCCGCCGCCGCCGACTCACGCCGAGCCACTCGCCCGGGCAGCGCGGCTCCACTCCGCCCGGAGTTCCGCGGCGAGCTTCGTCATCCGAGCCCGGTCGGGTGGAAGCCCGTAGTGACTGCGCACGAACGTCGTCAGCCGCTGATCGAAGTCCGGCACTCCCGAGGCGAGCCAGCGCGCCGCTTCGGCGACGAGGTTGTCGTACTCGTCCTTCGCCGCGCCCATCTTCAGCAGGTCGAGCGGATCGGCCTTGTTGACGATCCGGCGTGCAGGCGGCAGGAAGGCCTTGACCGCGCGCTTGCTCTCGACCTTGTCCATGGCGCCGAGCTACTCGGCCTCTTCGATGCCCTCGACCGGGAGAGCCACCTCGTTGATCTTGCCGCGGATCCGGCGGTCGATCTCCGCGGCCACGTCCGGGGCGCTCTTGAGGAATTCCTTCGCGGCCTCGCGGCCCTGGCCGAGCCGCGTCTCGTCGAACGTGAACCAGGCGCCGGTCTTCGCGACGATCCCCATTGCCACGCCGACGTCGAGCAGGCCGCCCTCCTTCGACACGCCCTCGCCGTACATCACGTCGAACTCGGCGACCCGGAACGGCGGCGCGACCTTGTTCTTCACGACCTTCACCCGGACGCGGTTGCCGACCGACTCGGTCCCGGTCTTGATCGTCTCGACCCGCCGGATGTCGAGCCGGACGCTGGCGTAGAACTTCAGGGCGCGGCCGCCGGGAGTCGTCTCCGGGTTGCCGAACATCACCCCGATCTTCTCGCGGAGCTGGTTCGTGAACACGAGCGCGGTGTTCGAGCGCGATACGGCGCCGGTCAGCTTGCGGAGGGCCTGGCTCATCAGCCGGGCCTGGATCCCGACGAACGAGTCGCCCATCTCGCCCTCGATCTCGGCACGGGGCACGAGGGCCGCGACCGAGTCGACGACGACGACGTCGATCCCGCCGGAGCGGATCAGCGTCTCGGTGATCTCGAGGGCCTGCTCGCCGGTGTCCGGCTGGCTCACGAGCAGCTCGTCGACGTTGACGCCGCAGGCCCGCGCATAGCCCGGATCGAGGGCGTGCTCGACGTCGATGAACGCGGCCACCCCGCCCCGTCGCTGGGCCTCCGCGATGACGTGCTGGCAGACCGTCGTCTTGCCCGACGACTCGGGCCCGAAGATCTCCGTGATCCGGCCGCGCGGGATGCCGCCGACGCCGAGCGCGAGGTCGAGCGCGATCGAGCCGGTCGGGATGAAATCGACCTGCTGGCGCGCGGCCGAGCCGAGCTTCATGATCGAGCCGCTGCCGAACTGCTTCTCGATCGCGAGGATCGCCGCCGACACGGCCTTGCCACGCTCGGCGATCGCCTTCTCCGCGGCCGCGGCCGACGCCTTGTCGGCCGTCGCCGTCGCCGTCCCGACGGCCTTCTCGGCCGTCGCCCGCTCGGCCGTCGCCCGCTCGCCGTTCCGCTCGTCCGTCATCGCCATCCGTCCGTCACGCTCCTGTCGATCCCTTCACCAGCCGACGGAGCGGACGCCCGGCGCCCGACCCGCGATCAGCCTTCCTCCGGCTGGTCCTCGGTCCACCGAGGCTTGCGTTCCTTCCGGATCAGCTCGACCTGCTGCGGCGGCTCGGTGAGCGGCTGCAGCTTCGGCTGGCCGGACTTGTCCTTCGGCTTCTTCTTCGCTTCGCGGTGCGGGCGGTCTCGAGAGCCCATCCGTCGGTCCTCCGCGTGGATTACAGGCTAACGACGGAACCTTCACGCGGACTTCTCGACGGCTTCTCGGCCACTCAACCGCCCGGCGCGCGAGCGCAGCTCGGGGAGTGACGCATGGAAGGTTCCGGCTCGAAGTGCGGTGCGGATCCTGGCCATGAAGTCTAGGGTGAAGGTGAGGTTGTGACAAGTTGCGAGGCGGTACGCGAGGAGCTCGCCGGCCCGGAAGAGGTGGGCCAGGTAAGCCCGCGAGAACCGCCGGCACAACGGGCACGGACAGTCGGCCTGGACCGGCTCCGGATCGTCCAGGAACCGGCTGTTGCGCATGTTCAGCTTTCCCCCCGGCACCCAGAGCGTGCCGTTCCGGGCAACCCGGGCTGGCAGGACCGAATCGAACAGGTCGATCCCCCGGTGAACCGCCTCGAGGAGGTCGGCCGGCGACCCGAGGCCCATGAGGTAGCGCGGCCGCGGGTCGGCGGCCAGCACTCCGACGGCGAGGTCGATTGTCGCCTCGCGTTCGGCCGTGGTCTCGTCGCCGGCCAGTCCGCCGAGGCAGATCCCGTCGAACGGCATGGCCGCGACGAACGCCGCCGATTCCGCGCGAAGGTCCGGGTCGAGACCACCCTGGACGATCCCGAACAGCGCCTGGTCCACCCGTCGGTGGGCGGCCAGCGACCGTTCCGCCCAGCGATGCGTCCGCGCCGTCGCGTCGGCGACGACATCGCGCGACGACGACGGCGGCACGGGCTGGTCGAACGCGACGGCGACGTCAGCTCCGAGCGCCTCCTGGACCGCGATCGCGTGCTCCGGGGTGAACCGGTGAACGGACCCGTCGAGGTGGCTGCGGAACGTCACTCCGTCGTCGTCGACGACCCTCAGATCGCCGAGCGAGACGACCTGGAATCCGCCCGAGTCGGTGAGGATCGGCCCATCCCAGGCCATGAAGCGGTGAAGGCCACCCAGTCGGGCGATCCGCTCGTGGCCCGGTCGGAGGTAGAGGTGGTACGTGTTGGCGAGGATGATCGAGGCGCCGGCCGCGGCGACGTCCTCCGGGTCGAGCGCCTTGACCGCCGCGTTCGTGCCGACCGGCATGAACTGCGGCGTCTCGACGACGCCGTGCGGCAGCTCGAGGCGACCGAGCCGGCCCCGCGTCGATCCGTCGGCCGGCGCCCCGACGAGGACGTCGAACCGGGCGACCCGCCCGCGGAACGACGTCGACGGGGCGGCGGGCTGGTTCACCGGCGACCGATGAGGTTCAGGACGACCGTCAGGATCAGGCTCACGAGCAGCATCGTCCCGAGCGGGATGAACACGACGACCCCATCGCGCTCGATCCGGATGTCGCCCGGCAGCCGGCCGATGAACGGGATCCGCGGCGCGAGGACGAGGATGATCCCGACGACGGCGATGACGAGGCCGATGATCAGGAGCGTCCGGCCGACCGGCTCGAGGCTGTCCATCGCCCGCTAGCCGAGACCGCTCGACGGGTCGTCCCAGAACCGCGTCATGTCCGGCTCTGCTCGGCGCGGGGTCGGGATCTCGAAGCCGAGCTTCGCGAGGTGCTGGCGCGCGGCGTCGGTCGCGATCCGGCCCTGCGGCGTCCGGTCCATGAACCCGAGCCGGAGGAGGAACGGCTCGTAGACGTCCTCGATCGTCTCAACCTCCTCGGCGAGGACCGCGGCGAGCGCCTGGACGCCGACCGGCCCCGAGGCGAACTTCTGGATGATCGCGGCGAGGAGCTTCCGGTCCGTCGAGTCGAGGCCTTCGTCGTCGATCTCCATCGCCCGCATCGCCTCGGTCGCCGTCCGCTCGTCGACCCGGCCGTCGCCGTGGACCTGGGCGTGATCGCGGACGCGCTTGAGGAGCCGGTTGACGATCCGCGGCGTTCCCCGGCCGCGTCGGGCGATCGCGCGGGCGGCCGGGGGATCGATGTCGACGTCGAGGATCCGGGCCGAACGGTGGACGATCGCGACGAGGTCCTCCTCGGTGTAGAAGTCGAGCCGGTACGTGGCCCCGAAGCGATCGCGCAGCGGCGACGAGATCCGGCCGGCCCGCGTCGTCGCGCCGACGACCGTGAACGGCTTGAGACTGAGTCGGAGGGAGCGCGCCGACGGACCCTTGCCGATCATCACGTCGAGCGCGAAGTCCTCCATCGCCGGATAGAGGATCTCCTCGACCGCCCGGTTGAGCCGGTGGATCTCGTCGATGAACAGGACGTCGTCTTCCTCGAGCGACGTGAGCACCGCGGCGAGGTCCCCGGCCCGCTCGACCGCCGGCCCGCTCGTATAGCGGATGTTCACGCCGAGCTGGCGGGCAATGATCGTCGCGAGGGTCGTCTTGCCGAGCCCCGGCGGGCCGTACAGGAGGACGTGATCCGCGGCCTCCTTCCTGCCCCGCGCCGCCGCAAGCAGCACCGACAGGTTCGCCTTGACCTCGCGCTGCCCGACATATTCGTCGAGCGTCCGGGGCCGGAGGGTCGTCTCGACGGCCACGTCTGCGTCGTCGACGAGATCGGCCGCCAGGACCCGGGACACGTCGTCCGTCATCGTCCGAACCTTACCATGCCGAACGGATGTTCGAACGACCCCACCGCGTTTCGCTGAGCGCGTGCTGCGACGAACGGAAGCCCGAAATGACCGTTCCCTCCGCCTTCCGTTTCGCTGAGCGAGGCAGGCGTCGACGGAGGGCGCGTCCCGTCGTTGCAGCACTCGCCAGGAGAAACAGCGCCGGGGCTGCCGCGCCGCAATCCCCTCGTCCCGGCTAGGAGTTCCTGCGACAATTCTCGAATGCGCCTCTCGCGACGCTCCGAGTACGGCCTCCGCGCCCTCGTTGACCTCATCCGCCACGAGGGCCACGGCCCGATCGCCCTCGGCGCCCTGGCCCGTCGCAACAACCTGCCGCCGAAGTTCCTCGAGCAGATCATGGCCCGCCTCAAGCAGGCCGGGATCGTCCGGACGACCCTCGGCGCTCATGGCGGCTACGCGATGGCCGACGACCCCGCGACAGTCTCGATCGGCCGTGTCATCCGCCTCCTCGACGGTGCGCTCGCTCCGCTCCCCTGCGTGAGCCTCCGGTTCTACGGCAAGTGCTCTTGCCCCGACGAGGCAACCTGTGCGCTGCGCGACGTCATGCTCGACGTCCGCGACAACATCCTCGAGATTCTCGACCGCGAGACGCTGGCTCAGCTGGCGGCCCGCCAGGGCCGCGCCTCGATCGACCCGCGCGGCCTCCACGCCGACGCTCTCGCCGGCCGGCGCCCCTGATGGGTGTCTGCCGGCTCTGATGGGTGTCTGCCGGCTCCTTTCGAACTCGGCCGGGAACGACCCCGAGGCCTCGTGTGTAGGAGAGGTGCCCAGGAGGTCCCGAAAATGGGAACCATCTCTTCGAAGCCGGTGCGATTCCTTCGGGCGACGGGTCTGGCCGCGATGATCGCGATGACCGCGGCCGGCCTCGCATCGGCGAAGATGCCCTACTTCACGATCGAGGTCGTGCCCGACTCACCGACCGCCGACGAGCCCGTCCTCATCGTCGTTCGAATGTGGGCGGACGTGGACCATACCGTCCCGGCCGACTGGGACGCGGGGCCGACGATGGACGACCTTCTCGTCCTCCGCTCGTCCGACGGCAAAGGATCGATCCCCGTCGGCCTTCGCCTCGTTGGGCCCGACCGATACGAGGCCACTATCACCCTCCCCTCCGGTGACTGGAGGCTCGTCGCCTTTCCGGATCGATCGGGCTGGATCACAGCCGAGGTTCCGGCCGGCTATCCAGACTCGATTGCGCTCGCCGTGCGGGAGCGGGGACCGGACCTGTCCGCCGTTGCGATCCCTCTCGCGGCAACCGCACTGGTGCTGCTCGGGGCCTACTCCCTCAGCAGGCTTCGCAGCGCCGCCTTGACGCGCTCCTCGAGCGTCGACGAGACGCCGACGTCGGCGAGCGCCGCCCGAGACGCCTCGCGCGCCTCGCCGAGCGAGTAGCCCAGCGCCTGGAGCGCGGCGACGATCTCGCCCTCCGAACCGCCTGCCGTGGCACCCGCGCCGGCCGTCGCTCCCGCCGCGATGCCCGCCGCCGCCACCTTCTCCTTCAGCTCGAAGATCACCCGCTCGGCCAGCTTCTTGCCGATCCCCGGGATCGACACGAGCACCGCCTGGTCCTGCTGCATGATCGCGAGCTGGAGGTCCGGCGTCGGGCGCGAGCCGACGATCGCGAGGGCGACCTTCGGCCCGACTCCGGTGACGGTGAGCAGCAGGTTGAAGAACCCGAGCTCCTCGGCCGTCCGGAATCCGTACAGCGCCTGCTGGTCCTCCCGGACGAGGTGGTACGTGTGGAGCTTCAGCCGCGATCCCGGTGCGGCGGCCGCCACGACGGACGGGGCCGCGAACACGCGATAGCCCAGGCCGCCGACCTCGATCACGAGCGAATCGGCCGACACCGCGCCCACCAGGCCCTCGACCGAGGCGAGCACCCGACCCGACCCGCCGAGCCCTAGCCGCGGCGGGTCGCGACGGCGCGCTCGCGGGCGAGCGCCTCGCGGACTGCGCGGTCGAACGCGGATTCGCCCCGCGCGATCGGCGCGACCGCGGCGCGGTCGAGGACCCCAGCGTTCAGCTGCTCGCCGGCCCGCTCGCGGTTCGCGACGCAGATCGCGACGGCGAGCGCGTCGGCCGCGTCGTCGGGCTCCGGCGCCTGCGCCAGTCCAAGGACCATCCCGACCATCCGCTTGACCTGCTCCTTGTCGGCCGCGCCGTACCCCGCGACTGCGCTCTTCACCTCGTTCGGCGTGGCCTCCCTGACGCCCACACCGTGCTGGCCGGCCGCGAGGAGCACGACGCCGCGTGCCTGGCCGACAGCGAACGCCGTCTGGGCGTTGCGGCTGAAAAACAGGCGCTCGACGCCGACGAGATCCGGCGAGTGGAGCTCGATGAGGTCGCCGACGAGTCGGTGGATCATGACGAGCCGCTCGGGCAGTGACAGGTCCGCCGACGTCTCCAGGCAGCCGTGGTCGATCGGGCGCAGCCGTCCGCCCGTCCGTTCGATGATCCCGTAGCCCAGCGCGGCGGTCCCCGGGTCGATCCCGAGGATGATCACCCGGCGACCTCGGCGAAGACGTCCTCGGGGATGTCGAAGTTGGCGCTGACCCGCTGGACGTCCTCCAGCTCCTCGAGGAGCTCGACCAGGCGGAGCGCCTGCCGTGCCCTGGCCGAGTCGAGGCCGACCGTCTGCTTCGCGACCATCGCCGACTCGGCGGTCTCGACCTTGATCCCGGCGTTCTCGAGCGCCTTCCGGACGGTTTCGAGCTGCGACGGCTCGGTGTAGATCTCGATCGTGTCCTCGTCGTCCGTGTCGACGTCGGCCGCGCCCGCGTCGATCGCCGCCAGGGCGACCTCGTCAGCGTCGCCGCCGTTGCGCGAGACGGCGATCAGGCCGCGCGGCTCGAACTGCCAGGCGACGGCTCCCGAGCCGGCGAGCTGGCCGCCGGCCTTCGTGAAGATCGAGCGGACCTCGGCGGCCGTCCGGTTGCGGTTATCGGTCTGGGCCTCGACGAGGATCGCGACGCCGCCGGGACCGTAACCCTCGTAGACGATCTCCTCGAACTGCTCCCCTTCGCCCCCGCCGGTGGCCTTGTCGATCGTCCGCCGGATGTTGTCCTGGGGCATGTTGACCGAGCGGGCCTTCTCGATCGCCAGGCGGAGGCGGTAGTTGGCGTCGGGATCCCCGCCGCCCTCGCGGGCCGCGACGCTGATCTCGCGGGCGACCTTCGTGAAGAGGGCGCCGCGCTTGGCGTCGTTGGCGCCCTTCTGGCGCTTGATCGTGGACCACTTCGAGTGACCGGACATCCGGCCGAGTATACCGAGCCGGGCTGCCGACGAGAAATGGCCGGCGCTCGGCAGGTCGCCCGACGCTCGAACCGATTATCATCGCGAGACCACGGGCAGGAGGCCCGTGCTTCGCCTTCCCGACGACCCGTCCGGCGCCGGCACCAGCGACCCTCGCCGCGCCGCCCGAGCACGAGAGGACGCCGAGTCGATGACGATGAAGAGTGTCGACCTCCCCCACCTCCGGAGCGTCGTCCTCGCCGGCCACGCCGGCGCCGGCAAGACGACGCTCGCCGAGCAGCTCCTCTTCCGGGCGGGGGCCGTGCCCCGGCTTGGCCGGGTCGAGGACGGGACCGCCCATCTCGACCACGAGCCGGAGGAGCAGAAGCGCCGCGCGTCGTTGAGCCTCGCCGTCGCGACGTTCGAGCGGGACGGGACGCGGATCACCCTCGTCGATACGCCCGGTTACCCGGACTTCGTGGCCGAGGTCATCGAGGGCTTCCACGCGGCCGACGGCGCGATCATCGCGGTCGACGCGTCGGGCGGGATCGAAGCCGGTCTCGAGCAGGCCGTCGCCCTGGGCCGGGCGACGAACACGGCGGCCTGCTTCTTCATCAACAAGTCGGATCGGGAAAACGGCGACCCGACGAACGCGCTCGATGCCCTCCGGTCCGCGTTCGGCAACAAGATCGCGCCGCTCCAGCTGGCGATCGGCAAGGGCGAGAAGTTCAGCGGCTACGTCGACCTCGTCCATCGCAAGGCGTACCAGAGCGACGGCACGACGGAGGTCGAGATCCCCATTCCGGACGAGCTGACCGCGGAGGTCGCCACGCGGCGCGACCAGCTGCTCGAGGCCGCGTCGGAAGCCGACGACGACGTCCTGACGAAGTACCTCGAGGGCGAGGAGATCGGGGACGCAGAGCTCGAGGCGTGCCTCCGCAAGGGCGTCAAGGAATCGGTCCTCGCGCCGGTCCTCGTCGGGAGCGCGGCCCGCGGGATCGGCCTGAACGCGCTCCTCGACGCGATCGTCCGCTATCTCCCCTCCCCGGCCGACGAAGGCCCGGCGACCGCCCGCGACGCGAAGAGCGGCGCCGAGACGTCCGTCCCGGCGGACCCGGACGGCCCCCTCCTCGTCCGCGTCTTCAAGACCGCCGCCGACCCGTTCGTCGGCCGGCTGACGTACCTCCGCGTCCTGTCCGGCACGCTCCACAGCCAGGCCCACACCTGGAACACGTCCCGCAACGAGGACGAGCGGATCGGCCAGCTGCTCCTCCTCCACGGCAAGGAGCAGGAGGCGATCGGGGAGCTGAAGGCCGGCGAGATCGGGGCGGTCGCCAAGCTCGCCGTGACCGAGACCGGCGACACGCTCGCATCGAAGGAGAAGCCGCTCGTCCTCCCGCCGATCGAGTTCCCCGCCCCGGCCCTGATGCTGGCGATCGAGCCGCAGACGAAGGCCGACCTCGACAAGATGGGCCAGGCCCTCCAGCGGATGCTCGAGGAGGAGCCGACCGCCAGGCTCGAGCGGAGCGACGCCGGCGAGCAGGTCCTCCGGACGATGGGCGACGCCCACACCTCCGTCATCATCGAGCGGCTCAAGCGCAAGTTCGGGGCGGCGATCGTGACCCACACCCCACGGGTGCCGTACCGGGAGACGATCCGCGGCAAGGCCCAGGTCCACGGCCGCTACAAGAAGCAGACCGGCGGGCACGGGATGTTCGGCGACGTGTGGATCGAGCTGGAGCCGAACCCGGGGGGCGGGGTCGAGTTCACTGAGCGGATCGTCGGCGGCTCCGTCCCGAAGCAGTTCTTCCCCGGCGTCGAGAAGGGCATCCGTGAGACGGCGGCCGAGGGCGTCGTGGCCGGCTACCCGCTGAGCGACTTCCGGGCGACCCTCTACGACGGATCGTTCCACAACGTCGACTCGAACGAGCTGTCATTCAAGATCGCCGCCTCGATGGCCCTCAAGGAAGGCGTCCAGCAGGCGAAGCCGGCCCTCCTCGAGCCGATCATGATGGTCGAGATCCATGTCCCCGAGGCGTACATGGGCGAGGTCAACCGCGACCTCAACGGGCGGCGCGGCCGGGTCCTCGGGATGGACACCGCGAACGGCATGCAGGTCATCAACGCCCAGGTGCCGCAGGCCGAGCTGTTCAGCTACGCGACCGAGCTCCGTTCGCTGACCGGTGGTCGGGGCACGTTCAGCGCGTCACTCGACCACTACGAGGAGGTCCCCTCCCATATCGCGGAGAGGGTGATCCAGGACCACCGCAAAGAGGTCGAGAGCGGCGGGCACTGAGCCTGCGCCGGTCGCCACCCCGCGGCCGCGCACCGAGGGGGGCGGAAGGCCGCCGGACGCCGACCCGGCCCGCCTCGCCCGCCGGCGGACAGTCGCGCGCGTCCTCATCGTCGGGCTCGCGGCGACGGCCGTTGGCCACGTCGTCCATGCCCTCCTCGCGCTGCAGGCCCGGGCGCTCCTCGAGGGGATCGACCCGGCGCTCTCGACCTCGCCAGCATCCGCTGAGCTCGAGGCCGTCCGGGCGACGGTCGTCGGGGTCGTGGGCGTGGCAACTGCGGCGACGGCACTCCAGGCCGGCGCCTGGTTCGGTGCGGCGCGCCGGCGCCTGGAGACGCTGCTCGGCGCGCAGCTCGACCGGCGCCGGCCCGGCCCGCCCGATCGCTGGTCACGCCGCCGATGGCGACCGCTCCTCGCCCCGGCCGCTCCGGACCACGAGGCGTGGTGGGCGGTCGAGCGGATCGGGAGCAGCGGACGGCTGGCGGCGGCGACCCTCGCGACGCTCGCGATCGGCGCGCCGGTGCTCGCGGTGGGCCTGGCAGCTTCGTGGTTCGCCCCGTCCGCCGAACTGGCGCGGGCCGGGCTGTCGATGTGCGCGGTCGGAAGCATCCTCGTCGCGGTCGCAGCGACCCTCGCCGCGCCGCTCGTCCAGGCGATCCGCCGGCGCGAGGCGATCGCGCTTCGCAACGTCGTCAGCGAGCCCGTCCAATCCGTCCGCTGGCTGCCCGTCGCACCGGCCCTCGTCGCCCTCGGCTGCCTCCTGTTCAGCGGCCTCCAGTTCGTCGAGGCGCCCGCCGACTCGTCCTGCGTCGTGTTGGGCTTCCAGTGCGTCGAGATCGTCGTGCCCGCGGATCGGGCGGCAGCGGACCCGCGTGGCCCGACTGTCACCGTCAGGTTCGTCGTCCATCGTGGTACCACCTCCGACCCGCGGCTGCTCGTCGTCGCCGTCGGTGGGCCGGGAGCGAGCGGGCTCGCCGAGGCGCCGAGCCGGCTCGAGAGCTTCGACGAGCGGATCCTCGAAGGGTTCGACGTGGTGTTCTTCGACCAGCGCGGGACCGGCGACTCGGGTGGCGTCGACTGCGAGGCGGCCGCGACGGCGTACGGGCGGGCAGCCGCCGACGATCCGGGTGCCGCCCGCATCTTCGTCGGCGACTGCCTGCGCGAGGCGGGGGTCCCGGGCGACGACCTGGACCGCTATCGGACGGCGCAAGTCGTCGACGACCTGGAGGCACTCCGGGCGCACCTCGGCCACGACGATCTGGTCCTCTACGGTGAGAGCTATGGCACCGAGCTGGCCCAGGCGTACGCCGCGGCCCACCCCGATCGCATCGAGGCGCTCGTGCTCGACGCCCCGGTCGATCCGGCGCTCGACGCCCACGACTTCTGGCGGCTCGCCGCCGAGGGCTTCGAAGAGTCGCTCCAGGCCACGCTCCGGGCCTGCACCGGCGACCCCGACTGCCGCCACGATCTCCCCGACCCGACCGCAACGTACCGCCGGATCCTCGCCCGCCTCCGACAGGGACCCGTGAAGGTGTCGTATCCACACGCTGACGGCGGCACGGTGGAGGACGAGATCACGACCACCTCCCTCGAGCGCGGCATCGGCTCGATGCTCTACACCGAGGCCGGGCGGATGATCGTCCAGCGCGCCCTCGCCGAGGTCGAGCGCGGGGAGTGGCAGTCGCTCGGGCGGATGGCCGGCAGCCAGTGGTCGGCGATCGACGATCCGACGTTCTCGGAGTTCACGTACTACGCCGTCACGTGCGGCGACGCGCGCTTCTCGCCGAGCGCGGTGGACGACGACGTGGCGGCCTACCTCGAGCGTGCCCGGGCCGCGGGGATCGCCGAGGCCGGCTTCGCGTCGACGTATTTCGTCGGACTGCCCTGCCTCTACTGGCCCGCCCAGCCAGCGGCGGACCCGCCTGCGCCGACCCTCGAGGCGGCCGGCTTCCCGGTCCTCGTCCTCACCGCGACCGCGGATCCGATCACCCGGGCCGCGTCCGCCCGCGCGATCGTCGCCCGGATCCCGAACGCCTGGCTCGTCGAGACGACGGGCGGACCGCACGTGACGTTCGGGGTCGGCAACGACTGCGCCGACGACCGGGTGATCGACTTCCTCGTCGACGGGCGGCCGCCGGCAGCCGAGATCGTCACCTGCAGCGGCGCGGTCGCCGACCCGTTCCTCCCGCTCACGGCCCTCGACGCCGATGAGTACGGGGATGCTCTCGAGGCGATGAGCGCGGTGGACACGGAGCTGTACGCGGCGCCGGAGTACTACGCCTGGCAGGGTTTCGAGCCGCTCGAGTTCGGCTGCCGGTTCGCCGGTCGGGCCCGCGTCGACTTCGACGCTGACAGCTTCAGGATCACCCTCGTCGACTGCGAGTTCGCGCGTGGGCTGCCGATCGATGGGACAGGGTCGGTCGACCCGGAGACGGGCGACGTCGATCTCACCGTCAAGGTGCCGCGGGGCGAGCTGACGTATCGCTACGAGGGCGGGAGGCGGTCGGTCGAGGGGACCTGGAAGGGCGAGCCGGTCGACCTGCGCGACTGAGAGCCTGTAGCCGATTGCGGCCGCACGGATCGCCCGGCCGTGCCGTGAAAGCTGTCACGACGCTCCGACATGCTTCGGAGCATGGGTGCGATGGTCGATCTGACGGACGAAGAATGGAGCCTCGTCGAGCTCCTCTTCGATCCCCCCGTCCATCGCGGCGTCAAGGGCACGATCCCGCGACGCGACATCGTCAATGCAAGCCTTTGGGTCGCCCGGACGGGCTGCCAGTGGCGCTACCTGCCCGCCCGCTTCCCAGACTGGCAGGCAGTCTGGAGCCAGTGGCGGCGCTGGCGCGACAAGGGCACGTGGGCGGCGGCGATGCGGGTGCTTTCGCGCGAGGTCAGGCTCCGCCACCAGCGCAAGGCCGACCCGACGATGGTGATGATCGACGCCCAGACGGTGAAGGGCGGACGCGCCGGCCCCACGTTCCACGCGGCCGGCGGGCGCGGCGGCTACACGCGTGGCGCGAAGCGAACGATCCTCATCGAGATCCTGGGCCTGCCGCTCGCCGTCTCGGTCGAGTCCGCCAAGCCGCACGACGTCCAGTCGGGCCGTGCATTCCTGAAGGAGCAACTCGACCCGAAGCACCCGGCGCTTCCGGGCCTCCAGGCGGTCGTCGCCGATCGCGGCTACGCAGGTCTGGCGGCACGCGCCGCGAGCCACGGCCTCAACCTCGACATCAAGAGGCCACCTGCGCCGGCGATGCTTCCGCCGGTCAAGCCTGGCGGCAAGCCGCGGAAGGGCAAGCGCATCTCCACGCCGCTCCGTCCGCTCTACAGGGTCGAGAACGCCTTCGCCCGACGCGCCATGTGGCGACGGCTCTCACGCTGCTACGAGCAGACCGCCCTCGGTGCGCAGACCTGGCTCGAAGTCGCGTGCGTGGCCTACCTCTGCGGTCGGCTCCGGGTCGAGCCCACCTGATTACGCCTCCAGTCCGCCACCGTCGCGCCGAGAACGACGAGCGCCACGCCGGCTGCCCAGGCGGCCAGAACGGGCTGCACGGGTAGCCAGACGTAGGCGTTGAAGGCCAGCCATGTCGCTGCGGCGGCTCCGATGATATGAGCGACCCGACGCACCGTCAGCAGGACGGTCAGAAGGATCGTCGGAAGTCCAAGCATCAGGCCAGCGATCAGCGCCGTCAGGCGATTGAGACCGGTGAGTTCGTAGCCGTAGTCCCCACCCGCCACCCACAGCAGGGTCAATGCGAGCACGAAGAGATAGGTTCCGAGGGCACTGCCGGCGACGATGACCCAACGCGGTGCCGCGAAGTTGCGCATGTGCGCAGTATCGGCGCCGTGGGGCCACCCGCAATCGGCTACAGGCTCTGAGCGTCAGGACGACGATTGGAGCGCCTCGGCGAGGTCGATCCGGCCTTCGTACAGGGCCGTGCCGACGATCGCGCCGCTGCAGCCGATCTCGCGGAGCCGGCGGATGTCGTCAACCGAGCCGATCCCGCCGGAGGCGATGACGCGGCCACGGCCGAGCGCCACGAGCGACTCGAGGAGCGACAGGTCCGGACCCTCCAGCCGGCCGTCGCGGTCGATCGCCGTGGCGGCGAACGCGGTCACGCCGCTGTCCGCCAGCGCGGTGACGGCGTCGACGGGGAGCACGCCCGCGGCTCCGAGCCGCCAGGCCTCGCCGAGGGCGAGCCCGTCGCGGACGTCGATCGCGGCGACGATCCGGTCCGGGCCGTGGCGGGCCACGAGCCGGCCGGCGAACGGCGGGTCTGCGAGAGCCGCCGTCCCGACGACGACGCGGGCCGCGCCGGCCCGGAGGGCCGCGGCCACGCTCTCGTCCGAGCGCAGGCCCCCGGCGACCTGGCACCGGGCCCGGCCCTCGACCGCCCGGGCGATCCGGCGAATCGTTGCCGCCTGGACAGGCTCCCCCACCCTGGCCCCGTCGAGATCGACGACATGGATCCAGGTCGCTCCCCCGTCGACGAACCGCAGCGCAACCCCGACCGGATCGTCCGAATAGGCCGTCTCCCGCCCGAAGTCCCCCTCGATGAGGCGGACGACCCGCCCGTCCCGGAGGTCGATCGCGGGGAGGAGCTCGAAGGCGGCCCTTGCGCCCCCGCTGTCACCGTGGTAGCGTTTTAGCACGCTAATACGCTAACACGCTTGAGGCCTGACCGCGATGGCTGCCGACGAGACCTGGCGGACCGAGGACACCGACGCGCTGCTCGACGCGATTCTGCGGCTCGAGGACCGCGACGAAGCCGGCCGGTTCTTCCGCGATCTCTGCACCCTCGGCGAGCTCCGCGACATGGCCCAGCGGTGGGCCGTCGTCCGGCAGCTCGCTGACGGCCGCCACTACGCCGAGATCTCGCGGGCGACCGGCGCCAGCACGGCCACGATCACCCGGATTGCCTCGTGGCTCCACCACGGCGAAGGGGGCTACCGGCAGATGCTCGAGCGGCTCGCGGCCGATGCCCCCGTCGAGCGGCCATCCCCGGTCCGGACCGAACGATGAGGGATCGCCTCCGGCTCGCGGTCCCGAACAAGGGCCGCCTCGTCGAGCCGTCCGTCGAGCTCCTGCGCGACGCGGGCCTCGTCTTCGAGGAGCACGATCGCTCGCTCGTCGCCCGCGTCCAGAACTTCGACCTCGACATCCTGTTCGTCCGGACGAACGACGTCATCGAGTTCGTCGGCGACGGGGTCGCCGACCTCGGGATCACCGGCATCGACCTGCTGACCGAGACCGGCGCGGAGCTGCCCCGGCTGCGCGAGCTGGGCTACGGGCGCTGCCGGCTCGCCGCGGCCGTTCCGACCGACACGCCCTACCAGGCCGTCGAGGACCTCGCCGGACTCCGGGTCGCGACGGCCCACCCGAACACCGCCCGGCGGTACTTCGCCGAGCGCCGGATCGCCGTCGACGTCATCCCGATCTCGGGCGCCGTGGAGGTCGCACCTCGACTCGGGCTGGCCGAGGCCATCGTCGATCTCGTCTCGACCGGGTCGACCCTCGTGATGAACGGGCTGCGCCCGATCGGCGACGTCCTTGCCTCCGAGGCGGTCCTCGTCGCGAACCCCACGGCTCACCGCGAGCGCGAGGCGGAGCTGACCTCCATCGACACGATGCTCTCGTCGGTGATCGCCGCCCGCGGCCGGAAGTACCTCATGATGAACGCCCCCGCGGCCCGCCTCCCGGAGCTCGAGCGCCTCCTGCCCGGCCTCGAATCGCCGTCGATCATCCCGCTGGCCCACGAGGGGATGATCGCGATCCACTCGGTCGTCGGGGCGGACGACGTCTGGGGCCTCCTGCCGCGGCTCAAGGCGGCCGGAGCATCCGGGATCCTCGTCTTGCCGATCGAAAAGATCATCCCGTGACCGCGGCCGTCCCGTCGCTCCGCCTTCGGCGCCTCGACCTGGGCGCCGCGGCAACCGATCCGCAGACCGTTGCGGCCCTCGCCGCGCTCATCCGACGCGGCGCGGTCCCGGATCGCGCGATTCGGGAGGCGGTCCGGGAGATCCTCGACGACGTCCGGCGCGATCCGTCCCGCGCGGTCAGGGCGGCGAACGCCCGCTTCGGCGGCGGCCTTGCCGACGGCCGCCTCGTCGTGACCGCCGCCGAGCTCGCCGATGCAGCCAAGGCGCTCCCGGACAACATCCGCGTCGCCCTCGACCAGGCGATCGCCAACGTTCGCCGGTTCGCCGAGACCCAGCGACCCGCGACCAGGCGCACGACCATCGAGGACGGGATCGAGATCGAGCGGCGCTGGGAGCCGCTCGCCCGGGTTGGCTGCTATGTTCCCGGCGGCACGGCTGCCTATCCCTCGTCGCTCGTCATGACCGTCGTGCCGGCCCGGGTCGCCGGCGTCGGCCAGGTCGTCGTCGCCTCGCCGGCCGATCGGGACGGCCGAGTCGACCCGGTGCTCCTCGGCACGGCCGGGCTCCTCGGCGTAGATCTGTTCGTCGTCGCGGGCGGGGCCCAGGCCGTCGGGGCGCTCGGGTTCGGGCTCCCGCGCGACGGCGTCGCGCCCGTCGACCGGATCGTCGGCCCGGGGAACGCCTGGGTCACCGCCGCGAAGCTCGAGCTCGCCGGCGAGGTCGGGATCGACCTGCCGGCCGGCCCGTCGGAGGGGATGGTCCTCGCCGACGCGGGCGCCGACCCGGCCCGGGTCGCGGCGGACCTCATCACCCAGGCCGAGCACGGCCCGGATTCCCCGGCGATCCTCGTCACGACCGACCCCGCCGTGGCCGATCTCGTCGAGGTCGAGGTGGGCCGGCGGCTCGCCGGCGCCGCCCGGCGCCAGATCCTCGAGCCGGCCCTCGCCACCCACGGCGCGATCGCCCTCGCCCCGGACCTCGATGCCGCGATCGCGTTCATCAACGCCTACGCGCCCGAGCACCTGTCGGTCGACGTCGAGCCGCTCGAGCAGACGGTCGCCCGTCTCCACAACGCCGGGTCGGTGTTCGTCGGTCCGTGGGCGCCCGAGTCGGCCGGTGACTACGCGACGGGGGCGAACCACGTCCTGCCGACCGGCGGCCTGGCGCGATCGTGCGGCCCGCTGGCCGTCGAGACGTACGGGAAGTTCGTCCAGGTCCAGCGGATCACCCGCGCCGGCCTGCGCCGAATCCGGACGACGATCGGCACGCTGGCCGAAGCCGAGGGACTTCTCGCCCACCGCGACGCGGTCGAGGTCCGCTTCGAGGGGGCAACGGACCGGGGCCGCGACCAGTGAGCCCGACGCCGGTCACGTGGTCCTCGCCGACCGCCCCGATCTCATATGCCTGGGAAGCGACCGACGAGGAGGTGTCGGCCCGCTACGGCGTGCCCGTCGACGAGATCGTCCGGTTCGACCTGAACACGTCCCCCGCCCCGCCCGCAATGGCGGCGCGGATCCTCGCCGCCGGCCGGTTCGAATCGCCGCTCTCGGAATACCCGCCGTCCGACTACCGGCGGCTCGTCGACGCCGCGGCGGCCCGCTATGGCGTGGCCCGCGAGGAGCTCCTCGTCGGTGCCGGAGCGGACGAGATCCTCGACCTCGCCGGGAAGGCGTTCCTGCCCGCCGGGTCGAGCGCCGTCATCCCGACGCCGACCTACGCGATGTACAGGGTCGTCACGGAGCAGCGTGCCGCGCGGACGATCGCCGTCCCGCGCCTCGGACCGTCCGGGGGCTGGGCGCTCGACGTGCCAGCTGTCCGTGAGGCCGCTCGCGAGGCGGCACTCGTCTGGCTCTGCAGCCCGAACAACCCGACCGCGCTCGCCGAGCCGCCCGGCTCGATCGAGCGACTTCTCGACGGCCTCGCCGCGGACGCGACGGCCGATGAGCGCCGTCCACCGGCCGTGATCCTCGACGAGGCGTACGCCGAGTTCGTCGGCGCCTCGCTCGCGTCCCTCCGGACGAACTACCCGCGGCTCGTCGTCGTCCGGACCGCGAGCAAGGCGTACGCGCTGGCCGGCCTGCGGGTCGGATTCGCGATCGCCGTCCCGGAAACGATTGCGGAGATCGCCCCGTACCGGCCGCCCGGGTCGGTGTCGACAGTCTCGGTCACGCTGGTCACCGAGGCGCTCCTGTCGGCCGACGCTCTGCCGGCGAACCTCGCCCGCGTCGAGCGGGAGCGCGACCGGCTCGCAGGGAGGTTGCGGGAGGCCGGCTGGGGCGTCGGGCCGTCGGTCACGAACTTTCTGCTCGTCGACTTCGGCTCGGCGGAGCGCGCCGCGGCGGTCGCCGAGGCGCTCCTCGCACGCGGCCTCGTCCCGCGGACCTTCGGCGCCGCGCACCCACTGAGCGGTCGCCTTCGGGTCACCGTCCGGGACATGGCCGAGAACGACCGGCTCATCTCGGCGGCCGGCGAGATCGCCGCGGAGGTCCAGTCGTGAGCGCAGCTGCGCGCCGCGCGACGGTGAGCCGGCAGACGAAGGAGACCGACGTCACGGTCTCCCTCACCCTCGACGGCAGCGGCACCACCTCGATCTCGACCGGGATCGGGTTCTACGACCACCTCCTCGCCTCGCTCGGACATCACGGCCTCTTCGACCTCGACATCCGCGCGACCGGCGACCTCGAGGTCGACGAGCACCACACCGTGGAGGACGTCGCGCTCGTCCTCGGGACGGCATTCGGGGAGGCGCTCGGCGATCGGGCGGGCATCCAGCGTTTCGGCGATGCGTCCGCACCGATGGACGAGTCGCTCGCCAGCGCGGTCGTCGACGTCGGTGGCCGACCGTACGCGGTCGTCGACCTGCCGTTCCGCGGCGAGCGGGCCGGGGGACTCCCGCTCCAGCTCGTCGAGCACGCCCTCGAGGCGTTCGCCCGGACATCCGGGACGACGCTCCACGTCCGCGCCACCGGCCGGAACGATCACCACCTCGCCGAGGCCGCGTTCAAGGCCCTCGCCCGCGCCCTGCGGGCAGCGTGCGAGCCCGATCCCCGCCGGGCGGGCGTCGCGTCGACGAAGGGCGCTGCCGGATGAAGGCCTGGGAGCCGGAGCCGCCGGTCGCACCAAGTCGCTCGTTCCGCGTCGCGGTTGTCGACTACGGCGCCGGCAATCTCGTGAGCATCGAGCAGGCCCTCAAGACCGTCGGCACGGAGGTGGTCCTCGCCCGGAGTCCCGAGGATCTCGGGCTGGCCGATGCGCTCGTCGTGCCGGGCGTCGGAGCGGCGGAGCCGGCGATGCGCCGCCTGGCACGGGCCCGGCTCGTCGACCCGATCATGGCCTGGATCGCCGCGGGGCGCCCGTACCTCGGGATCTGTCTCGGGCTCCAGCTGCTGTTCGAGCGGAGCGAGGAGGACGGGGCGGACACGTTCGGCGTCCTGGCCGGCCCGACGGTCCAGCTCGTCGACGCCCCGACGCTCCCCCACATCGGCTGGAACCAGGTCGTCCGCCGCCGCGAGCACCCGCTGTTCGAGGGGATCAGCCAGGGCGCCGATTTCTACTTCGTCCACTCGTTCGCGGGAGTTCCGGAGGGGATCGCCGCCGACCGCCTCGTGCTCGCCGACACCGAGCACGGGTCGCGCTTCGCGTCGGTCATCGACCGGGGCAACGTCCTCGGCGTCCAGTTCCACCCCGAGCGGAGCGGCGGGGACGGCCTGCGCCTGCTCGCGAACTTCGTCCGGTGGGGCTCGGCGCTCGCCGCCGGCGCCGGTGCGCAGTACACGCCGGTCGGCGCCGGCGGCACGTCGGGCGGCGACTGACGATGCTTCGCCGCCGGGTCATCCCGTGCCTCGACGTCGCCGACGGCCGGGTCGTGAAGGGGACGCGCTTCGTCGACCTCGTCGACGAGGGCGATCCGCCCGAGCTCGCCGAACGGTACGCGAGGGAGGGCGCCGACGAGATCGTCTTCCTCGACATCACCGCCGCCCCGGAGGGCCGCGGCACGCTGCTGGGCATCGTCGAGCGAACGGCCCGCCGGGCGTTCGTCCCGCTGACGGTCGGGGGCGGCGTGCGGTCGGTCGTCGAGATGCGCGACGTGCTCCGAGCAGGCGCCGATAAGGTCTCGCTCAATACGGCCGCCGTCGCCGATCCGTCGCTCATCTCTCGATGCGCAGCCCGGTTCGGCCGGCAGGCGGTCGTCGTCGCGATCGACGCGCGGCGTCGCACGGGGGATGAGCCGGAGACCGAACCGTCGTGGGAGGTCTTCGTCCGCGGCGGCCGCGAGCCGACCGGCGTCGAGGCGGTCGAGTGGGCACAGCGGGCGGTCGACCTCGGCGCGGGTGAGCTGCTCGTGACCTCGATCGACCGCGACGGGACCCGGTCCGGGTTCGACACCGAGCTCCTCCGCGCGATCAGTTCCCGCGTCCGCGTCCCGGTCATCGCCTCGGGCGGCGCGGCCGGCCCGGCCGATTTCGTCGCCGCGGTCCGCGACGGCGGCGCCGACGCCGTCCTCGCGGCGTCGATCTTCCACCGCCGGATCCACTCCATCGCCCAGGTCAAGCGGGCGATGGCCAAGGCCGGCCTACCCGTTCGAGTGGTGGCGGGCGCCGGCCGGTGAGCGAGGCGACCGTGTTCGACGCGGCGGCGGTCCACTTCGCGCCCGACGGCCTCGTTCCGGCGGTCGTCCAGGACGCCGCCGACGGCCGGGTGCTGATGGTCGCGTACATGGATCGCGAGGCCCTCGACGCGACGCTTCGGACCGGCGACGTCCACTTCCGCTCCCGGTCACGCGGCCGCCTGTGGCGGAAGGGCGAGGATAGCGGCAACGTCTTGCGCCTGGCGGGGATCGCCGCCGACTGCGACGCCGACGCGCTCCTCGTTACGGCGGAGCCGGCCGGGCCCACCTGCCACCGCGGAACGCGAAGCTGCTTCGACGCGGACGGCGCGGCGGCCATGGGCACCGGTCAGGGCTTCAGCTGGCTCGAGACCCTCTGGTCGACGATCGCCGCACGGGCGGCCGAGCGGCCGGCCGGCTCCTACACGGTGAGCCTCCTCGGCGGCGGGGTCGATGCCGTCGCCCGAAAGATCAGCGAGGAAGCCACCGAGGTCCTCCTCGCGGCGAAGGACGACGCCGCGGCCCTCGATCGGTCGGGCACGCGGACGCGCGTCGCCGAGGAGACGGCCGACCTCCTGTACCACGCCCTCGTCCTCCTGGCCGAGCGCGACATCGCCCCGTCGGAGGTCATGGGAGTGCTGCGCGAGCGCCACCGCGCCTAGGTTTCCTGTCATACGCCACCCAGGGGAGCCTTAGCGGCGGTCTGCGGCGGCTCGCGCGCCCGGATCGCCACCAACATAGCCCGCCACGACTGATTCCACCGATTTCACGACGCCGCCGAGGCCGGCGACCGTTCCCAACGCCACCCACCGGAGCGTATGACAGGAAACGGGCCCTCTGCCGGCGGGCGACCTCCCCGTTACCGCACCCGCCGCCCGACGCGGAGCCGCTTCTTGCCGACCCGGACGACGAGCCACTCCCCGGCGATCGGCGTCGGAACCGGGCTGTCCGGGCCGGCCACCCGCTCGTCGTTTATCGAGAGACCGCCCTGGACGATCGTCCGCCGCGCCTCCCCGTTCGAGGCGAATGTGCCCGTCGCAACGGCGAACGCCAGCGCTCCGCCACGGACATCCGCGTCGCGGAACGTGAACCCGTCGACCGCCTCGTGAAGGGTCGCGAGGACCGCCGGATCGCGCACCGGCTCCGGCGAAAATGTCGCCTCCGACGCACGGATCGCAGCATCAGCGACGTTCTCGCCGTGAACCCGCGCCGTCAGGTCGCGGGCGAGCGCGCGCTGAGCGGGCCGGCCCTCGGGGCGTCGAGCCTGCTCCGCCTCGAGCTCCTCGATCTCGGGCCGGTCGAGGAGCGTGAAGAACCGGAGCAGCCGGCCGACTTCCGCGTCCTCCCGGTCGAGCCAGTACTGGTAGAACGCATACGGGCTCGTCCGCTGCGGGTCGAGCCAGACGGAAGTCCCGGCCGCGGTCTTGCCGAACTTCGCCCCGCTCGAGTCGAGGAGCAGCGTGAGCGCGAGGGCGTGGGCGAGCTCCTGTCCCTCCGTGGCCCCCTCCACGCTTCCCGCCCCTGCCCCCTCGGAGCGGCGGATGAGCTCGAGGCCGGCCGTGATGTTCCCCCACTGGTCGGCCCCGCCCATCTGGGCCTCGACACCCAGGGTCCGGTAGAGGTGCCGGAAGTCGGCGGCCTGGAGGAGCATGTAGCTGAACTCGGTGTACGAGAGACCGGCCGCGAGCCGGCCCTGGACCGAGTCCTTGCCGAGCATGTACGGGACCGTGAAGTGCTTCCCCACGTCCCGGAGGAAGTCCAGCATCGAGACCTCGCCGAGCCAGTCGAGGTTGTTGACCATCGCCGCCCCCCCGGGCCCCGAGAAGTCGAGGAACCGCTCGAGCTGCCCGCGGACCGCCGCGGCGTTCGCGTCGAGCGTCGCCCGGTCGAGGAGGTTCCGCTCGGCCGAGGTCCCCGACGGGTCGCCGATCATCCCGGTCGCCCCGCCCACCAGGAGCACCGGCCGGCCGCCCCGCCGCTGGAGATGGACGAGGGCCATGACCGGCACGAGGTGGCCGACGTGGAGGGACGGCCCGGACGGGTCGAACCCGTTGTAGACGGCCAGCGGACGGCCGGTCGCGAGCCGGCCGGCGAGGCCGGGTGTCGCATCGTGGAACAGGCCCCGCCAGCGCAGCTCGTCGAGGAGCCCCGGGAGGCCGTCGGCCGGGCGGTCGACCGATCGGGAGACGGCCGCGTCCGTCACAGCCGGCGGGGGTGAGCCGTCTCGGGTCGCAGGTAACGGGGAACCTGGCCGGTCATTTCCCCATGCTATCGTGGCCGCCGTCATGCACACCAGCCTCGCGCGGCGCCAGCGCCACCGGCGCACCGGTGCGGCCCGGCGCCCCCGAGGGGGTCACGCCGCCCGCAACGTGGCGATCGCGATCCCGATCGTCCTGTTCTCGACCTTCCTGCTCGTGGGCCTGGTCGGGTTCCTCGGCGTGGTCACGGCCTACGCCTACTATTCCCAGGGCCTCGACGACCCGAAGGAGCTCCTGACGACCCTCGACTTCGAGGAGCAGACGATCGTCTACGACCGGACCGGGACGATCGAGCTGGCCCGCCTCGGCGACCTCCGCCGGGAGCTCGTGAAGTTCGAGGAGATCCCGGACGAGCTGCTCGACGCGACGACGTCGATCGAGGACAAGGACTTCTGGGAGAACCCGGGCTTCGACTTCGGCGGCTTCGTGGCGGCTTCGATCGACACCCTCAACGGCCGGCCCCGCGGCGGATCGACGATCACCCAGCAGCTCGTCCGCGCGCGGCTGCTCCCGCCGGAGGCGTTCGAGGATTCGGTCTACGAGCGGAAGATCCGGGAGATCATTCAGTCGCTCCGCCTGACCGAGGACTTCCCGGGCGAGGCCGGCAAGGAGAAGATCATCACCGCCTACCTCAACCTGAACTTCTACGGCAATCACAGCTACGGCCTGAAGGCGGCGGCCAAGAGCTACTTCAACAAGCCCCTCTCCGAGCTCACCCTGGCCGAGGGCGCGATCCTCGCCGCGATCCCCCAGTCACCGACGAAGTTCGACCTGACGAAGAACGCCGAGGAGGAGTGCCTGGTCGAGCTCCCCGAGGTGGCCGAGGACGCCGAACCCGCCACGTGCCCGGCCGACCAGGTCCGGCTCGTCGTCCCGGCCGATACCGAGATCGTCATCCGGCGGAACTACGTCCTGGATCGGATGCAGCAGTTCGCCGTCCTCACGAAGGGCAAGTACAGCGCCGCCGACTACCGCCGGGCGCGCCAGGAGCCGGTCATCCTCGCCGACCAGCGGACCACGCCGTGGAAGGCGGCCCACTTCGTCTGGCAGGTCCGCGAGCAGCTTGCCGAGATCCTCTGCCCGGACGTCTCGGTCGACGAGTGCAAGGAAGTCGACAGCGGCGGCTACCGGGTAACGACGACGCTCGACTGGAAGATGCAGCGGACGAGCGAGAAGTGGACGTTCGTCGCCGCCCGCGCCCCGAACGCGAAGAACCCGCAGGCGGTCCTCGAGGCGTACAAGATCCCGCGGTCGCAGTGGAACTGGATCCTCAAGCTGCGCGGCCACAACATCCACAACGGCGCCTCGGCGGTCGTCGACTACCGGACCGGCGAGGTCTACGCGTACGTCGGCAGCGCGAGCTACAACGCCAAGGGCAACGTGAAGTTCCAGCCCCAGTTCGACGTCCTCTCCCAGGGCTGGCGGCAGCCGGGGTCGGCGATCAAGCCGGTCAACTACATCGTCGGAATCGATGACCACACGCTGACGGCGTCGACGATGTTCATGGACGTCGTCACCGATTTCGGGCGCCGCTACACGCCGACGCAGGCCGACAACTACGAGCGCGGCCCGGTCCGCCTCCGCTCGGCTCTCCAGTTCTCGCTCAACATCCCGGCGATCAAGGCCGGCCTGCTGATCGGCCTGGACCGCCTCGACGCCCGGAACCGCGAGTTCGGGCTAACCCACCCGAGCGGCGCGATCCCGGTCACGTCGATGAGCATCGGGACGCTCGAGAGCCATCCGATCGACCTGCTCCGGGCTTACGGCGCAATCGCCAACGGCGGCGTCCTCGTGCCGCGGACGACGATCCACACGATCCGCGACACGAAAGGCCAGGTCGTCTGGTCGCTCGAGGACAACCTCGAGGGGAAGCGCGTCGCGAGCGTCCAGGCCGCCTACATCATCACCGACATCCTCGCCGGCAACACCGACCGCCGGATCAACCCTTATTGGGGCGCCTGGCCGATCGTCGACGGCAAGGTCCGCCGGCCCGCGGCGTACAAGACCGGCACGACCCAGGACAACCGCGACGTCCACGCCTACGGCTACCTCGCGCCGCCGAAGGACATCGACGCGCCGGCGCTGGCGGTCGGGGTCTGGATGGGCAACAGCAACAACGAGCCCAACGACGGCAAGCTGTCACTCGATACGTCCGCGCCCCTCTGGTCGGCGATCCTCAGCGAGGTCAGCAAGGGCATGCCGATGGCGAAGTTCGAGGACTCGCGACCGGACGGCCTCGTGACCGCCAACGTCGACGTAATCAGCGGCCTCCTGCCGGGTCCGGGAACAGCGAGAACGGTGAAGGAGCTGTTCATCGCGGGCACGGTGCCGACGCAGCAGGACAACCTGCGAACGATCGCCGACGTCGACGAGGCGACCGGCGATCTCTGGCAGGAGGGCTGCGCCGGCCCGAAGGTGACCAAGGCCTTCATGGACTTCAGCCGCGTCGAGCCCCAGTTCCCGACCTGGCAGAAGTACAACCGGGCGTGGCAGGCCCGGGCCGCGCGCGGTCCGTACGTCCGCGGCGGACCCGAGGGGACCCGGACGATCTTCTTCTACAACGGCGCGTTCCATCCGTATGGCGCGAACTGGGGCGGCCCGTTCGCGCCGCGCGAGCTGTGCGAGCCGCCGCCGCCCAGCCCGAGCCCGTGCGATCCGTTCTTCGGGCCGTGCGATCCGTTCCCGTCCGAACCTCCCGGAGGCCGGACGAAGGCACCGAAGCCGTAGCGGTTGTGCGTGCGCGTGGCGCACGTACCGATGGCTGGAACGGTAGATCCGACCGATCTTGTGCGCGCCAGGCGCAACGGCGATCGATTGTTCCCGTAGCGCACGAAACACGCCGATCACGCACGCTCGCCCGCTGGTGTGTGCGTCCGGGGCAACCTGCGCCGGGGTCGTCGGCGCCTAGAGGCTCAGGACCGTTGCGCCGTCGCCGCCCTCGCCGCGCTCGCCGGGCCGGACGCCCTTCACCTGCGGGTGGTCGCCCGCCTGGGCCCGCACGGCATCGCGCAACGCCCCCGTGCCGAGCCCGTGGATGATCGTCACCCGTTCGAGGCCGGCGAGCGCGGCGTCGTCGAGGTACCGGCCCAGCGCGTCGAGCGCCTCGTCTACGCGGGCCCCGCGGAGGTCGAGAGACGAAGCCACGGTCCTCGCCCGTGAGAGCTGGAGCGCCGCCGCACTCGAGCTCTCGGCTGGGGCGGGCCGGCGGGCCGCCCGGCCGCCGTCGCCGACCGCGGGCTCGAGGTCGTCGACCCCGACCGACACGCGCATCCCGCCGGCCTCGAGGGTCGCCCGCCGGCCGCCCTTCTCGAGCGCGGCGATCCGGCCCTCCCAGCCACCGGATCGGCTCCTGGCCCGCTCCCCCACTTGCCAGGGTCGGCGCACGGGAGCCGGTCCGGCGGCGACCGCCACGGGCTCCGGTTGGGGCAGCCGGCCGAGCGTGTCCTCGGCCCGGGCCACCGCCGCGTCGATTGCCGGCGCCGTCACGGTCTCGCGCTCCAGCCGGCGGCGCGTCGTCCGGACCTCGTCGCGCAGGTCGTCGACCAGCCGCTCGGCCTCGACCCGGGCGGTCCGAACCACGTCGTCCCTCTCGCGCCGCGCCCGGCGCCGCTCGTCGTCGGCGTGCCGCAGGGCATCCGCGGCGCGCGCCTCGGCGGCGCGCGCACGCTCGAGGGCTTCGCTCGTTTCGCCCTCCGCGGCCTTGATCCGGGCGAGGGTCTCCTCGAACGCCTGCTGCGTTTCGGTGAGCCGCGACCGCGCGTCGGCGACGATCGGGCCCGGCAGGCCGAGCCGCTCGGCAATCGCGAACGCCTGGCTGCCACCGGGCAGCCCGATTCGGAGCCGGTAGGTCGGCGACAGCGTCTCGAGGTCGAACTCGACGGACGCATTGCGGGCCTGGTCGGTCGTGTGGGCGTACGCCTTGAGCTCGGCGTAGTGGGTCGTCGCCGCGACGAGGGCGCCGGCCCGGATGAAGTGGTCGAGGAGTGCCTGGGCGAGGGCCGATCCCTCGGTCGGGTCGGTCCCGGCCCCGAGCTCGTCGAGGAGGACGAGCGTGTTCGGCCCGGCTGCCTCGACGATCCGGGTAATCCGCCGCAGGTGCCCGGAGAACGTCGAGAGCGACTGGGCGATCGACTGCTCGTCGCCGATGTCCGCGAAGACGTCCCGGAAGACCGGCAGGCGGCTGCCGGCCTGGGCCGGCACGTGGAGCCCCGCCTGGTGCATGAGGGCCAGCAGGCCGAGCGTCCGGAGGGTGACGGTCTTCCCGCCGGTATTCGGGCCGGTGACGACGAGGGCCGTATACCCGTCGCCGAGTCGGACGTCGATCGCGACGACCCGTCCGGTCAGGCCCGGATGCCTCGCCCCGAGGAGGACGACATCGGTCCGGTCGGCCGTGTCGGCCCGGACGCCGTCCATCTCGGCTGCCAGCTGGCCCTTGGCGGCCCAGAAGTCGAACCGGGCGAGCGCCGCCAGGCTCTCGCGGAGCTGTGGCCCGCTCGCGGCGACGAGGGCGGACAGCTCGTCGAGGATCCGCTCGACCTCCTCCCGCTCGGCGGCCTGCGCCTCGCGCCAGGCGTTGCCGAGCTCGACGGCGACCAACGGCTCGACGAACAGCGTCTGGCCGCTGCCGGACGCGTCATGGACGATCCCCTTGACCCGGCTCCGCGCCTCGGCCTTGACCGGCACGACGTAGCGGCCGTTGCGGAGGGTGACGATCGGTTCCTGGAGGGCGCCGCCCAGCTCCGAGCCGACGAGCGCGTCGAGCCGGCGGCGGAGCCTGTCGTAGGCGACCCGGACGGCCGCCCGCAGCCCGCCGAGCCTCGGCGACGCGGTGTCGAGCAGCTCCCCCACCGGGTCGAAGCTGCGGCCGAGGGTGCTCCGCAGCGCGGGCAGGGGGTGAAGCTCCCGGCCGAGCGCGCGGAGGAGCGGTCGGCGCTCGTCGGCAAACGACGTCGCGAGCCTCGAGGTCGCGTCGAGCGTCTCGGCGATCTCGAGGAAGTGCTCCGGGTCGAGGCGGCCACCGCGGACGGCACGCTCGATCCACGGGCCGATGTCGTGGGCCGCCCCGACGCCGACCTCGGCCCGCTCGGTGCGCAGCGCCCGTGCCTGGTCGGTCTCGTCGAGTGAACGGGCGACGAGGACGGGATCGTTCTCCGGGACGAGGGCCTCTGCCAGCCGCCGGCTGGGCGGGAACGACGTGAGCTCCGCCAGCCGGGCACGGACCTGCGGGAACTCGAGCAGGTCGAGCGACCGGGCGTCCATCAGCCGGGGGCCGGCACCCGCCCGGAGACTGCCGGGTTGTCGCGCAGCCAGAGCCGCCACGGACGCCCGACCCACGGGTCGCCGGCATAGGCGATCCCCACCCGCGGACCTTCGGCACTGGCGCCGATCGGCTCGCCGGGCGGTGGGGTCTCCAGGCGGAGCGGCGACACCGGGTCGCAGAGGTCGAGCCCGGTGTGTGAGCGGTCGATCGAGAATGCCGCTGCGACAAGGCCCGGACCGCGGGCCAGCGCCTCGGCCGGGAGTCGCTCGATGCGGCCCGCCTCCCGGGCCGACGCTTCGGGGTCGACGGCCCGGCGGGCGGCGGCACGCGCTGCCCGCGCGGCACGCATCGCGTCGATCCCCACGACCGGCTCGACCGCGCGGACGAGCAAGGCCGCGGGCCGGCCGGCGGGCTCGGTGACGATGTTCAGGCAGTCGTACATCCCGTAGACAAGGTACACGTAGGCGACCCCCGGCGGCCCGAACATCACCGCGTTGCGGCTGGTCCGGCCGAACCTGGCGTGGGAGGCACGGTCCTCCTCGCCGATGTACGCCTCGAGCTCGACGATCCGCCCTGCCCGGACCCCATGGGCGGCGTCGGCGTCACGGACGAGGCGGGCGCCGAGGAGGGCGCGCGCGGCTTCGAGGGTCGGCCTGGCGAGGCGCTCCCGATCGACGACCGTGGCCGGGCGGGTTGGGTCCCGACCTCAGTCGGTGCCCGTGTAGATGCTGCGCAGGTCGCTCGGGATGAGCGGGCCGGTGATCGCCATGAAGCCCGGGATCAGCGTCGAGCGGAAGAGCTCCGCCGTCGCCGAGCCGTCGTAGGCCATGTACAGCTCACGGAGGAACGGCAGCTCGGTGGGCTGGGGGGCGATGCCCGGGATCCGGAAGAAGCTGTCGAGGATGACGATCACCGCGCCGAGCAGGACCACGCCCTGGACGACGCCGAGCAGGCCGCCGAGAAGCTCGTCGATGATCGAGTACTTCGGGAACAGCGGCGTCTTCGTGTAGAACGCCTGGATGACCAGCGAGAACGCGAGGCTGGCAGCTACGAAGACCGTCCCGAACCCAACCATCCGGGAATACTCGGCCGGGAACTGGGACCAGTTCGTGGCGAGGAAGTCGCCCAGCGGGCCGCGCAGGTTGGCGGCGAGGAAGAACGAGAAGAGGAGCGACGCGATCCCGAGAAGCCGTCGAATCGTGCCCTGGATGAACCCGAGGATGAACAGGGCGGCAAGAATGAGGATGACGAGCAGATCGAACGGATCGATCGACCTGATGAACTCGGCGATTTCCACAGGTTTCCCTCGTTGACTGTGAGCCCTGCGGTCCCGCGGGAGGCTCCCGGTCGCCCGGCTGCGAGGCCCGGGCAAGGTTAGCAGCGGCCAATCGGCGCTCGCAAGGCAACCGAAGGTCCCGGCCGCGGATGATTGCGGAGTGCCATGGTGGGGTTCGCCCACGGATTGGGCGGATCGCGTGCCGGGGGTCGGCTTCGGTCAGGTCCGGAGGCGTGCCCCGAGGTCGCGCTCGAGTCCGGCGGCGATCGTCGCCGAGACGGCGTCGACCTCGGCCTCGGTGAGAGTCCGGTCCGCGGCCTGGAACGTCAGGCGGTGAGCGAGGCTCTTCTCGTCCGCCGCGAGCGGCGCACCGCGATAGACGTCGAACAGGGTGACGCTCCGGAGGAGCTCGCCGCCGTGTGCCCGGATCGAAGCCGCGACCTCGGCCGCCGGCCGGTCCTCCGCCACGACGACCGCGAGGTCCCGCTCGATGGCCGGGAAGCGGTCAGGCGGGACGCTCCGAACGGTGGGCAGGCGACCGGCCCCGAGGCCGGCGACGGACAGCTCCGCGACGACGACCCGGTCCGTCCGGACCTCGCTGGCCGCGAGGACCTCGGGGTGGAGCTCGCCGACGATCCCGGCCAGGCGGTCGCCGGCCGACACCCGCGCAGTCCGCCCCGGATGGAAGAGCGGCTCGCCGGCCTCCCGCGCCCAGGACGCCTCGGCCGTTCCGAGACGGCGAGCGAGCAGCTCGACGATGCCCTTCGCATCGTCGACGTCGAAGGGGCGGGCGGGCCGGTTCCAGGCCGGAGGCTCGGCAGGGCCCGTCAGCGCGAAGCCGAGACGCCACCACTCGGACGGGCGGTCGCCGCGCCGGCCGTAGCCCTTCCCGACCTCGAAGGCCGCGACAGCGTCCCGGCCGTGGCGGAGGTTCGCCGCGACGACGTCGAGGAGACTGCCGATGAGGCCCGGGCGAAGCACCGAGTGGTCGCGCGACAGGGGATTCGTCACTGCGACGGGCTCCCCGGCCGGCTCCGGCTCGTCGTCGACCGACGGCACCACGGTCCGCAGGCGGAAAGTCTCGGCATGCCCCGGGGATACGAGTGCGTACGTCACCACCTCGGTCAGACCGGCCCCGACGAGGGTCTCCCGGACGGCGTCGCGGACTTCGAGGGGCGAGGCGCGCCATGGCGGCGTCGGGGTGTGGGGCAGGATCCCCGGAACGCGCTCGTAGCCGTGGACGCGGGCGATCTCCTCGGCGACGTCCGCCTCGATCGCGATGTCGCGTCGCCAGCTCGGGACGAGCGCGCTGACCGCCTCGCCGGCCGCCGGCTCGACGCGGACGGGCTTCGGTTCGAGGGCGACGGTCACGAGCTCGCCCGGCGGGGCCGCCTCCGTTCCGACGCCCACCCGGGCCAGGAGCTCGCGCTGTTCGTCGATCCGGAGGCTCGTGCCGAGCAACCGGTTGACGCGCTGAGGGCGGAACGCGACAACGCGGTTGGGAGGCTCGACCGGGGCGCTGTCGACGCGGCCGCGCGCCACGGTGCCCCCGGCCCACTCGCGGATGAGCCGCGCTGTCCTGTCGGCGCCGACCCGTGCGAGCGGGACCTCCTGGCCCTTCTCGAACCGCAGGCTCGCCTCGGACCGGAGGCCGTACCGCTGACCGGTCCGGCGGATCGAGACCGGGTCGAAGATCGCCGACTCGACGACGACGTCCTTCGTCCCGTCCCCGACCTCCGATGTCGCGCCGCCCATGATCCCGGCGATCCCGAGCGGACCCTTCGTGTCGGCGATGAGGAGCGTCTCGGGGTCGAGCGTCCGGTCGACGTGATCGAGCGTCTCGAGCCGCTCGCCCTTCTTCGCCCGGCGGACGACGATCCGGGCCCGGCCGTCCCTGTCGCGAACGATCGCCGCCGCGTCGAAGGCGTGGATCGGCTTGCCGAGCTCGAGCATGACGTAGTTCGTGGCGTCGACGACGTTGCTGACCGGGCGCATGCCGGCCGCGAGCAGGCGCATCTGGACCGCGTCGGGCGAGGGGCCCACCCGGACACCGCTCACCCAGCGGCCGACGAATCGTGGCGCCAGGTCCGGATCCTTCACCTCGACGGCGAGGAGCTCGTCGACCGGCTGGCGGCCCTCGTCCGGATCGGTCTCCGGCCAGTGCAGAGAGGCCCCGGTCGCCGCCGCGACCTCGCGGCTGAGGCCGACGAGGCTGAGCGCGTCGCCCCGGTTCGGCTTGACGTCGACGTCGAGGATCGCGTCCCCGTAGAGCTCGGCCAGCGGCCGCCCGAGCTTGGCGTCGCCCGGCAGGATGAGGATTCCTTCTGCGTCGTTCGTCAGGCCCAGCTCTTCGCCCGAGCAGAGCATCCCGTTCGAGACCACGCCCATCTTCTCGGTGCGGTCGATCCGCCGGCCGCCCGGCAGCACGGCCCCGGGCAGCGCCACCGGGACTCGCTGGCCCGGTGCGATGTTCGTCGCGCCGCACACGATCGACAACGGCTCGCCGCTGCCGGTCGTGACCGTCGTGAGCGACAGGCGGTCGGCCCGTGGGTGCGGCTCGACCGTCAGCAGCTCCCCGACGACGACGTTCCGCCAATCTTCTCCCCAGCGCTCGATCCGCTGGACCTCCATGCCGAGCAGCGTCAGCCGCTCGGCAAGCTCCTCCGGCGTGAGGTCGACGTCGACGTAGTCCCTCAACCAGGCAAGCGGCACTCTCATGCCGACGTCGCTCTCACTGGAACTGCTCGAGGAAGCGAAGGTCGTTCTCGAGGTACAGCCGCAGGTCGCCCACGGAGTGCTTGAGGTTGGCGATCCGCTCGACTCCCATCCCGAAGGCGAAGCCCTGATAGCGCTCCGGATCCAGTCCGCCGTACTCGAGCACCACCGGGTGGACCATCCCGGCCCCAAGGATCGTCATCCAGCCGCTCCGCTTGCAGGCCGGGCAGCCACTGCCGCCGCACACGAGGCACTCGACGTCGAACGCCACCGACGGCTCGGTGAACGGGTAGTACCCGGGCCGGAAGCGGGTCCGCTTGTCCGACCCGTAGACCGCGTGGGCGAACTGCTCGAGCAGGCCCTTGAGGTCGGCGAGGGTCGTCCCCTCGTCGACCATGAGGCCCTCGACCTGGAAGAACTCGGAGTTGCGGTCCGCGGCGACGTTCTCGTAGCGGTAGCAGCGCCCCGGCAGCAATGCCCGGATCGGTGGCGGTGTCGACCGCATCACGTGGATCTGGCCGGGGGATGTGTGGGTGCGCAGGAGCCGGCCCTCGACGTCGAGATACAGGGTGTCCCACAGGTCGCGCGCCGGGTGATCCGGCGGGATGTTGAGCATCTGGAAGTTCGTCGCGTCGTCCTCGATCTCGGGGCCCTCGTAGACCTGGAACCCGAACTGGCCGAAGACGTCGGCGATCTGGTCGACCGTCGCGGGGATGGGGTGGTACGTGCCCCGTCGGATCGGGCGGCCCGGGGTTGTGACGTCGACGCTCTCCGCTCCGAGCCTCGCGGCCAGCTCGCCGCCGCGCAGCGTCGACCGGCGCTCTCCCAGTGCGCCCTCGATGCCGGACCGGACGACGTTCGCCACCGCGCCGACCCGCGGCCGGTCCTCCGCCGGCAGGCTGCCGATGCCCCGCAGGATCGTCGTGAGCCGGCCCTTGCGGCCGAGGACGTCGAGCTCGATCGCGTCGAGGCCCGCGACGTCGGGGGCGGCCGCGATCGCGGCGAGCGCCTCGTCGCGCAACGCCTCGAGGTCGCGGGTTAACTGGGTCAGATCCACAGCGAGTCCTCGGGCCGATGCGCTCCGGAGCGCGCCCTCGGCCCTTGGAGAGCGGTTGCCGCCGGTCGGTGAAGTTGCCGACTCAGGCGGACTTCACGACCTCGACGATCCTGCCAAACGCGGCGCTGTCTCGCACGGCGATGTCGGCGAGCATCTTGCGGTCGAGGGCGATGTCTGCCTTCTTCAGGCCGGCCACGAATCGGCCGTACGTCAGGCCGTGCTGGCGGGCCGCGGCGTTGATCCGGATCACCCACAGCTCGCGCATCTGGCGCTTGCGCTGCTTGCGGTCGCGGGTTGCGTAGGCGAGGGCGTGGAGGAGCGCCTCGCGGGCCGGCTTGACCAGGCGCGAGCGGGTCCCCTTCCGGCCCTCGGACGCGGTGTGGAGCCGCTTGTGTCGGCGATGGGCGGCGACGCCGCGCTTGACTCGTGCCATGACCTACTTGTGCTCCCCGAGGTACGGCAGGAGGCGGCGGACCTGCTTCGCGTGCTGCTTGCCGATGACGGTCTTGCCGGCGTAGCGCCGCGTCCGGCGCGATGACTTGATCTCGAGGTGGTGCCCGCGCCACGCATTGACCCGGATCACCTTGCCGCTGCCGGTGATCCCGATCCGCTTCGCTGCAGCCTTGTGGGTCTTGATCTTGGGCACCCTTGCCTCACTCTCCTGTCGTCGCCGACGCGCCCGCCGGCTTGCTCGCCGCTCGCCTCGCCGGAGCCTGGCGTTTCGGCTCGGCCGCGGGCTTGGCGGCCGCGGCGGCCTGCGGTCGGGTCGCGACCGGCTTCGCGGCCGCCTTCGGTTCCTTCGGTTGTTTAGTTTCTGTCGCTTGCTCGGCTCGTGTCGCTTCTGTCGCCACCGGCTTCGTCGGCTCCCCGTCCGGTCCGGGTTCGGCCGGCGCCGGTTGGGCCGGTCGCGCGGCCGCCGGTGCGGGTGCCTGCGTGCTCGCCGGCGTTGGCTCGCCGGCTGGCCTCGCTGGCTTTGGCTCGCCGGCTGGTCTCGCCGAAACCGGCTCCTGCCCCTTCGGCTTGTGGGTCGAGGCGACCGTGAGGTGCATCGACTTTCCTTCGAGCAGCGGGGCCCGCTCGACGACGCCGTGTTCCTTGATCCGGTCGGTGAACCTCGTGAGCATCGCCCGCCCGAGCTCCGGGTGGGTCAGCTCCCGTCCGCGGAACCGGACGGTCACCTTGATCCGATCGCCGTCCTCGAGGAACTCGATCGCCCGGTGGACTTTCGTATCGAAGTCGCCCTGGCCGATCTTCGGCGTGAGGCGGACCTCCTTGAACGTCACCGCGCGCTGCCGGCGCTTGGCCTCCTTCTCTCGCTTCGTCAGCTCGTATTTGTACTGCCCGAAGTCGAGGAACCGGACCACCGGCGGGGCGGCCATCGGGGCGACCTCGACGAGGTCGTACCCTCGCTCCTGCGCCATCTCGAGGGCCCGTGGCGTGGGCATCACGCCCAGCTGATTGCCCTCTTCGTCGACCACCCGAACCTGTGGGATCCGGATCATCTGATTGATGCGCAGGTCTCGACTGATGATGTACCCCTTCGTTCCGGTGCCTGGCGGCGATCCGACCGACATTCCCGGGCACGCAGCGGCCCGACTGCGGTCGGCCGCGGGAGGATAGCACAGGGCCGAAATCCGGGGCAATCGAGGCGCCTGATCCCCCACCCGCCCCCCTCAACCCCTCATACGCTCCCCTCCGGAGCGTTAGCCCCTGACCGAGGCCGGGCCGGGCCGGTGGCCGCTCATTGCTCCCCGTGGGGGCGTAATCCGCCGGATGTCTTCCGACGGCGAGGCCTGCCGCATGTCCTTGTGGATCCGAAGGCCCCGAAACTGGAGCCCGAACCGAATCCCATTCATGCGCGGAGGATTACGACCGGCGCGTATCCGTCCCTCTACCGTGGGCCTGGCGCGTCGGTCAGGAGATGCGCCGCTCCCTGGACTCGGTGGCCAGGCGGTCCGCCAGGTCCTCCCAGCCGAGGGTCTCCTGCGGCTCGTCCTTGCCGGCGCCTCGGCGGCGGACGGTTCCCTGGCGGGCCTCGACCTCGCGGTCGCCGAGGACGACCATGTACGGCACCTTCTGGCCCTGGGCGAGGCGGATCTTGTTCTGCATCCGGCTGTCGGACGCGTCGACCTCGACCCGGAGGCCGCGGCCGCGCAGGACACCGGCCAGCTCCTCGGCCGCCGCGACGTGGCGGTCGGCGATCGGGACGATGACGGCCTGGACCGGCGCCAGCCAGAGCGGGAAGGCGCCGGCGAAATGCTCCGTGATGACGCCGATGAACCGCTCGAGCGACCCGTAGATCGCGCGGTGGATCGCGACCGGTCGCTGCTGGTGCCCCTCTTCGTCGATGTAGGTCAGGTCGAACCGCTCGGGCAGCATGACGAGGTCGACCTGGATCGTCGCCGTCTGCCACTCGCGGCCGAGGGCGTCCTCGACCTGGATGTCGATCTTCGGAGCGTAGAAGGCGCCGTCGCCCTCCTTGACCCGATACTCGGCGCCGGAGCCCTTCAGCGCTTCGAGGATCAGGGCTTCCGCCCGGTCCCACATCGCCGGATCGCCAAGGGCCTTGGGGGGCCGCGTCCCGAACGTGAGCCGCGGCGTCAGCCCCACCCACGAGTAGGCCTCCGCCAGCTCGCCGAGCAACGCCTCGATCTCCGACCCGATCTGGTCCGGCCGGAGGTAGATGTGGGCGTCGTCGGTGACGAAGTGGCGGACCCGGGTCAGCCCGGACAGCGTGCCGGACAGCTCGTTCCGGTGGAGCTTGCCGTACTCGGACAGGCGGAGCGGGAGCTCCCGGTAGGAACGGACCCGGCTCCGGTAGACATACGTCGACTCGGGGCAGTTCATCGGCTTGAGGCTGAAGGTCTCGTCCTCGGCCTCGAACGTGAACATGTGCTCCCGGTAGAGGTCCCAGTGGCCGGACTGCTCCCACAGCTTTCGGTGGACGAGCGGCGGGGTGTAGATCTCCTGGTAGCCGCGGCGCTCCTGCAGCTCGCGCATCGCGCCTTCGAGCGTCCGGTAGAGCGTCCAGCCCTTCGGGTGCCAGAACGGCGCTCCGGGTGATACGTCGTGGAAGCTGAACAGGTCCAGCTGGACGCCGAGCCGCCGGTGGTCGCGCTTCTTCGCCTCTTCGCGCCGCCAGAGGTAGCGGTCGAGCTCGCCCTGGGTCGGCCAGACCGTGCCGTAGACCCGCTGGAGCATCGGGCGCTTCTCGTCGCCCCGCCAGTACGCCCCGGCCACCGCGAGCAGCTTGAACGGCCCGATCCGGCCGGTGCTCTCGACATGCGGCCCCTTGCAGAGGTCGACGAACGGCCCGTGCTCGTAGACCGAGGTCGGCGGCATCGCCGAGCCGTCTGCCTTGGCCTTCGCCGCGAGGTCGTCGAGGATCTCGACCTTATACGGCTGGCCCCGCTTCTCGAAGAAGGCCCGGCCCTCGTCCGGGGGCAGCTCGCGTCGAATGAAGGGGTAGTCGGCGGCGACCGATTCGGCCATTCGGGCCTCGACCGCCGCGAGGTCGTCCGGCGTCAGCGTTCGGGGCAGCTCGAAGTCGTAGTAGAAGCCGCCTTCGATCGCCGGCCCGATCCCGAGCTTCGTGCCCGGGAACAGGTCCATGACCGCCTCGGCCATGACGTGCGCGGCCGAGTGGCGCATCGGGTCGAGCGGGTCGCCGGCGCGCGCGTCGAGCAGCTCATCGGCCGAGCCGCGCTTGGGCACGACGAGATCGACGGCCTCGTCCTCGTGATCCTTCTGTTCCATCAGCGTCGCCTCCGCGAGAATCGAAAACCCCTCGCCCATCGACAGGACGAGAGGTTCACTCCCGCGGTCCCACCCGCCTTCGCCGCCGGCCGCGTGGCCTTCGGCGCGCTCGTGCCGCGTTAACGGGCGGACCCGGGCCGGTTCTCCGGCCGCTCGCGGGTGGTGCTCCGAGTCCCGATCCACCAGGCTCCCAGCGTTTACCCGGCTCTCTGCGGAATCGGCGGAGACGGATCGTGTCCCGCTCGACGCGTTCGTTATCGATTGGTGGGCGACACTGGGCTCGAACCAGTGACCTCTTGCATGTCAAGCAAGTGCTCTAACCAACTGAGCTAGCCGCCCACGGTGCGGCGCGGTTCCGTCGCGCCGCCGCCGAATTCTAGCCGACCTGCCTCGAGCCGGACAACCGAGCCCGAAGCGTATCCTTTCGAGGCCGGCGCGAGGTTCGCGGCGGTTCCCGCGCCCAGGGAGAGCCACGATGACGCTGACCGCCCGAAACCTGCTGCTCCTCGTCGCCGTGATCCTGTTCGTCCTCGCCGCGCTCGGCATCGCCGTAGGAACGGTGTCGCTCGTCGACCTCGGCCTGGCGGCGTTCGCCGGCGCGTTCCTCGCCTCGGACACGGTCCTCGGCCGGCGTCTCTGAGAGCCGGGTCGATGGGGGGGCTAGTAGTCGCCCCGACCCTGGCTGGCGGCGGGCTGGGCGGACGCGCCCGGCCCGCCCGTTCCGGGCGGCTCCGTGCAGCCCGCCACGACGGCCAGTACGACGGCAACGAGGAGCAGGGCGACTCGTTTACGGACGTTCATGGATCTTCCTACGCGCGAAGCCGCGTGGCGGTTCTCGCTGCGGGCTCCGTCAGTGATGATGACGGCTGTGCAGCGACTTCGTGCGCACGAGCTCATCGACGCCGGCGACGGCCGCCGACTGGAACGGTTCGGGCCCAGGGTCGTCGATCGCCCGGCGCCAGCGGCATTCGAGCCGCGCCGCCAGATCGAGGAGTGGCGCGACGCCGACCTCCGGTTCGATCGCGACCGGGGCTGGCAGTCTCGCGGCGTGCCGCCGGAGCCGTGGACGATCGAGGTTGACGGATTGACGCTCGAGCTCCGCCCGACCGAGACGGGCCAGGTCGGTTGGTTCCCCGAGCACGCCGCTCTCTGGCCGTGGCTGCGGAGCGCCGTCGCAGACCGGCCGGGCAGCGAGGTCCTCCACCTGTTCGGATACACCGGCGCGACGACGCTCGCGCTCGCCCGCGACGGAACGCCGGTCGCCCACGTCGACGCGTCGCGCCCCGCCATCGCCTGGGCCCGCCGCAACGCGGAGCTGTCCGGCCTGGCCGGCGCGCCGGTCCGCTGGATCGTCGACGACGCCCGGTCGTACCTCCGGCGCGAGGCGCGGCGCGGTCGTCGGTATGGCGGAATCGTCCTCGATCCGCCGAGCTACGGTCACGGCACACGACGCCGGCGGTGGGAGCTCGACGCCGGCTTGCCACCGCTGCTCGACCGGGCGCTCGAGGTCGCGGCTCCGGGCGCCTTCCTTCTCCTGACGACCCACACGCCCGGCTGGGATGGGCCGCGGCTCGCCGCGTCGGTCGCGTCGGTGTTCGGACGACGCCTGGCCGAATGCGCGAGCGGCGACCTCGAGCTTGAAGCCCGGTCCGGCGCGATCCTGCCGCTCGGGGCGTTCGCGCGCGCGAAGCTCGCCCCGTGAGCCCGCCGCAGATCGCGAGCGCGGCCAATCCGCGCGTCAGGGCCGCGGCGCGACTCCGCGACCGACGGGCGCGGGACGAGTCCGGGCTGACGATCGTCGACGGCGGGCGCGAGGTGCGGCGTGCCCTCGAGGCCGGCGTCGAGGTCGAGGAGGCGTTCGTCTGCGAGTCGCTACTCCGAACCGACGACGCGCGGGCGGCGGTTCGGGCGCTCGAGGCGGCCGGGGCGCAGGCGTGGACGACGAGCGAGCCCGCGTTCGCGAAGGTCGCGTTCGGCGAGCGTGCCGAGGGAGTCGTGGCGATCGTTCGAATTCCTTCGACCGGGCTCGATGCGATTCGACTCCCCGTCGAACCCCTCATGGTCGTGCTCGAGGCGGTGGAGAAGCCCGGCAACCTCGGCGCAGTGCTGCGCAGCGCGGACGGAGCCGGCGCCGATGCCCTCCTCCTCGCCGATCCCCGGACGGACCCGTTCAATCCGAACGCCATCCGGGCGAGCGCCGGCACGGCCTTCAGCGTCCCGATGGCCACGGGATCCACCGCCGAAGTGCGAGCGTGGCTCGGCGCGCGGGGCATCCGCGCCGTCGCGGCCCGTCTCGACGCGGAGACGGAACCGTGGGACGCTGACCTCGGCGGTCCGCTCGCGATCGCGCTCGGGAGCGAGGCCGGCGGCCTGAGTCGCGCCTGGTCGACGGACGACGTCGCGGCGGTTCGCCTCCCTATGCTCGGCGTCGCGGACAGCCTGAACGTCTCGGTCGCGGCCGCAGTCCTGCTGTACGAAGCTCGCCGGCAGCGCGGCCGGGGGACGTGACGGAGGAGGAGCGCGTGGACCGATTGGACTTCGCGATCATCGGCGCCGGGCCGGCCGGCGAGGCCGCCGCGTTCAAGGCCCGGGAGCGAGATGCACGGGCCGCGATCGTCGATCGCGTGGTTCGGCGGTAGCTGCCCCCACATCGGCTTCATCCCGTGGAAGTCGCTCCTCAGCGCCGCGGCGCGTCATGCCTGCGATCCGGCGTCGTACGACTGGGCCCGCGCGTCCGCCCGTCGCGACTACATGGTCAACCGCGCCGCCGATGCGGACGAGCCGGACGACACCTCGCATGTCGCGGCGCTCGAGAAGGCAGGGGCTATCCCCTATCGCGGCACGGCCCGGATCACGGGCCGGGCCGCCTCGAGATCCACGAATCGGGTGAAGCACACGTTGTCGAGGCGGACAACGACATCGTCGCGGTCGGCTCCCTATCGAGGACGCCGCCGATCCCCGCTCTCGAGGAGATCGAGACGTGGAGGAACCGGGAAGCAACGCTGGCGCGCGAGCTGCCGAAAAGCCTCGTCGTCCTCGGTGGCGGTCCGACCGGCTGCGAGATGGCCCAGGTCTACGCCCGCTTCGGGGTCCCGACGCGGCGATCGTCCAGGCCGGCGACCGCCTCACCCCCACAGACCATCCGCGGAATTCGGTGGCGATCGCGGACGGGCTGCGGGCATCGGGCGTCGACATTCGGCTCGAAGTCCGGGCCGTCAAGGCGCGGGCCAACGCCGGCCCCGACGGCGCGCACGTCGTCGACCTCGACGACGGCACGTCTGTCGAGGGCCGCGCGATCCTGCTCGCCGTCGGTCGGTCGATCCCGCTCGACGACCTGGGCCTCGAGCATTACGGGATCGACACGAGCGGAAGGACGGCGTTGCCGCGCGACGCCGGCTGCGGATCGCCGAGGGCCTTTACGCCTCGAACGCGACGGCGCCGTCGACGAGGACGAGGCGCGGGCGCGCGGTTGCGAGCGCACCGCCCGGTTCGACGGGCTCGCGAAGGGCCGCGACGGGGATCACGACGAGGTCGGCGCGCTGGCCGAGGGTCAGGCGGCCCCGGTCGCTCTCGGCGGCGGTGAGCGCCGGGCCGATCGTCGCCGCCCTGAGCGCCTGGTCGAGCGTTAACGCCTCCGCCGGGCCGAACGGCGCCGTCCCTGCGGGCCACGACGGGTCCGACCGCGTGACCGCCATCGCCAGGCCTGGCCACGGGTCGATCGGCTCGACCGGCGCGTCGGTCCCGAACGCCAGGAGCGCCGCGCACCGGGCCAGCGTCGCCCAGGTGTAGCCGAACCGCTCAGCGCGATCGCCCCACAACCGACGCGCGGCCACGGCGTCGGACCGGAGGTGGACGGGCTGGACGGAGGCCGCGATGCCCTCTCGCCCGAAACGCGCCACGTCGTCCGGATGGACGAGCTGGACGTGCTCGAGGCGGGGCATGAGACGCGAGCGCCCGACAGTCTGCCCGAGCGCGTCGAGCGCAACCCGCACCGCGTGATCCCCGATCGCGTGGATCTGCGACGCGATCCCGGCGGCAGCGGCACGTTCCGCGAACTCGGCGAGTGCCGCGGGTTCGGTCATGAAGACGCCCCGCTCCGTTCCCGCGGGGAGCGGCCGTCCAGGCTCGGGCTCGATCGGCTCCAGGAGCGCGGCCGTTCGTGACCCGAGCGTCCCGTCGGCGAACAGCTTCAGCCAGCCGACCCGGGCGCGGCCGCTCGGGTCACCAATCGGGTCGCCGCTCCGGAGACCGGCTCCGATCGCCGCATCGAGCTGCTCCGGCCGGATCGCGGCATGGACGCGGATCAGCAGGCGCCCGGCATCCGCGAGTTGCCGGTAGGCCTCGTACGCCGGTCCGAGCCCGCCCTGGAGCGACAGCTGCCCGGGATCGTGCACGGCCACGACCCCGAGCGCCAGGAGGCGGCGGGCGAGCCTCCGAATGGCCTTCTCGAGATCATCGGCGGTGATCGCCGGGATCCGGCTCGTGACGAGCCTCGATGCCGCCTCGTGGAGAACTCCGGTCGGTCGGCCCGATTCGTCTCGCCGGATGATGCCGCCCGGCGGATCGGCCGTCGCGGTGTCGATTCCCGCGGCCGCCTGGCCCGCCTCGCTCGTCCAGAGCGCGTGATGGTCGTGGGCCCAGATCGCCGCCGGGCGGCCCGGTGCGACGCGCTCGAGGTCGGCGGCCGTCGGCCAGCCGCCCCACCGGTCGGACTCCCAGCCGTGGCCCTCGAGCCAGGCATCGGGCGGCAGCGATCCCTCCGCCGCGGCGATCAGGTCCAGGCCGTCGGCCAGTGTCGCCGCGGCGGAGAGGTCGACCTTCGATTCGCCGAGCGCTGTCTCGGCGAGGTGGAGGTGACTGTCGGTCAGGCCCGGGATCGCGACCTCGTCGGGAGCGAGGTCGATGCGGCGAGTCGACGGACCGGCGAGAGCATCGACGTCGGCCAGGCTGCCGGCCGCGATGACGTGCCCTGCCCCAATCGCGACTGCCTCGACGTATCCGGGCCCGTCCTCGCCGGCGAGCGTCGCGATCCTGCCGACGACGAGCAGGTCCGCCCTGCTCACTGCGGATCCGCGAGCAATGCGGCGAGGCCGTCCCGGTCGAGCCCGGCGCCGATCCCGAGGGCGAGCGCGACCCGCGCCTTCGGGCCGCCCAGGTAGCCCGCCGGCAGCGCGCCGGCGCGAATCCACTGCGCGCCGCCGCCGGGAAAGCCGTAGTACGGCCCCACCTGGCCCGCGGCAGAGCGGGTCGTCAGCACTACGGGGATCCCCCTGTCCAGCGCCCGCACGCACGCCTCGAGGAGGCGCGGATCGGTGTTGCCCGCGCCGTGGGCCTCGACGACGAACCCGTCCGCGCCGGCGGTCATCGCGGCATCGACAAGCGTCCCGTCGATCCCGGCGTGAGCCGTGATGAGATGGATCCGCTCGGCGGCCCGCTCCGTGTCGACGTGTCGCCGGACCGTGCGCCGCCGCAGGACGACCACCCGCTCCCCTTCGACGCGGCCGATCGGCCCGAGGTTCAGGCTCCGGAACGTCTCGAGGGCTGTGGCATGCGTCTTCGTGACGTCGTCGGCGGCATCGATCGACCGGGCGAGGACGACGACGACGCCCTGGTCGTGCATCTGCTCGCTAGCCGCGACGCGCACGGCGTCTCGGAGGTTCGCAGGACCGTCGTAGCCCGCCTCGCTGGCCGCTCGCATCGCGCCGGTGAAGACGACCGGCTTCGGGCCTGTCAGGACGAGGTCGAGGAAGAAGCTGGATTCCTCGATCGAATCGGTTCCCTGGGCGACGACGCAGCCGTCTACGTCGGGCGCCTCGAGCGCGGATCGGACGGTGTCGGCCAGGCCGAACAGGTACGGGAACGTGAAGTGGCTCGCCGCGGTGAAGCCACGGTCGATCGGCACGACGTCGGCGATCTCGGACAGGCCCGGCGTGCGGGCGAGGATCGCGGCTCCGTCGAGCATCGGGACGTTCCCCCCGGCCGCCGCGTCGAACTGGCTGCTGATCGTTCCGCCGGTGAAAACGACCGCGACCCGGCTCATGCCGGTGCCGTGTCGCCCGGTTCCGTGCCGCCCGGACCCACGGCGACGGGAGGTCGAAACGACGACCTCCCGTCCGGCGAGGCGACCGCCGGCGGCGGCGCGACGTCGGCGGCGTTGCCGTCGTGAGCCATCTTGTCGTAGGCGACCGGCCCGCGGCGGGTGGCGAGCCGCCACATTGCGGCCGGCACGGCAGCCAGCCACACAGCGCCGAACAGCGCCAGCCTCGCCGCCCGGCTCGTCCGCTCACGGACGGCGAGTGCCGCTCCGTCCTGGTGCGTCTCCCAGCGAAGCGCATCGAACGCGAGCCCCGCCGTCACCGCGCCATACGAGCCGGCGAGGATCGCGGCCACCCGCGTCCGGCCGGTGAGGAACGCGCCAGTGATCGCCCCGAGGATCAGCGGCGGGATCGCGAGCTGACCGGCGTACGCGGCGAAGTCGAGCCGCGCCCCAATCGGCAGCTGCTCGCTCGACAGGACCGCCCCGCCGTGCTCGAACGTCCGCCGAATAGCGCCCTCGGCCCAGCGGACGCGCTGGCGCCACAGGTCGCCCCAGGTCGTGACCGGCTCCTCCCACACCTCGGCGTCGATCGCCCAGGCGACCCTCGTGCCGTGGGCGGCAGCCACGCGGCTCGAGAGGTCGAGGTCCTCGGTCAGCGCCTGGGCTCGCCAGCCTCCCACGTCGTCGAGGAGGTCGCGGCGGACGACGATCCCGTTGCCGCGGAACTCGGAGCAGCCGCCGAGCCCCCAGCGCCCCCGCTGGATCTCGCCATCGAGCGTCTGCTCGTCGGCCTGCGCACCGGCCAGATGGGAGCGCTCGGCCCGGAAGATCCGGCGGCGGACGGTCAGGGCGTCCGCGCCGGCTGCGACGTACCCCGCGAGCGTCGACAGGAACGAGGGTGCGATCCGGGCGTCCGCGTCGAGCACGACGACGACGTCGCCGCGACAGCTCTCCGGCGGGACGGCGGTCAGTGCCGCGCCCTTGCCATCCGGAACGTCGCCCGTCCGGCGGACGAGCCGCGTGACGCCGCCGAGCCCCGCGACGGACGCCGCCCGGAGCGCCGCCTGCGGCGTCCCGTCGACCGAGCGGTCGTCGACGAGGACCAGCTCGAACTTCGGGCGCCCGTCGGCGGTCCGGTGGTCCTGGGCGCCGAGGTCGGCGATGAGGTTGGGCAGGACGCCGGCCTCGTCGCGCGCGGCGACGACCACGCTGAACGTCGGCGGCGACTGGGCCGGATCGAGAGGCGGGGCGCCGGGCGGAATCGGGGGACGCCGGCCGGCGACGGCGATCGGGACGGCGGACCCGAGCGCGACGAGCGCCGCACCGAGCGCGATCCGGGAGCTTCGCCCGCCGGCCGACCGATAGCCAACGAGAAAGCCCCCGCCGAGGATCCCCAGCGCCGCTGCCCGCCACGCGGTCGGCGTCGGGACCGGATCGCCGGTTCGGTCAGCGAGGATCATGCCGGCCCTCGTCGACGTCCCTGTCCGGGAGCTCGATCCGGACGGTTTCCGCGGAGGAGTCGACGGCCGTTCGACCCGGCTCGTCCCCGCGCCTGCCGCGGATTCGCGCGGCCGCCTTTGCGACCCGCGACCGTCCGCCTGGCGAGGGCTGCCGACCCTCCTCGATCGTTCGCCGCTCCGCCGCTCGCCTCGCGCGCAGCCACGGCGCGACGTCGCCGTTCGCCTCGTCCGCCTCGACGTAGGCGGCCTGGTAGCCGGGCGGCTCGGCGTGGGTCATCGCACCGATCGGGTCGATGGCCACCCCCGACACGGTCGACCCGGCGCTCACCTGCCACTCCTCCGCCGTCAGGCGACCGCGCCGGATCACCGACACGACGCCGGACGCGCCGATGAGCAGCGCCACGACGAGGATCACCGTACCCGTCCCGACGAAGTCGGAGATCGCCCCGACGACGATGATCGGCAGGAAGCTCGACACGGACACGAGCATGTTGAGGACGCCGAACACGCGGCCCCGGACGTCCTCCGGCAGGTCCTCCTGGAGCTGGGTCTGGGCCGGAATCGCGACGAACGCGTAGGCGATCCCCGCGAAGAACGCGATGAACACGACGATCGCCAGAAGCGACGTGAGGGCCGAGAGGTCGATGAGCGGCGACGACTGCTCCGCGCGCTGGAGGAAGCGGCTGATGGGCCCGGCGACCGACAGGATCGCGAGCGCGACGCCGAGGCCGATGAGGCCGACCTCGATGACCCGCCGCCGAGGCAGGTACTTGCCGTAAGAGTTGAGCAACAGGATGCCCATGACGATCCCCGCCCCGAGAGGCAGCACGACGACGACGAAGTCCTTCGGCTGGAGACCGAGCGTCTCGCGGGCGAAGTCGGGACCGAGGACGCCCAGCACGCCGATGAGCGACGACGCGATCCCGAGGTAGACGAGCGACCACGTGATATTCCGGTGGTCGCTGATGTACTGGAGCCCCTCCCGCAGCTGGGCCAGCGTCGACTCGACCGCGCGCTCCGCGTCGGCGACCGCCTGGAGCGGGTTGACGTGGGCCTTGGTCGGCGGCGGCGACGACGGCAGCGTCCAGCACATCGCCGCGGCCGCGATGTAGAGCAGCGCCACGAGGAGGATGAGCGTGTCCGGTCCGGCCAGCGTCACGACGAGCGGACCGAGGAGCGCGAAGCCGAGAGCGAACGCGGCGTTGAGCGTGAGGGTGAACAGGCCGTTCGCCGCCAGCAGCTGCCGGCGCGGCACGAGGTACGGGATCATCGCCGCCTCGGCCGGTGCGAAGAACACCGTCACCGTCGAGACGAAGATCGTCAGCAGAATGATCGCCGGGACGAAGTCGCCGGCGAGCCAGACGAGGATGAAGGCGACGCCGCGGATCACGTTCGTCACGATCAGGAGCAGGCGCCGGTCGATGCGGTCGACGTACACCCCGGCGACGGCCGAGAAGAGGACGGCCGGGACGAGGAAGCTCAGGATGAGCGCGCTGACCGCGGCATTCGACGACGTCGCCGAGACGACGATGACAGTCAGGCCGAAGAGGACCATGTTGCCGCCGACCTGGGTGACCGCCTGGGCCAACCAGAGGAGGAGGAACGGGCGGTTTTTCAGGACGTCGGCGACGCCCGCGCCGGCGATCTCTTCCTGGCGGACGCTCGTCACGTTGGCCGCTCGGGCCGGGCCTCGGCGGCCGCAGTCTCGGCGGCGGCGGTGACGGCGGGATCGCCGCGGGCGACGAAGCCGGTGAGGCGGCGCTCTAGCACAGGTCGCTCGAGGAGGACGTGGCGGCCGCAGCCCTGGCAGCGGAGCCCGATATCGGCTCCGAGCCGGTCGACGAGCCAGTCGTGACTGCCGCACGGATGGCTCCGCCGCAACCTGACGACGTCGCCGAGGAGCAGCTCGGGCACCGGTCGGTCGCTCATCTTCGGCGGGAGGGTATCAGAGCCGCGGTCGGCCGTTCCTGGGCACAAGGTCCCGTTCCGTCGCCGGCAGCTCGAGCCGCTCGACGGGCGTCACGGTCAGCTCGGCGAGGGGGTAGGTGGCAGCCAGCTGGGCGATGACGCCGCCGATCCGGGTGAGCGAACCGGTGAGCGTCTCGGGGCTGCCGATCGCGCGGACCTCGAACGGGTCGCCGAGCGGCGTGTTCTCGATCGACAGCGCGCTGCCCGGCCCCGCCACGACCGCGCCCGGCACGACCCGGACGTCCTCGACCGCGATCGCCTCGGCGCCGGCGTTGTGAAGCTCGTTGATGAGGTCCTCGACACCGGCTCCCTCGATTGCGCCGCTGATCGTGATGGTCACGCCCGGGCCGACGACCGGCTCGAGACCCGACCACGCCCGGAGACGGGCGAGGTCCTGGCGGATCTGGTCGACCGACGTCTCGCCCCGCGACTGTGCGCCGGTGAGGCCGGCGAGCTCACGCTCGAGGCGAGCGACCTCCGTCCGGAGCTGGTCGTTCCGGGTGTTCAGGTTGGCGACGAGGACGGTGAGGTTCTGGGCCGACAGCGCGGCCAGGCCGGGCGAGGACTGCTGGACCCGCAGCTGGACGACGACGAGGAACCCGAGAACGAGGGCCACCGTGGAGATCGTCAGCTGGTTGCGGAGGCGATGCATCGGGACCTACGGCGCCGGAGCCGCCGGCGAGGCCACGGGCGAGGGCGTCGGGATGACGCGGCCGTAGCGGAACGCGATCGTGCCCGCGTAGGCCGGGACGTCGACCGCGTCGGATTCGAGGAACGACAGGCGAATTCCGAATGCGTCGGCGCGGGCGACGACGAAGGCGACGAAGCCCTGCGACGCGGACACCTGCTCGTAGAGGTCCTCCGGCCCGATTGCGCTCACCTGGTAAGGAGGAGCGATGAACGCGGAGTTCACGAGGACTGATCCGCCGATGTCGATGATCGCGGTCGACTGGGCGATCCGTTCCCCGTTCACCGATACCGCCTCGGCGCCGGCCAGCCAGAGCTCCTCGACAAGCGTCCGGACGTCGCGAGCGGTCACGAGGTAGTCGGCCTCGTTGCCGCCGGCCGTCACCGGCTGGACCGAATCCTCGAGCTGGAACACGATTCCGGTTCCCTGAAGCGCGAGGAGGCCGCCGGCGATCCGGGCGTCGTGGAGCCGGTCGTTCAACTCCCGGACGAGCGCCGCGGAGCCCTGGCCGCGCGTCTCAGCCTCCTGGATCTGCCGGCGAAGCTCGAGGACCTGGTCCTTGAGCGTTTCCTGCCGCGCCTGGAGGGCGACAGCAGCCGCGACGAGCGGCGAGCGCTCCTGGGTCGTGTAGCGAACGCGGGGTCCCTCGGAGGCCAGCTGGGCGGCGATGAGGAAGCCCAGTGCGAGGAGGGCGACGCCCAGCGTCACCTGCCAGCTGGGGATCGATCGGACCCAGGCGGCGAGGGTCGTCATCCCGACGGTGGAGCGGGGTTCCGCCTGCGACGGCCGCTCACCACGACGAGGGCGATTGCTGCCACCGCCACCGCTGCCATCCCGGCGAGCAACGCGGCGACAGGCAGGTCCGACCTGCTGGAGCCGGGGGGGCTCGGTTCCGGTGACGAGCCCGGGCCAACACTCGGCGCGCCCGCCGACGCCGACGGCGCGGTCGAGCCCTCGGCGTCGGTCCAGCCCGGCGGGACCGGGCCCGCCGGGGCGGGCTGCGGACCGTGGACGACCGGATCCTCGGCGTTGAGCTCGTCGCGCCACGCCGCATCGAAGCCGTCGACGTCGACCCGGATCGCGTCCTCGAAGGCCTGGTCGTCGGTCCGTCCCTCACTGTACGAGCGAATCAGCGAGACGAGCGTGTCCTGGCCGTGAGTCCGGATGAGGTAATCGACCGCCGACACGCTCTCCGCGTAGGCGAGGAAGAACCGGTCGCGCGTCGTCGGGAACTGGCCTGCCAGCCCGTTCAGCGGGATGAGCGTGCCGTCCCGGGCCGCCGACTCGACCGCGAGCCGATCGGCCACCGGGTAACCCTCGGACAGGTAGACGGCGAGGCCCTCGTTGAGCCAGCGCGGCGGGAAGTGGTACGGGTTGTCGACCGCGGTGTTGAAAACGAGGTGGGTGAGCTCGTGGGGGATGACGATCTCGACCCACGCGTCGTCGATCTCGCCCGGGGTGATCAGCGCGAACAGGGTGCGCAGCTCCGCGTTCGCCTGGCCACCGACGTTCTCCCGCGTCCCGGGCCCCAACGCGTCGTAGAACTCGTCCTGGTTGGCGTAGATGAAGAAGTCGATCGGCTCTTCCTCCCGGACCCCGAGCAGCTCCGACGCCTCCCGGATCGCCGTCTCGCCGATTCGCAGCGCTCGCTCGCCGAACGCGTTCGACCCCTCGTACCAGTGGACCCGCACGGTGTCGCCCTCGCGGGTCCGCCAGTCGAACCGGGTGTCCTCATAGACGACCGTCGCGGGCGGACCGACGGCGACGCTGCCGTCCTGCCCGTAGACCCGCCACCGACCCGTGATCGTCGTGTTCGGGAGGAGGTGGCCCTCGGAGAGGAGGAGCGCGTAGCGGAGGGTCGTCGCACCACCGCCGGTCGGTCCCTCGACCTCGACGACCTGCGGCCCGAGTCCGCCCGGGAACTCGAGCAGGAGCTCGACCCGCGACGGCCCGCCACCGAGCGTCGCCGGTTGCGTGAACGCGACCTCGTCGCCCCATTTCGCGGTGGCCGTGGGTCGGCCGAACGTCACGTCGACCGCGAGTGCCACGGGAGCGACGGCGGCCGCGACGAGCGCGAGCACGGCAACGCAGAGCGCGACCCGCCGCGGGATCACTGGTCCACCCACGCCAAGCCCGCCATGCGCAGGATCCCGAGGCCGTTCTGCCCCGCGCCGAGGAGCCCGTCCCGCGACAGCGCCCAGCCCGGGCCGTAGGCGAGTGGCACGATCGGCGCCTCGCGCTGGACGATCGCCTCCGCCCGGTCGTACGCGGCGTTGGCCGCGTCCGGATCGGTCGCCGCGCCCGCCTCGGCGATCGCCGCGTCGAACTCCGGGTTCGACCAGCGGCCGTAGTTGTTGCTCTGTCCGGACCGGAGCAGGACGCCCAGGAAATCGTTCCGCCCTGGATAGTCGGCGACCCAGCCGAGCGACCAGATCGCCGGCGGGTCGGCGACCAGCCGGTCGAAGTAGGCGTCGAAATCCATCGTCTCGACCCGGACGTCGATCCCCAGGACGCGCTCGACGTCGGCGATCATCCCGCTCGCGTACGCCGATCCACCGGTCAGGAACGTGACCACGGGAAAGCCGGTCCCGTTCGGATAGCCGGCCTCGGCGAGCAGCGCCCGGGCGGCGTCGGGATCGTGGCTCGGCAGGAAATCCGCGTCGCTCCGGCCGGGGATGCCGGGCGGGACCATGCTGTTCGCGGGCGTCGCCTCGATCGTCGCCAGCTCGACGACCCTCCGCCAGTCCACGGCCCGGGCGAACGCCTGGCGCACACGGACGTCCGCGAACGGCGGGCGCGATGTGTCGAAGCCCAGATACTCGGTCGACATCGACGGGACCTCGCGGAGCTGCGGACCGAGAGTCGCGTCGAACCGGATCCAGGACGCGTCGGAGCTCGAGATCCCGGCGTAGTCGAGATCGTCGTCCTCGAACGCCGCCACCGAGCTGCGGCCGCCGATGTCACCGACCAGCCGGACCGTCCGGATCGGCGGGGCGCCGGCCCAGTAGCGATCGTTGGCCGTCAGGGTGAGGTCCGTCGGCGTCTCCGCCGAGACGACGTACGCGCCGCTCCCGACGAACGTGTCCGGATCGACGGGCGCGTCGCCGTCGTAGTCCCGTGGGACGACCGCGAACGTCGGCCCGGCGACGATCGAGACGAAGTCGGCCGCCGGCCTGATCAGGCGGACCTCGACGTCGTTGCCGGTCGCGCGAAGAGCGACCCCGTCCTCACCGACGGTGCCGGCGAGCCGCTCCGCGGCGCCCTCGACGTCGAGCATCAGGGAGGCGAGCGGCGAGGGCCGGTCCGGGTCGATGACCCGCAGCCAGCTGCGGACGACGTCGGCGGCTCCGAGCGCGCTGCCGTCCGAGAACGCGAGGGCGTCTCGGAGATGGAAGACGATCCGCCGTCCGCCGTCCTCGACGTCCCACGAGCCGGCAAGGGCGGGCCGAACCGTGAGGCTCGGGTCGATCGCCGTCACGCTCTCGAAGAGCTGGGCGCTGACGGCGGCGCTCCCGATGTCGCCCTGGGCGGCCGGGTCGAGCGTCGCAGGGGCGCCGGACAGGATCCGGACCTCGTCGGGCCCGGCGGCGCCTGCCGGGCGGGTCGGGCCGCCGGGCCAGCCCGCGGCGAGCGCCATCGCCGAGAGGAGTGTCGCGACGGCCAGCAGGAGGATGTCGCGGCGACGGACCGTCGGCCCGCGCCGGGGGTGTGATGTCAGGACGGTCGCCACCAGGCCCCCGTCCGGAGAGTCCCCCGGCCGCCGGGACGCAGGTCGAGTGGCCGCTCGACCGGCACGGGGATCCGGGGGCGGACCGTCCAGGCGTAGCCATCCCCGGAGAACCCGGCCAGGAGGGCGACGATGCAGACCCAGCGGCGCATGGCGGGAGTATAGGCGGGAGGCCCCTCCGGGCCGGCGGCGGTACGATTCGACGAGGCCGCCGCCAGCCCGAGGCAGCACCGTGACCCTCCGTCTCCGAAACACCCTCAGCCGCCGCGTCGAGCCGGTCGAACCGCTCGAGCCGGGCCGTGTCCGGATGTACACCTGCGGCCCGACGGTCTATCGCTTCGCCCACGTCGGCAACCTCCGGACGTTCCTCCTCGCCGACTTCATCCGGCGCACGCTCCTCTACCACGGCGTGGAGATCTTCCACGTCCAGAACATCACCGACGTCGGCCACATGCGCGACGAGCGCTTCGATCGAGGCGAGGACCGGATGCTCGTCGCGGCCGGCCTGGAGGGCCGCTCGACCGCCGAGATCGCGGATGCGTACGAGGCGGCGTTCCACGCCGACGAAGCGGCGATCAACATCCTGCCCGCGCACGTGTTCCCGCGGGCGACCGAGCACATCGCCGAGATGGTCGACCTCGCCGAGCGGCTCGTCGATGGCGGCTTCGCCTACGCCACCGACCATCGCAACGTGTACTACTCGGTCGCGGCGTTCGAGGACTACGGCCGCCTCTCCGGTAACACCCTGGCCGACCTGCGGGCCGGTCACCGCGGCCACGTCGAGCACGACAAGCGCGATCCGGCCGACTTCGCGCTGTGGAAGGCCGCCGGCGAGGGAAGGGCGCTGAAGTGGTCGACGGCCCGCTGGGGCGAGGGCTTCCCGGGCTGGCACCTCGAGTGCTCCGCCATGGCCCTCCGCCACCTCGGTCCCCACTTCGACATCCACACCGGCGGCATCGACAACGTCTTTCCCCACCACGAGGATGAGATCGCCCAGTCGGCGCCGATCGTGGGCGGGCCGCCGGCACGGCTGTGGGTCCACGGCGCCCACCTGCTGATGGCCGGCCGGAAGATGGCCAAGTCGGCCGGCAACTTCCAGCGGATCACCGACCTGGCCGGCGAGGGACGCGACCCGCTCGCGTTCCGCTACCTCTGCCTCACCTCCCGCTACGCCCGAAAGCTCAACTACTCGGACGACTCGATCGCCGGCGCGGCGGTCGCCCTCGAGTCCCTCCGCGCCCGGCTGCGCGGCCTCGGACCGCCGCCCGGCGGCGGCCCGTGGGCAGCGCCGAGCGTCATCCGGGCCGAGCCCGCGGGTGACCGGCCAATCGGGCGCGCCGACGGCGACGCCGGCCACGGCGGCGACGGTTCCGCGCTGCCGCGCGTAGATCGCGCCCACGCTCCCGCCGCGCCGCTGTCCGCCGCGGGCCGGCGGCTCCACGACCGGTTCGTCGAGGCGCTGGACGACGATCTCGACCTGCCGGCGGCACTCGCGGTCACGCGCGAGGTGGCCCGGTCGTCGCTCGATCCGGACGAGCGGCGATGGTTGTTACTCGACGCAGACACCGTCCTGGGGCTAGGCCTGGATCGGGTCTGGGAAGGCCAGGACGCAGGCGGCGCCCGCGACGGAACCATCGGGAGCGACGAGCTGCCGGCCGGCGCGGCGGCCCTCATCGCCGAGCGCGCCGCGGCGCGCCAGGCGGGTGACTACGCCACGGCTGACGATCTCCGGACTCGGCTCGAGGCTCTCGGGCTCGAGCTCGAGGACCGATCAACCGGCACCGTCGTGCGGCGTATGCCGGCGGCCAGCCGGCGTTGAAGACGGGTCGATCCGGCGGCGGGCCGAGCGAGGGCCCCCAGGGTCGCTCGGTCCGCCGCCCGATCCGTGAAAGCCAGGCGGTTGAACCCCATCGGCGGCCGCCGCGCGAA
>DASYTG010000031.1:0-79083 GCA_036002525.1 Candidatus Limnocylindrales bacterium
TGCGCGTCTCGTCGTTGCCGGCGGGCCGTTGGTGCGCACAGCACAACAGATGGCCCTTATCGGGCGCTTACCAGGCCAGGGCCCTGCGTGACCGGATCCAGGCCGGCCCCCAATTGACCATTTTGGTGCTGAGGAAACAGCGGCCACGGGGCGGCGCCCCAGAAGCGGTCAACCGATCCCGGCCCCGAGCGCGTTGAGCAACGCCGTTACGAGGAGCACGCCGTCGAGGAGCACGACGAGCCCGACCGCGCCCCAGGCGAACACGTTGAGCAGCCCCCCGTTCCGGTACCGACCCATGAGTCGCTTGTCGTTGACGAGCAGGACCATGAACACGAGCACGACCGGCAGCAGGAGCCCCTGCAGGTTCTGCGACGCGATGATCACCGGGATGGGATCGAGCCCCGGGATGAGGACGAACAGCGCACCGAACGCGAGGACGAACGTGTAGATGCCGAAGAACGTCGGCGCGTCCCGGAACGGCTTGCCCACCCCGGACTCCCAGCCGAACGCCTCGCAGATCACGAACGCGGTCGTGATCGGCATGATCGTCGCAGCCAGGACGGATGCCCCGAACAACCCGAACGCGAACAGCGCGCTCGACAGGTCGCCGGCCACCGGCCCGAGCGCTCGGGCGGCGTCCCCCGCCGTCTCGATCGAGCCGCCCGTGGCGTGGATCGTCGCCGCCGTCGCGACGACGATGAAGACGGCGATGACGTTCGTCCAGATCGCCCCGCCGATGGCGTCGGCTCGTTCGAGCGGGAGCTCTTCCTCGGCGATGCCCTTCTCGGCGACAGCGCTCTGGAGGTAGAACTGCATGTACGGAGTGATCGTCGTCCCGACGAGGGCGACCATCAGCAGCAGGGTCGTCGGGTCCAGGTCGATCGTCGGCGTGACCAGCGCCCGGCCCACCTCGTTCCAGTTCGGTCCGGCGAGGAACGCCGACGCGACGTAGGCGAGGAAGACCACCGTGACCGAGAGGAAGATCCGCTCGACGGTCCGGTAGCTCGCCCAGATGACGAGGGCCCAGATCGACACCGCGACGATCGGCACGGTCAGGATCGACGGGACCCCGAAGATCTCGAGGGCTGCGGCCGCGCCGGCGAACTCGGCGACGGTGTTGGCGAGGTTCGCGACGAGCAGGACGATCATCGCGAAGGCGGTCCAGCGAACCCCGAACCGGTCGCGGATGAGGTCCGACAGGCCCTGCCCGGTCACGACCCCCAGGCGCGCCGCCATCTCCTGGACAATCGCCAGGATGACGATCGTGACCGGGAACAGCCACAGCAAGCGGTAGCCCGTCTCGGCGCCGAGCACGCTGTAGGTCGTGATCCCACCGGCGTCGTTACCGGCGATCCCCGCGATGAGCCCAGGGCCCATGACCGCGAGGAAGGCGACCAGGCCGCGCCGTCCCCGGAATCGGCCCCGGAGGCGGAGGAAGTCGCGCTGCCGGATCCGCTCGAACAGCCCGCGCATGTCAGCCGCGGGCGAACAGGCGCGGCAGCCGCTTCTTCCAGGCCGTCGGCAGGATCGAGTCCATCGCGTCGTCGACCGTCACGATCCCGGCCAGCCGCCCCTCCGGGTCGACGACCGGCACGGCGAGCAGGTTGTAGCGGGCGACGACCTGGGCGACCTCCTCCTGGTTCGCGAGGACGCCGACCGCGACCGGCTCGGGGATCATCACCCCGGAGATCGGGGCGTCGGGCGGGGCGACGATCAGGTCGCGCAGGGAGAGGACCCCGACGAGGCGGCCGTCGTCATCGGTGACGTAAACGTAGTAGATCGTCTCGGCGTCCGGCTCGAGCTCGCGCAGCCGGTCGATCGTCCGGGCCGCCGTCAGGGTGGCCGGCACCGCGACGAACTCGGTGGTCATGATCCCGCCGGCCGAGTCCTCCGGGTAGCCGAGGAGCTCCTCGACCTCGGCTGCCTCGTCCCGCTCCATGAGGGCGAGGATCTCCGAGCGGGTCTCGTCGGACAGGTCGGCCACGAGGTCCGCGGCGTCGTCGGGCGACATCTCCTCGAGGATGTCGGCCGCGCGCTCGGGCTCGAGGTCCTCGAGCACCTCGACCTGGGTGTCGGGCTCCATCTCCTCGATCGCGTCCGCGGCCGCCTCGTCGTCGAGCGAGGCGATGACGCCGGCACGGTCGCGCGGCGCGAGCTGGTCGATGATCGAGGCCAGGTCGGCCGGGTGGAGCTCGGCCAGCCCGCCATGGGGGACCCGGAGCTTGATCGAGGCGATCGACGATTCGACCGGGTCGACGTCCTCCCAGTCGATGTAGCGCTCGGGAACGGGCAGCCGGAGGTTGCGGGCGAGCAGCCGCCACGGACCCTCGATGCCGAGCCGGCGGAGGAGGCCGGCGGCTCCGACGTCGACGGCGACGAGGTGGAGCTGCTCACCCAGCTCGTCGAGCCGGAGATCGTTGACCCGGACGACCTTTCGACCGTCGATGTCGACGATCTGCTTGTCCATGAGATCCGCGGCCAGCCGGATCTCGTCCGGGCGCTGCTGGTATCGGCCGATGTCGATCGTCTGGGTCCGGAGGCGGGCGCCGGACGCGTCGACGGCCTTGACCGACGACCACGGCAGGAAGATCTCGCGTCGGTCGGTCTTGACGACCAGCCCCGTGACGGGTGGGTGCCGGTCGCCTACGTCGACGATGAGGTCCGCGACCTTCCCGATCGGCTCGTCGCCGGCGTCGCGCACCGGCCGACCGATCGCCTGGCTCAGGTAGAGCATCTGCCACCTCGCGGGCGGGCCGTCCCGCCGGGGTGGCGCCGGCGCCCGTTGGCGCCGAGGTCACCGCAGGGTGGCGGGGCGGACCGTGGCCTTGGCGCCGCTCAGGGCGCCGGCTGTACTGGGACCGGGCTCCACGTGGAGAGGCTTCCTCCGAAGCTGGGTTGGACCGCCTCCGGGCGGCCCGTGGGCCGGCTCGGTGGCCGGGCCCGAGTGTAGTGGCCGCACAGCGGTCGGGTCAACGGAATCCGGGCGCGACGAGGCGGCAACCGGACCTTCGATGGGAGGTCACCGGTACCTTGGGCGAGCACCCCCGGGACGGGGCGGATGGGACGATGCCCCGGATGGCCAGCTCCTCCCGGTCCGACGACCTTTTTCCCGTGCGCCTGCCGCACGAGGAGCGACGCGGGCTGATCGGGCGCATCCGGCACGCCCTGGGCGGCCGGCCGGACCGGATCGACCGGGAATCGGCCCTCGCCGACCGCCTCGACGTCGTCCTCGAGGTTGCCGGCCGCCTGACGAGGCCGCTCGAGCGCGGCGAGATCCTCCTCACGATCGTCGAGGAGGCGAACCGGGCGCTGCCTGCGGACGGATCGACGATCCGGATGATCGCCGGGGACCGCGTCGAGCTCGCGGCGTGGGCCGGCATCTCCGACGAGGTTGCCGCCTCGCTGCCGTCCCTGGACCGCGACGAGGGCTGGTTCGCCGAGCTCGCCCGAACGGCCCGGCCGCTCGCGATCGACGACATCCATACCTCGGCCGTCGGCGGCCTCGACCGGTACGGCCCCACCCTCCGCTTCGCCGCGTGCCTCGCCGTCCCGCTCCTCCAGCAGGACCGGGTGATCGGCGCCCTCTCGTGCGTGACCCACGAGCGGCGGGCCTGGACGGCGGACGACCTCGAGTTCGCCACGACGCTGGCGATGCACGCGTCGATTGCGCTCCAGACGGCCGATCTCTTCGAGGAGACCGTCAGCCGCGCTCGCCAGCTCGCCGTCCTCCAGTCCGCCGCCGCCCGGATGAACCGGGCGAAGTCGGTCGAGGCCGTCGGACGGTCGATCGTCGAGGAAACGCGTCGTGTCCTCGACTATCACAGCGCCCGCGTCCACGTCCTCGAGCCGCCGGCGGACCTCGTCGCGATTGCCTTCGAAGGCGGCGTGGGCGGTTCCGACCACGTCGACATGGAGCGTTTCCGAACCCAGGTCGGGCGGGGGTTCACCGGCTGGGTGGCGGAGCGAGGCCTGCCGCTGCTCATCGACGATGTGGCCGCCGACCCGCGGGGTGAGCCGGTCCCCGACGGGGTGCAGCCCGACGAGTCGATCCTCGTCGTCCCGATGCGCCACGACGGCGGCGTCATCGGCGTCATCACCCTCTCGAAGCTCGGCCTCCGGCAGTTCGACGAGGACGATCTCCAGCTCCTGTCGATCCTCGCCGACCAGGGAGCGACCGCCCTCGAGTCCGCCCGGCTTGTCGCCCGCAGCGAGGGGTTCGCCCGGGAGCTCCGCCAGCTCGTCGAGATGAGCAGCGACCTGTCGGCGAGCCTCGATCCTCGGCAGGTCGCGAACCTCATCGCCAAGCACCTCGCCGGCGCGATGGTCGTCGACGAGTGCGCAATCAGCTACTGGGATCGGATCGGCGGCCGGGTTCTGACGCTCGGCTACTACCCGCCGTCCCGGCTCGACGAGCTCGAGCCGCACTTCGAGATCGCCGGCTTCCCGGAGACCGTCCGGGTCCTCGAGACCCAGGCGACCGTCGTCATCGACAGCGACGACCCGGCCGCCGACCCGGCCGAGTCACGGCTCCTCCAGCGGGAAGGGAATCGCATGCTGGCGATGCTCCCGCTCGTCGCGAAGGGCCAGTCGATCGGTCTCGTCGAGCTCATGTCGAAGTCCGCGCTCCGGTTCGACGAGGACCGCCTGGCGCTGGCTCGAACGATGGCCAACGAGGCGGCGATGGCCCTCGAGAACGCCCGGCTGTACGACGACACCCGCAAGCTCGCCGACCGCGATCCGCTGACCGGCTTCTACAACCACCGGTACCTTCACGAGCGGCTCGGCGAGGAGGTCGTCCGGGCCCGGCGATCGCGGAAGCCGCTGAGCGTGCTGATGCTCGACGTCGACGACTTCAAGCTCGTCAACGACACGTTCGGCCACCTGTTCGGCGACCGCGTGCTGGCCTGGATCGCCGAGCGGATCCGTTTGACCCTGCGCGGACCGGACGTCCCGGCCCGGTACGGCGGCGACGAGTTCGCGATCATCCTGCCCGATACGGACAAGCCGAGCGCGCGCCGGGCGGCCGAGCGGATCGTCGAGACCTTCCAGCGGCAGCCTTTCGAATCGGAGGCGCGCGGCCCGGTGCCCGTCGCCGTCTCGATCGGCTTGGCGACCCATCCGACCGACGGACGGACCGCGCCCGACCTCATCGCCGCCGCCGACCGCGGCCTGTACGGGGTCAAGCGATCGGGGCGCCGCCAGCGGGCCGGGGACCGGGTCACGGACAAGGCGCCCGACCGGGCCCCGGGGCGGTCGACGAAGCCCTCGGCCAGGTCTGCCACCGACGCCGCCTGACTAACCAAACGGAAGTACTACCCGAAATCGACCGGACGTACCCCGTCCGAGGCGTGGACGGCGCCACACCGCACCGCCATGCTTTGCTCCCGACGTGACCGAACCCACCACCCACCTCTCCGCCCGCGACGACCCGCAGGACCGGCGAATCCGGGAGACATGGTGGCTCCTCGTCGGCTCCCTCCTCGTCCTCGGCCTGACCGCCGCCGTTCGGCTTGCCGCCGAGGCCGCCCGCCCGATCGACGTCGTCCTGGCCGCTCTCGTGGTCACCGTCGGGTGCGCCGCGGCCCTCAACCGCAACGCGGTCCACGCCGTCGAGGTCGCCCGGCGGGCGGAGGCGGAAAGCGTCGCCCGGATCCTCCAGGGCCTGTCGCGCTCCGTCTCTCCCGACGCCATCGTCGGCGCGATCGTCGAGGACCTCGGCCACGAGACAGGGGCGGACCACATCGTCGTTGTCCGGCGCCGGGAGGGAAGCTCGCTCGAGGCGACGCTCGTGACGAGCCGACCGGGCGTGCCCAGCTCCACGACGATCCTCCCGGCCTCCGACCTCGACGAGGCGATCGCGGGACCCTCCCGGGGGCTGACCCTCGTCCCTTCGTCCGGGTCCTGGGTGCCGCCACGAGCCGCCGGGCCCGCCGATCCACCGGGCCTCGTCGCCGAACGGATCGCCGACCGCGTCCGTTCGCTCTACGGCCTGACCCATACGCTCGCGGCGCCGCTCCGCTCGGAGCAGGGCGTCATCGGGGCGATCGTCCTGTCCCGGCGAACCGCCGACTCGTGGCCCGCGTCGACCCAGCGGATCCTCGCCGGGGCGGCCGTCGAGGCCTCGGCGGCGCTCGCCCGGGCGTTGTCCCATCGGGCCGCCGAGGCCCGGGCGTCGACCGACGTTCTCACCGGGCTTCCGAACCGGCGCTACTTCGACGAGTTCTGCGGGCTGCTTGGACGGCGGCGACGGTCGGACGACGCGGTGGGCGTGCTGATGATCGACATCGATCGATTCAAGACGCTCAACGATGCGCACGGCCACGCGACGGGCGACGAGGTCCTCCGGGCGGTGGCCGGCGCGATCGGACATGCCGTCCGCGACGACGACGTGCCGGCGCGCTACGGCGGCGAGGAGTTCGCCGTCCTGCTGCGCAACCCGACCCCGTCCGAGGCGATCGATGTCGGCGAGCGGGTGCGGGCCGCCGTCAAGCGGCTCGACCTGGGTGGCCTCGGCGTGGACGCCGTCAGCGTCTCGGTCGGCGTCGCCGTCGCGGCATCGGCCGACGAACCGATCGGCGACCTCGTCGAGCGGGCGGACCGGGCCCTCTACCGGGCGAAGCGGCTCGGCCGCGACCGAGTGATCGCCGCGGCCTGAGGGCCGGATCAAGCCACGGCTCGGGTGCCGTGCGCTTTCTCATATGCACTCCCGGGGGACGCAAGAGGGTCAGCCTGCAACACGACAGGTTTCCCATCTCCGGCATATACGCACGATCTGCCGGCCGATCGGTCATCCGTGTCGTCATCTGTCCCCACGGGGGGCACTTGAGGGTGGTCCGCCGAATAACGTCCTCCGGGAGAGCATTCGAGAGCGACGTCGGTTCTCCGGCGCGATGACGTCCCCGGAGGGACGATGGGCGGAATCGCGCGGCTCGCTACCATCGGGGGATGCCCCGCCGGCCGACCGCGCCCGAGCTCGCCATCCTGCCCGATCCCGCCGCGCCGGCGGACGGCGACGAGGAGCGCCCCCTCCCCTCGAACGGCGACCTCGCCCGGATCTTCCACGAGATCGGCGACATCCTCGAGGTCAAGGGCGAGCTCGTCTTCAAGACCGTCGCGTATCACCGCGCGGCGGACGCACTCGGGCGGGCGCCGTTCGACGTTGCGGAGGCTTACCGCGACGGTTCGCCGCCCAAGATCCCCGGCGTCGGCCACGCGATCAGCGACAAGATCGGCGAGCTGGTGACGACCGGCCGGCTGGCGATGCTCGAGCGGCTCCGCGAGGAGGTCCCGGCGAGCCTCGTCGAGCTGCTCCGGATCCCCGGTCTCGGGCCGCGGACCGTGCGCCAGATCTACGAGGGCCTCGGGATCGAGACGATCGAGGACCTCCGCCACGCGGCCGAGGCCGGAACGCTCCGCTCGCTCAAGGGCCTGTCCGAGCGGACCGAGGCGATGATCCTCGAGGGGATTACCGCCCTCGAGACCCGGCCGCAGCGCCTGCTCATCCACCAGGCCGAGACGATCGTCGACTCGCTGATCGGCGCCCTCGAAGGCACGCCCGGGCTCCGCCGAATCGAGCGCGCGGGCTCGCTTCGCCGCCAGAAGGAAACGATCGGCGATCTCAACCTCCTCGCGGAGACCGACGACCCGCGCGCCCTGATCGAGCGATTCACCGGGCTCGGGATCGTCGACCGGGTGATCCAGCAGGGCGGCCACAAGGCGGCCGTCCAGCTCCTGCGCGGTCCGCAGGTCGACCTGATGATCATGCCGCCGGGCGAGGCGGGCACGTACCTCATCCACTTCACCGGCTCGAAGGAGCACAACGTCGTGCTCCGGGCGCGGGCCCGCGACCGCGGCTGGAGCCTGTCCGAGAAGGGCTACCTCCGGATCGGGCCGGACAGCCAACCGCTGACCGGCGCCGACGCGGAGCTCCGGACGTTCGCGTCCGAGGAAGAGGCGTACGCGTTCCTCGACCTGCCGTTCATCGAGCCGGAGCTGCGCGAGAATCACGGCGAGGTCGAAGCCGCGCTCGCCGGCCGGCTGCCGTCGCTCATCGCCCAGTCCGACATGCGCGGCGACGCCCACAGCCACTCCGACTGGTCCGACGGCATCCACTCGATCGAGACCATGGCCGAGTCGGCCCGCCGGCGCGGCTACGCCTGGCAGGTCCTCACCGACCACACGATGTCGCTGGCGATCGCCCGCGGTCTCACCCCCCAGCGGTTCGACGAGCAGCGAGCGATCGTCGCCGAGTTGAACGCCCGGTTCGCCCGCGAGGAGGCCGACGCGTCCGCGCCTCCGGAGACGCCGCCCGAGGGATTCCGGCTCCTCCACGGCTGCGAGCTCGAGATCCGGGCCGACGGCCAGCTCGACTTCGACGACGACCTCCTCGCCCAGTTCGACGTCGTCGTGGCGTCGCTCCACGTCTCGCGGCGCCAGCCGAAGGCGGAGCTGACCCGTCGCACGCTGAACGCGATTCGCAGCCCGCACGTCGACCTCATCGCCCACCCGGCGGGCCGGATGATCCAGTCGCGCGACGATCTCGCTCTCGACTGGGAGGCGGTCTACGCCGAGGCGGCCCGGACCGGGACCGCGCTCGAGATGAACGGGTCGCCGCACCGCCTCGACCTGTCGGTCGAGCGCGCCCGGCGCGCGATCGAGCTCGGCTGCAAGTTGACGATCGACTCCGACGCCCACAAGACCGCCGAGCTCGACTTCGTCCGATGGGGGATCTCCCAGGCCCGCCGGGCCTGGGTCGAGCCACGCCACGTCCTGAACACGCGGTCGCGGGCGGAGCTTCTCGCGTGGGTCGCAGGGAAGCCGGCCCGAATGGCGGGGTGAGCGCGGCCGGCGTGCCAGGCGCCCGCAGTACCATCGGGCCGGTGGAGCTTGGAGCTGCGCCGCGGCGCGATCTCGTCCTCGCGGCCGTCACGATCCTCGGGGTCTCGCGGTTCGTCGACGGGCCCCTCGTGTGGGTCGTGGCCACGCTCCTGTTCTTCGCGCTCCTCCTCGGGACGCTCCAGGTCCTCGCCCATGCCGACCCGTTCGGCGAGACGGCCGGGGTCCCGATCGAGGCCCTCCTCACGCCGACCGTCGCCGCGATGGCCTGCTTCGGCGCGATCCGGATGGTCCCGGTGGGGATGTGGCTCGCCCCGGCGATCGGCCTCGCGTGGCTCCTCATCGACCGGACGATCCGGACCGAGGCGCGGATCCTCGCGTCGCCCCACGGCCCCACGTCCGAGGACCGGGCCCGGCTCCTCGTCCAGGCGCTGATCGTCGCGTTCCTCGCGTTCGCCGGCGCCGCCGCTCTCGTGCCCGGCGGACTGCCCGAGCCGGTGACGCCCGGGGCGACGCCCCAGCCGCTGTCCGAGGGCAACCTCCTCCTCCTCGCCTCTCTCGACGCCCTCGTCGCCGGCCTGCTCGGCTACCGCGCCTCGGCGCTGCGGGTCACGAACCTGCGCGACGCGCTGTGGTCCGCGGCGACATACGCGAGCGCCATCGCGATCGGGGCCGCGGCCCTCCGGGCGATGGACATCCCGCGGCTCATCGGCCCGGCGATGCTGACCCTGGTGTTCTTCCTCTGGGACGCATTCCATGCGGCGCCGCCGTCCCGTCGCCGCGATCCACGCTGGATCTGGCAGACGGCGATGCTCGTGGCTCTGGGGGTGATCGTCATCGCCTGGAACCTCGGCCTCAGGCCCGCCTGACGCTGTTCCGCCGCGGCTGCGGTCACCTCTCCGGGAGCCATTCGAGGTAACCCTCGACCACGGGTCCGATCTCCCAGCTCTCGCCGAGATGAAACGCGGCGCGCCGGCGAGGGGCGCTGTGACCGGCGTCGGAGCGACCCACGCCTCGGCCTCGGGCGGCGCGATCGCGATGAAGGGGTTGTCCGTCGGATCAATGATCGCCCGGATAGCTGCGGCGACCGTGCGCGCCGGCAGGGGGATCTCGACGCTGCGTCCCGTGCCGAGATGGACCACGGTCATGACCGAGCCGTGGACCCAGGCGTTGAGCCCGATGTAGTGGCCGTCCCGCGACAGGACTTCCTCGATCGGTGTCGGGCCGCGCCAGACCTCCGCACCCTCGCCCCGACGATCGATGACGAGCAGCGCGCTCTCGGACTCCTCGTCACCCGGCGGCGGCAGGTACGCGAGCACGACGATCCGGGACGCATCCCGGGTCAGCGCGAGCCAGTTGTGGTTCATGTGCTTGGGCGGCCCGACGAACGTGCCCTTACCCGTCCGGAGGTCGACGAGTTCCAGCCGCACGATGTTGTCGTCTTCCGGACTGCTCGTCCGCTTCGTCCGAATGGCCCAGCCGGCAGCAGTGGCGACGTCGGCCGGCCCTGTCGTGCGCGGAGTGGTCGCCGCCGCGGATGCATCGACCACGAGGATGGCGCCTGTGACGCGATCGACGACTCGGAACCTCCACCCCCCGATGGCGCCGCCAGGGTCCTGGATCGCCTCGGTCAACACCAGGTCGCCGGCCGCGGTGAAGCCCTGCGGCCACCACCCGGATTCGGCACTGAACGCCCTGGTCGTCCCGGCCGCGACGTCGACGACCAGGTATTCCTGCCCGGGCTCCTGTGTCTCGGCTGCCGAGGCCCACTGCCGCCCATCGACCGACCAGACCCCTGGCCACGGCATCCCGGCGACGTTCCGGCGCCACAGAGGCCGGCCGGCCGCGATCTCGGCCGCTTCGACGATGGCGCCGTCGGGAGTGCGGCTCATGGCGAGGGCCACCGAACCGCCTGGATCCACCTCCCAGCGTACCTGGCCCTCGCCGGTGCTCGGGCGGCTGGCCACCAGTCGGGCGGGCGTTCTCCCGTCGAGCGGCTGTACGAACAGGTTGAGGTCGTGGGCGTCGAGAACCTCGTAGAAGACGACGGGGCCGCCGGCCGCGGGGGTGGGTCGCGGGCCCATCGCGACCGCGACGACGATGGCGCCGGCGACCACGGCCACGCCGATCAGGAGGACGACCGGGCGCGTGATCCTCACGAGAGCAAGGCCTTCCATGGGGTTTGTCGGTCATTCTCCGACGCTCGACCTGGTCGCCGCGCGACGCGGGGCTCCGTCGTTTGACGAACCACCCGACTGGTGCTAGAAAGCGATGCCCGCCCGGCCCATCCTGACGGTCGGGCCGCTCGCTCCCGAACCGTTCCGAAAGGACTGCTTCCACGTGACCTTTCCCGAAGTCGACACGACCGCGACCAGCCCCGTCAACCAGACGCGGTTGAAGCGCCAGCTCGCCGACCAGGCGATCGGCCAAGCTGCGGCGGCGGAGTGGGCCGACGCAGCGGAGACGAATCGCAAGCTCCTCGAGCTCGGGTCCGACGCCGAGGCGGAGAACCGCCTCGCCAAGGCTCTCTGGGAGCTGGGCGAGCTGGCCGCCGCGCGGGAGCACTACCAGACGGCGCTCGCGCTCGACCCGACGAACCGGATCGCCGAGCGGAACATCGACCGGCTCAGGGTCCTCCTCGTCGCGGCCGGCGAGAAGACCGTCCCGGCGATGGAAGGCAGCAAGGCGCCGGTCGGGATCTTCGTCGAGGAAACCGGCAAGACCGGCTTCGCCTACCTGACCGACCTCGCTCACCCCCGCGAGCTCGCCCAGGTCAACCCGGGCGACAACGTCGAGCTGACGCCGGAGGGCAACCGCCTCATCGCGACCAGCAACCGGGTCCGGATCGGGGTCGTCGAGCCGCGGGTCGCGGCGCGCCTGCTCAAGCTCATGGCCGACGGCAACAAGTACGCCGCAGGAGTGACGTCGCTCGGCGACAAGGACGTCCGCATCATCCTCCGCGAGGTGTTCCAGGACCCCCGCAACTACGGCAAGGTCTCGTTCCCGACCGCGGCCAAGTCGACCGACCTCCGGCCTTACACGAAGGGGACGCTCGTGCGCGAGGAGGTCGAGCTCGAGGAGGACCTCGAGGACGACGAGGAGGACGAGGAGATCGAGGACCTCGATCGGGTCCTGCCAGCGGACGTCACGACGGACGAGGCGTTCGAAGAGGAGCCGGACGAGCTCGACGAACCGTAGGCCGTCAGGCGGCTCGCACTCGGCCCGGGCCGTCTCGCCGAAGTGCATGCGCCCCGCGTTTTCCAGCCCGTGATTACCCTGGGTAATCAGATCGGGGCCGTGCCCGCGTGGCCGCGCACCGAGATCGACTGATCCGGGGAGTGACCGCGCTCGTCCGGTGCGATTCTGATCAGTGACGGTAATCGCGGGCGCGCGCAGCGCCGAGGACGCCCGGCCGGCAGCCTGCCCCGAAAGGCCTCCTCTGATTCCCGACCCGCCGGCCGGGGCGTGGCGCTGCTCGCGGCATCAGTTGACCCGTGCGGCGGGTGCGCTAACGAGCGGCCAAATACCACCCTGGGTGGTGGTAGCCGCGTGGCGGCCACTTCCCGGGCCCATTCCGGGCGCCACGGCGGTCAGGCACCACCCGGACGAGTAGATGGCCGGTTCCGCACTGGGACGCCGGCATTGCACTACCTGGGCTGGTAGGTGGCCCCGCCCGGGATGTGAGAGCCGGTTAACACCATCCCGGCTGGTAGCTGACCGACTAGCGACCCGCAGCCTCCCGGACCGATCGCGACAGCCGCTCCGCCTCGGCGCCCGCGGATTCCACGATCGAGGCCGCGCTCGAGCCGTTCCCCAAGGGACGCTCCGCATCCGTTGCCGGTCGCGCGAAGACCGTCGCCTCGAGTCGTCCGTAGCTCTCGGCCGCCAGCCGGACGAGCCGCTCCACCTCGCTGATCGGCCGGCCGAGCATGACGAGCGTCTTGTCGACCTGGACTGTGTGCTCGCGGATGTGGGATCCGAGGCGCCCGAGGCGGAAGTCGATCGTGACCGGCAGTCCCGACCAGCGGCCGGGCACGGCGAGGGCGGCCTCGTCGAGCCCGCCGAATCGCTCCGCCGCCACGTCGACGAGGTCATCGAGTCGGGACCGGATCTCGGCCGTCTCGCCGTTCGCCGCCGTCTCCTCGTCCGGCTCCGGTGGCAGGGCCCCTTCCGGCGCGTACTCGCCTGCGTCGGTCATGCCCGCCCGGCTGACGAACCAGGCAGACGTCCAGCCGTACGACTCCTGCACCGACAGGATATGGCCCACGGTCCGCCGGATCGACCACTCGCCGCCGCCGGGATCCGCGTCGAGCTCGCCGGCGCTGAGCGGGGCGAGCACCCCGTGGAGGGCCCACCTCGCGACCGTCGCCGCGGCCAGCGGCGGCACGGCCGGCGCGATCCGATCGCCGTCGCCACCGGACCGGCCGCGCGCAACGGCGCCGACCGCCTCCTCAATCGCCTCGTGGATCCGGTACAGCCCGTAGCGAACGTCCCCGTCGCGGGGATCGTCCGGCCGCCACCGCCATGGCGCCTCGAGCGCCGAGTCCGGTACAGCCAGCATGTCCCCGATGGCGGCGTTGAAGGCGCGTCGCCCGCGGGCCATCGCCGGCGTGGCGGGAACGCCAGGACCGGGCAGCAGCTCGGCCAGCGGGTCTCGCGCGGATGCCGGGTGGGCCACCAAACGAGAGTACCGCGGCCGACCAGAGGGACTAGGATTCCGCGGTGCGCGGTCGTCAGCTCCTCGGGAGGGGCGAGCCCGGCGTTTCGCTGCCGGTCCTCGACCGCATTGCGCCCCCGCCGCCGCCGGATCTCGTTGCCGCCCAGATCGAGCGTCATAGCGCGCCGGGCGACATCGTCGTCGACCTGCACGGGCGCGGCGGCTGGATCGCTCGCGCCGCGATCGACCGAGGCAGGCGGGCACTGACCCTCGAGTCGAGCCCGCTCACCCGCCTGGTCGCGGAGATCGTCCTCCGGCCGCCCGACATCCGGCACCTCGACGCCGCCTTCCAGGCGCTCGCGGCTTCGCCCCGCGGACAGTCGAGCCTGCGGATCGCGGTCGGCGAGGCGTTCGCCACCCATTGCCCCACGTGCAGCCGGTCGCTCAACGCCGACGACATCGTCTGGGTGACGCCGGCCGGACCGGCCGGCACGCCACCCGTCCCGTACCGGAAGATCTACCGCTGCGTGACCTGCCGCGACCAGCAGGGCGGGAGCGAACAGCGCCAGGCCCCGCTCGACGACGCCGATCGGGCCCGCGCCGAGCCGCTGCCGGCCGCCGCCGCCACCCGGGCGGCGCTGCGCGATCGCTTCCCGGTTCCACCCGGCGCCGGCGAGCTCGTCGACCAGCTGCTCGACCTCCACACCGACCGCCAGCTCGTCGGGCTCGGCGCGATTCTCCAGCGGATCGACGAGGACCGCCGGGCCGAGCCGGTCGAGGCGGCGCTGCGGCTCGCGTTCCTCGAGGCGATCCTGCCCGCGAGCCGGCTCGCGACCGGCAGCGGCAGGCTGGCGTCGCTCCGGATCTCGAACGGCCGGGTCCGCGTCGGCGCCGACCAGTGGCGTGAGCGGAACCCGTGGCTCGCGTTCGAAGAGGGCTTCCGTCTCGTGCGGACGTTCGTCCAGCGGCTCGACGGCGACGGCGACGGCCCCGTCCAGGCCCGCTTCGGCGTCGACGTGCGGAGCCTGACCGAGGGAGCCGCGACGACCGTGGTCCGGGTCGCGAGCCCGCCCGGGATGCGCGCGCTCGAGGCCGAGGCCCGCGAGCTGGCGGCGCGGCCCGGCCGTCCCCGCGTGCGGTTGATCCTCGGCCAGCCGCCCGTTCGGCCCAGCCAGGAGGCTATCGCGCTGTCGTACCTCCTGACGGCCTGGGTGCTCGGGCGCGAGGCCGCCGGGTCGGTCCCGATCGAGCCACTTCTCGGCCCACCGGTCCGGGTCCCGTGGGGCTGGCAGGCCGCCGCCCTGCGCCGCTCGCTCGAGGCAGTCGAGCCGCTGCTGGATGCCGACGGTCGGGCGGTTCTCGTCGTCGAGTCGAGTGGCCCGGAGGCCCTCGTCGCTGCGGCGATAGGCGGGGCCGGGGCGGGCTTCCGGCTGGTCGATGCCCGGATGGCCGAGGCAGGGCCGGCCGAGCCGGGGCCGGCCGAGCCCCGCGCGAGCCATGCCGGGGCCGTCGAGCTGGCGCGGCCCGGGGCGATTCTCCCGCCGGGCCCGAGAACGCGGGCGAACGTCGCGCTGCCACCGCTCCCCGGCGGCGCGGGCGACCCGGGCGTGGTTCCCGGACGCGGAGTGTTCGGGCCGCCCGAGAAAGTCGACGGGCGGCCCTTCTCGGCCGTTGACGCGGCGAGGCTCGTCACGGAATCGGCGGTCGAGGTGCTCCTCGGCCGGGGCGAGGCGGCGTCGACGGAGCAGCTCCTCGGAGAGATCCTCGTCGCCCTCGATCGGGCCGGCCAGCTCCGGCGGCTCGCCGATTCGGCGCCACCGGCGGCCACCCCCGCGGGTAGTGGCGTTGCGGTGGGCCCGGGCCGCGGCCGCGGGCACCACAGGGACCAGGCGGACATCACGGACCCGGTCGAGCGCCTCCTTGCGGTCGTCCACGACGAGCTCACCCGCCCCACTCAGCGCCGCCTCGTCGAGGTCGAGCCGGATCACTGGTGGCTCGGCGAACGTGACGAACGGGCCGCCGCGGCCCTGCCGCTCGCCGATCGCGTCGAGTGGGCCGTCTACAGCCTCCTCTCGACCGGTGGACCCCTGTCGGAAGCAGCATTCCTCGATCGGATTGCCGGCCTCTTCGGGCCGCACGAGATGCCCGACGAGGGGCTCGTCCGGGCATGTCTCGACAGCTATCGCGGCCCGGCGAGCACGCCGGAGCGCCTCGTCACCGACGAGGACCTCCTCCGCCGCTCGCAGGAGCACGCCGAGCTGCTCGGAGCGCTCGCGGAGGGCGGCCACCGACTCGGAATGCAGGTCTGGCTCGCCCGCCGAGAGCAGTCACGCCGGGTCGGGGAGCGACGCCTGGGGGAGCTCCTCGACGACGGCGAGCGAGCGAGTCATCTGCCTGCGATCGTCCGCGGCCGGGCCGAGGATGTCGAGGCGGTCGACTGCATCTGGTACGTCCGGAGCAGCGCCGCGTTCCTCTTCGAGGTCGAGTGGACGGCGATGCTCGGTGAGCCCGTCCTGCGCCGCCACGGACGCATCCCGCCGGACGAGCGGCTCGTCCGGTTCGTCGTCGTGCCCGCCGAGCGAACCGAGCTGATTCGCCACAAGCTCGCCCGCTCGCCGGTTCTTCGCGCGGCGATCGATAGCGGCAACTGGCACGTCCTGAAATGGGATCACCTTCGAACGTTCCTCGCCGGGGACGCCATCGACCTCGCCGGGCTCGAGCCATTCCTCGGGCTCGACCCACTCGTCGAGCGGAACGCCGAGCAGCTGCCGCTGTTCGTGGCGGGACGGTAGGCTAATCGACCTACGACCCCTGGAGGCTCCTACGTGACCCAGCCCGATACGAACAGCGCGCGCGTGAACGCCCTCGCGGACCGCTTCTGGGAGGCGATCCTCGAGCTGAACCCCACGCTCGCGACCCAGTACGGCGACGAGCGCTACGCGGACCGGCTCGAGGACCCCAGCCCGAAAGGCCGGGCGAAGGTGCGCCGGCTCATGGAAAAGACCCTGGCCGAAGCCCAGGCGATCGCGGTCGACGACCTGTCGGTCGAGGACCGGATCACCCGCGACATGCTCGTCGTCGTGGCCGAGCTCAACATCGAGGAAGACGACCAGAAGCTCCACCAGCTTCGCGTCGTCGACCAGATGGGCGGCCCCCAGACGCTCCTCCCGCAGCTCGTCCAGTTCCAGCCGGCCGACACCCCGGAGCGCCTCGCGAAGTTCGTCGCCCGCCTCGAGACATACCCGGCCTACATGGCGGCCAACGCGGACATCCTGCGCGAGGGCCTGGAGAGCGGGCTCACCGCCCCGCGGATCGTCGCCGAGCGGACGATCGCCCAGATCGAGCGGCTCCTGTCGGTTCCGCTCGAGGAGGCGATCATCCCCTCGCTCGCCAAGGTCTCGTCCGACGCGGACCGGGAGAAGCTCCGGGACGCCGTGCGCGACCACGTCTATCCGGCCGACCGGATGTTCCTCGACGCCCTGCGGGGGGAGTATCTCGCGGCGACGCGGGTCGACCCGGGGGTCTGGTCGGCGCCCAACGGGGAAGCCCTCTACCGGACTGCGATCCGGTCGTGGACGACTCTCGACCTGGATCCCCAGGAGGTTCACCAGATCGGACTCGACGAGATCCGCGAGATCGAGACCGAGCGCCGGGACATCGCCCGCCGGGCCGGGTTCGGCGACGACACGAAGGCCTACCGGGCGGCGCTCGCCTCAGACCCCGAGAACCTCCCGACGAGCCGCGACGCGCTCGTCGAACGGGCGACGGAGGACATCGCGCGGGCAGCGGCTGCGGCGCCGCGCTACTTCGGGCGCCTGCCGAAGGCGGGCTGCGAGGTCCGTCCGGTCGAGGAGTTCAAGGAGAAGGACGCCCCGTTCGCGTACTACTTCCCGCCGACGCTCGATGGCACGCGGCCCGGGATCTACTACGTCAACGCCTACGACCTGCCGTCCCGAACCTATACGAAGCTGGCGACGACGACCTACCACGAGGCGATTCCCGGCCACCACTTCCAGATCGCCCTCGAGATGGAGAACCAGGACCTGAACACGTTCCGCCGGCTCGGCTCGCGGATGGTCGGCAGCGCCTACGTCGAGGGCTGGGGGCTGTACAGCGAGAAGCTCGCCGACGAGATGGGCATCTACCGGACCGAGGGTGAGCGGTTCGGGATGCTCGACGCGATGGCCTGGCGCGCGGCCAGGCTCGTCGTCGACACGGGTCTCCACGCCCTGCGCTGGAGCCGCCAGCGATCGATCGACTTCCTCCTCGACACGGGCCTGTCGGAGACGGACGCAACGATCGAGACGGACCGCTACATCTGCTGGCCCGGCCAGGCGCTGACGTACAAGACCGGCCAGCGAGAAATCGAACGGCTGCGCCGCGAGCTCGAGCGCCGCGACGGGTCGCGGTTCGACCTCCGCGCCTTCCACGACGCAGTGCTCGGACACGGCTCGTTGCCGCTCGCGACGCTGAGCCGCGAGCTGCCGAACTGGCTGGCCACACCTCGGGCGGATGGCGTCGGAGCCCTCCGCCTCCGACCTCGGTGAGCGAGTGCCGGCTTCTCAGCTGAGGGTGCCGTTCACTAGCGGTGCCAGCTGGCACCGTTCGGCTTGCCGTTCGAGCGGGGCCGGGGGAGGATAGCCGTCCGCACCCGGCCGTTCCGCGCCGCACCGCACCGCAGCGCCTCGGTCGGCATTGCACCGGGAGGAGAATCCAGCCATGCCTGTGATCGATCGACGAACCTTCCTGAAGGGAGCCGCTGCGACCGGTGGAGCGGCGGCCCTGAGCGGCGGTGCGTTCGCCGGGTTCATCGCCCGGGTCGCGGCCGCCAACGAGGTCGACCTCGGGCCGCTCGGTGCGGTCGCCGACCAGCGCGATGGGATCGTCCGCCTGCACCTGCCCGAGGGCTTCAACTACAGGTCGTTCCATGACACGGACGTGGTCACGCCCATCGTGCTCGACGACGGCACCACGCTGCGCGGTCGCCACGACGGCATGGGCGCCTTCGTCGGCTCGGGTGGCAACACGATCCTGATCCGCAATCACGAGATCAACGGTCCGGGCCCGGCGATCGCCCCTGCCATCTCCTACGACACGATGGCCCAGGGAGGCTGCACGACGACGGTCGTCGACGCCTTCGGCGAGGTCCAGCAGGCCTGGACGAGCCTGAGCGGAACGCAGATGAACTGCGCCGGCGGCCAGATGCCGTGGGGCGCCTGGATCACCTGCGAGGAGACAGTGAACGGGCCCGATGTGGGACCGGACTTCACCGGTGTCTCGAACGTCCCCCTCACCCAGCGGCACGGATTCATCTTCGAGGTGCCGACTGACGGTGTCTCCGATGCGGAGCCGGTCACATCCGCGGGGCGCTTCCCCCATGAGGCGGTCGCGTTCGACCCGGACGAGGGGATCCTTTACCTGACCGAGGACAACTTCGCCTTCCCGTCCGGGTTCTACCGGTACATCCCGCCAACCAACCCGATGCTCACGGGCCATCTCGACAACGGCGGCGTCCTCGAGATGCTGCGCGTCGTTGGCACGCCCAACGCCCACCTCGAGGCGGGCCAGACGGCGGGCGCGACCTATCCGGTCGACTGGGTGCCGATCGACGATCCGAACCCGACCTTCCCGTACACGCCGGGCGTGTCGGCGCCGACCCTCAATGACACGGCTCTGACGCATGTCGGCAACCAGGGACGGGCCCAGGGCGCCGCGGGCTTCTCGCGGCTGGAGGGCCAGAACTTCGACCGTGGCGTCGTGTACTTCACCTCCACCCAGGGCGGTGGCGCGGCCGAGACCGGCCCCGAGTTGACCAGTGGCTACGGCAACGGCACCGGCCAGGTGTGGGCCTACCGACCGGCCGACCGGACGCTCACCTGCGTGTTCCAGTCGTCGGGCCCCGCCGCCCTCGAATTGCCGGACAACGTCACCACCAGCCCGCGCGGGACGATCATCCTGTGCGAGGACGGGCCGGTCGAGAACTACATCCGGGGTCTCACCCGGAGCGGCCAGCTGTTCAACATCGCGCTGAACCAGCTGCGCCGAAACGCACCGCCCAACGCCCCCCGGTTCGGCGAGGAGTTCGCCGGCAGCACGTTCAGCCGCAACGGCAAAACCCTGTACGTCAACATCCAGGCGAGCCAGGGAATCAGCTTCGCCATCTGGGGCAACTGGCAGAAGCACGGCGTGTAGCGCCGGGCCGCGGGGCCTGATCGGGCGCCTCTGCAGATCGAGTCAGCGAGCCTCTGGTTCGGCGACGAACAGGGGCTCCCGCGTGTCCTCGTTCACCGTGAGCACATAGCGGACCGGCGGCGCGGCGGGATCGCTGCCCGTCGCCGTTCGGGCCATGGTCTCGTGCAGCGATCCCGGCCACCATTCGAACGGGCGGCCGCCGGACGTGGCGTAGATCTCGGTCGGCAGGTCCATCTCGTCGATGTAGAGCTCACGGCCGTCGTGCGGCTCACCCACGAGCCGGACGCGGACGAGGCCGCCGCCGCCGTCGAGGGCCGTCTTGAACTCGGCGGGTTGGGGCCGCATGTCGTCGCTCATGTCCCGAGTTTACGGTCCCTCGGCGCGATCAGGCCACAGCCGCGTTCAGGGAGGAGGCTCCGCCGGCCCTCGTTCCGGGCCGCCCCGTCCAGTTGCCGGACGACCTCGGACAGCCGCGTAGCGGAGCGGCTCGGGCGGAAACGGGCACGGGCGCTATCGCACGGTTCGGCGATCACCAAGGTCAGTTGACGTCGCAATTCGTGCTGCGTCCCGGCCGGCCGGTACGATATTCGCGTTGACGCGCCAAGCCGGGGTGTGCCACGATGGCGGCCCGCCGTTCCGCTCTCCGCAACCGTCGTCCCGCCGTCCGAGCCTGAGGGGAGGAGTCATGGCCACCGAGCCGGCAGCCCGCGTCGACCGCGCCCCCAGCCGCCGGCGGCAGTTGGAGATGTACCGGCGCGCGAAGCGAACGTTGCCCGGCGGCACCGACTCGAACTTCCGGTCGTGGGGCGAGAACACGGTCTACATCGACCGTGGAAAGGGCGGCCTCGTCTGGGATCTCGACGGCAACGAGTACGTCGACCTGCGGATGGGCTACGGCCCGGTGATCCTCGGGCACGCCGACGACCGGGTCGACGACTACGTCAACGAGCGGATGCGCCGGGGGGTGAGCTTCAGCCTGACGAGCGAGGACGAGGTCGAGGCGCTCGAGCTGCTGTGCCGGCTCAGTGGCTGGATCGACATGGCCCGGATGACGGTCTCCGGCACCGAGGCGACGATGCATGCGATGCGCCTCGCCCGGGCGTGGACGGGCCGCGAGAAGATCGTGAAATTCGAGGGTCAGTACCACGGCGTCCACGACTACGCCCTGATCAGTGTGTCGCCGAACGACATGGCGGAGCTCGGCGACGAAGACAACCCGGTCCGGCTCGCCTGGGGCCGTGGCATTCCATCGCCGGTGGCGGACACGATCATCCCGGCTCGCTACAACAACCTCGAGTTCCTCCGCGGGTTGTTCGAGCGGCAGGGGGAGGAGATCGCGGCGATCATCGTCGAGCCGGTGCTCGGCAACGCCCAGGCGATCATGCCGCGGCCGGACTTCCACAAGGCGATGAGGGCGCTGACCGAGGAGTTCGGGATCCTGCTCATCTTCGACGAGGTGAAGACCGGGTTCCGGCTGGCCAAGGGTGGCGCCTCGGAATTCTTCGGCGTCAAGCCGGATCTCGCCACGTACGCCAAGGCGATCGGCAACGGCTATCCCGCGGCGGCCTTCGGCGGCCGGCGCGAGATCATGGAGCAGTTGCCGGACAAGGTCAGCCACGGTGGGACGTACGCCGGCAACCGCGTCGCCGCCGCGGCGATGGTGAAGACGTTGTCGATCGTCGACGAGACGCCGGTGCTCGACACGATCGCCGCGACCGGCCGGCGCATCCAGGACGGCCTGCGGGCCGTGCTCGACCCGACCGGCCTGCCATACCAGTTCACCGGCCATCCCTCGATGTTCGGGGTGATGTTCACCGACAGGGACGTCACCGAATACCGCGACTGGGCGGAGACGGACCATGAGCTGTACGACGCGATCGCGACGGGAATGCAGGCCCGTGGGGCGATGCCGGAGCCCGATTCGCGTGAGCCGTGGTTCGTCTGTGAGGCCCACGCGCAGGGCGACCTCGTCGACCGCGCGATCACGTCGTTCAAGGAGTCCCTCGAGGCGGCGCTCGATGCCCGGACCACCGGGCGGAAGGCGCACGCCGGCTGAGGGGGAGGGAGGCACCGCCATGGCCCTCGACGGGAACGCTGTCCGATCGGTCGATCGGGCGGCCGCGCTCCTGCTCGCGCTGGGCGACAGCCAGGGCGAGGCGGGGGTCACCGAGCTGGCTCGGCGACTCGGCCTGCACAAGTCGACGGCGTCGCGGCTCCTCGCGACCCTCCAGAAGCGCGGCCTCGTCGAGCAGGACGACGAGACCGGGAAGTACCGGCTGGGCCTCGTCGTCATCCGGCTCGCCGAACGCGCCGAGCGGACGCTCGACCTCCGCGGCATCGCGATGCCGGAGCTGGAGCGGCTCGCCAGGCTGACCCACGAGACGACGGGCCTCGGCGTGCTCGACGGGGACCAGCTGCTGACGGTCGCCCAGGCGGACGGCCCGAACCTCATCGCGGTCGGCGACTGGACCGGGCGGAGCGTCCCCCTCCACTGCGTGGCGTCAGGGAAGGTGCTCCTCGCCGCCCTCGCCGAGCGCGAGGTCCTCCGGATCGTTCGGCGTGGTCTCGTCACGTACACGGACCGGACGATCGTCGAGCTCGAGCCGCTCCTCGAGGAGCTGGCACGGATCCGGCGGCGCGGCTATGCGACCGCCCTGGGCGAGTACGAGGTGGGGTTGAACGCGGTCGCGGCCCCGGTCCACGACGCGCGCGGAGCGGTGATCGCGGCCGTCGATATCTGGGGTCCGGCCTTCCGCCTGACGCCGCGCCGGATCCCGGAGCTCGGCGCACAGGCGAGGGAAGCCGCCGCGGCGATCTCGGTCCGGCTTGGCGGCGCCGCCGGCCGGTCGAACGGCACGCTCGTCGCGAACGGCTCGATCGCCACGAACGGGGCGAACGGCGCTGACGGCACGAACGGCGCCAACGCGGTCAACGGCACGCACGGCGCGCACGTCCGGACGACCACCATTCCGGCCTGAGCCTGCCGCTGCCGGTGGGCAGCCGCTAGGCTGTGATCATGGCGCCCGCCGAGATCTGGGCCATCGTCGGCCCGATCCTCCTGATCGTCGTCCTGACGCTGCTCGCGCTGCGCGGCGCCAGGCTCCTCGTCCACGGCGTCGTGAAGGCCGTCCTCGACCGGGAGGCCGCCGAGGGGACCGCCCAGGAGCTGTCCTCGCTCGAGATCCGCAAGCGGATGGATACGATCGAAACCCTCGGGTCGCGCGTCCTCCAGGCGTTCGTCGTCGTGATCGGCTCGCTGATGGTGCTCGGGAAGCTGGACCTGGACATCGGCCCCGCGATCGCCGGGCTCGGCGTCGTCGGGATCGCGGTGGGCTTCGGCGCGCAGAGCCTCGTCCGGGACTACCTCAACGGGGCCCTCATCTTCCTCGAGAACCAGTACTCGCTCGGCGACGTCGTCACGATCGCCGGGGTCACCGGCACCGTCGAGGACATCAGCCTGCGCCGCACGACGCTGCGCGACCTCGACGGCGTCGTCCACACGGTCCCCAACGGGGAGATCAAGGTCGCCTCGAACCGGACCCGCACGTGGGCCCGCATCAACCAGGACGTCACCGTCTCGTATGGCACGGACGTCGACCGGGCGATCGCGGTCGTCGATGCCGTCGGCCGGTCGATGGCCGAGGAGCCCGAGTGGCAGGGCCGCATCCTCGAGCCGCCGGGCGTCGAGCGGGTCGAGGCGATCGGCGAGTACGGGATCACCCTGAAGATCCTCGGCACGGTCCGGGCGAGCGACCAGTGGGCCGCCGGCGGCGAGCTTCGCAAGCGCCTTCTCGCCGCCTTCACCGAGCACGGCATCGAGATCCCCCGGCCGCAGCGGGTCATCCTCGCCCGCGACCCTGACGGCCCCGGGCCGCACCCGGCGGAGGCGGTCACGGCGCCGGTCGGCCCGGAGGACGACCTCGCCGGCGAGTAGCCGCGTCTTGAGCCCGGGCTCGGGCTCGGGCTTGGGCTCGGGCGGGGGACCCATTTGTTCCCGTAGAGGACCGCAGCGGGCAGTTCCCCGTCAGCGGTCCCAGGCAGGGCCATTCGGCAACCGCAGGGTGGAGGGCCGTGCGTGGCCGCGGTCGCCCGGCCCCGAGGAGTGCTCGGCGCGGCCCCTGGAGGGACCGATGACGGGGCCGGCGCCTCCGCCTGACGGGGCCTCCGCCTCCGCCCGAGCCGGGAGCGACGCCGCCGGCGAGAAACGTGGGCGGCGGCGAGCCGCGCCACTTGCCCGAATTCTCGTGGGGTGCGACCGGGACAGGCCCGGGGCGGCAAATCGTCACCGCTGTCCTTTTTCCTGGGGGCCTGGCGACAATCGGGCGCCGCAGCACCCTGGGCCGCCGCCCGAGTCTCACCAGCCGGGAATTTGGCGACAGCTGTGCCCAGCATGTCTCCCATCGTCCGGCCACGCCCCCCACGTAGAATGGCGAGACCCGGCGCGGGATTCCCCCGAGGAGGTGACCTGGTGAGCGTCGACCAGCGGCCCGAGATCGAGGCGCTCATGGCGGAGCGGCGGACGTTCCCGCCGGATCCCGCGTTCACGGCGCAGGCCAACGCCCGGGCATCGCTCTACGACGACGCGGAGCGCGACTTCGAGGCCTTCTGGGCGCGCCTCGCCCGCGAGCGGGTCGACTGGTCGAAGCCATTCGACACGACCCTCGAGTGGGACCTGCCATTCGCGAAGTGGTTCACCGGAGGCGAGCTGAACATCAGCTACAACTGCGTCGACCGCCACGTCGAGCGGGGCCTCGGCGACAAGGTCGCCTACCACTGGATCGGCGAGCCCGGCGACACTCGGACGATCACATACGCGGATCTGCACCGGGAGGTCCAGAAGACCGCCAACGCGCTCAAGGAGCTGGGGATCGGCAAGGGGGACCGGGTCGCGATCTACATGCCGATGATCCCCGAGCTGCCCATCGCGATGCTCGCCTGCGCCCGGCTCGGCGCGCCGCACACGGTCGTGTTCGGTGGCTTCTCCGCCGAGGCGCTAGCGGGGCGGATGAACGACGCCGAGGCGAAGCTCCTCATCACCGCCGACGGCGGGTGGCGGCGGGGCAAGCCGGCTGAGCTCAAGGTGGCGGCCGATGCGGCCGTCGCCGACGCCCCGACCGTCGGGCACGTCCTCGTCGTTCGCCGTCTCGGCGACCGGGCTCCCGGCACGAAGATGGTCGAAGGCCGCGACCACTGGTGGCACGACCTCGTCGAGCGGCAGCCGGCCGACTGCCCGCCGGTCCCGGTCGAGAGCGAGCACATGCTCTACCTGCTCTTCACGTCGGGGACCACCGCGAAGCCCAAGGGGATCATCCACACAACCGCCGGCTATCTCGTCGGCACCAGCTTCACCCACGAGATGATCTTCGACGTCAAGCCGGACGACGTGTACTGGTGCGCGGCGGACATCGGCTGGGTGACGGGTCACAGCTACATCGTCTACGGCCCGCTCGCGAACGCGACGACCGGGATCATGTACGAAGGCACGCCCGATACGCCGGCCTGGGACCGCTGGTGGCAGATCGTCGAGGACTACAGGGTCACGATCCTCTACTGCGCCCCGACAGCCATCCGGGCGTTCATGAAGCAGGGGGCCGAGTACCCGGAAAAGCACGACCTGTCGTCGTTGCGTGTCCTCGGAACGGTCGGCGAGCCGATCAACCCCGAGGCCTGGCTCTGGTACAACGAGCACATCGGCAGCGCCCGGGCCCCGATCGTCGACACCTGGTGGCAGACCGAGACGGGCATGATCCTCATCACGCCGCTCCCCGGCGTGACGACGACGAAGCCGGGCAGCGCGACGTTCCCGTTCCCTGGCATCGCCGCCGACGTCGTCGATGGCGACGGCAACCCGGTCCCGCTCGGTGGCGGTGGATACCTCGTCCTCACGCGGCCGTGGCCGGCGATGCTACGCGGGATCTACGGCGACCCGGAGCGCTACTGGCAGACCTACTGGAGTCGCTTCCCCGGGATGTACTTCGCCGGCGACGGGGCGAAGCGCGACGAGGAAGGCTATTTCTGGCTCCTCGGCCGGGTCGACGACGTCATGAACGTGTCCGGCCACCGGCTCAGCACGACCGAGATCGAGAGCGCCCTCGTGTCCCATCCGGCGGTCGCCGAGGCCGCGGTCGTCGGGGCGCCGGATCCGGTGACCGGCGAGGCGATCAACGCGTTCGTCATCCTGCGCCGCGGGACGGAGCCGAGCGACGGCCTTGGCAAGGAGCTGCGCGACCATGTCGCGACGAAGATCAGCCCGATCGCCAAGCCGAAGTCCCTGATGTTCACCCCCGACCTGCCGAAGACCCGGTCCGGCAAGATCATGCGCCGCCTGCTCCGCGACATCGCCCAGGGTCGGGCCCTCGGCGACACGACCACTCTGGCCGACGCGACAGTCGTCGAGACGATCAGGGAGAACACCGGAAAGGGCGAGGAGTAGCGTGCCGTTCGACTTCCTCCGTCGCCGGAAGCAGGCGGCCGCCGCGCCCCGCGGCGGCCGAGGCTCGCGCGAGCAGCCGGGCGGCGCCGCGATCCGCTTCGACGGCCTGACCGAGGAGTGGCGGCTCCAGGGCACGATGCACATCGAGGGCCGCCTGTCGGAGGTCCTCAACCGGCGGGAGGCGGTCCCGATCTCGGACGTCTCGTGGGCGCCGATCGACGGGTCAAGCCCGTTCACCGCCGTGCCCGGTCTCAAGAGCGTCGACCCGTACGATCTGATCATCGTCCTCGCGGGTCCGGCGTCGAAGCCGCCGCTGTCCGCGGCCGAGAAGGCTGCCTACACGGTCCACAGGATCCCGTTCGACGTCGCGATGGAGGCACCGCCGTTCCGCATCGTCGGGACGGTCTTCCTGCTCCCCGGCACGGAGCCGGCGCGGCTGCTCGACCGGGGCACCGAGATGTTCGTCCCGGTCGTCGACGCCGTCGCCCACCTCGGCGACAAGCCAGTGAGCGACGGGGAGATCGAGTCGATCCTCGTGAACCGGTTCTACCTGCGGGCCATCGACCAGATCGACAAGCGGACCGGCCAGCGCCCCCAGAAGCTGCCCGGGAAACCGCTCGGTGGCACCAGCTGGCAGGAGCGCAGTTAAGCGCAGCTCAGAGACCTCGGCCGAGGTCTTCTTAGACCCGGACGGCTTCCTTCTGGCGGTTGAACAGGCGGAAGGCGGGCCGCGCCGACGGGTTCGTCTTCGGAGTCCCGATCAGCCGGTCGGCCAGGATGTCGAAGTCCTCCGAGATCCGCTCTCTGGGGAACATCTCGATGACCGTCCGGCCCTCGTTGGCGGCCCGCACGAAGAGGAGGCCGCCGGACCGGATGAGCGCGAGGGCCGGCATCCCGACCGTCCGCTCCATATCGGCGACGGACACGCCGCTGTTTGCCCGGTTGACGACCATCGAGAGGCGGTCCTGGAGGCCCATCTCCATCGCGACGTCGCGGAGCTGGACGGCGGCTCGCAGGGCCGGCACGTCGGGCGTGACCGGGACGAGGATCTGGTCGGCCCGCTCGAACACGGCCTGGTTGATCTCGCTGTACGACGGGTGGAGGTCGACGACGACGAAATCGAACCCGCGGCGGGCCGCGGTGATCGAGTCCCCGACCCTGTCCGCATCGAGGATGTCGGTCGCGAGCGGGCTCGACGTCAGCGAGACGACGCGCATCCCCGATGGGTGCGGCGCGGCAAGCTCCATGAAGTTCTCGGGCTCCCCGCCCTCGGCCTGGTCGCGCCAGCTGTCGGCCACCGTCCGGACGTGCTCCATCCCGAGCGACGTCGCGACGTGGCCGGTGACGATGTCGGCGTCGACGAGGAGAACCCGCTGACCCTTGCCGATCTGGAGAGCGGCCGCGACGTTCGTCGCGATCGTCGTCTTGCCGACCCCGCCCTTCGGGTTGAAGACGGCCACGACCGTGGCCCGGCGGGCCCAGTCTCCCTCGAGCGGCCCGGACTGGATGATGGGTCCGCTGCCGTCGTCCACGGTCTGCGAGCGGATGCACATCGCCTCGACCCGCCAGCGGAGCGACTCGATCGAGTAGGGCCTGGTGAAGTACTCGTCGTTGATTCCGGTCTTCGTGGCGGCCCCGGCGAGCTTGTCGAGGGTACGATGCGAGACGACCATGAGCGCGGCGATGTCGCGCCCGTCCTCGTGGAGGAGGGCGTAGTACTCGAGCGAGGTGTCGAAGTCGCTCTCGCCGTCGAGGATCGCGACGGCGACGTCGCGGCGGCTCGCGAGCAGCGCCTCGAGCTCGTCGGGACGGCCGATCGAGATCGGATCGAAGCCGGCCTCACGGAGCTGGCTGGCGACCGGCGCGCGCTCGTCCGGGGGTAGAGCGATGACGATCGCCTGGCGCGCCACGTTCGGCTAGTCTCCTTGGGGTTCGATGGCGACCGGGAGCCCGGTCAGGCCTCGGACTCGGGATCGTGCGCGGCAACCTCCACGGTTGAGTCTTTCCCGCCGGTCACCCGCGCGCGGAACCCAGGGAGCCCAGGAACGGCCTCGCGCAGGACGACTTCGGGGCCGTGATGGACAGCGAAGATGAACTCGCCTTCCGGGCCGGACGAGACGCCGACCGACTGGACCCCGGGCACCCGGCCGAGATGGCGCTTGAAGCTCGCGATGCTCGCGACGCTGATGAGCCCGGTCACGACGATCTGGGTGGTCGACGCCTCGCCCGAGGCGGCCGGAGCTCCGTCCTCGCCTGAGCCGGGGACGAGTCCGGCCAGGCGCGCGGCGAGGGCGTCGTCGGCGATCGTCGGGATCTCTTCGGTCATGTCGCTCGCGCCGGCCGCGACCGCCGCCTCCGCCTCGGCGGCGGCGAAGTCCGCACTGCCGGCGAGGGCGGCAAGGCGCGGATCCTCGGCCTCGACCTGGGCCTCGACCTGGGCCTCGGCCTGGGTCAGGGCCTCGGCCTCGGCCTGGGCCTCCATGGCCACCGCCTGAACCGGCGAGTCAGCCTCGAACGACGAGGCGACGCCGACCCTCGGCTGGCCGACCTCGGCCGCCTCGGCGGCCGCCTGGATCGCCGCCATCGCGCTGGCCGAGTCGCGGGGTTCGGCGTGAGGGACCTCGTCCGCAACCTTGCGGTACCGCGCTGCCGGCTCATGCCGGGTCGCGGGCGAGGACAGCAAGACGTCTTCGGCGTCGAAGGGCTCCGGCTCAGGCAGGTTCTGGGCCATCGCCGCGAACGCCGTCGGGTCGTCCTCCGCGAGGAGCCGTGCGAAGAACGCGGCCATGTCCTCCTCGAACGCGGAGACCCGACCCTGGACCCTCTCGATCCGGCGCTCGATGTGAGCGGCGTGCTGCTCGATCTCCTGCTCGAGGCTCGCCTTGCGCTCTGCGATCCGCTGGTCGGTCTCCTCGCGGATCCGGGCGATCTCCGCCTTGGACCACTCGCGGATCGAGGCGACGTCGTCGTCGGCCTGGCGGCGGAGGTTCGTCGCCTCGGCCGCGGACCGCTCGTGAATCTGTTCGACCGACGCCTTGGCCTCGGCCTGGAGCCGGCCCATCGCCTCTTCGCGGGCAGTCTCGGCGGCCGTCTGCATGGCCTTCGTCAGGTCGGCCATGAACTTGTTCGGTCGGCGCGCGCCGGCCGATGAGTCGCTCGACGCGGGCGCGCGACCGCCCTCGCCGGTCGTGGCCGCTCCGGCCGTGGCTTCGGACATCATGTGATCCCCTTCGGGCGCCGCCTTGGCGACGGGCATGCCGGGCCATTCCCCGCGCGTCGCTGCCGCTGCCTCACCCCCGGCCGGCGGGGCATCGGTCGCGTCGTCGGTTTGCGGTCGCTGGTCGGAGCTCCAGGGAAGCCTGAAGCCCGCGCGGGAGTCGGTCGTCGCCATGCGGTGTGTCGTCCTCTGCACGTGGACATGCCGGGGGGTCCAGGGCTTGTCCGCATGCTGCCAGCCGTGGATGGTGCGGTGGAGTCCGCTAGAGGTACCACGGGCTCGGAGACGGTGGTACCGGCGGGGGACGGGACCGATTCGACAGGTGCGGGCCGGCACCGCCCGCTTTCCGTTCCGCGGCGGTCGGCCTGGGCTGCCGGGTGAGCGTGAAGCGCACTGGCGGTACGATTGGCCGGTGAACCCGGCGATCGTTCCAGTCGAGCCTCTCCGCCGGCCGCGTCCGACGACCGGCTTCGATGGCCGGCCGGGGACGGTCGACACGCTCGGGCGGGCGATGCGCGACCTCCGGATCTCGGTCACCGACCGGTGCAACTTCCGGTGCACCTACTGCATGCCGAGGGAGGTGTTCGGGCCGGATTTCGTGTTCCTGCCCCGAGAGCTCGTCCTGACGTTCGAGGAGATCGAGCGGCTGGCCAGGGCGTTCGTGCGGCTGGGCGTCGAGAAGCTCCGGATCACCGGCGGGGAGCCCCTCGTTCGGCGCGACCTGCCCCACCTCGTCGAGATGCTGGCCGCGATCCGGACCCCCGACGGGCGGCCGGTCGATCTGACGATGACGACGAACGGCTCCGCCCTCCGGCCGCTCGCCGGCCGGCTCCGCCAAGCCGGCCTGGGCCGGGTCACGATCAGCCTCGACTCGCTCGACGACGCGGTCTTCCGGGCGATGAACGGGGTCGACTTCCCGGTCGACCGGGTTCTCGACGGGATCGCCGCGGCGCGTGAGGCGGGATTCCCGCCGGCGAAGGTCAACATGGTCGTGAAGCGCGGGGTGAACGAGTCGAGCGTCCTCCCGATGGCGCGCTGGGCCAGGGACGAGGGCGTCACGCTCCGCTTCATCGAGTACATGGACGTCGGCCATTCGAACGGCTGGCGGCTCGACGACGTCGTGGGAGCGGACGAGATCGTCGCCGCGATCGACGCCGAGATGCCGCTCGAACCGATCCCGCCGGCCTACCGGGGCGAGGTCGCCAATCGGTGGCGGTACCGCGACGGCCGCGGCGAGATCGGATTGATCGCCTCGGTCACCCGGCCGTTCTGCGGCGACTGCACGCGGGCCAGGCTCTCGGCCGAGGGAAAGCTCTACACCTGCCTCTTCGCGGTGGACGGCCACGATCTCCGGGCGGTCGTCCGGGGCGGGGCAAGCGACGACGAGCTGGAGGCAGCCATCGCGGCCGTCTGGCACGTTAGGGAGGATCGCTACTCGGAGTTGCGGGCCGACGCGACGCCCGACCTGCCGAAGGTCGAGATGTTCGCGATGGGCGGCTGATGCCGGCGGGCCCCGCTTATCGCCCGCTTGTCCACGACTTGTCCACAGCGGTGCAGAAGTCGTGGACAGCGCCGGAGGCCGGCCGGGGCAGCTGGTGGATAACCGCGTTGACGCGACGCGCCGGCGGCTCGTACCGTAGGTCTTGCCCGGAGGGGCCGTCAGGGATCGAGGCAACTGAGATCACATCAATGTTCCTCCGTCCGGACCGGTCGCTTCGGGCGCTTCATTGCCCGTCTCCGGCGGCCTTCAGGGGCTGCCCGCGGGTGGTCGCCCGACGGGACGCGATCGGCATCCCGGTGTCGGTACTTCCGTCGGGCGATCGAAGCAGCGGGCCTCGGCCGTCTACCCCCTGGACGCGTTCCTGGAGGCCCGCGTGTCCCTGACCGACACCCCTCCTCCGGCGACTGGCTCGGCCGGGGATCCCACGGGCTCGCCCGACGCTTCCATCGCGCCGGCCGAGCAGCCGGCGCGGCTCGACGCCCTGGCCGCGGCCGTGCGGGCCCGGACGGATCTCGTGCCGCGGGTGGGGATCGTCCTCGGGTCGGGCCTCGGCGGCCTTGCAGCCGAGGTCGACGACCCGGTCGCGATCCCGTTCGCCGAGCTGCCGGGCTGGCCGGCGGCGACGGCGCCCGGGCACGTCGGGCGGCTGCTGCTCGGCCGGCTGTCGGGGATTCCGGTGATCCTGCTCCAGGGCCGTTTCCACGTCTACGAGGGCAACGATCCCGGGCTCGTGGTCCAGCCGGTGCTGCTCTTCCGGCGGCTCGGGGCAGAGGTCGTCGTCCTCACGAACGCGGCAGGCGGGGTCAACCCGGCCTACGGCCCGGGCACGCTCATGGTCATCGGCGATCACCTCAACCTCACCGGCCGGAGCCCGCTCCTCGGGCCGAACGCCGACCAGATCGGGACGCGCTTCCAGGACCTCGTCGACGCCTGGAGCCCGAGGCTCCGGGAGGCCCTGCACGCCGCGGGCCGGGCCGAAGGGGTGAGCCTCGAGGAGGGCATCTACGCGGGCCTCCTCGGCCCCCAGTACGAAACCCCGGCGGAGATCCGGATGCTACGGACCCTCGGCGCGGACGCCGTCGGGATGTCGACTGTTCTCGAGTGCATCGCCGCCCGCTGGGCCGGGCTCGAGGTGTGCGGCGTGTCGCTGGTGACGAACGCCGGGGCCGGCTATACCGGCGAGCCGCTCACCCACGGGGAGGTCCTCGCGGCCGGGGCCGAGGCCGGACCGCGCCTGGCGAAGGTCATTCGGCGCTTCGTCGCGGGCCTGGCGTAGCGGTCTCGGCAGGCAGGCCGGCCAGGCGCTCGCGGAGGATCCGGACGACCTCGTTCAGCGCTCGTGCCGCATCCGGATGGGCGAGGCGGTCGGAGGCGCCGTCGCCCAGCACCGAGTGGCGCCGCCCGAGGATCGGGGTCATGACGACGCCGGGTCCCAGCTCGTGGCCGATCCGGTCCATCCGGGCCGGCGGCGAGATCCGGTCCTCGGCGTAGCGGACCGCCCGGACGATGGCCTCCCCGCGCGCCACCCGGCCGCGGATGCAGGCGAGGTCTCCCGCCGACAGGCCGAGGTCGCGGGCCTTGCCGGCGGGCCAGCCGCGGAACGTCAGCGGCAGCGACGGCTGGCTTGCGACCGCGACCTCGACGAGCGGGTCGACGACCATCGACAGGGCGAAGCCGCCCGAGAAGCACATCCCGACGACCCCGACGGACGACCCGCCGGCCAGGCTGCTCTCGCGAGCGGCGAGGGCGCGGAGCCAGCCGACGATCGGGCTCGTCCGGCCGGTCGCGAACGTGACGAACTCCCAGGCCACGCACAGCGGAATGACGTTCTGGATCGGGCCGCCCTGGCCGGGCGCGCCGACCAGCGCCGGGAGGACCGGGGTGAGGTCGCCGTGCGCGCCGATCCGTTCGGCGACGCGGAGCGTGGAGTCGTTCAGCCCGGACAGCTCGTGGAAGACGAGGACCGGCGGCCCGGCCGGCTCGCGGCGGAACACCGGGCGCCGGATCCCGCCGTATTCGAACGGGTCACTGGCGTATCCCGGCGGAGGCCACGTCGACGGCACGGCCGCTCCTCTCTCGTGCGATGGTCGTCGGCGGGCCCGCGGCTCCCGCCCGGTTCAGGTGACCGGCAGCTCGCGACCGGCCGCCCGGGCCGCCTTGGCCTTCTCGGCCCATGCCCCCAGGACGTTGTCCTTGTGCGGCCGGATCGGGCAGTGCTCGTCCCGGTTGCCCATCTCGTCGCAATAGCCCAGCGGGACGCATTTCGGGGCCAGGAACGAGCCGAGGAACGGGCTGATCCCGAAGATCTCGTGGCGGATGAGCTGGAAGAGCCGCCGGATCTCCCATTGGGCCATCGTGCAGAGCCGGAGGCCGGACATGTGGATGAGCGCCCGCAGGTTCGCGGTCATCACGAGGTTCGTCCGGGTCGCGTTCGGGAAGACGAACCGGGCGTCCTCGCCGGGGACCCCGGCAGCCAGCATCTCGCCGTACAGCCCGAGGGCGCCGTCGACCTGGTCCTCGTACCTCCGGCGCAGGTCGGGGTCGCCGTCCTCGATGGTCGCCGGGAGCATGGTCGCCGCGCCCTTGAACTTGACGTAACGCTGGCTCTGCTGGTCGAACGCGACGCCCGCCCGGTGGCGGACGAGCTGATGCGACAACGTCCGCGACACGCCGCTGATCCCGAACGTGAACACGACGTGCTCGATCGTCGAGCCGTGGCCGGACTCGATGACCCCGGCGATGAGCTTCTGCATCTTCTGCTGGTCGATCTCGCCGTCGAGGGCCCGACGGAAGATCTCCTCCGGCTCGAGCTCCGAGTAGCACGTCCGGCAGGCGGTGTAGATGAGCGGCACGTAGTAGCGCTCGACGACATCGCGGTTCGGGAAGAGGAGGGTCGCCTTCATCCCGAGATCGCGTCGACCGGGATTCCGGGGGATGCCGGTCTTCTCGCGGCCAACGGTCTCGCGGCCGGCGGAGGTCTGAGGTGCCGCGCCCGGTCCTGCAGGCGCCACCGCCCCGGCGATCGGCTCGGCCGTGTCGGTCATGGGCAAGAGGATACCGCCGACGGGCGGGGGGCGGGCCTCAGCGCCGGGTCTGCCCGGCTGCCGTCTGCTCGCGCGCACCGCCCTCGCGGGCCGGAGCCGGGACGCGGCCGTCCGAGCCGTCGGACGCATCGTCCGACGCGAGCCCGAGGGCCTCCCGGAGCATGAACTGGCGGAGCACGTCGGCCCGGGTGAGCATCCCGACGAGACTTCCGTTGTCGACCACCGGGACCTGCTCGTAGTCGCCCCGACCGAGCGCCTCGAGCGCCGCCGCGAGGGACGATCCGGGGCTGACCGTGACCAGGCCGTCCCGGCCGCCCATGACGCTCCCGACCGGGGTGGCAGCGCGCCGGTCGGGCGGCACCTCGCGGATGTCCCCGAGGGTGACGATGCCCACGAGCCGCCCGTTGTCGGCGACCGGCATCGCCCGCCGGTTCTGGGGCAGGAAATAGTCCTCGATCAGGTCGGCGACCGATAGGTCCGGACGGACAGACGTAGGATCGCGCCGCACGATCTCGCCGACGCGCGTCCCGCGGAGCGCCTCCTCGAGACGGACCTGCTGGACGCTGGCCGTCGACGCCGACTGGAGGAACCAGCCGATCGCCGCGGTCCAGATCCCGCGCAGAAGATCACCGCCGAGGACCAGGACGAATCCCCAGACGAGGAAGCCGTAGGCGACGATCGTGCCCGCAGCCGCGGCGAGCTCGGTCGCCCGGCGGAGGCTGCCCGTCGCGCGCCAGATGATCGACCGGAGCACCCGCCCCCCGTCGAGCGGAAATCCCGGGATGAGGTTGAACAGGCCGAGCACGCCGTTCACCAGGGCAAGGTACGCAAGCACGGCCTCGACGGCCGAGCCCGACGGGGCGGCGGCGGCGCCGAGCCACGCGAGCCCCGCGATCGCGAAGCTCGACAGCGGCCCGACGATCGCGACGAGGAACTCGACGCCCGGGCGCGGCGACTCGCCGCCCAGGTTCGAGACGCCGCCGAAGATGAAGAGGGTGATCGAGCGCGCGTCGAGACCCTGGGCGCGGGCGACGAAGGAGTGGGCGAGCTCGTGGACGAGGACCGCGGCGAACAGGAGCACGGCGGAGATCGCGCCGAGAGTCCAGTGGAGCGTGGGATCAGCGCCTCGCAGAACGACCGGGTAGTAGCCGCTCGCCAGCGACCACGTCACGAGGCCGAAGACGACGAGCCAGCTGGGATGGACGCCGACGTCGATGCCTGCGATCCGGAAGAGCCTGTATGAGCGCATCGCTGGATTGTCGCGCGGGCACGGCTACGCCGCTTGGGGGCGCGACCGGTCCGCGGCGTTGCACGGCCGTTGCAGGTTGGCAGCGATCGCGGACCCTCGCCAGCTCCTCCCTCGTGCCGGCCTCGTCGCGACGCTCTTCTTTCGGCATGCCCATCGAGGGCAGATGCACCTGATGGGCATACGAATTCAAATCGACCGCGACGTCGCGCCAGGCCAGCCCGGGATCTATCCCCGTTGACCGCCCCCCTGCGCGGCGCCCGCAAGCGCCACTCGGCGGTTTCGGACTGGCCGGGTCCGCTACTGAGTGTGCTGCTCGGTCGTCGACCGGAGCCGGCGCGCGAGAACCCGGAGGATCGCCAGCGACAGCGCCGGCTGCTCGAGCAGGATCCTCTCGAAGTCCCACGACGCGAGGGCCAGGCAGCGCGTCGGCTCCTCGGCCACGACCTGGGCGACGCGCGGCTCGCCGTCGAGGACCGAGAGCTCCCCGAAGAATTCGCCCGGACCCAGGGTCGCCAGGGTGCGGGCATCGCGCACTACCTTGACCCGGCCATCGACGATGACGAAGAAGCCGGTTCCGATCTCCCCCTGCCGGGCGATCACGTGGCGGGGCGGAAACTCGACCTCGGTCGCACGCTCCGCCAGCGCGGCGAGCTGGTCCGCCCCGACGCCCCGGAACAGCGGGCAGCCGGCGAGCAGCTCCGTCCTTCGATCGGTCGTCAGGATCATCGGGCTTCTCTCCACCTCGGTGCGGCCATGCTGCCCCTCGCCGCACGCCACGTCAACGTCGGGCCGGGCCGCCCTGACAATGGCGCCAATCGGGCGCGCCGTGGCGCCCGGGCGTAGCACAATGACGGGCCCGCGACCGGACCGGCCGGTCGGCGACATGGAGGCCACGCCGCCGATGCCCACGCAGGAAGAGATCGTCGACGCGCTGGCTGGGATGACTCTGTTCTCCGACCTGTCGGCGCCGGAGCTCCAGGGCGTCGCCCACAGCTTCGATGAGCGCTACTTTCCGGCGGGCGAACGGGTGATCCGCCAGGACCTGACTGGCTCGGCGTTCTACGTCATCCTCGACGGCGAGGCCCAGATCGTCGTCGACGGCTCTCCCCGGGCGACGCTCGGGCGGGGAGAGTTCTTCGGCGAGGTGTCGGTCCTCCTCGGCGAGCCTCCGGTCGCCGACGTCGTCGCGCTCCGCCCGCTCCGCTGCCTCGTCATCCCCGGCCCGCAGGTCGAGGGTTTCCTCGTCGCCCATCCGCGGGTGATGTTCCGGATGCTCCAGGCCCAGGCCCGCCGGCTCCGCAACGCGAATCGGTGGCGGAGCTGAGCGCCCGGCGGCGGAAGGAGCGGCCGTTCGCTCCGGGCACGTATCCGCTCGTCGTCGTCGGCAGCGGTCCCGGCGGAATCCAGGTGTCGTACGCGCTCTCCCGGCTGGGAGTACCCCACGCGGTCATCTCGGCCGACGAAGGGGCCGGCGGGATGTTCCGCAGGTGGCCGCTCTTCCAGCGGTTGCTGTCGTGGACCAAGCCGTTCGCCCCACCGCACCGGGAGAGCCGGGCCTTCGAGCGGTACGACTGGAACAGCCTCGTCGCGGAGGAGCCCGAGTACCGATCGCTGATGCCAGAGTTCATGGACGGCAGCTCGTCCTTCCCGTCCCGGCCGGAGATGGAGCGGAACGTCGCAGCGTTCGCCGAGCGGGCCGGCGTCGCCGTCCGGTACGGCTGTCGCTGGACGGCGACGCGTCGCGAGAGCGGGCCCGACGGCGACGGGTTCGTCCTCGAGACGACCGACGGCGAGTACCGCTGCCCGGCCGTCGTCTTCGCCATCGGCGTCGCGGAGCCGTTCGTCCCTCCGTCCCCGGGCAGCGACCTGGCCGTCCACTACGCCGGGACGCGTCCGGCGGAGACATACGCCGGTCGTCGCGTCTTCATCATCGGCAAGCAGAACTCCGGGTTCGAGCTCGCGTCGGGCCTCCTCCCGTGGGCTCGCCAGATCATCCTCGCCTCCCCGTCGCCGGCGAAGTTGTCAGTGAACACGAAGTCGCTCGTGGGGATCCGGGCCCGTTACGTCCAGCCATACGAGGACCATGTCCTGGGGGGCGGCGTGTCGGTCCTCGACGCGGCGATCGAGCGGCTGGAGCGCACGCCGGACGGGGCGATCCGGGCCGACCTCCGCCGCACCGACGGGGGTGGGGACCTGGGCGTCGAGGTCGACGATGTCATCGCGGCAACCGGCTTCGTCGCGCCGCTCCTCGACCTGCCGGCCCTCGGTGTTGCGACGGCCGGACGGAGCGGAGTGCCGGCGCAGACGCCGTGGTGGGAGAGCGCCACCGTGCCGGGCATCTATTTCGCCGGCACGATCAGCCAGGGCGCCACGGGCCTCCAGAAGAACGGGCTGCCGCCGAACTCAGGAGGGGTTCACGGTGCGCGCTACAACGCCCGCGTGCTTGCGGGACATGTCGCCCGGACGCGGTTCGGGATCGAGCGGCCGACCGCGCCGATCGACCCGGCGGCGATCGTCGACCGGCTCGTCGAGGAGGCGACAGGGAGCCCGGAGCTGTGGCACCAGAAGGCCTATCTCGCCTGGGTAGCCTCGATGGCCGATGACGGCGGGTGGCGGGACGCGGGGATCCAGCCGCTTGCCCACGTCCTCGATGCGCCTGGCCCCGACGCGCTGATCCTGACGATCGAAGCGAACGCGGATGGGGCCATCTACCCGGTCGTCTACCTCCGGACGGCCCGCAAGACCGTGGAGCGCGCGATCGAGCCCGACCCGTTCCTCGACTTCGGCGGCCCGGACCAGCGGCGCCAGTTCGCCGAGGCGGCCGCCGGGCTGTCAGGGGCCGTCCGTGCATGAGTAGCCGTTGGCGGCTATTCAATGGCAAGTTAGCCGTTGACGGCTAATCTGTGCGATGTTAGCCTTCGGCGTCAATGGTCGGTGGCATGCCGTACGGGATCGTGCTGTTCGGCGACGTCGTCGCGTCCCGAACGATGCGCCGGGCGGGCGATTGGCTCCGGACACTGCGCGACGAGCTCGACGAGGCCTACGGCCCTGAGCGGCTCGCGGCGTTCGAATTCACCCAGGGCGACGAGCTCCAGGGCCTTCTTGCGCCGTCGGCCGATCCGCAAGAGGCGGTCGTGCGAGCCTCGCTGCGGTCCGACCGGCTGCCGATGCGCTGGGTCGTCGTGGCAGGCGCGGTGGAGGAGGGGACCGGCCCTGCGACGCAGCGGAGCGGTCCGGCGTTCCTGGCCGCCCGCGAGCTCGTGACGGTAGCCAGGCGGCGGCGCGACAGTCTCGCGATGCTGACCGGCGAGCCGGAGACCGACGAGTTGCTCGACGGCGTCGCCCCCGTCCTGGGCCGCCTGCTCGACGAGCTGACCGACCGCCAGCGCGAGGTCGCGCGGCTGCTCCTCGTCGAGCGGCTCACCCAGTCGGCGGCTGCGGCCCGCCTCGGCGTCCGCCCGCCGACGATCTCCGTCGCCGCGGAGCGTGCCCGCGTCCGCGAGATCGCCCGGCTCCGGGGCGCGACCCTCAAGCTGTTCCGGATCGGACAGGCGCGGGCGATGGCGCGATGACGTCCGAGACGACGCTGGTTCTCGCGTGGCTCGTGCTCGCCCACCTGGTCGCCGACTTCCTGCTCCAGACCGACGGGATGGTGTCGGACAAGTTCTCGCCGGGCCGGCGCGGCTGGCGAGGTCTGCTGCTGCATGCGGGTGCGGTCGCGGTCTGCCTCCTTCCGGTCGTGGCGGTCTACGGCGGGCCCGGGCTCGCGTTCCTCGCGGTCTCGACCGTCGGGCACGTGCTGATCGATCGGTGGAAGGTCCGGGCGACCCGCCACGCGGAGGCCGAGGCGCTCGCCGAGGCCCATCGGCGCCACCAGCCGACCGGCACGGTCGAGGGCCTCGGCCCGGCATGGACTCCGAAGCCCGGCGCGCTCTTCGTCGCCGACCAGGTCGCCCACATGCTCCTCCTGGCGGTCGCGTGGCTCGTCCTCCTCGCCCGCCAGGAGCCGGTTGGGTGGTTCACCGACGCGGCCGACCAGGTCGTCCGAATGGTCGATGCGGGCGCGCTCCACAGCGCGACGCTCATCGGCGTGGTCCTCTTGTCGCTCGTCATCGTCAACGTCCGGGCCGCCGCGCTCTTCGTGGCCACGCTCGTCCACCCCCGCGAATCCGTGTCGGGCGCCGACCTGCCCGGCGAGCCTGCCCCGCCCCCGGCCGCGCCGCCGCGCCGCTGGCGGCTCCAGGTGGGACCGGTCGTCGCGACCGCCGAGCCGCTTCCCGCCGGGCCCGCGCCCGCCGGGGCCGCGACCCGGGCCGGGACGTCGAACGCGGCCGCTCCCCGCCCGGAGGGTCACGCGTCGCCGGCGCGGATTGGGGCGACGATCGGGGTCCTCGAGCGGCTGCTGATCGTCGCGTTCGTCCTGACCGGCTCGACCGCGGCGATCGGCTTCGTCGTGGCCGCGAAGACGCTGGCCCGCTTCCGCCAGCTCGACGACCGCGACTTCGCGGAGTACTACCTGCTCGGCACGCTCGCGAGTGTCGCCGTCGCGCTGGGGAGCGGACTCGTCGCCGCCGCGGTCCTCTCGACTCTCAACCTGGGCTAGGCGCCTGACGTCCGACGTGCGTATGGCGCACGTACCGGCGCCTGAAGCCCCGCGTCCCGCTCGATTCGTGCGCGGCGCACCGATGTGACGGAATCGGTCAGTTGTGTGCGCTCCGCGCACGGAAGGACCGCGCCAGGCGCGGCCAACCGTCAGTACGTGCGCGGGACGCACACCCCCGTCGCAGGGACTGGGCAGCGGACTTACGCCCGGGCCGGCGCCAGCCGCATGAGCCGTTCCGCGGCCGCGGCCAGTGTCTCGGCCCGCTTCGGGAACGCGAACCGCACCTTCGTCCGGCCGAGCTCGGGCCGCGAGTAGAACGACGAACCGGGCACCGTCGCGACGCCCGGATCGGCGATGAGCCGGCGGGCGAACGTCGTGTCGTCGTCGTCGGTCAGGCCCGCGATGTCGGTCATGACGTAGTAGGCGCCGTCGGGCTCGAAGACCCGGAACCCGGCCGCGCGCAACGCCGGGACGAGCGTGTCGCGCCGGACACGGTAGTCGGCCGCGAGCTTCGCGTAATAGTCGTCCGGGAACGCCAGAGCGACCGCCGACGCGTGCTGGAGCGGCGCGGCGGCCCCCACTGTCAGGAAGTCGTGGGTCTTGCGGATCGCCGCCGTGAGACCGGGCGGTGCGATGACCCACCCGACCCGCCAGCCCGTGACGGAGTACGTCTTCGACACCGAGTTGACGGCAACCGTCCGCTCGACCATCCCCGGCAGGGTCGCGAGCGGGACGTGGTCGCCGGTGTAAACGATGTGCTCGTAGATCTCGTCCGTGAAGGCGACGAGGTCGTGCTCGCGGCACAGCCCGGCGATCAGTTCCAGCTCGGCGCGATCGAAGACCTTGCCGGTCGGGTTGTGCGGCGAGTTCACGACGATCCCGCGGGTTCGCGGCGTGATCGCCCCCCGCAGCTCGTCCGGATCGATTGCCCAATCCGGCTCGTGGAGCGTGACGTAGCGGGGCGTGGCACCGGTGAGGATCGCATCCGGCCCATAGTTCTCGTAGAACGGCTCGAACACGACGATCTCGTCATCCGGGTCCAGGATCGCGAGCATCGAAGCGATCATCCCTTCGGTCGCGCCGCACGTGACGGTCAGCTCGGTCTCCGGGTCGACCGTCCAGCCCGGGTAGAAGCGCGCGGTCTTCGCGGCGATCGCGTCGCGCAACGGCTTCGCGCCCCAGGTGACCGCGTACTGGTTGAAATCGGCGTCGATCGCCGCCGCGGCGGCCTCCTTCAGCTGGGGCGGGCATGAGAAGTCCGGGAAGCCCTGGCCGAGGTTGACCGCGTTCGCGGCCACGGCCAGCCGGCTCATCTCGCGGATGACGGACTCGGTGAAGCCCTCGGCCTTGCGGGAGATGTGCGGCATGGGATGCTCCTATGTCAAGCCGCGGCCGCGAGACCGGCGGGTCGTGCGGCCAGGGGCGGCTTCATCGTGGCGCGTCCGACGGAAGACCCCGTCACTGATCCGGCGGCGGAGAGCACGGATTGCCTCGGTCCTCGTGTCGCCGGCGGCGAGGCGGTAGACGACCTCCGACGCCATCCGGGCGTAAGCCGGGTCGGCGTCCGAGGCGGTCATCGCGTGGCCCTCCGAGCCACAGAGCCGGGTGCCGTCATACGCGCGCCTCGTCGCTGTTCGCGCCCCCAGTCGTCCTTGCGGTACGGGATCATCTCGAGCACGGCGGGGTATCGGTCCTCTGGCGCGTCGGCGCGCGGCACCGGCAGCCACAGGTTGGACGACAGCGCGAGCGGGTCGCGGACCGGGATCCGGACATCGAGACGTCGTTCGACGCCGTGGACTGGCTCGCTCGCCGGGCGCGCGTCAACCCTTCCCCTCGTCACGGTAGGAGTCTAGGGTCAGCGGCCGATGGTTCGGTCGAAGAAGTCGACCAGGCGGTCCTCGTACTCGGCCGGATGGAGGGCCATCGCCTGGACGTGGCCCGCCCCGTCGACCATCCACGACTCGACCGTCCCGCCGGCCGCCCGGCGAGCCGCCTCGAGGTCGTGGGCGTAGTCGACGCTCAGGCGCTGGTCGGCGGTGCCGTGGGTGATGAACAGCGGCCGGCTACCCATCTTCCGAACCCCGCCGATCGGGCTCAGCGCCGCGAGGTCGTCGCCCGACAGCAGCCGGGCCATGAAGATCCCGCCGCGCTCGAGAAACGTGGGGTAGTGCTCCCGGGTCAGCTCGGCCCGGATCGCGACCTCGATGTCCGCGTAGCTCGAGTCCTCCCACGTCGCCGCGACCCCCGCCTCCTCACCGGCCGCGATAAGGACCGTGGCGGCGCCGAGCGAGACTCCCAGCAGCCCGATCCGGTCTGCGGGCACGCCCTGCGCGGTCCGCAGCCAGTCCCACGCCGCCAGGACGTCGCGGTATTCCTCCGTCCCGCCGGCGTATCGGCCGTCCTCGAACGTCGAGTCGCCGTGGTCCCGGAGGTCGATGAGGAGCACCGCGTAGCCGTTCCGATGGAGCATGCCGGCCGGCAGCAGCACCTCGTGATGGCGCTTGCAGGCCGTGTGTCCGTGGACGAGGACCACGACCGGGGCGGCCGGGTCGACGGCGCGGATGAACCAGCCGCGGATCGTCAGCGCGGGGTCGCGGCCCGGGAAGGAGACGTCCTCCGGCGACGGCATCAACCACGGCGACTCGTCGAAGTCCGCCACCCCTGAGACGGCGAACGCGGCCGGCGTGTTCGCGGCTATCGACGCCGGGCAACCGCCCGGGACCTTCGTCAGGCGGTCCCACACGATCGCACTCGCGGCGGCGTACGCGAGAAGGACGACGGCGAGCGTCGTCGCCAGAGCGATCGCGGCGGCCCGTCGGACCCGCCTTCCGGCCGGGACGGTGTCGGTCATCGGACGATTACGATGCCGCGATGAAGCTCCCTTCCACAACCTCGCCGTGGCGGCGCCGATCGCGTCGGGTGGCCTACGAGAACCCGTGGGTCACCGTCTGGCACGACGAGGTCACGCGGCCCGACGGGAAACCGGGCATCTACGGGGTCGTCCACTACGCGAACCTCGCCGTCGGCGTCGTCCCGATCGACGAACAAGACCGCGTCGTGCTGGTCGGCCAGTTCCGATACACGCTGGGAGCGTACTCGTGGGAGATCCCGGAGGGCGGCGTTCCACCCGACGAGGATCCACTCGTTGGCGCCCGGCGCGAGCTCCGCGAGGAGACCGGCCTCGAGGCCGCCGAGTGGCGCGAGCTCGGCCGGATCCACCTCTCGAACTCGATCTCGGACGAGGCCGGCATCGCCTATCTCGCGACCCGCCTGACTGAGGGCGTGGCGTCCCCCGACGGCACCGAGGACCTTCAGATCCGACGCGTCTCCTTCGACGAGGCGCTCGAGATGACCCGCGACGGCCGGATCACCGACGTCCTGTCGGTGGTCGCCCTCCAGCGGGTCGCGCTTGACCGGCTCGGCCGGCGGGCAGCGGGCGGAACGCCGGACGGCTGATCGAGCCGGCGAGGGTACGATCGCGACGCGCGGAATGAGTGGAGAGGCCAGACGAGATATGCCCGAGGGACTGCTCGAACGACTCGACCGCGGCCCGGTGCTGGGCGACGGCGGCTATCTCCTCGAGCTCGAGAAGCGCGGCTACGTCCAGGCAGGGGCCTTCACCTCCGAGGTGAGCATCACCCACCCCGACGCCCTCGCCGAGCTGCACCACGAGTTCCTTCGGGTCGGCGCGGAGATCCTCCGGGCGCTGACCTTCTACGCGTCCGAGGAGAAGCTCGCGACCGTGGGCCTCGCCGGCCGCGTCGACGACATCAACCGGGCCGCGGTTCGGATCGCCCGAAGCGTCGCCCGGTGAGCGCGCTCCACGTCCTCCGGGTGTTTCTCGGGAGGGGTGGTGGCGGCGGCAATCCCCTCGGCGTCTTTGTCGACGGTGCCTCGATTCCGAAGAAGCAGCGGCAGGCCGTCGCGGCGGACCTCGGTTTCAGCGAGACAGTCTTCGTCGACGACGCATCGAGCGGCCGGATCGCGATCTTCACGCCGGCGACCGAGCTGCCGTTTGCCGGTCACCCGACTGTCGGGACGTCGTGGCTCCTCGATCGCCTCGGCAAGCCGGTCGACGTGCTCCGCCCGCCGGCGGGCGAGGTCCGGACCTGGCGCGACGGCGACCTGACCTGGATTCGGGCCCGCGCCGAGTGGGCGCCGCCGTTTCGGCTCGTCGAATACGCCACCGCGGCAGAGCTCGACGCCCTCGTGCCGCCGCGAATGGGCGACCCTGGCTTCTACGCCTGGGCGTGGCTCGACCCGGGCGGCGGCGACATCCGGGCCCGCTCGTTCCCCACCGATCTCGGGATCGCCGAGGACGAGGCGACCGGGGCCGCCGCGGTCCTCATGGGCGCCCGCCTCGGCCGGCCGCTGACAATCCGTCAGGGCGTCGGCTCCGAGCTACACGTCCGGCCCGGTCCGGATCGGACCGTCGAGGTCGGCGGTCGATGCGGCTTCCTGGAGACACGCGAGTACAAGCTGTGAGGCGATGCCACTGCCGGTGGCGGCGCTCAAACGAGCCAGCATGATCAGCTCGCCGAAGTCGCGGATCAGCCGCACGTTACGCGGGCTCATCCCAAAGCCGCCACCCAGGGTGGCCGCCCGGGCCGAAACGGCCCGAGTTCCGCAATGAGGCGCGAATGGGACGCGATCGTTGTCGGGCTGGGTGGCCTGGGTTCGGCCGTCGGTCGACCTGCCCGACCCGATCGCGGCGGCGGTCGAGGCTCGACCGCCGGGCAGCGGCGGGGCGACGGCGCCTGACCGGGACCCGGGATCTGCCCTGACCGGCTGGTCGGGTCACCGTCCCGGCCGGCCTTTCCCGCTCGAAGTCCGGTCAGCTCCGGCCCTGGCGGGCGTCGTCGTCGTCCTCGAGGCCGTGCCGGCGGGCGTACCAGGTCTGGAGCTCCGCCTGGCGACGCTCCTCGTCCTCGGCCTCGCGGCGCCGTCGATCGAGGAGCTCGTGGCAGTGGGGGCACTCGGCGCAGGTCGCCGGCTGGAGCGAGCTCCTGAGCTCCGTCCATGTGCTCCAGATGGCCGCGCCGAAGGCGATCAGGAGAAGTGGAGCAATCGCGGGGTCCATGTCGTTCGTCCTTGCTCGTCGCCGCAGCGGGTGCGCGGCCTCTTCGATCGTCCTCCTGGCCACGTGTCGCAGGCGCGGGCTGCGAACGGTGCGCGCTTGCGTCCTCGTTGCGGCGGGGCTCGCGGCGGCCCGAGTCCCGCCTCCTCCGGGTCAGTCCGTCGGGGTGGTGACTGCCTCGCCGGTCTCGAACAGGCGGTAGATCGCCCAGCCGATCGCCGCGCCGACGAACGGCGCGGTCAGGTAGATCCAGATGGGGCCGAGCTGGCCGCTCATCAGCGCCGGGGCAAGCGAGCGGGCCGGGTTCACCGACGCACCACTGAACGGGATCCCCGCCAGATGGATCATCACCAGCGTCAGGGGAATGGCGTACGGGGCATGCGTCGGTGCCCGCCGCGTCGAGACCAGGATCACGAGCAGGAAGATCGCGGTCAGGACGACCTCGATCGCGAACCCCTCGCGCGGGTTCACGTTGCGGCCGAGCGTGTTCGTCGTCTGCGCGATCAGACCGCGGTCATCGACGATCGCGAGGACGAACGCCGACGCACCGATCGCTCCGACGACCTGGGCGACGACATACGCCCCGGCGTCGACGAGCCCGAGCCGCCGATCGAGGAGCGCCCCGAGCGTGACCGCCGGGTTGAAGTGGCCTCCGGAGACACCGCCGAACGCGAAGATCGCCGCGAGCAGTGCCAGCCCGAAGCCGAATGGGACGACCGCGAGAATCGGGGCATCCATCCGCAGCGCCGCGAGGATGCTCATCGACCCGCCGGCGACGAGCACGAAGGTGCCAAGGGCCTCGGCGAGATACTTCCGCGCGTTCATCACTCCTCCTGGTGCGCTGCGACGCGCTCCCCCGTCGCGCCGTGCCCAGTATCGCCGCCTACGCGTCGCCCCCGCGGGCCGACTTCGCTGCCCGCAGGAGCGTGGCGTCGAGCCACACCCGGCACAGGACGTCGACCAGCTCCATTCGGTCGAGCGCCGCGCCGATGTCCGGTCCGACGGCAATGGCGCCGTGAACCTCGAGCAGCACCGCGTTTGGCCGCGGGTCGTTCTCGACGAGCGTCGCCGCGATTCGCGACGCCAGCTCCGGGCTTCCGGGCGCGCCGAACGGCACGGTCGGGAGGTAGGGCAGGAGAAGCGCAGTCTCCGGGAGGGCGGCCGGGTCCGGGGCCTCGCCTGCGAGCGTCAACGCCATCGCCGCGGGGACGTGGGCGTGGACCACGGCGGCCACGTCCTCCCGTGCGCGGTAGATCGCCCGGTGGATCGCCAGGTCGGAGCTCGGCTTGAGGCGGCCAGGCGCCGGATCGACCTTTTCGGTCGGCGGGTCGAGCGGGACGACGACCAGGTCGTCCGGCTCGAGGGCATCCTTGCGCTGCCCGGCCGGGGTGATGAGGATCCGATCGCCCGGCAGCCGGATCGACAGGTTGCCCTCACCCGCCGCGATGAGACCGCGATCGCCGAGCCGCGCCCCGCCGGCAACGAGAGCCTCGCGGAGGGGCCGGTCGTCCATCGCGGCATCGTAGTCGCGGGCGGACCGCGTCGCGCATCATGACCGCGTGGCTGGACCATGGAGGTGTCAGGCGGCGAGGTTGACCTCGTGCGTGACGTCGTCCGCGGCGAGCTCGACCTCGATCGAGCAGCCGTCGCAGCGGATCGCCGTCGCGTGGCTGTCGAGCTCGACCGGGGCGTCGCACCAGGGGCATTCGATGTGGATCATCTCGGCTCGTCCTTTCTCACTGGTTGCCGAGCCGCGACGATGAGGCCGCTCCGTGACACCTAGCGTGTCACGGCCGCCGGCCGTCGCCAGCGGCCCCGCGATCCGGACCGACGGCCTGGCCAAGCGGTTCGGGCGGACAGTCGCCCTCGATGGCCTGACGATGACCGTCGAGCGCGGCGAAGTGTTCGGATTCCTCGGGCCGAACGGCGCCGGCAAGACGACCGCGGTGAAGCTCCTGCTAGGGCTTTCTCGGCCGAGCCGTGGGCGCGCGGAGGTCCTCGGGGCGCCCCTCGGCGATCGCGCGGTCCGGGCCCGGATCGGCTACCTCCCAGAGCTCTTCCGATACCAGCCATGGCTCAGGGCCCGGGAGGTCCTCGAGCTCCACGCCGAGCTCGCCGGACTCCAGCGCACCGGACGACCCGGCCAGGTCGCAGACGCCCTCGGCCTCGTCGGCCTCGCCGACCGGGCCGAATGGCTCGTCGGGACGTACTCGAAGGGGATGCAGCAGCGCCTCGGCCTGGCGGTCGCGCTCCTCGGCTCGCCGGAGCTCGTCTTCCTCGACGAGCCGACATCGGCCCTCGATCCCGTCGGCCGCCTGGGTGTCCGCTCGATCATCCGTGCCGCGAGCGACCGGGGCACGACGGTGTTCCTGAACTCCCACCTCCTGACCGAGGTCGAGCGGGTCTGCGACCGCGTCGCGATCGTCGATCGCGGCCGCGTCATCGCGGCGGGCCGGCTCGACGAGCTGCTCGGCGCGCCCGTCCTCCGGATCCGGGTGACGGACCTCCCGCCGAAGGCGATCGCGGCGCTCGGAGCCTTCGGCCGGGTCCAGCTCGACGGCGACCGCCTGACGATCGACCCGATCGATCCGGCGCGCGTCCCCGACCTGGTCGCCGCCATCGTCTCGGCCGGTGGACGAGTCCACGAGGTCGACGCCGGCCGGGGTTCGCTCGAGGACCGCTTCGTCGGGCTCGTCACCGGCGGCGCGCCGGCGGAGCCCACGCCACCGCCCGGCCCCGCGGCGTGATCACGATCGCCGCCCTGACGCTCCGCGAGGCGGCCCGCCGCCGGCTCCTGTGGCTGCTCGCCGGGCTGACGATCGGCAGCGTCGCGCTCACCGGCTGGGGCGTCGAGCGCCTCGCGACTCTCGCCCGCGAGCAGGGAGCGGACGAGCTGTCGATCTGGATCGGCGTGTCGCAGGTGCTGATCCTCGTCGCCTTCATGTTCAGCTTCGTCGTCGCGATGACCGCGGCCTTCCTGGCCGCGCCGGCGATCGCCGGCGATCTCGAGTCCGGCGTCGCATTGGCGATGCTCGCCCGGCCGATCCGGCGGGCCGACCTCGTCGTCGGCCGGTGGCTCGGGCTGTCCGTTGTCCTCACCGGCTACGCGGTGGCCTCCGGCCTTCTGGAGATCGCCGTTGTCGCGCTCCTGACCGGCTACGCGCCGCCGCAGCCGCTCGTCGCAGTGGCCTTCCTCGCCGCCCAGGGCATCGTCATCCTCACCCTGGCCCTGCTGCTCGGGACACGGCTACCGTCGGTCGGTGCGGGAGCGGTCTGCGTCGTCCTGTTCGGGCTCGCCTGGATGGCCGGCGTCTTTGCCGGCATCGCCCGGCTGTTCGACATCGAGATCCTGGCGGCCGTCGCTCGCGCGTCGCGCTGGCTGCTCCCGACCGACGGGCTGTGGCGCGGCGTCGTCTACGGGCTCGAGCCGCCGATCGTCATCGCCGGCGCCGGCCCGACTGTCGGACCGATCGCAGAGGCGAACCCGTTCTACGCTTCGGCCGCGCCCCCGATCGAGTTCGTCGTCTGGTCGGTCGCCTGGGTCGCGGTCGTCCTCGCCCTGGCCGCCTGGTCGCTCGATCACCGCGAGCTCTAGCGACCGCGGTACCGGAAGCACCCGGGCAGGTGGTCGTCGACGAGGCCGACGCTCTGCATGAACGCGTAGACGATCGTCGAGCCGACGAACCGGAACCCCCGTCGGCGGAGGTCGTGCGACAAGTCGTCCGAGACCGGGGTCGTCGCCGGGATGCTCCCGTCCTTCGCATCGGCCGGCAGTCTCGCCGGCGGCGATGGCACGATCGTGTCGAGATAGGCGCCGAACGAGCCGAACTCCCGGGCCGTAACGAGGACCGCCGCCGCGTTCGAGATCGTCGCGTCGATCTTCGCCCGGTTTCGGACGATCCCCGCATCGCCCATGAGGCGCTCGCGATCGCGGTCGTCGAACCCGGCAACCGCCCGCGGATCGAACCGGGCGAACGCCGCCCGGAACGCGTTCCGCTTGCGCAGGATCGTCGACCATGACAGGCCCGCCTGGAAGCTCTCGAGCGCAAGCCGCTCGAACAGCTCGACGTCGTCGCGGACCGGGACGCCCCATTCCGTGTCGTGGTACTCGACCATCAGCGGGTCCGGCCGCGGCCCGCCGGCGGCCCACCAGCACCGCGGCCGGTCGTCGAGCTCCGTTCGCTCTTCCAGCTCCTCCAGCTCCTCCATCGCGGCGAGGATACCCTTGGTCCATGCCTGTTCACGTCTACATCGGGCATGGTGCGAGCGGAAACGCGGCGAGCATGGCCCGCCACGTCGAGGGGCTTCGCCGGCGCGGCATCGAGGCCACCGCCATCGACCTCCCCAAGCGCAAAGCGGAGGACGCCGTCCCGGTCCTCCGAACCCTCGTCCCGGACGGACCGCGTGTCGCGGTCGGCGGGCAGTCGTACGGCGGCCGGGTCGCGAGCCTCGCGGCGGCCGAACCGGACACGAGCTACGTCGGGCTCGTCCTGTTCAGCTACCCGCTTCACCTGCCGGGAAAGCCGCAGGAGCTCCGGACCGGGCACTGGCCGCGGATCCGGTGTCCCGTGCTGCTCCTTTCCGGCGAGGCGGACCCGATGGCCCGGATCGACCTGCTGCGGGCAGCCGTCCCGCTCCTGGGCAACGCGGAGCTCGTCACGTACCCCGGCCTCGGCCACACGCTCAAGCCCGTGTTGGACGACGCGCTGGACCGGACAGCCGCATTTCTCCGCGAATTGGGCTGACCGCGCGCACCGAACGCCACCGGACGTCACCGGAAACTCTCTTGTCGGGTTGCCCGCGCACCCCTATCCTGTGCCACCCGATCGACCCAGATCGGCGTCGCGCCCGGCTCCAGGACCTGCCGACCCCCAGGACGCAGGTTCCCCGACGCGACGCGGGGCCCATCGCTCGGCGCGCGCGGCGTGTCGTCCAGGCAAGAAGGAGCTCCATTGCCAGTGCCGGTCCGCCGCGCACGCGCGGCCTTCGTCGCCGTCCTCGCGACGGTCCTCGTCCTCGGCCTCGTTCCCCCCTCGCCCGCGGTCGCTCATGACCCCGAGGGGATCGACCGGTTCATGTACGCGGTCGGCCAGGTCGAGTCCGGGGGCCGGTACAAGGCTCGCAACCCGGTGAGCGGCGCGTACGGCAAGTACCAGATCATGCCGTCGAACTGGCGAGCCTGGGCGAAGCTCTACCTCGGCAACGCCTACGCCGCGCCCAGCCCGAAGAACCAGGAGATCGTCGCCCGGGCGAAGATGCACGGCCTCCATCGGTGGCTGGGATCGTGGCGACGGGTTGCCTACTGGTGGCTGACCGGCTCCAGCAAGAAGAACGAGGCCACCTGGTCGGCGTATGCGAAGCGCTACGTGAGCAAGGTCATGAAGATCTACCGCGCCGAGCCGGCCATCACCGGCAACCGCCGCGCGTACCAGGAGACCGACAGCGCGATCGTCTACACGGGCGCCTGGCAGGAAGCTCCGTTCCCCAAATACGCGGGACAAAACGCCCGCTGGACGAACGAGACGGGGGCGACGGCAACGTTCACGTTCACCGGCCGGGCCGTGTTGTGGCGCGGGCCCTCCGGGCCGACCCGCGGCCGGGCCTTTGTTTTCGTCGACGGCGTCTACGCCCGGACAGTCGACCTGTACGCGCTGCACTTCCAGCCGCGCACCCGGATCTTCTACACGACGTTCGCCCAGGCCGGGCCCCACACCCTCCGGATCGAGGTCGTCCCCACGAAGGGCCGCCACACGGTCGCGATCGACCAGTTCGTCGTCACCGACTGAGGGTGCTCAGCGCGCGGCGATCACCTCGATCTCGATCCGGTAGTCGCGGGCGAGGCGGGTGACGCCGACGGTCGCCCGGGTGGGCGGATCGGTCGGGAAGTACGTCCGGTAGATCGCGTTCATCGCCGCGAACTCATCCATGTCGACGAGATAGACCGTGGCCTTGACGACGTTTTCGTAGTCGAGCCCGACCGCCCGGAGCAGCCGGCCGACGTTGTCGAGCATCGCCCTGGTCTCGGCCTCGATTCCGCCCGGGACCGGACCCTCGTGGCCCGGCGCGTCGCCGACCTGGCCGGCGAGGAACACGAAGCCGTTCGCCTCGACGGCCTTTGAGAACGGTAGCGCGCTCGGCTCGATGCCGGGCAGCACGGGCACGTCCTTCGGCATGGTGACGTTCCTCCTCGTTGGTCGTGTGGCTAGGGCACGGTCGAGCCCGACTGCTCGCTCGTGACGACGGCGCCGGTCGTTGCATCGATGATGACGGTCTTCGAGTCGATCCGGCATCGCTGGCCGCCCGGCGCAGGGCCGCACGGCCGAACCTCGGACGAGCTGAACGAGATCCGCCAGACGACCGCGTCCGCCGGGAGCCCGGCCGTGGCGAGCTCGGGGAGGTCGATGGCGCGAGCCAGCCTCGCCTCGACGAGCCGGTCTACGGGGCGGGCGTGTCGCTCCGCGAGCTCGACGGCTCGCGCCTGATCGATGCCGATCGACGGCACGAACTGACAGGCCGCCGCCGAGAGCGCGAACCCCAGTGCGAGCACGAGCCGGAGGCTCACGCGGCCACTCTGCCACGAGTCCCGGGCGAGGCGCTACGCTCCACGTGTGGACGCCATCGAGACCGTTGGGCTCACGAAGTACTACGGTCGCAAGCCACCGCCGATCCATCCGCCGTTCCTCCATCCGGCGGGCATCGTGCGGGCGCTCGAGGACCTCACGATCAGCGTCCGGGAGGGCGAGATCTTCGGCTTCCTCGGGCCGAACGGGGCCGGCAAGAGCACGATGATCCGGCTCCTGCTCGGCTTTATTCATCCAACCGGCGGGAAGGGCCGCGTGCTTGGCCTCGACATCGTCCGTGACTCGGTGGCGATCCGGAGCAGGATCGGCTACCTGCCCGGTGGGATCGCGCTGTACGACTCGATGACCGGCGTCAGCCTGCTCGACTATCTCGCCGAGCTGACCGGCCACGCGCCGGTTCGCCGCGCCGAGCTGTGCGACCGCCTCGAGCTCTCGACGCGCACGCTCCGCCGCCCGGTCCGGGACTACTCCCGCGGGATGCGCCAGAAGATCGGCATCGTCCAGGCCCTCCAGCACGACCCGCCGCTGGCGATCCTCGACGAGCCCACCGAGGGCCTCGATCCGCTCATGCAGCGAGCGTTCTACTCGATGCTCGACGACCTCAAGGCCGCCGGGCGGACGATCTTCTTCTCGTCCCACGTCCTGTCCGAGGTCGAGCGAGTGTGCGACAGGGTCGCGATCATCCGGCGCGGCTGGCTCGTCGCCCTCGAAGAGGTCGCGAAACTTCTCGACCGGCGGAAGCGGAACGTCGAGATGCGCCTGTCCGGGCCGCCGCCGCGGCTCGAGGGGGTCCCGGGCGTCAGCGGGCTCGCGGTCGCCGACGGGCGGGTCACGCTCCACCTCGAGGGCGACATGGGTCCGTTCCTCAGGGCGATCCAGGGCGCCCCGATCACCGACCTGACGATCGAGCCGGCCCACCTCGAGGAGGCGTTCCTCGAGTATTACGCGGACGCCGATCCCGGCGCGACCGAGGACGGCGAGTCGTCGCGGCCGGTCGTCCCCTCCCCGCCACCCGCGGCCGCGGCGCGATGAACGGCCCGCTCCTCAAGCGGACATGGCGGAGCTATGCCTTCCGGCTCGCGATCGTCTGCCTCGCGCTCGCGGGCTGGGGCTCGGTCCTCCCGATCGTCTACTCGCAGTTCGGGGCGGCATTCCGGGACATGATCGAGTCGGGGATCCTGCCCGAGGCGATGACGAACTTCGGCGGCGGCGACGTGTTCTCGCTGTCCGGCTCGATCGCCCTCGGGTTCATCCACCCGATCGCCATCATCCTCCTGTCGGTCTTCGCCGTCGGATTCACGACGGGCGCGTTTGCTGGGGAGCGCCAACGCGGGACGCTGGAGATCCTCCTCGCCCGACCGATATCCCGCCGTCGGTCGTATCTCACGATCCTCGTGAGCGTGTTCGGCTTCCTGGGCCTCGCCCTCGCCGCGTACCTGGTCGGATCGGTCGTCTCGGCGAGCCTGTTCGACGTCGTCGGCGAGATCGACACGACGAGGCTGCCGCTCGTCTGGGCCAACGGGCTGCTGATGTTCGGCTCGATCGCAACGATCGCGCTGGCGGCGTCGGTGTCGTTCGATCGCCTCGGCCCCGCGCTCGGGATCACGCTCGCGATCCTCCTCGTCGCGTACTTCTTCGAGATCCTCGGCACGCTCTGGCCGGACGCCGCGTTCCTCCAGCCGTACTCGCTGTTCCACTACCTCCAGACGCGCGACATCCTCAACGGCCAGGCCGACCCGTTCGCGTTCGCCCTGCTGGGGACGATCATCGTCGTGACGATCGTCTACGCTCTCATTGTCTTCCCGCGACGGGACCTCGCCGCTCCCAGCTGATCGCTCAGAGGCGGCGATCCGCGGCCTCGACCGCCCGCCGGCACCACCAGGCGAGATCGTCCGCGCCCGTCGTGCCCCAGCCCGTCGCGGTTCCCGACTCGGCGTCCAGTCCCTTTCGCCAGCCGCGCAACAGAAGCCCGACGATCCACGTGAGATCGACCTGGGCGTCCCAGTTGCCGAGCACCGAATCGACCGTCCGCCGCGCTGGCCCGTCGACCCCGCCGCTCCAGCGATTGGCGTGCCACCGGGCCCCGACGAGGTAGCGTTCGAGGACCTGGTCCGGCGGCTCGGGGAGGAGCGGCGTGTTCGAGACGAGGAACCAGCCCAGCTCGACGGCGACCGGCGCGAGCGTCACGAGCTGCCAGTCGATCAGGCCGACGACGCCGTCGCGGAGCAGCGCGACGTTGGCCAGCTTCAGGTCGCCGTGCAGGCCGACCCTCGGGAGCCGTTCCACGGCGCCGAGGAGCGGTTCGGGCTCGTCGGCGAGCCGCTCGACGAGGTCGCGCGCGGCCGGCGGCGCGAGTCGGTCGAACGCGTCCCAGCCGGCGAGGAATCGCTCGCCGACGGCGAGGCCCTCGGACCGATAGCGCTCGGCCGACGGCCGACTGAGCAGCAGGAGGCGCTGGCGGACGGCGCACCACGGGAACACGTCATGGATCGTCCCCGGGCGCCAGGGCTGGAAGTGAAGGCAGGCGACCGCGTCGAGGACCCGGCTCAGCGTCTCGACATCGATCCCCGGCTCGTGGGCCGGCCGCTCCCAGGCGATCAATTCGCGGGACAGGTCCGGCATGAGAATCGCCAGGCTCTCTCCGTCGGCGGCAGCCCCGAGATAGGGCGCCACGACCGGCATCCAGAAGCGGGGACGATTGGCTGCCACACAACCTTCCCGGAGATCGCGGTCGTCGGTTGCCCGGGCGATCCAGTCGGCCGCCCAGGACGTCCGCTTGAGCACGAATCGCTGCCTGTCGCGTTCGAGGACGGTCAAAGTCGCTCCCGACCAGCCGTCATTCGGAAAGATGCGCTCCGGGACGCCGGCGAGCCCGTGCTCGGCGAGGAGATCGGCGAGCGGTCGATCCTGCCAGGGCCTCAGCACGGCGCCGGGACGTCGGCCGCGCCGTCCGGCCCGCTGTCGACGTACACGACGTGCGAGTCGGGGCAGTTGCGGGTCAGGACGACGACCAGCGGCTCGCTTCCCGACGCGTTCTTCTCGACGTGGATCTCGCCCGCCGGGATGTAGACGAAGTCACCGGCTGATGCGGCCATCTCGTGCTCCAGGCCGGTCGGGCCCCACGTGTAGCGGGCCGCGCCGGACACGATGTAGATCGAGGTCTCGCACTCGCCGTGGTGGTGGACCCGCGTCCTGCCGCCGGGCGCCGTCGTCACGATCGAGCTGTACAGGCCGACCGATCCGGACGTCGGAGCGGAGATGGCGATCGACCTCTCCATGTCCGGGTTCTGGCCGGGCCCGGTTCGGAACTCCGCGGGCGAGATGCGCTTCGCCATCGGCCGATGATACGGACGCGATCCAGCTTCGGGTCAGGCCCAGGCGACCCGCCAGACGCGCCACAGCGCCGCCGGGTCGCTCAACGGGTCGCCGTGGACGAGGAAGAAATCGGCCGGGCCACCCTCGCGGATGACGCCGGCGTCGGGCTCGCCGAGGACCTCGCCACCGCGCCACGTGGCCGCCGCCAGCGCCTCCCACGGCTCGAGGCCGGCGGCGACAAGCGTCTCGACCTCCCAGGCGAGCTGGGTCGCCCGAAGTGAGCCGCCGCCGAAGTCCGTGCCGCTCGCAATCCGGACGCCGGCCCGGCGCGCCAGCCGGATGCTGTCGATCGCCTGCTCTTTGCGGGCGATGATCGTCCGCCGGCCGTCCGCGCCGGCAAAGCGCGGCAGCGTTGTCGTCCGCCCGAACGTCAGCCACGACTCCATGACCGCGAGCGTCGAAACGAGGAACGTGCCGCGCTCGGCCATCTCGGCGACGACCAGCGCATCGAGCTGGAATCCGTGCTCGATCGCGTCGACGCCACCCTTGACCCCCTCGCGGGCGCCGGAGAGACGTCCCGAATGGGCGGTCACCCGGATCCCGCGGCCATGGGCCGCCTCGACGACCGGGGCGATCTGGGCCGCCGTCCAGGGCGACGCGTCCGGGTCGGGCCCGTCGAGGTAGAGCTTCAGGAAGTCGACACCGTCGTCGAGCTGGCCGACCGCGTTGTCGAGGAGGTCCTTTGCCGTGCTCGCCTCGACCGTGTGGGCGGCCGGCGGGAGGGTCCCGGCCTTCTCCAGCCACGTCCCGCCGGCGCGGAGGTGGGGATAGCCGGGCTGTCCGCGCCACCGGTCGCGGACCCCGAGCGACAACGCGCGGCGACGCCCGTCGACCGGGTCGTCGACGTACGGCGCGCCGACGTCCCGGGCCCAGCGGACGCCCGCGGCCGTGAGCAGCCGCCCGTTGCGTTCCGCGACCTCGAGGAGCGCCGCCGGCGGGTCGCCGATCCGGTCGATCCAGTGAGCGCCGCCGGGCAGGGTCACATGGCTGTGGGCGTCGACCATCCCTGGCACGAACGTCGCGCCGCTCGCGTCGACGACCTCGAGCCCATCCCGGGGGCCGGGGTCGCCCTCGTCGTCGGATGGCCGGATCCAGCGGATCGTGCCGTCCTGGACGAGGATGCTCACGCCCCGGTCGAGCCGGTCGGAGTGGGCGTCGGTGAGGGCGCCGTCGCGGAACAGCGTGCGGCGGGGGCGGGCCGCAACGGCGAACGGCGTGGGGGATGGGGCGGGCGCCCTGGTGGCGGCGCCGGCCGTGGAGTTCGGCGTCATCGCGGAGGCCGAACGGCTTGGATCCACGCGTCGATCGCCGCACGCGGCGACCGTCGCCGCCGCGGACCACAGCAGGAACCGGCGGCGGCTGAGGGAGGGGTGTTCCATCGCTTCCTCTCCGGGCGAGCGTAGCACCGGGCTACCATCCCGCCATGCCGCCCTCGGTCCCCGACCTCCCGCGCTTCGAGCTGCTCGACGGCCCCTCGCCGTTGCAGCCGCTGCCTCGTTTGTCGAGGGAGCTCGGCGGACGCGCCGACCTCTGGATCAAGCGCGAGGACCTCCTGCCGCTCGCGTTCGGCGGCAACAAGCTGCGAAACCTCGAGTTCCACGTCGGCGCCGCGCTGGCCGGAGGCGCGGACACGCTGGTGACGTCCGGCCGCCGCTGGTCGAACCACTGTCGCCTCACCGCCGCCGCCGGAGCGAGGGCCGGCCTGGCCGTCCACCTCGTGCTGTCCGGCCCGCCGGTCGACCCGCCCGGCCCGAACCAGCTCCTCGACGAGCTCCTCGGAGCGACAGTCCACGTCACGACGACAGCCGAACGGGCCGAACGAGCGGCGCGCGTCGAGGCGGTGGTGGAATCGTTGCGGACGAGCGGCTTCCGGCCGTACGTCGTCCCGGTCGGCGGGTCGGGCCCCGCCGGCGCGGTCGGCCAGGTGCTCGCCGGCCTGGAATTCGCCGAGCAGGCGGCGGAGCGCGGGATCGACGTCCACGCCGTCGTCGTCCCATCTGCTACGGGGGGTACGCAGGCCGGCCTGATAGTCGGCCTCCGCCTCGCCGCGGCGGCCGCCCGCGTCCACGGCGTCGCGGTCGCGCATCCGCCGGACGTGCTGCTGCCGGCGATCGCCGCCCTTCTCGGATCGCTCGGCGAGCAGACGGGGTGTCGCGTCGCGCCGTCCGAGATCGTCCTTGACGGCGGCCAGCTCGGCGAGGGCTACGGCCACCCGACCCCCGCGGCCGAGGAGGCCACCCGCCTGCTTGCGCGCAGCGAGGGGATCCTTGTCGACCCGATCTACACGGCCAAGGCGCTGGCCGGACTCGTCGAGGCCGTCAGGAACGGCACGTTCGACGGCCGGACCGTCGTCTTCTGGCATGCCGGCGGCACCCCGGGCCTGTTCGAGCGGCTCGACTGACCGAACCGCCCTAGCGCGAAGACCGCCAGGCGTCGCGAAGCTTGATCCGGCCCGCGGTCTGGAGCACCGCGCCGGAGTACACCCGCGCGCCGAACACGAACAGCCCGTAGATGAACACGATCGTCACCGCGATCGACAGGAGGATCTCCCACGGCTCGATCGCGCCGAGCGCGGTCCGCATCGGGACGACCATCGGCGCCGCGGGCGGGAAGAACGACGCGATCCGGGCGACGGTCCCGGACGGGTCGTTGATCACGACGAGCAGTGCGACGAAGTAGCTGCCCATCGCGAGGAACTGGATCGGCATCGTGGCGTTCGAGGCCTCCTCCATCCGCGACGCGAGCGCGCCCAGGACCGCGAACAGCGTCGAGTACAGCGTGTAGCCGAGGACGAACCACACGACGAGCATCACGAGCGCGGGCGTCGTCGTCGGCGGCAGCGTGAACCGGCCCAGGACGTTCGCGGCGACCAGGCCGGTCGTGACGAGCACGGCGAGCTGGACCAGCCCGAGGATCCCGATCCCGAGGACCTTGCCCATCAGCAGGTCGCGCGGCCGGACCGTCGAGAGGACCACCTCGACGACCCGGCTCTGCTTCTCCTCGACGACGCCCGACAGGACCCAGTAACCGAACGAGAAGATCGAGATGAACAGGAAGATGACCCCGACGTTGGCGATGATCAGCGACGTCGGGTCGGGTCCGGAGACGGCCTCGAGCGCGACGACCGCCGGCGGACTCAAGTCGATCCCGGCCTTGCTCAACTTCACAGTCGCCACGGCCGTCGACACCACCTGCGCGAAACGGCTATCCGTCTGCTGCTTGAAGATCAACGTACCCGGAGAGTCCGGGTCCGGGCCCGGGACATAGACGCCTCCGACCTCGTCGTCTCGGAGGGCCGCCTCGGCGCTGGGGAGGTCGGGATAACTCCGGACATCCACGCTCGCGCCGGCCTGCAAGGCGGCTTGATGCAGCGCCTCCTCGAACACCGGAGGTGGCGCGCCCACGTAGCCCACCTGCAGCACGTTCTCGTCGTCGGCGATCGTCGACTGGAGGAGAAGCCCGCCGACGATAAAGACCTGCGTCAGGATCAGGCCGAGGAGGAACGCCCGGCTCCGGCCGCGCTCGATGAGCTCGCGACGGGCGACCAGCCAGATCGCCCGGAGGGGGTTCACCGCGTGGCCTCGGGGACTGCCGCGTCCGGTTCGACGGCTTCCATGAACAGCTCCGACAGCGCCGGCGGCTCGAAGCTGAACCGCCGGACCGTGCCGGCCCGGGCCGCCCGATCGAGGACCTGCCGCAGGTCGACCGTGTCCTCGACGAGGAGCTTGACCCGTCCACCCCGGTGCTCGAGGACGACGGCATCGCCGAGGCCGTCGATCCATGCGCCGTCGCCGCCTTCGACCTCGACTTCGAGGTGCCGCCGGCCGGACGACCGCTTCAGCTCGTCGATCGGTCCCGCCGCGACGATCGAGCCGCGGGCGATGATCACGACGTCCTCGCAGATGCTCTCGACGAGGTCGAGCTGGTGGCTCGAGAACAGGACCCCGACGCCGGCCGCGGCCCGCTCGCTCAAGACCTCGGTCATCGTCCGGATCCCGATCGGGTCGAGGCCGGAGAACGGCTCGTCGAGGACGAGCAGCTCCGGATCGTGGACGAGGGCGACGGCCAGCTGGACGCGCTGCTGGTTGCCGTGCGACAGCTCCTCGAGCCTGGAGTTGATCCGGTCGGCGAGGCCCATCCGCTCGAGCCACTGTGCCGCGGCGGCCCTGGCGCTCCGCGCCGGCATCCCGTGGTGCTGGGCGAAGTACGAGAGCTGCTCGCCCACCTTCATCCGCGGGTAGAGGCCTCGCTGCTCAGGCATGTAGCCGAACCGGAGCCGGTCGGCCTGGTCGATCGGCCGGCCCTTCCAGCGCGTCTCGCCGTCGTCCGGGATGGCGAGGCCGAAGATGCAGCGCATCGCCGTCGTCTTGCCCGCCCCATTCGGGCCGAGGAAGCCGACGAGGCGGCCGGGCTGGGCCGCGAACGTCGCGTCGCGCAGCGCGACGACGCTCCCGTACCGCTTCGTTAGATGGAGGACTTCGAGCATCCCTGGGCCGCCTCCCCTGCGCAGGTCATTGTCCCGCAACCGGCCGGGACGGCGCATCCGTGCCATTCTCCAGCCCGATTGAACAAGCCGGCGCCTCACGTAGCCAAGCCGTTCACCTTGTATGCCCATCGGGGGCATATCGCAACCGATCACGCGGGCCTCGACCCCCGCTATGGGTCCGGGATACCCCGCAGGCAGCCGACTGTTCGACATGGTCGGAATCTCGCTCCGCTGGCTGATTTCCACTCCCGGTGAACGGTTCGACCCACAAACCGCGCCAATTGCCGTACGGGTTGCCGGATTTGGCGGGCGGAGCAGCAATCAGGCTCCGCCGCCCGTGTCCGCGTGCACGTTGGGGCCGATTGCGGGAGCCCACCACCCGAATCTGTTCACGTCGTGTTGTTCGCGTTCGCCGTCGGCGGGCGCGGCGGCGCCGGGCTCGCGATCGCCGGGGGGATCACCACGGTGACCGGCCTCGTCCTCGCTTTCCAGAACGCGACCGGTCTCTGGGCGACGTGGGCGTACGCGTGGGCGCTCGTGGCCCCGGGCGGGGCGGGCCTCGGCCTCCTCCTCTACGGCCTGTTCACCTGGCAGCCGGACTTCGTCGCGCGGGGGCGGGGGACGCTGCTCGTCGGGCTCGTGCTGTTCGTCGGCTTCGCGATCTTCTTCGAGGGGTTCATCGGGCTGTCCGGGGACCGGCTGATCCCGCCGACACCGCCCTGCCGCTGCTCCTCGTCGGGATCGGCGGGCTGCTCGTCGTATCGAGCCTGATCGGTCGCCGCCGCGGCGGGGACTGACCCCGGATCGTCGCGCGCACGACCGTGATCGTGGGGCCACACCCGCGATTACCCTGGGTGATCAGAATCGCACCGAACGAGCGTGGTGATTCCCGAGATCCGTCGATTTCGGTCGGTAGCCGCGCGGCCACGACTCCGATCTGATCACCCACAGTAATCATCCGCCGCAGATCGCGGGCCGGCGAGGTGCCGCCCGGCGGCTTGCGTGGTCGGTCTGGCTGGTCCGGCCCGTCACGGCGAAGATCCTGCCGGCCGGGCGACCACCGGCCGAGCGGCAGTCACGTCACGCCCCGGGGTATCGTCCCACCCATCATGCGTCGCGGCCTGCTCGTCGCCGCCACCGTCGGGGCCGTCGCCCTCGGCTCTCTCGTCGTGCTGCTCGGCATGCAGCCGGCCGGCGGCGCCGGACCGATCGCCGCGCTCGGCTCCCCGCCGACCGGCCCAGCCGCCTCGACCCCTGCCGGCTCGCCACCGCCGGTCCTCCAGCCAGCCGCGACGCCCTGGGTCCCACCCCCGTTACCCGCGCCGGTCGGCCCGCGGCCCACGAAGAAGGTCGTGACCGCGCTCCAGGTTCGTCTCGACGCGCTGCGCACGAAGTACGCGATCCCCGGCATCTCGGCCTCGATCGTCTTCGATGACGGATCCTCGTGGACGGGCGTGAGCGGGATGGCCGACCTCGCGGCCCGGCGCCGGGTCACGCCGAACACCGCGTTCGCGGTCGCGAGCATCAGCAAGACCTTCATCGCCGCCCTAATCCTCGATCTCGTCTCCGAGGGGCGCCTGGGGCTCGAGGACAAGGCCTCCGAGTACCTCCCCGAGGAGGAGATGCTCACCGGGATCACGATCCGGATGCTGCTCAACCACACGAGCGGGCTGTACGACTACTTCCTCCACCCGAAGATCGACCGGGCCCTCCGTTCGGAGCCCGCCCGCGGCTGGTCGCCGGCCCGGACCCTCGGCTACGTCGCGAAGCCGTATTTCCCGCCGGGCACGGGCTGGCGCTACTCGAACACGAACTACCTCGTCCTCGGGCTCATCGCCGAACGGGTGGGCGGCCACTCGCTCGCCGTCCAACTGCGATCCCGCTACTTCGAGCCCTTCGGTCTCCAGAGCGCGTTCTACCAGGTCGCCGAGCGGCCCACCGGCCCGACGGCCCACGGCTACCGCTTTGCCGGCCTGGGGGCGTCCCTTCGGCCGATCGACCTCGCCGACGGGACCGGGATCATGCCGTTCAAGTCGGTCGTGACGGCGGCCGGCGGCGCCGGCTCGGTCGCGGCGTCGTCGCTCGACGTCGCCCGATGGTCCCGTGCCCTGTACGGCGGGCGCGTGCTGGACGCGCCCCGCCTCGGTCTCATGCTGGGGGACTTCGATCCGGCCCCGGGCTACAAGCCGTCGATCCCCTATGGTCTCGGCGTCCAGGCACTGGACGTGAACGGCTTCCCGACGTACGGGCACAGCGGCCGGTTCATCGGCTTCCGCGGGGTCGTTCGCTACGTTCCGGGCGACGACATCGCGATTGCGGTGTTGACGAACCAGAGCCGGGTCGATCCCGGGCTCATCGCGGCGTCGCTCCTCCGGATCGTGCTCCCCCCGCCCGGCCCGTGCGGAGCCTGTCCGGAGGTGTCGTAGCCAGCGCTCATGGCGGTCCGGATCGGCACGTCGGGCTGGCAGTACCGCGACTGGCGCGGCCGCTTCTACCCACCGGAATTGCCGGTCTCGCGATGGCTCGAGGCCTATGCAGCCGCGTTCGCGACCGTCGAGTCGAACGCCGCGTTCTACCGGCTGCCCGAGCGCCGGACGTTCGCCGACTGGGCCGCCAGGACACCGCCCGATTTCGTCATGGCCGTCAAGGTCAGCCGCTACCTCACCCACGTCCGGAGGCTGCGCGAGCCGGCCGAGGCCGTGGCGCGGTTCGTCGACCGGGCCGCCGGGCTCGACGACAAGCTCGGGCCGGTCCTGCTCCAGCTGCCGCCCCAGCTCCGCTGCGACCCGGAGCGCCTCGACGCGGCACTGGCGGAGTTCCCGCCGGCGTTCCGGGTCGCGGTGGAGTTCCGCCACCCGACGTGGTTCGTCGACGAGATCCGCGCCCTGCTCACCGAACGCCGCGCGGCTCTGTGCCTCGCCGACCGCCGTCGGCCGCTCACGCCACTCTGGCGAACGGCCACCTGGACCTATCTCCGATTCCACGAGGGCCGGGCGAACCCCCGGCCGTGCTACGGGGCGGCGGCCCTCCGGACGTGGGCCGCTCGCCTGGCCGACGGCTGGGGCCCCGACGCGGAATGCTGGGTCTATTTCAACAACGACTCCCGCGGCTGTGCCCCGCGCGACGCCGCCCGCTTTGCCGGCATCGCCCGGCGGGCGGGCCTCCACCCAACCCGGGCGCCCTCCGTACGGTCGATCCGGGCGGGCTGACGTCGCCCCGGGCGACGGACCGATTACCAAAGGGCCCTCCGACCAGTACGAATGGGTGGTGCGTCGGGTACCGATTCGCGGTGGCGCGTCTACGGCGCATGGCCGATGCTCGTGTCCTGTTCGAGGCCACAGCCGTGTCCATCCAGGTCGTTGCGTACCTCCAGGAAGGGGTCCTGAGCGGGGTCGTCGACAGCCCCGAGCACCTGCGTGACCTGCTCGAGTCGTCGGACCGTCTCCAGGTCACCGATGCGACATGGACCCCCCTCGACGGCGGCGCACCAAGCAAGCCGGGCGAGAGCGCGATCGTGATCGACGATCTGGCCCTCGCCGCCGGCGACGAAGAGATCCCGGGCCCGGTCCACGCCGCGCTCCACACGATTCGGCTCGAGGCGGGACCCTATGTGATCGAGGGCGATCTCGCCACGCTGCCCGGGTTCGACCCGGGTCGCGCACTCACCCGACCCACCGGCACGTTCGTCCTCCTGAGCGACGTGCGGGTCACCCTCCTCGCCAGCCCGGACGCCGGGGCCGCATCGCATCCGCGGGCCCTTGTGAATCGCTACTCGGTCGACCGGGTGGACTCGGACCTCATGCTCGGGTTCTTCTTTCCGGGCGCCCACGTCGAGATGCCGCCGCCGCTCCCGGTTCCCGCGGCCGCCGGCACCCCCGCAGCTGTCCCGGGAGAGCCGCCCGCCCCGTCGCCCGAGCCCGCCGCGCCCGGGGCCTGACCCGCCGCCGCGAGCCGCCCCGGCGAGGGCAGCTCATCGGGAGCGCTCGTCGCCGGCGTCACCGCCGCCGGCGTCAGGGTCGCCGTCCCCGCCCGCCGGCCCGCGGCCGGCTCCGGATCGGCTTCGCGTGAAGCGGCCCCTCGTGGCGCGGTCGCTCGTGGCCGAGCGGGCGCGGCTGGGCGTCCCGGGAGGGGACGAACCCGTCCTCGACCGTCCACGGGATCGCCAGGCGGAGCAGCCGCTGGATGCCGCGCAGGAGATCGGCCTCGTCGATCGTCACGAGGCTGATCGCGTCGCCGGTCAGGCCGGCACGCCCGGTTCGGCCGATCCGGTGGATGTAGTCCTGCGGGTTCCACGGCAGCTCGAAGTTGACGACGTGCGGCAGCTCCTCGATGTCGAGCCCGCGGGCCGCGACGTCGGTGGCCACCAGGACCCGGACCTCGCCGTTCTTGAAACCTTCGAGCGCCCGCGTTCGCTCGGGCTGCGTCCGGTCCGAGTGGATCGCGACGGCGCCGAGGCCCTGCCGGTCGAGGATCGTGGCGAGGCGGGACGCGGCGAGCTTGGTCCGGGTGAAGACGAGGACCTGGCGGAGGTCCTCCTTGCGGATGAGGTGGGCGAGCAGCTCCTCCTTCCGCTCCCGGTCGACCGGGTACACGAGCTGGCGGATCCCCTCGACCGTCGTATTGCGCGGCGCCACCTCGACGGTCTCGGGATCGCGCAGGATCGTCGCCGCGAGACGCCGGATCTCGTCGGAGAAGGTCGCCGAGAACATGAGGTTCTGGCGCTTCTTCGGAAGGAGGTCGAGGATCCGCCGGATGTCCGGCAGGAAGCCCATGTCGAGCATCCGGTCGGCCTCGTCCAGGACGAGGATCTCGACCTGCCCGAGGGCGACCGTCCGTTGACCGACGTGGTCGAGCAGGCGGCCAGGCGTCGCGACGAGGATCTCGACTCCCGCCCGGAGCGCCTTGATCTGGGGCTCGATCGGAACGCCGCCGAAGACAACCGTCGGGCGAAGCGGAACCGTCCGACCGTACGTCCGGACGCTCTCGTCGACCTGCATCGCGAGCTCCCGGGTCGGGACGAGGATCAGAGCCCGAACGGGGTGGCGAGCCGGCGAGAAGCTCGTGTTCGCGTGGTGCCGCAGGCGGTCGAGGATAGGCAGGACGAAGGCGGCGGTCTTGCCGGTTCCGGTCTGGGCTGCCGCGAGGACGTCCCGGCCGGCGAGAACGAGCGGAACCGCCGCGGACTGGACGGGCGTCGGCTCCTCGTAGCCCTCCTCGGCGACCGTGGCGAGGAGGTCGGGCGACAGACCGAGCGAATCGAAGGTCAAGCGTTCTCCCTGGGCTTCCCGCGCCGGCGTGGCAAACCGGCCGGTGACCGGTCCACGGCCGATGGCACGGGCGAGACGGACGGCCGGAGGATAGCCGAAAACAGGCGGGCCGCCGCGTCCGCCCGAGGGTCGTACCATCGACCGCGATGGCCGCCCGAGGAACCCCCGCGATCGACGCGCTTCGCCGGGCGGGGGTCGCCTACACGGTGCACGAGTACCTCGCCGGCCTGACCGACCCCCGCGGCCACGACCGGAAGGCCTGGGGGGAAGAGGCCGCTGCGGCACTCGGGGTCAGCCCGGAACGTGTCTTCAAGACGCTCGTCGCCGAGCTCGACGGCAGGCTCGTCGCCGCCCTCGTCCCGGTCCCCCGCGACCTCGACCTCAAGCGCCTCGCCGAGACGCTCGGTGGGCGGCGAGCCGTGCTGGCGGCACCGGCCGCGGCCGAGCGCGCGAGCGGGTCGGTCGTCGGCGGGATCAGCCCGCTCGGGATGCGGCGTCCGCTCCCGACCGTCGTCGACGCGTCGGCGTCCGAGCACAAGACGGTCTTCGTGAGCGCAGGGCGGCGCGGACTCCAGCTCGAGCTCGCCGCGGCTGACCTCGTCCGGCTGACGGACGCGAGGGTGGCGCCGGTCGCGAGGTCCCGCTAAGTCCAGCGCCGCCCAACAATATTTGCCATACGCCCGCCGCCTGCGCGTCAGGTCGGCCCTGAGGGGCCTCTCAACCCCACGGCCCGTTCTTTCCTGCCATACGCCCGCCGGGTGCGCGTTAGGTCGCGACTGAGGCGGCCTCTGGGCCGAGATTCGACGCGATGTAGACGCGCGCGGCCTAATGGTTGGCGTCGAATCGGTCCCGGGGACCTGAGCGGGCCCGCTAACGCTTACCCGGTGAGCAATTGACAGGAATCGGCCACCGGTCGGCCCGCCAGCGCCCTCTGGGAAGGTACTCCGCCACCACGCGTCAGGCGGCTAACACGGGGCTGTGCAAGAACGACGGGCGCCCAGGCAGGGCCCACAAAGTGACCTGGAGACTTGACAAAGTGAAAGGCGAGTTGCTATAACAGCACCTGACACCTTACAGTAAGCAACGGGCTCAAACTCCGCCGATGCCGCACGACGTCATCTCCACCTGTCCCGTCTGCGCGGGCGAGCTCGCGGTCACCCGGTTGCGCTGCCGCAGCTGCGGGACCACGCTCGAGGGCGACTTCACGGTCGGCCGGTTCGGCCGGCTCAACCGGGACCAGGTCGCGCTCCTCGAGAGCTTCCTCCGGTCGCGCGGGAACCTGCGCGATATGGAGCGCGAGCTCGGGATCTCGTATCCCACCGTCCGATCCCGGGTCGAGGCGCTCATCCGGGCCCTCGGCTTCGGGCCGCGGTACGGCGAACCGGCGGAGGGCGCGGACGAGGAGGGGGACGGGGCGGCCGGGCCGCCGGCGACCCGTCAGGAGATCCTCGAGCAGCTGGCACGGCACGAGATCAGCGCCGAAGCGGCCGCGACCGCAATCCGGGCGCTGGGGAGGAACCGCTGACATGACCACTTCACTCGGCCCCGACGTCGTCGAGCACGTCATCGGACTCACCGGCGAGCTCTCGGTCCGCCTTCCAGCCGGCAGCGTGGAGCTGCGAGGCACGGACGGCGACGCGGCCCGCATTCGCGACCTCGATGGCCAGCCGCTGGAAGACCGCTTCCAGATCGACCGCGAGCCGAACAGGCTGGCGGTCCGGCTGCGCGACGGGTTTCACATCGACTTCGGCGGCCTGCTCCGCGGCGACATGCGTCGAGCGAGCGCACGGCTCGAAGTCGAGCTCCCGCACGGCGCCAGCGTCCACGTCGACTGTGCCAGCGCGGAGATCGCGGCCTCCAGGCTGAGAGGAGAGCAGCGCTACCGCTCGGCGTCCGGATCGATCCGGCTCACCGCGGTCACCGGCAGCGTGAACGCCGAGAGCGTGTCCGGCGAGGTCGACATCGAGGCGGACGGGGAGCTGCGGCTCGCCGGCCGGTCCGTGTCAGGTGACATCAGCCTGCGCGGGGGGCGCCTGCCGTCGATGGTCCTCGCGTCGACCAGTGGGGACATCGAGATCGACGCCGTCCTCGACGGGTCGGGCCCGTACGGCATCCAGACGGTGAGCGGCGACGTCGAGGTCCAGGCCCATGGCGGCATCCGGGTCGAGGGGAAGACGGTCACCGGACAGATCACCAGCCGGGCCCAGCATCGAGCCGAATCGCGGCGGGGCCAGCACCACGTCGTCGTTGGCGACGGGCGTGCCCTCCTGACCTTCAAGTCGATCTCCGGAGACCTCCGGATCTCCGATCCCACGTCGGCCTCGGGCGTTGCCGTCTCCCCGGCCGCGCCCGAGCCGCCGGCTCCCATGGCGCCGCAACCGCCGCAGCCATCCAGCCCGCCCGACGGGCCCGATGCGCACGAGACCGATCGACTCGCGATCCTGCGCGACCTCGAGAACGGCGCGATCGACGTCGCCGAGGCGGGCCAACGCCTTGCGGCGCTCGAAGGCGAGTCGAATGGCTGACCCGCTCGACCAGGTTCTCCGGCTCGTCGCCGAGGGCCGCCTGACCGCCGAGGAGGCGGGGCCGATCCTCGACGCACTCGAGGGCCGGCACGGCGCCGCCAATGCCAACGACAGCGATCTCGACGCGAGCACCGGCTCGCCATCCGGGCCGGGCGCCCGGTTCGCCCGGATCGAGGTACGCGAGTCGGGCCGAAAGGCGGTCGACCTGCGGATCCCCCTGTCGCTCGGCCGGATGGCGATGTCCGCGATCCCCGGTCTCGCCGGACCCCACGCCGCACAGCTCAACGAAGCGATCGCCCAGGGCGTCCGCGGCGCAATCCTCGACACCTCGGACGAGGACGGGGACGGCGTGCGGATCGTCCTCGAGTGACCAGACGAAAGGTATGACGATGGATCCCCGCTACGCCGCTGTCGACGGCCGCATCGACGACATCCGCCGCCTGTCGGCCGAGCTCCACATCGAGCGAGAGGTCAGCGAGGCGAGGCGCTCCCGCCGCGGCGGCCTCCGCCACGCTCTCGGGCTCAGGTTCGTGGCCCTCGGCGCAACGCTCCTCGGCGAGCTGGATGGCCCGGCCCAGGCCGCTGCTCGCCGTTGAACATGAAAGACCCACGCCCGACCGGGCGTGGGTCCGTTCAGCTGTCGACGGTGATCCGTCAGCGCGGGCGCGGGGCGCCTCGCCGCTCCCGGATCACCCGGATCTGCCCGCGCGGGTATCGGTGCTGATGTTGCCCGCTCGGGGCTTGGTGGCGAGGTTGCTCGAGCCACGCGACTGATCCGCGGTCGCCGGCAGCGTTGGCGCCCTGTGAAGGCCCCAGGCGCTCCGTCCGGTCAGGTGCTCCGGATTGCGGTGGTCCGTCATGCTCGGCACCTCTTGACCCCCGAATCCTACCCCTCTCGGCGCCGCCGGTCCACCCCCGAAACGCGACTTGACGCTTCTCGCTCCGGTCCGAACCTGTCGCCAGCTGGGAACACCCTCGCCTCGACGAAGCCTCGGGGCTACCATGCGCGGCATGGCGACGACGATCCCCGAGAGCCTCCCGTTCACCGGCGACCCGGAGGCCGACGCGCTCATTGCCCGCGACCCGCTCGCGCTCCTCATCGGCTTCACCCTCGACCAGCAAGTCCCCGTCCAGAAGGCCTTCTCCGGGCCGCTCGAGCTGCGCCGCCGGCTTGGCCACCTCGATTGCGCGAAGATCGCCGCCATCGATCCGGCCGAGCTGGCCGAGATCTTCCAGCGTCGACCGGCGCTCCATCGCTTCCCCGGCGCGATGGCCGGTCGGGTCCAGGTGCTGTGCGCCACGATCACCTCGCAATACGATGGCGACGCGTCACGCATCTGGGGCGAGGCGAAGGATGGGCGCGATCTCGAGCGCCGGCTGCTCGCCCTGCCAGGCGTCGGTGACATGAAGGCGAAGACGCTCATCGCGGTCCTCGGCAAGCGATTCGGCGTCCGGCCGCCCGGCTGGGAGGACGTCGCTCCGAAGCACCCGACGCTCGGCGACGTCGACTCGGCCGAGGCGCTGGCGCACTATCAGGCCGGCAAGCGCGCGAAGAAGGCGGCGCTCCGGGCGGAGGCGGGGCGCGGGGGCAAGTCCCGGTCCCGCTAGCCCGGGCACGCCGATGTCGTACGAGGTCCCGCGCGGCCCCATCCGGCGGTCGCGCCGACCGATCCTCGTCCCGCCGCTCATCGGGGTCGCCGTCGTGGTCGCGGCCTGGCTCAGTGGGCCGATCCCCGCCCGGCTCTCCGCTCCGGCCGAGAGCCCCGCTCCCGCGACGGCCGCCCCGCTCGATTCGGCCCTCACTTCCTGCCCGGAGCTCCGCCCGCTGGCGTGCCGCGACACGATCCGGGCGGCGCAGCTTGTCCTCGAGCCGGGCTTCGCGCCGATTGCTTCGGCGACCGCCTGGCGAAGCCTGATGTGCGGCGACGACTTCGACTGCCCGCGAGGGACACTCGACGGTGCCCGGCCGGCCGGCAGCGTCGTCTTCACGTTCACCGACGGAAGCTCAGCAGCGGTCAACGTCCTGTGGGTCGACGTGTCCTCGCGCCGATTCGAGGACGGGACGGAGCGGCTCCGAGCCTACGTCGTGCGGTGGTTCGCGGCGGGCTCCTGACCCGACCCGCCGAGCAGCTCGCCCGGCGCAAGCGGAAATGCCAGCTGCTCGGGGTCCGGCGGCGGCGTGAGTCGGATCGTCCGCCGGTCGGCGACATCGTGCTGGCGGACGAGCTCGCGGACGGTTCGCCGGACAGGCTCGGACTCGTCCTTCGCCAGGTAGGCTCGCCCACGGTACAGCCGCTCGTAGGCGGGCAGCAGGGCCGGCCAGTCCCGCCCGAGGTGCTCGAGGAAGTGCTCCCTCGTACCCGGCTGGAGGTAGAGGAGGTTCGCCCAGACACCCGTCGCGCCGGCGTCCCGTGCCGCCCGGACGACGTCGGCGAGCAGGTCCGGCCGATCCGAGAGCCCCGGCAGGATCGGGGCCATCCCGACCCCGACATCGAGGCCCGCATCGACGAGGCGGCGCAGGACCCGGAGGCGCTGGCGCGGTGGCGCGGTGCCCGGCTCGGTGAGGCGCCAGATCCCATGGTCGAGGGTCGGGATCGAGAACGTGATCGAGACCTTGGCCCTCCGGGCGGCTTCGCCGAGAACGTCGAGGTCGCGGACGATCAGCGGGCCGCGGGTGATGATGTGGAACGGCGTCCGATGGGCTGACAGTCGTTCCAGGCAGGCTCGGGTTAGGCGATACCTGCCCTCGGCCGGCTGGTACGGATCGGTCGCCGAGCCGATCGCCACGAGCTCGCGCTTCCAGCTCCTCCGCGACAGCTCCCGGTCGAGAACCTCGGCGACGTTCGTCTTCACCCGGATCGAGGCGCCGTAGCGGTCATCCGACGGCCGGTCCGCCCGACGCTCGAACGCCCGGACGAAGCAGAACGTGCACTGGTGGGCGCAGCCCGTGTACGGGTTGAGGGACCACCTGAAATGCATCCCGGTGACGCGGTTCAACGCCGACTTGCAGGGCTCCTCGCGGTATACGGGGCTCATCGGGGGATAATAGAACACCCGTTCTGTTCGTGAGCGCCGCCCGATCGTGGCAAAATGGTTGTAGATGCAACGACCAGACCTGGACAAGGAACACCCATGATCGAGGACAGGATCCGGCGGGCGCTGTCACGCGGCCACAGGATCGACATCACGACCACCGGCCGGCACTCCGGCCGGCCGCGCCGAATCGAGATCGTCTTTCACAACTTCGACGGCCCGATCTACATCTCCGGCCTCCCCCGGAGGGAGCGGCGGAGCTGGCTCGCGAACCTCGACGCCGATCCGCAGCTGACGATCCACCTCAAGGGACCGGTCAAGGCCGATCTGCCGGCCCGGGCGCGGATCATCGACGACCCGGCAGAGCGGGAAGCGATCCTCGGTCGAATCGCCCAGGTGTGGGGGCGAACAGACCTCGACACGATGGTTCGCTGGAGCCCGCTGATCGAGGTCGAGATCGAGGGCCTGGCGGCCTGATCGATCACACCCGTGACACGTTATTCATGACGGAAAATGGCATGTTCCTCGGGTAGTCTTCGGGGTCAGAAGAAGCGGTCGCGGTGATCGCCGAAAGCCGAGGTCCGGAGATGTTGATCAGCGAGCTGGGGCGGTCGATCCAGGCGGACCGCCAGCGTGAGATCGAGGAGCGACTTCGGCAGCGCGGGTTGCTCGAGGATGCGGCGCACCAGGCAGAAGAGGCGGTCGATGGGGCCGTCCGCAGCGGGTTCTACCGCGACGGATCGAAGGCGCGCCCGGTCGGCGTTCGGCCGTCGGGCATGCCGGCCCACGGCCGCCCGCGGTAGGCGCCGATCTCGACTCCGGCGTATCGGTCGGCCACCTCGCGGGCCAGCCGGACGACGCTGCGGCGGGTGTCCTCGGGGCCGAGCACCTCGAGATCCGCGCCGACAGCGAGGAGCCGGGCCGGCACCTCGCCCGGCCAGTCGAGTCGGAGCCGAAGGTGCACCCAGCCGTCCGGATCGGGCTCGTCGAGCCGTTCCGCGGCCTGGACCGCGCGGCTGCCGACCTCGTCGGCCAGGCGGTCCAGGCGGTCCGGGGCGACCCGGATCGTCACGTCGACCCGCGGCGCGTCGCGCTCGTACGCCGCGCTCGACTCCGCCCAGAACGCGGCGAGGTCGAAGGACTCGGGCCGCTCGAATCGTTCGTCGAGCACCACTGCGGCGGTCACCCTGGACGCCCGATAGGTCCGAAGCTGACCGTCCGAGGCCGCGATGACGTACCAGACACCGGCCTTGAGCACGAGCCCGAGCGGCTCCAGCACCCGCTCGACCGTCTGATCGCCCCGCTCGTACGAGATGCGGAGCCGCCTCCCGGACCAGACCGCCTGCGACAGCGCGGCCAGATGGGGCACCGCCTCGCCCGCGTGGAACCAGCCGGCGGCGTCGAGGTGGAACCGCTCGACCAAGCGTGATGCCCGCGCCCGCAGCTCGGCCGGGAGCGCGGCAAGGACCTTGAGGCGGGCAGCCGCGACCACGGTCCCGAGGCCCAGCTCGGCCGCCGGTCCCGGCAGGCCGGACAGGAACAGCGCCTCGGCCTCGTCCGGGGTCATCCCCGTCAGCCGCGTCCGGTACCCGTCGACGAGGCGAACGCCGCCATGCGGCCCGCGCTCGGCGTAGATCGGGACGCCCGACGCGCTCAGGGCCTCGACGTCGCGATGGACGGTACGGATCGAGACTTCGAGCTCGCGCGCGAGCTCTGCGGCGGTCATCCCGCCGCGGGTCTGGAGCAACAGGAGCAGGTTGACGAGACGGCTGGCGCGCATCGCCGACCAGCCTACCTCAATTGATGACAGATGTCGTCAGGTATCTGCGGCGACGCCGGGACTGCCCACCCCCGAGCCGTTAGATTGGGACGCTGAACGTGTCGCAGTCGGCGGCCGTGCCCTGCTCGTACCCCGTCATGAACCACTCCTGGCGCTGCTCCGCCGAGCCGTGGGTCCAGACTTCGGGGTCGATCTGGCCCTGCGTCTTCTGCTGGATGCGGTCATCGCCCACGGCCGCCGCGGCGTCGAGCGCCTGGGCGATCTGGTCGGCGGTCAGGGGCTGGAGATAGCCGGTCGCCGCGGCGTTGTGCGCCCAGACGCCGGCCAGGCAGTCGGCCTGGAGCTCCGTCCGGACCGCCCGCCCCTCGGCGCCCTCCTGGCCCGGACCGGGGGTCAGGTTGCCGGTCAGGTTCTGGACGTGGTGGCCGTACTCGTGGGCAAGGACGTACGCCTCGGCAAACGGTCCGCCACGCGCGCCGAACCGCGCCTGCAGCTCCTCGAAGAAGCCGAGGTCGAGGTAGATCGTCGTGTCTGGCGGGCAGTAGAACGGCCCGACCTGCGAGCTGGCCACGCCGCACGCGGTCGTAACCTGGCTGGTGAACAGGACCGTGTCGGCTTCCTGGTACGGCTCGCCGACCGACTGGAACTCCGACGTCCAGAACGCCTGGATGCTGTTGACGTAGCCGACGATCCGGCAGTCCTGCCGCTGGTTCGCGTCTGCGCCGGTGCGGCACTCCTGCTGCAGCGTGGGGTTGTCCGGCTGCTGGATGCCCGCTCCCGGGTCCGTCTGGATCAGGGCCGACGGGTCGCCGCCCAGGAGCAGGTAGACGAGGGCGATGACGAGCCCGATTCCGCCCCCGCCGATGGCCACGGCCCGGCCGCCGCCGCGCAGCCCGCGCCGGTCGCGGACCTGGCCGGGATCGAGCGGCTGGTTCGGATTGAACGTCATCGGGGCACCTCAGGAGCGTGCTTCGAGCCTGCGCAGCGTGGCCGGGAGGGCCTTGACGGTGCGCCGGGTGCCTCAGGCGCCCCCGTCGCAGGAGCGTTGCGAACGCGGCAGGCCCGTTCGGGGCCACGACCGGGGCTACGCTGGGATCGTCATGGCCCCGCAGCCCTCGCTCGATCCGGCCGCGATTGCCGCTGCCTTCGGCCTCGGCCGGCCGCTCGGGGAGCCTGTCCCGACTGCCCGGGGTGAGCTGGGCCGGGTCTGGCGGCTCGAGACGACCAGGGGCCGCTGGGCGATCAAGGAACCGTTCGAACCGCCGACCGAGAAGTCCGCCCTGGTCGACTTCGAGTTCCAGCTCGCGGCCCTCGCCGCGGGCGTGCCGATGCCGCGCCCACTCCTGGCGCGTGGTGGCCGCGTTCTCGCGGCGATCGAGGGCCGGTCGGGGAGGGTCGTCGTTCGGGCGTACACGTGGCTGGACCTCGTGGCGGCGGCGCCCGCGGCGCGGGCCCCGGAAGCTGCGGCGATCCTCGGCCGGATCCACGCGATCGGGTACCCGGCCGGCGGCCGGCCGATCGACTGGTTCACCGACCCGGTGGGGGAGGAGCGCTGGAACGACCTGCTCGAGCTGGCCCGGCGGGCCCCCGTCGAGGTGTCGCCGCTGGTCGAGGCGCTCCTCCCCGAGCTGGCAGCGGCCGAGCCGCTCCTGCCCGCCCGTCACGGCGACAGGCTCCAGCGCTGTCATCTCGACTTCAACCTCGACAACGTCCTCCTCGATGCCGCCGGGCGCCTCGCGATCGTCGACTGGGAGAACTCCGGCCCCGCGAGCGCTGACCAGGAGCTCGCCTCGGCGCTCTACGAGGTCGTCGCCGAGCCGACTGGCACGCGCGCCTTCCTCGATGCGTACGAGGCGGCCGGCGGTCCAGGCCGGATCCGCGGCGCCGAGTCGTTCGCGATGGCCCTCGCCGTTCAGGGCCATCTCGTGCAGCTCTATGCGCGGCAGGCGTTCGCGACGGGATCCGGCGCCGGCAGTCGCGAGCGCGGCGCATGGCGGGTCCGGCAGATTGCCGCGCGGCCCCTGACGCTGGCCGCGATCGACGAGTACCTGGCGGCGCGCTAGGCCGCGGGGGCCGGTCCCGGCTCGGTGAGGAGCTCGATCAGACGCTCGAGCTCCTCGTCGGTCAGCCCGTTGCGGCGGAGCAGCGCGGCGGCTCCGCCGTGGCGACCCTCGAGGTGGTCGAGCGCCTGGAGCATGTACTCGGGGGGGCAGTCGACGACCGCGGGAGTCGCGCGCCAGTCGACCAGGTGCTCATCAACGACGTCCGCCGCGAACAGCTCGGCCGTCAGCGCGTAATCGCCCGCGACGACGTCCGTCGGCACGCCGAGAGCGGCGAGGACGAGGGCGATCGTCACGCCAGTGCGGTCCTTGCCCGCAGCGCAGCCGACGACCGCCGGCAGCCCACCGGGCTCGAGCAGCGCGCGCACCACCTCGACGAGCTGCGGCGCGCGAGCGTCGAACATGTGGCGGTACGTGCCCACGATCCCCACGTCCGGGGTGGGATCGTCGTCGAGCAGCGGGATGCTCCGGTAGCGGACAGCGTCGGTGGCGCGGAAGACGCTCGGCGCCTCCTCGAGCTCGTGAGGCCAGCGCAGGTCGATGACCTGGCGGAGGCCGAGCTCCAGGAGCTGCGCCTGGGACGCGGCCGGAAGCCGGTCGAGCGCATCCGTACGCAGAAGCGTCCGCCAGCGGGTCCGCCGGCCGCCGGCCGCCGGGTAGCCGCCGACGTCGCGGAGGTTGCGCGTGCCCGCGAGCCGGATGTGGCGATCGAACGCGGGCACGCCGTCGGGGTCGCGGGCGGCGGCGGGCATGGCCCCAGCGTACGGGGTTTTCGGCGCGATCGGGGACAATGGCCGGACCGTGCCGTCCGTGCGAGTGCTGGCGCTGCTCCTCTCGATCGCCGTCGCGGCGGGAGGCGCCTGCGGCGACCAGACCGACGCTTCGCCTTCCGGCGGCTCGGCATCCCCGTGGCCGACGCTCGCGCAGGCGACATCGCGAGTGACCGCGGCGTCGGCGCCGGCCGCCGCAGTAGTCCTGGAGATCCGCGAGTTCAAGGTGCCCACCGGGTCGCACCCGCATGACGTCGCACCCGCCGCCGACGGCGGAGTCTGGTACACGGGCCAGCGGAACGGGACGCTAGGCTGGCTCGATCCCTCGACAGGCGCGGTCCGCGAGGTCTCGCTCGGGGCCGGATCCTCGCCGCATGGCGTCATCGTCGCAAAGGACGGCGCGCCGTGGATCACCGACAGCGGCCTCAACGCGATCGTTCGGGTCGACCCGACGACCTTCGACGTCCGCTCCTTCCCGCTGCCCGGCGGCGCGGTCAACCTCAACACCGCCACGTTCGACCGGCGCGGGGTGCTGTGGTTCACGGGTCAGGCTGGCGCCTATGGCCGGGTCGATCCCGCCGACGGCTCCGTTCGGGTCTTCGACGCGCCCCGCGGGAGCGGACCGTACGGGATCACGACGACCCCCGCCGGCGACGTCTGGTACGCGTCGCTCGCCGGCAGCCACATCGCCCGGATCGACATCGAGTCGGGCGAGGCGACCGTCGTCGAGCCGCCGACGGCCGACCAGGGAGCCCGCCGGGTCTGGTCCGATTCCCGCGGCCGGCTCTGGGTCGCGGAGTGGAATGCCGGCCAGCTGGGAATGCACGATCCGGCGACCGGGGAGTGGCGCGAATGGAAGCTGCCGGGCGACCGCCCGCAGGCATATGCGGTGTACGTCGACGACCGTGACGTCGTCTGGCTGACCGACTTCACGGCGAACGCGATCGTCCGGTTCGATCCGACGACCGAGGAATTCCTCTCGATCGCGCTGCCGGATGCAAACGCGGCCGTTCGCCAGCTGCTCGGCCGGCCGGGCGAGGTGTGGGGCGCCGAGTCCGGCCTCGACCGGCTCGTCGTCGTCACGGAGCGCTGACCCGGCGGCAGACGATCCGGCACCCCGGGACTAAACTGATCGTGCGGGTGGCGAATGTGACCGCCGGCGGCCGGCGGCGATGCCGCTCCGCGGGGAACCTCGGGTCGCAATGCACCGGCTCCGACACGACCTCGACTTCCTGACCAGCGCCGGTCTCCTCGTGAGCGGCCTCGCGACGGCACTCACCGGCGTCGTCGCCGACCTGTGGGACCTCAACGACTTCTGGTACCACACGATCTCGGGCTACGTCATGGGTGCCTTCGCGATCGCCCATGTCTGCTTCAACTGGGGACGCCTCGTCGCCTACGCCCGCTTTCGTCTCGTGCGGCGCCCGGCCCGCCCGCCCGCCGTTCCGATCGCGCCGTCGAATGGAGAGGATCCGGTCGCCCCGCTCCGGTGGGCCGGCCGTCGGAGCATGTCGCGGCGGGGACTCCTCGGCCTCGCGGTGGGTGGCGTCGGCGGCTGGATCGTCGGTCGCGGGTTGCGCGCCTCGCCGCCCATCCCCGCCGGCTCGGACGTCGGCGTGATCTACCACGAATGGAGCAAGCCCGGCGTCATCGACGTCCTCGGCAGCGTCGCGAACTGGGGTCAGCAGCCCGCGCTCTACAAGACCTACCCGGGTGCGCCGACGATCGCGCTGCCGGAGACGCTGCCTACGGGCGGGCTGGCAACGGCGGAGGCGATCTCGAGCCGCCGATCCACCCGCGCCTTCAGCTCGTCGCCGATGACCGTCGAGGAGCTCTCCCGGGTTCTCGCCCTCGGCGGCGGGATCAGCGCAGACCGCTGGGGGAACGCCCGCCGGACGGCGCCATCGTCCGGCGCGCTCTACCCGATCGAGCTCTACCCGGTCGTCCACAACGTCGAGGGCCTGGAGCGGGGCCTCTACCACTACGCGGTTCGTGAGCACGCACTCGAGCAGATCAGGATCGAGGATCTTCGCGAGCACGTCGTGGAGCAGGGCCTGATGCAGGAGTTCCTCGGCCAGTGCGGGGCGGTCGTGTTCCTGACGCAGATCCTTCAGCGGATGCGGTTCCGCTACCAGGATCGGAGCTACCGGTACGGCCTCGTCGAGGTCGGACACATCGGCCAGAACATCTACCTCGCCGCCGCCTCGATGGGCCTCGGCGCCTGTGCGATCGGCGCCTTCATGGACGACGAGATCAACGCGATGCTCGGGGTGGACGGCACGGAAGAGGCCGCGATCTACATGATCGCGGTCGGTCGGCAGCCGGGCACGGCCTGAGCCGGTTCGCGGGCCGAGGGGCCACCGGTACGCGCGGATACGCCTAGGGCCGCTGGCTGCCTTCGCCGCGCTCGCGCAGGAATCGCTCGATCTCCGAGATGAGCTCGTCGCCCGCCGGGAGGCGCGCCTCGTCGACCATCGCCTCGAGACGCTCGACGTACTTGCGGGTCGTCTCGTCCTGGGCCGTCGCCGCGTCGAGCTGCATCCGGAGCTGACGGGCATCGTCGCCGAGGGAGCCCTCCGGGATCTCCGCGTCGAGATGGCGCCCGAGCGCGCGGAGCAGCTCGACAGCGGCGAGCGCATACGGGCCCGACACGTAGTGGGGCACCTGGGCGTAGTAGCCGAGGGCCGGCAGCCCGGCCCGCGCCACGGCCATCTCGAGCACGGAGATCGCAGCCGACGGGACGCGGAGGCGGCCCTCGGGCCCGGGCAGGACGCCGCCACGGAGCAACCCGGTGCCCGAGGCCGAGCCGATGATCGGCACGGGCCGGGTGTGGGGCACGGCGGCCGGGATGGCGCCGAGGCTGATCCACTCGGCGACGCCGAGCCGCCCGGCCAGCTCGACGATGTCGTCGGCCAGCTCCTGCCAATGGAAGTCCGGCTCTGCGCCGGTCAGGACGAGCACGTCACGCTCGCCGACCCGGGCCTTTCGGAGCGAGAGCTCCGGCCAGCTCAGCTCGGACAGGCGCCCGTCCACGATGTCGAGGGTCGGCCGGCGGGCCCGGTAGTCGTACAGGACGTCGGCGTCGAACGTCGCGACGAGATCGGCCCCGTCGGCGAGCCGCTCGGCGGTCGCGGTCGATGCGCCGCCGGCGTCGATCCAGCCGTCGAACGCGGCGACGATCGTCGGCGCGACGAGCGGCGGGGCGGAGTCGCGGAGCCGGTACAGCGTCACCGCCGGCGCCTCGGCCAGGCGGGCGTTCGCGGCTCGAGCAGCTCGAATTGCCAGTCGGAGCGAATCGGGGCAAAGACATCGATCACGATGGCCCCATCGGGGCCGGCCCGGGCCACGTGGGGCCGGTTCGACAGGATCCGCCACGTGCCACCCGGGCCCAGCTCGCGCGTCTCGCCGTCGACCGTGAACGTGATGCTGCCCTCGATGCAGATTCCGATCTGCTCGCTCTCGTGGCGATGCTCAGGCACGACCGCGTTCGGGGCGAGCTCGACGACGGCGAGCGTCTGGCGCTCGCCCTCGATCTTCCGGGCCCGGACGGCCTCGCCCCACACGTCGAACGGCTGGACCGCCTCGAGGTCGACGAGGTTCGACACCGCTTCCTCCTCCGATTTCGTCGGCCGATTGTCCGCCAGATTGCCGGTCGCCATGTGCGACGATGACCGCGAGGAGGTCAGAGGCCCATGCCGGAACGCGCGATACCGCACGCCACACCACGCGCCGACCGCCCCCGAATGCCGAAGGAATACGGGGTCCCCCGATCGCCAAATGGCCTGCTCCCATGGAGCCACGTCGAGCGGCGCCTGACCGAGGCGACCGTCTACTGGGTCTCGACGTCCGGTCCAGGTGGCAAGCCGCGGGTTCGACCGGTCGACGGGATTTTCGTCGAAGGGGTCCTCTACATCGGCGGCAGCCCCGAGACTCGGTGGGCCCGTGACCTTGCGTCGAACCCGCGGGTCGCCGTGCACCTCGACGGCGGGATGGACGCGGTCATCCTCGAGGGCGAGGCGGCGATGCTCGAGGCGGGCGTCGCGCCGGAGCTCGCGGACCGCCTGGCCGCCGAGTCGAACAGGAAGTACCCGCAGTACGGAATGACCGCCGAGAACTACAGAGGCCCGGGTCCGTACGCCATCCGCCCGCGGTTCGCCCTGGCCTGGACAAGCTTTCCGAAGGACGTCACCCGCTTCCGCTTCGACGAGTGACCGGCGGGAGCGGCGCGCGCCCCAGCGGGCCGCATTTCCGATAGTTGCCGTGAGCTCTACCGGTCGACGCAACACCAGCTGGAATGGTGAAGTGGCGGGCGGGAGGTGGGCGCATGGCGCAGCTGGGCAGGCCGGGCCTGACGGCCGAGCAGAAGCGGACACTCTGGTCGCGCTGGAAGGCTGGCGA
>DASYTG010000032.1:0-97264 GCA_036002525.1 Candidatus Limnocylindrales bacterium
CCCGCGTGGACAGGTCGCCATGCTCGATCCGCTCGGCCGCACGGGCCGCGGCATTCACGGGTGCAAGCACACCACGCGCCACCCACCGGGCGGCAATCAGCCCGAGGAGGGCGAGGAGGATCGCGCCACCGCCGAGGCCCAGCCGGAGCTGGGACAGCGCTTGCTCGAGAGCAGTCGCGTCGTGGAGGAAGTAGAACACTACGTCCGTGCCGGGCAGCCGGCCGGCCATGATCAGGACGGGCTTGACGGGGTTATCGCCGAAGGTCGTCCATTGGTAGCCGAGACGACCGTCCGCGACCGCGGCCTCGAGCTCCGGCGACAGGATGTCGGCGAACGTCGGCAGGAGGTCGCCGAAGTCGGCCACGAGGTCGACGCCGCGGGCGCGGAATGCCTGCTCGAGGCCGCTGGCCTCGAGGCCTGCCTCGGACGGCTCGCCATCGGGCAGCCGATCCGGGATCAGGACCGTGAGGTCGAAGCGGGCCTGCGCCTCGGCGTCCCGGACGAGCCGGTCGTGGAGCGAGACGTCGACGAACGCGTACGCGCCGATGCCGAGGACCGCGGCGGTGACGACGACGAGCGCGACGACGGTGGCGGTGAGCCGCCCTCGAACTCCGCCGAGTCCGAACACGGCCTAGCGGGCCGCCTTGTAGCCCGCGCCGCGAACCGTGAGGACGAGGCTCGGGTTGGCGGCGTCGGGCTCGACCTTGGCCCGGAGGCGCTGGATCGCGACGTCGACGAGGCGCGAATCGCCAAGGTAGTCGTAGCCCCAGATCCGGTCGAGCAGCACGTCCCGGGTGAGAACCTGGCCGGGATGCCGCGCCAGCTCGGAGAGGAGGTCGAACTCGGTCCGGGTGAGCGGGATCTCCTCGCCGCCGCGCTGGACCGTCCGGCCGGCGACGTCGATCGACAACGGACCGAGCTGGATCCGGTCGCCGTCCTCCGGCAGCCGCCCGGCGCGGCGGAGCGCGGCGCGGACGCGGGCGACGAGCTCGGGGACCTCGAACGGCTTCTTCACGTAGTCGTCGGCGCCGGCCTCGAGCCCGACGACGACGTCGATCGTGTCACCGCGGGCGGTCAGCATGACGATCGGCACCGTCGAGGTCCGGCGAACTGCCCGGCAGACCTCGAGGCCGTCGAGGCGTGGCAGCATCACGTCGAGCAGGAGGAGGTCGAACGGCTCGGCCCGGAACCGCTCGACGCCCTCGAGCCCGTCACTCGCCGTCGTGACCTCGAAACCCGCGTTGCGCAGGCCGATCGCGGTCACCTCCCGGATCGACGGGTCGTCCTCGACGAGCAGGATTCGAGCGTCCACAGGCCCTCCATGGCCGCCTGACCCTCTGGCCGGCGGTCTCCGCGAAGTATCGCAGCGGGCGGTCCCCGACCGCCCACGCCGTCAGTCGAGCCGCCCGGACTGCTTGCCCCTGACCTCGCGCCACAGGGGTAGACCGAACCAGAACCAGGCGAGGAAGACCGCGGCGATCACCGCGACGAGCGCCCCCGCCATGGCACCGTAGACGTACTGCGTGACGAGATACGCCGCCATGGTCAGGGAGACCGCGAGGAAGCCGGTTCCGGCGAGGACGAGCTTGTTGGAGGTCTCGAGCATCTGCCGCTTGTCGCCGGACCGGAAGCGGATCCGGTGGTAGCTGGAGGGCGCGATCAGGAATACCGAGGCCGCCATCGCCGTGAGAAACGGACGATGAAGAGCTGCCGCTCGAGGTCGGTGACGTCGCGGAAGCCCTGCTGGAACGGTCTCCGCCACCTCTCACCTCCTGCTCAGTCCGGATCGTCGGCCGCGGGGAGTTGCAGAAACACAACCGAAGCCTAGCGACGGCGGACAGTCGGCCCCGGTGGGCGCTCGTCGGCCCGACCTGTCGCGGGGTCGGCCGTCGCAATCCGCCACGGGCCGACGAGGGCGGCGAACTCCGTGGCCGTGAAGCCGTGGCGCAGGACGATCGCGTGCGCCGTGCGCCCGAGGAGCCGCTCCGCGCGGGCGGCCGCGGAACGCTCGAGCCCGGCGAGGGCCGGCGCCGCCCGCGCGGCCGCGTCCCGACCCGCGAGGGCCGAGGACACCCGCAGGCCCTCGTCCTCGTCCGGCCCGAGGCCCCGCGGCCACGGGTCGTCCGGGATCCGGCCCCGACCGGCGGCGCGGACGAGCGTCCTGGCCTCGTCCGGCGTCAGGCTGGCGGCGCGGCCGAGGAACCGTTCGACGGCATTGGTGTTCGGCCCGTAGCGCGGCTGATCGACGGCCGCTTCCCAGCCTCGGACGAGCCGGTCGCGGGCGCGGCCACGGAACGGCTCGGCGAGGTGCTCGTCGAGGAACGCTCCCAGCACGAGCTCGTGGGCGGCCGCGAGGACCGCGTCGCGGAGTGGGCCGTTCGCCCAGTCGGCCGGCCGGAGGCGGGCCCGGACCTGGGTCTCGACGGCGTCGAGGCCGGCGAGGGGCTCCGGGGCGAGGAAACGGCGGATGCTCGCCACGAACGCGATCGACGAGGTGTCCGCCATCGACAACCGGTCGATCTCGTCGCGGCTCAGCCGGCCGACGCGGTCGAGGAAGCGGCGGAGGGCGTCGGCCGGATCACGTGGGCGCCGTCGTGGCGCCGGCCGCGGTCGAGGGAGTGGACCGTCGTCGCGCGGGGTCCGACCGCGGCGGCCACGGAGCCCGCGCTCCCGGTCGTATCGGGCGCGGAGCTCTCGGTCCGCCAGCCAGTCGTGGGCGATGTTGATCCGTTTCGCGAGCTCGAGGGCGTCCTCGCCGGCGATGTCGGGGTGATGCCGCTTGAGGAGGGCCCGCCAGGCGATCTCGATCGTCTCGAAGGTCGCCTCGGGGTCGACCTCGAGGCGGGCATACAGGTCGTCGGCCGGGACGATCGGGGTGGGCGGCATCGGCCCATGCTAGCCGCCTCGGCAGCTACGCCCGGGTCAGGCCGGGACGGGCTCGGACCCGGTCAGCATCGCCTCGACCTCCTCGACGGAGCGCGTCGACCGCTCGCCGGTTGCCCGGTCGGTGACCTCGACGCCGCCGGCCGCGAGCGACCGCGGACTGACGGTCAGGATCGTCGGCATCCCGAGGAGCTCGGCGTCGGTCAGCTTGACCCCTGGCGACTCGTCGCGGTCGTCGTAGAGGATCTCCCGGCCGGCATCGAGAGCCGCCTGGTGGAGCCGCTCGGCGATCTCGGTGACCCGCGGCTCCCGAGCCGCGCCGATCGCGACGAGGTGGGCCGGGTACGGCGCGACCTCGGCCGGCCAGGCGATCCCTTTCTCGTCGTGGTGGGCCTCGACGATGCAGGCGAGGTTCCGCCCGAGGCCGATCCCGTAGCTGCCCATGATCGGGTGGATGCGGGTCCCGTCCTCGGCGAGGAACGCCGCATCGAGGGCGACGGTGAAGTCGGTCCCGAGCTTGAAGATGTTGCCGACCTCGATCCCCTTGCGGAGCTTGAGCGGCTCGCCGCACACCGGGCAGGGATCCCCTTCCCTGGCGTTCGTGATGTCGGCGACGACGTCCGGCTCGAAGTCGCGCCCGACGTTGACGTTCCGGCGGTGGAAGCCGACCCGGTTCGCGCCGGCGACGAGGTTCGGCGTCCGGGCGGCAAGATCGTCGACGACCACGAATGTGTCGTGCGCCCCGACCGGCGAGCCGTAGCCGGGCTCCATGCCGGCGGCCCGGATCTCTTCGGGCGCGGCGGGGCGCAGGCCTCCCACGGCCTTCGCCGCGTTGGCGAGCTTCGTCTCGTTGACGTCGAAGTCGCCGCGGACGATCGCGGTGATGAGCCGGCCGTCGCCGGCGACGAAGAATGCGGCCTTGGCGGTCCGTTCCTCACCCACGCCGAGGAACGCGGCGAGCGTCGCGATCGTCGTCGTTCCCGGGGTCGCGACTTCCTCGATCGGTAGCGGCTCCTCGGAGGGCGGCTTCGGCTTCTTCATCGTCCCGATCTGCTGATTGGCCGCGTAGTCGCCAGCGTCGCACAGGACCAGCGTGTCCTCGCCGAACTCGTTGAGGACCATGAACTCGTGGGCCTCCGAGCCGCCCATGATGCCGACGTCGGCGCCGACGGCGACCGTCTCGAGGCCGAGCCGCCGGAAGATCCGCTCGTATGCCTCGTAATGGAGCCGGTACGACCGGTCGAGGCCGGCCTCGTCGATATCGATCGAGTAGCTGTCCTTCATCGTGAACTCGCGGACGCGCACGAGGCCGCCGCGGGACCGTGGCTCGTCGCGGAACTTCGTCTGGAAGTGATAGACGATGACCGGCAGCTGGCGATAGCTCCGGACGACATGGCGGACGAGGTCGGCGACGACCTCCTCGTGGGTCATCGCGAGGACCATATCCCGTCCCCCCCGGTCCTTGAACCGGACCAGCTCCGGGCCGATCTTCGTGTAGCGCCCGCTCTCCCGCCACAGCTCCGCGGGGTGGACGACCGGCATCTCCATCTCCTGGCCGCCGATCCGGTCGATCTCCTCCCGGATGATCTGCTCGACGCGCTTCGTCGCCCGGAATCCGAGGGGCAGGAGCGAGTAGATCCCCGACCCGAGCTGGCGAACGTAGCCGGCCCGCAGGAGGAGGCGGTGCGACGGCATCTCCGCGTCGGCGGGATCGTCCCGCAGGCTCGTGAAGAACAGCTTGCTCAGGCGCATTCCGCGAAGGATAGCGGCCCAGTCCACGGACGGAGGGCTGGCCGGGGCGTCGCCTCCGAATCCTCGGACGGATGGCTAGCCGGGGCGTCGCCTCCGTCCTCGGAGAGCGAGTACCGGTCCCTGCCACCTGCTAGCCTTCCGGCGTGCCCGACGGTCTGTCGCTGCTCCTGATCGTCGTCCTCGGCCTCGCCCTCCTCTTCGACTACATCAACGGCTTCCACGACACCGCGAACGCGATCGCGACGTCCGTGTCCACCCGGGCGCTCCGGCCCGAGCAGGCGATCCTCCTCTCGGCGACGGCGAACTTCGTGGGTGCGCTGACCGGGACCGCGGTCGCGAAGACGATCGCGTCGGGGCTCGCCACGCCGCCGGAGGGGGCTGCCGGTCAGATCGTCGTCGCGGCGGCGCTCGTCGGCGCGATCGCGTGGAACCTCATCACCTGGCGGGTCGGCATCCCGAGTTCGTCGAGCCACGCCCTGATCGGCGGCCTGCTCGGCGCGGTGCTCGCGGCCGTCGGCCCGTCGGCGGTGATCGTGGACGGCGTGCGGGACAAGGTGCTCGTGCCGCTCGTCCTGTCGCCGGTCCTCGGCGTCGTCATCGGGTTCCTGTTCATGGTCGTCCTGCTGAACGTCTTCCGGCGGTCCCACCCGGCTCGCCTGAACGAGCGGTTCCGCCGGCTCCAGCTCCTGTCGGCGGCGTACATGGCGTTCAGCCACGGCTCGAACGACGCGCAGAAGACGATGGGGATCATGACCCTGGCGCTCTTCTCGGCCGGCGTCATCGCGACCACAACGGTGCCGCTGTGGGTGATCCTCGGCGCCGCAACGGCGATGTCCCTTGGGACTGCCGCAGGAGGCTGGCGGATCATCCGCACCATGGGCCAGCGGGTCGTGAAGCTCGACCCGGTCCACGGGTTCGCGGCCGAGACGACCGCCGCCACGATCATCTTCGGCGCGTCGCACCTGGGGATGCCGGTCTCGACGACCCACGTGATCTCGAGCGCGATCATCGGCGTCGGCTCCAGCGACCGACTGTCCGCGGTCCGCTGGGGCGTCGCCGGGAACATCGTCACGGCGTGGGTCCTGACGCTGCCGGCCTCGGGCCTCGTCGCCGCCCTCGCCTACTTCCTGCTGGACACAGTGATGTAGGTCAAGCGGGCCGCCGGAACACGTAGCCGACACCGCGGACTGTCTCGATGAGGCGCGGCGACCCGGGGTCCTCCTCGATCTCGCTCCGGAGCCAGTGGACATGGACGTCGACGGTCCGCGTCTCGCCCGCGTAGGCGTAGCCCCAGACGTGCTCGAGGAGCTGGTCACGGGTGAAGACCTGACCCGGATGCGCAACGAGGTACGCGAGCAGGTCGAACGCCTTCCGCTTCATCGCGACCGGCTCGCCGTCGCGAAGGACCCGATGCCCGGCCAGGTCGAGCTGGACCCGGCCGAGGTCGACCATGGCCGGCACTGCCTCGCCGGCCGCTTGCTCGCTTCGCCGGAAGAGCGCCCGGATCCGGGCCGACAGCTCGCGCAGGGAGAACGGCTTCGTGACGTAATCGTCGGCGCCGAGCTCGAGCCCGACGACCTTGTCGAGCTCGGAGTCCTTGGCCGTGAGCATGACGATCGGCACGCCGGATTCCCGGCGGATGATCCGGCACACCTCGATGCCCGACAGCTCGGGGAGCATCAGGTCGAGGAGCACGAGGTCCGGCTTCTCGGCCCGGAATCGTTCGAGGGCCGCCCGGCCGTCGGCGGCGGCGACGACCCTGAACCCATCGGCCTCGAGGGCATCGACGAGGGTCTCGCGCAGGGTCGGCTCGTCGTCGACGACGAGGATCGTCCGGGGCATGCGGCCTGGCTGTGCTCGACGGTTCGGTGGTCGGCCGCCGTCAGGCGACCTCGGCCCCGGCGAGGCGCTCGATCGCCCGGTCGAGCCGCTCGAGGGTCCGCTCATACCCGAGCGCGACGAGCGTGTCAAAGAGTGGCGGCGTCGCGGTCCGCCCGGTGACGGCGACACGGATCGCCATGAACAGATCTCCCGCCTTCCAGCCGCGCGCCTCGGTCAGCTCCCGCAGCGGCGGCTCGAGCTCGTCCGCCTCGTAGCTCACCTGCCCGACGGCGGCAATCGTGTCGCGCGCGGCGCGCAGGGCCTCGATCGCCGTGTCGCGGTCCCACCGCTTCGGGACGAGAACGGCCGGGTCAGGATCGACCCGGTCGACGAACAGGAACCCGACGAGATCGCCAATCGCACCGAGCGTCGGGAGCCGCTCCTGGAGGACCGGCAGGAGAGCAACGAGCTCCTCGTCGGTCGGCAGGCGGTCGATCCGCCCGGCGGCCTGCTCGGCCTCGAGGAACGGCCGGAGGCGGTCGACGAGATCCTCGTGCGACAGCCGCCGGATCCACTGGCCGTTGACCCACTCGAGCCGCTCGCGGTCGAAGACGGCACCGCCCTTCTGGACGTGGTCGAGGTCGAACCGCCGCTCGAGGTCCTCGAGCGACAGGATCTCCTCCTCCGTCCCGGTCGACCAGCCGAGGAGCACGAGGTAATTGACGATCGCCTCCCTGGTGAACCCCTGGGCGATGTAGTCGGAGAGCGCCGTCTGGTTCATCCGCTTGCTCATCTTCGAACGGTCGGCGTTGAGGATCAGCGGCAGGTGGGCGAACCTCGGGACGGTGTGACCGAGGGCCTCGAAGAGGAGGATGTGCTTCGGCGTGTTCGAGACGTGCTCCTCGCCGCGGATGACGTGGGTGATCTCCATGTCCGCGTCGTCGACGACGACCACGAAGTGGTAGAGCGGGGTCCGGTCGGCGCGGAGGATGATGAAGTCGCCGCCCAGGTTGCGGGCGTCGAACTCGACCGGACCGCGGATGAGGTCGTCGAAGCCGACCGTCCGCTCGCCGACGCGGAAACGGATCGCGGGCTTGCGGCCCTCTCGTTCGAAGGCCGCCCTCTCATCCGGGCTCAGCGCCGCGCACCGGCCGCTGTAACGGGGCGGCTCGTGGGCGGTCTCCTGGCGCTTCCGCTCGGCCTCGAGCTCTTCCGGGCTGCAGTAGCACGGATAGGCCAGCCCGGCGGCGACGAGGCGGTCGGCGACATCCCGGTAGTGCTCCAGCTTCTCCATCTGGCGGTACGGGCCGAACGGACCGTGCTCGCCGGAACCGTGGGGCTCAGGGCCCTCGTCCCAGGTCATGCCCGTCCAGGCAAGGCCGGTGAGGATGTCGCGCTCGTACTCGCGCGTCGATCGAGCGACGTCCGTGTCCTCGATCCGGAGGACGAACGTGCCGCCGTGACGTCGGGCGTAGAGATAGTTGAACAGCGCCGTCCGGACGCCGCCGATGTGGAGCGGGCCGGTGGGGCTGGGCGCGAAGCGGACACGAACGTCTGACATCGGGCCAAGCGTAGCAGCGGCGGGCTCTGTGTCAGGTCGCCGGTCGGGCCGCCGGGCCGACGGTTTCGACGAGCGCGGCGAGCCGGGCGAGCGATTCCTCGAACGAGCGGCCGATCGGACCGGGAGCCATCACCCTCAGCATGAAGCTGTTGAGCAGGCTGCCTGGCTCGGCGAGGAGCCGGTACGTCACGAGCGAGCCTGTCCCGTCCGGCTCGATCGTCACCTCGGCCGTCGCGTCCTTCGCGAAGACGACCGAACCGGGCTTGCCGTCCACCCGCTCGGCCTCGTGGTGCCAGCGCAGGCGGCGGGGCGGCTGGTGCCCGACGACCACCGAGTCGATCTCGGTTGTCTTGCCCCGGGCGTGGCCGTGCATCCGCTGCCGCCGACCGACACCCCAACCCGAGAGGACCTCACCGCGCTCCGCCTCCGTGAACCAGCGCGGCCACGCGGCGACGTCGTCGACGAGCGGCCAGATCCGCTCGGGTGGAGCGGCAATCCGGCGCTGGCGCGAGAACTCGATCATGTTCGGTCCTCCATTCCCGGCACGCGGTGGAACAGGGCCGGATCCGCCTCGCCCGGCAGCACCCGGACGAGGGCGGCGGGCCTGAGCCCCAGCGTCGCCCGACCGATCGGCCCCTCGAGCGTCAGCGAGTCGAGCGATTCGGACCGCGCGAGGATCGTGACGTGGGCGCCAGGCTGGAGGCGACGCGCCTCGAGGTACGACAGGAGCCCGGCGTCCTCCTCGGCCTCCTCCGTGATCCGATAGATCGTCGCCTTCTGGCCCGCCTCCATCTCGCTGAGCGGCGTCCCGGCGGGCCGGCGGCGGGCGGTCTCGGCGTCGATCGGGTTGCCGTGCGGGCAGGTCTCCGGGTGGCCGAGCATCTCGTCGAGCCGGGCCTCGACCCGGGGCGAGATCTGGCCCTGGAGCCGGGCAGCCTCCTCGTCCGACTCCGCCCAGCCGAGCCCTACCACGGCGCTGAGGAGCCACTCGCACAGTGCGTGGCGGCGGAAGATCCCGTCGGCTGCCGCGCGGCCGGCACGGGTCAGGACGAGCTCCCGGCCATCGGCCTGCTCGACGAGGCCGTCGGCGATGAGCCGCCGGAACATCTCGCTCGCCGCCTGGGTGGACACGCCGAGGTGGCGCCCGACCTGCGACGCGGTCACCCGCGATCCGTCGCCCGCCCGAACCCGGAGGGCCAGCAGGTACTCCTGGGCGGCACTCGACAGGTCCGCCGGATCGTGATGACGCGACACCTGGCTCCGGGTCACGGAGGGATCGTACGCGAGCGCCGGCCGACGGCGAACGCGGCGCCGGCAAGCCAGGCGATCGCGAGAACGACCGCGAGCAGTCCGGCCGCGACGCCGGGCTCGCGAGCTCCACCGACCGCGCTGAGGAGGATCGATGCGGGGATCGCCACGGCGAGCATCGCCAGCGTCCCGACGGCCGAAGCCGCCGCGAGCGGAGGGATGAGGAGCAGCACACCAAGGACCGCGAACTGGGCGAGCCACGTGCCGACCGCGAACGTCTCGACGCAGCCGGCCGAAAAGCGGCCGCAGCCACTCAGCTCGCCGAGCAGCCAGGCGATGGCGATGCCGAGCGGTGGCCAGCCGACGAGCGCGACCGCCACACGGCGCCCCGCTCCCTCGGGAAGCGGCAGGGCCGCGAGCGGATCCGGCGTCATCGCCGGCTCGAGGGGATCGGGCGGCGGCGGCCCGGCCGCGGATCGGGGTGGGGTGCCGGCGCTGGCAGAGCGACGGGCCGGACGGGGGACGGCGCCCGGCGCCGCACCCGGGCCCGCCTCGAAGTCCTCGCCGCTCCCCCACGCCCCGGCCGGCGGCTCGCTGCGGCGCCGCCCCCGTGCCTGGTACTCCGGGCCGTGCTTGCGCGGATCGGCGTACTCCTTCGGATTGATCGTCCAGTACGTGCCGCTCGTCGTGCCGTACCACGATCCGCCGGACCATTCCGGATCGAACGGGTCGACGTCGGCCTCGTCGTACGTCGTCGAGCCGGGCGTCGCGCGGCCGGGCTGGCGGTTGCCGCGGCGGGTTCGCGGGGCCGTCGCGCCGTCGCCGGGGCGGGTCCCCTCCCCGCCGCTGGCTCGCCGTCCCGCGCGGGACGCGCCGGCCGAGCCGGACGAGCCGGCCGAGCCCGAAGGCGCCGACGCGCCCGGCGAACCCGCTCCCGGACCGGACGAAGCGCGCCTCCCGCGGGTCGCCCGCGCGCGCTCGGGGTCCGCCCACCAGCCCGGCCGACGGCCTCCTTCCGGCCGCCGCGCCGGTGAACCCCCGGACCGCATCGGGCCCATCAGCTGGTCGTACGCTGCCTGGATCGCGAGGAACCGGGGGATCGCGGCCTCGCCCGCCGCATCCGGGTGGAACGCCTTCGCGAGGCGACGGTAGGCCCGCTTGATCTCGGCAGCCGATGCCCCCGGCGCGAGGCCCAGGACGCGGTGCGGATCGACGCCGAAGGCCATCTCGTCGCGGGTCTCGTGCTGCTCGGCCCCCGCTCGGCGGGTCAGCCGATCAGCTCTCCGATCGGGGCGAGCTCGAACTCGGCGATCGCCTCGGCCGCGGCGCGGCCGTGCGGATCGAGGGTCACCGGCCGGTGATAGTGGGCCAGGCCGCGGAGCGCCTGGGCGTCGATGATCCCGGCCTGCCGGAGCGCTTCCACGGAGGCCGCCCACGTCCCCCGGTCGTGCCCGTCGCCATCCTCGATCTTGATCGCCATCCCGGACGGGCCCACCGTCGTGCCACTCGCGCGGGTCCCGCCGAGGACCGCGACGCCGCGGAGCGCCTCCATCCCGGACTTGCTGATGACGCGTCCTGGGAGCGCCTTCATCAGGGCCGTGTCGAGCCGCTCGCGACTCCCGCCGATCATCTCCGGGTTCGCGAGCATCGCGTCGCGGACCGTCGTGAGGGCCCGTGCGACCGACGCGCGCGGATCCCCCGCCGGCACCAGGGAGGGGTCGGCCAGCATCGCGTATGCCCTCGCGACCTCGCGGAGCGGGAACGCGTAGGTCAGCAGGCCGCAGCCGTCGATCGCCGTCCGCAGCCGCTCGACCGGGACCCCGAAGGCCCGGGCCACCGCCGTCCGGTAGACGACCTGGGAAGGATGGTCCGGCTGCCAGTAGTCGGTCGGGTCCCAGCCGCGAAGGCGCGACAGGAGGATCGACACGGCGTGCTGGCCGGAGCACATGTGCCGGATCGGCCCGGGCTTCTCGCCGTCGCGTGCCAGTCGGGCCGAGGTCAGCGGGTCGAGCGGCATCCCCTCCGCGCCGCAGGCGAGGAGGGTCTGGCTGACATTCGCCCGCCGGAAGACGCTCTGGAGCGTCCTGACGTGCTGGTCCTCGCCCGAGTGGGAGCTCGCCATGATCGCCAGCTCGGCCGGGTCGAGGTCGAACTCGGCGATGCCGCCGGCCTCGATCAGGGCGACGACGCCGAACGGCTTCACGCAGCTGCGCAGGGTCACGAGGCGGTCGGGGTCGCCGAGCGCCCGTACCATCCGGCCCGACGCGTCGACCTCGACGATGTCGCCCCTGTGGACGCTTTCCTCGATCCCGTTGCGGACCTGGCGGACGAGGATCGGTGGCACGACGCGAGCGCGGGGGGCCCGGCGGGCGCCGGAGGCGGCCACTCGGCGTCGGTTCTGCGCGGCGGGCGCGGTCACGGTCGGGGCTCTCCTCCGCTCCCGGTCTGGGCTGCCCGCCGAGGATACCTCCGAACGTCGAACAGGACGACCGGACGGGTGGACGAACGACGGCCCGTGGGCACCCAGGCACGCTATCCGACCGATCCCATCCGGTCGTTCTCGGACGCTACTGCCCGCGGGGCCGTGCGTCAATCCGGTCCCGTCGGCCCCGTTGGCGCTCGGGGCCGATGCTAGGATGGCCCCGCTTCGCCGCCGTCTCCCCGGAGGTCCCCTTGCCGAGGTCTGCGCCGCCGACGTTGCACGTCTCGGAGCATCCCGCGGTGCTCCACAAGCTGGCGATCCTGCGGGACGAGAAGACCGAGCCGAAGAAGTTCCGGGAGGTCGTCCGAGAGCTGTCCTGGCTGCTCGGCTACGAGGCTCTCGCCGACGCCCGCGTCCGGCCGATAAAGGTCCGAACGCCGATCGAGAAGACGGAGGCCCACGAGCTCGGCGACCGGATCGGCCTGGTTCCGATCCTGCGGGCCGGCCTCGGGATGGTCGACGCGATGCTGGAGCTCATGCCGACCGCCCAGGTCTGGCACCTCGGCCTCTTCCGCGACGAGCGGACGCTCCGGCCGGTCGAGTACTACAACAAGCTGCCCGACTCGGCGAACGTCGACCTGTGCCTGATCCTCGACCCGATGCTCGCGACCGGCGGCTCGGCCACCGCGGCGATCGAGGTCCTGAAGCGGTGGGGCGCGGTCACTCCGGTCCGAATCAAGCTCGTGAACCTCATCGCCGCGCCGGAGGGCGTGCGGGCCGTCACCGACGCCCACCCGGACGTCCACATCCATTGCGCTGCCCTCGACCGGCAGCTCAACGACCGGGGCTACATCATGCCGGGCCTCGGCGACGCGGGCGATCGGCAGTTCGGGACCGGAGGGACGTAGCGGCTCACCGGCGGGCACCGGTGGGGCCATTGGTCCTGCCGCTGCCCGGCACTTTCGATTGGTGGTGCCTGCGGGCCCCGCTGGGCACCTTGGAGCCGTTCCCCTGAACAGGACGGTCAAGCCATGCCTCGTGCCTCCCGCAGCCGCTCCGACGGCCCCGGTTTCGCGCTCCGACTCGGCGGGGTCGTCGCCCTCTTCGCGGGCGCGATCGTGGCCGCCTGCGGCCCGGCCGCGCCATTGGCCTCGATCGACACGGAGCCCACGCCCTTGCCCTCGTTCGAGGCGGCCCGACTCGCATTCGTCGAAAAGGTGACCTCGGGCGACCTGACCTACCACGCGACGTTCAAGGGGCTCGTGTACGGGGCCGGCAACGACGTGGCAGTCTCAGGCTCTCTCGACGTCGGCGGGGCGGACTACCAGTACGCGGCCAGCTACACGTTCCCGGAGCCCCCCAACACGAGCTTCGCCATCCGCTATGTCGACGGAACTGCCTGGGAGCGAGTCGACAACGGCAAGTGGAAGGCCAACGAGTCGTTCGGGCCGGCCGACACGAACAGCCCGTTCGCGTTCATCACTCGGCCCAGCGAGGTGAGGTACTCGAAGACCGAGACGGTCAACGGCCGGTCGCTTCACCAGGTCAGGTTCACCAGCGGGCAGCTCATCGGGCTGGCCCAGATCCAGGCGGGCAACCTGACCAACGAGGAGTTCAAGCGGTCGACCTTCGACCTCGTCCTCGACGACGGCGGCGACCCGGTCACGGGAACCGTCCGGATCGAAGGCGTCGCCCGGGTCTCCGGTCAGCTCCAGGAGATCGTCGTCCAGCTCGACCTGCTCTTCTCGAAGGTCGGCGCGGACATCGTCATCAAGGCGCCGTAGGTCCGGGCCCACCGCCTGGCTCGCGTCGCCTGACGAAACGAGCCGGCCCACGAGGGCCGGCTCGTCCGTTTCGCGCGGGACGGCGGCCTAGTTGCCGCCCTCGGTCACCGTGACCGTCGGTTTCGTGTAGCCGGTGCCCTTCGTGTCACCGCCAAGGTTCGCGAGGGCCTTCTCGGCGAGGTCGTTGCGGAACCCGTTCGTCGGCTCCTTCGTGAGGACCTTGCCCTCCAGGGCGACGTCGATCGTCCGGTCGTAGGCCGCCTGGTCCATGATGCCGATCCCGTTCGGGGACGGCCAGATCAGCGCGTTGATCTCGTTCATCTGCCAGGTCTGGTGGCCCTTGGGGAGCTTCGCGTCCGACTTCAGGACGATCTGGACGCACTCGTCCACGTTGTCGCGGCAGTGCTGCCAGCCCTTGAACGAGGCGCGGAGGAATTTCACCGCGATGTCCTCGTTGCCCGACTTCGCGAGCCACGCCTCGGACGCGAAGATCGCGTCCTGGAGCATCGCGGTGCCGGTCGACTCCATCGAGATGACGTCCATGTCGCCGGGCTGGTAGAGGGCGCCTGTGTCCGGGTTCTTCGCCTCGAGCACCTGCGCGTACTCGTTGTAGATCATCGCCTGGGCCGCGTCGATCTCGCGATTGAGGAACGCGGTCATCGTGAAGTCCTGGGGCACGATCGTCACGTCACTGGCACTGCCCGGGTCGATCCCGACCTTGCGCATCGCCGCGTAGAGCTCGTGCTCGTTCCCGAACCCCCACGTGCCGACCTTCCTGCCCCGCCAGTCCTCCGGGGTGGTGATGCCTGAATCCTTCCACGCGACCTGGAGCGTGCCGGACCGCTGGAAGACCTGGCCGATGATCTGGACGTCGGCGCCGCTCTCGCGCGACGCGAGCATCTTCGGGACCCACGAGATCCCGAACTCGGCATTGCCGCCGGCGACCACGGTCGCAGGGACGATGTCGACGCCGCCCGGCAGGATCTGGACGTCGAGGCCCTCGGCCGCGTAGAACCCCTTCTCGACGGCGGCGAAGTACCCGGCGAACTGGGCCTGCGGGAACCATTGGAGTTGCAGCCTGACCTTCGTCAACGCCGCCGGCGCGCCGGTGCCGGAACAGGCCACGACACTCGCGGCGACGACCGCGGCGATCGCGACCGCGAGCAAGCGGTTGCCTCTCATCCCGTTCTCCTCCTCCACGCCGCCACGGAGGGGCGGCAGTCGATCGCTTCGATCGTCCGCAGTCTAGCGAGCCCGTCGACGGGTCATCGCTCGCTCGCGCGGGCCGCCGCCCAGGGCATGACGAGCCGCTCGAGGACCACGACGCCGAGGTACAGAGCGATGCCGATCGCCGAGGCGAACACGATCGCCGCCCATGAGCGCTCGACGGCCAGGTACGACATGTTACGGGCGATGTACTGGCCCAGGCTGAGCGCGGGCGCCCCGAAGTACTCCCCGATGACCGCCCCGATCGTGGCCAGGGTCGTCGCGATCCGGAGGGCGGTGAAGACGAACGGGAGCGAAGCCGGCACGCGAACCCGCCGGAAGACCTGGAGCTCGCCGGCGGCGTATGAGCGCATCAGCTCGAGGGCCGCCGGGTCGACGTTCCTCAAGCCCCGCACCGTGTTGATCATCACCGGAAAGAACACGAGGACCGCGGCGACCATCGCCTTCGACAGCTGCTTGTCGATCCCGAACCAGTTGTTGAAGAGCGGAGCAAACGCGATGATCGGGACCGAGTTGGCGGCGATCCCGAACGGGAGCAGCGACTCGCGCAGGACGGCGAAACGGGCGGTGATGGCCCCCACGAGCAACCCGGCAACAACGCCGATGAGGAGCCCACCGACGATCTCGACCGCGGTGTACCTGGCGGAGGACCATAGCTCGGGGAAGTACGTGACGGTTGCATTCGCGATCGCCACCGGGCTCGGGAGGATGAATTGCTTGAGCCCGAGGACGCGAACGACGAGCTCCCACGCCGCCAGTGCGCCGAGGAAGATCGCGGCCGGTAGCGCCCAGCCCTGGACCCGCGCCGCGAAGCGGCCCGCGGGCCGGCCGACGAGCGCGATCTGACCTGACGAGCCGGAGATCATCCCGACAGGCCCTCGACCCGCACGCGGTCATCCTCCGGCCGGGGCGGGCCGCCGTGCGCCCCGGGTGGGCCAGCGTCCTCGCCGGCCCGGAGGCTCTCGCGAACCTCCGTCACGAGCTCGAAGTAGCGCTCAAGCTCGCGCGTCTCGACGGTTCGCGCGCGCGGCAGGTCGATCGTGACGATGCTCGTGATTCGACCCGGACGGGCCGACATGACCACGACCCGGGTCGACAGAAACACCGCTTCGGGGATCGAGTGAGTGACGAATACCACGGACGTCCCGGTTCGGTCCCAGATCCGCAGCAGCTCGAGATTCATCCGCTCGCGCGTCATCTCGTCGAGGGCACCGAACGGCTCGTCCATGAGGAGGATCGCCGGGTCGAGGGCGAGAGCCCGGGCGATGGCGACACGCTGCTGCATGCCGCCTGAAAGCTGCCACGGATGGCGGCCGGCGAACTCGCCCAGCTCGACCAGGTCGAGCATGGCCCTGGCCTTGGACCGACGCTCCGGAGCGGGCCGGCCGGTGATCTCGAGGGGCAGCTCGACGTTCTTCTGAACCGTTCGCCAGTCGAATAGCACCGGCGCCTGGAAGACCATCCCGTAGTCTCGGTCGAGGCGCGCCCGTGGCGCGGGCTTGCCGTTGACCGTCACCGTCCCGGACGTCGGCGAGGTGAGGTCGCCGATGATCCTCAGCAGCGTCGACTTGCCGCAACCGGACGGGCCGATCAGCGAGACGAACTCGCCCCGCCCGATCGACAGGTCGATCTCGCTCAGGGCTCGCACCCCGGCGTCCCTCCCACCCCCGAACGTCTTCGACACGTTCCTGAGGTCGACCACCGCCTGATCGGCTCCGGTCCCGCCGTCGCGCCGGCGCGTCCGCGGCTCGCTCACGCCATGCCCTCCTCGATGGGCCTGTAGCCCCGGAGCGCCCACCGCTCCGCGGCGAGGACGAGGAGGAACGCACCGATCCCCAGGGCGGCCGAGACGAGGATCGCCGCCCACAGCCGCCCGGGATTGATCGAGTAGTACTGCATCGACTGGAGGATGGCCCCGCCGAGGCCCTCGCGGATGCCCGCGGGGAACTCGCCGACGATCGCGCCGACGACCGATCCGGTCGCCGAGATCTTGAACGCGGTGAAGAGGTATGGCGCCGAGGCCGGAAGACGGAGCTGCCGCAGGACCGTGCGCCGATCCGCTGCATACGAGCGCAGGAGCTCGAAGGCCCGGGCATCCGCCGCTCGCAGGCCGCGGATCGCGGCGATCGTGACCGGGAAGAACGTCAGGTAGCTCGCGACGATCGCCACGCCCAGCCAGCCTGCCTTGAGCCCGACGACGACGAGCGGCGCGATGGCGACGATCGGCACCGTCTGGCTCGCCACGAGCAGCGGGACGAGCCCCCGCTCGAGCACACGGACGTGAACGAGGAGGATCGCGAGGCCGAGCCCGAATGCGGCGCCGATTGCGAACCCGAGGGCGGCGCCGCGGAGCGTGAACAGGGCGGCGCCGATGAGGCTCTGGAGGATCGTCCCGCCACCGGCGGTCTCGAAGAAGGCGCCAATGACGACCCATACGTGGGGCAGGTTGATGTCGTTGACGGGCTTCCAGTCGAAAGGAGGGTTGTGATAGAGGCGCAGCCCCGTCCCGAGAAACGAGTCCTCGCGCCACGGGTCGCCCCCCAGCCACTTCGCGACTTCCCAGGCGACAAGGATGATCCCGACGACCGCGAGCAAGCCGACGACCGGTCGGACGCCTGGCATGCGGCGGGATCCGGCGGGCCGGACTGTGCTCGCGGTGAGCGTGGCCATCGTCCGGCTGGTCTGTGCGGCGGCGCCGCCGCTAGCCCGAGACCGCCCGGTCGGCGATATCGAGGGCGCGGTCGATGATCTCGAACCCTTCGGCCAGCTGCTCCTCGGTGATCGACAGCGGCGGATTCGTATGGATCGAGTTGTTGGCGATCATCGTGTAGAGCCCGTTCTGGCGGAGGAACCTGCCGACGGCCTTCATCTCGTCGCTCGTGCCGTTGAACGGGGTGAGCGGCTCGTACGGATCGCGGCTTCGAACGAGGTCGACGATCCCGAACAGGCCCAGGCTCCGGTGCGCCCCGACCGACGGATGCCGGTCGTAGAGGTCCTCGTGGTGGCGGCGCAAGACCTTGCCGAGGCGGGCGGAGTTCTCGATCAGGCCATCCGATTCGTAGACCCCGATCGTCGCCAGCGCCGCCGCGCAGCTGACCGGGTGGCTCGAGTACGTCAGCCCGCCGTAGTACATCTTCGTCTCGAACGCGTCGGCGATCTTGCGACGCATCGCGACGGCGCCGAGGGGCAGGTAGCTGCTCGTCAGGCCCTTGGCCATCGTCATGAGGTCCGGGACGGTGTCCCAGTGATCGATCGCGAACCAGCGCCCGCTCCGCCCGAAGCCGGCCATGACCTCGTCGGCGACCATGAGGATGTCGTACTTGTCGCACAGCGCCCGGACGCCCTGGATGTAGCCGTCCGGCGGGATGAGGATCCCGTTCGTCCCGACGATCGTCTCGAGGAAGATCGCCGCGATCGTGTGCGGCCCCTCGTAGCGGATGACGTCCTCGAGGCCCTGGAGGCTCTCCTCGACCGGGCGCGGCTCCTTCTCGCCCCAGCGATGCGTGTCCGGGTAGCGGACGACGCCCACGAGGCCCGGCTCGTTCGCCCAGCGACGCGGGTCGCCGGTCAGGGTCATCGCCCCCATGGTCGCGCCGTGGTACGAGCGGTAGCGGGCGAGAACCTTGTAGCGGCCCGTGTAGTGGCGGGCGAGCTTGAGCGCGTTCTCGATGGCCTCGGCCCCACCGAGGGTGAAGAACACCTTGTCCATGTCGCCCGGCAGGATCTCGGCGAGCTTCGCGCCGAGTCGCGCCCGCGGCTCGCTGGCGAACGCCGGCTGGACGTACTCGAGCCGGGACGCCTGCTCCGTGATGGCGTCGATCACCCGGCGGTCGCCGTGGCCGATGTTCACCGACATCAGCTGGCTGTTGAAGTCGAGGATCCGGTCGCCCTCGGGCGTGTAGAGATAGACGCCCTCGGCCCGGTCGATCGCGATCGGATCGATGGCGCCCTGGATCGACCACGAGAACAGCGTGTGAGCCCGCGACAGGGCGACGATCTCCGCGCTGGTCATCCGGCCGGCCGCCGTGCTGGTGCCCATCGGTCCACCTCGTGTCGCGCCCGCCACAGCGGGCCCGCGGTATCTGCGCCCCCGCGCGGGCGCCCCTCCGCCTCCCGGGTGTTCGGCTCAGCCGACATTACAGCACACCCGCTCGGCCGGGCAGCCCGTGGTACCGTCCGGCGGCGTGGCACGGGAGGAGGACGAGATGGACCGGACCGGGTTCCAGCGGTGGCTCGACCAGTACGTCGCCGCCTGGCGGTCGAACGACCGGAAAACGATCGAGAGCCTGTTCAGCGACGACGCCCGCTACTACTACGGCCCGTACGTTGAGCCGGTGACCGGCCGGTCGGCGATCGCCGATTCGTGGCTCGATGACCCGGACGAGCCGGATTCGTGGAGCGCCGCCTACGCGCCCCTCGCGGTCGACGGCGACGTCTTCGTGGCGACCGGAGAGAGTCGCTACCTGCTGCCCGATCGGTCCGCCGAGCGGACGGCCTACAGCAACGTCTACGTCTGCCGCTTCGACGCCCAGGGTCGCTGCACCGAGTTTCGCGAGTGGTTCATGGAGCGGCCGCACCCCGACGCCGCCTGACGGTCAGTCGGCGGGCGGCAGCGCCGCTCCGGCCGTCCGGCGCTCCGCCGGCGGGACCACGACCCGAAGCACCCGCGGGAGTGTCACGAACTCGACCGGCGTGGTGCCCAGATCGTGCGAGTCGACGCGGCATGGCAGCGGGTGGACGCTGTCGATCGCGACCCGCTCCGATCGGTACGTCGAGACCTCCGGTGCGTAGCGCCGGCGCCCGAACGCGATCGACACGAGGTGGCGCAGGAGCTGCCACTTGGAGAAGCGGCGGAAGATCCGGACGTCGAACTTGCCGTCGTCGAGGCGTGCGCCCGGGGCGACCGTCATCGCCGCACCGGTGTACGGGCCGTTCGAGACGGTCACCATCAGCGCTCTCGTCCGCACGATCCGGTCGCCGAGCCGGAGCTCCATCCGGGCCGGTCGGTAGCGGAACGCGACCCAGAGGGTCCTCACGATGGACAGCCAGTCGCCCTGCTCGAACCGCTGCACCTCCCGGAAGATCGCCGCGTTCATGCCGACCGAGCCTGTCTCGAAGAACGGCCGGCCCTTCGCCTCGCCGACGTCGATCGACCTGACCTCGCCCGTTGCGAGGATCTCGACGGCCTGGGCGAGATCGCGCGGCAGGCCGATCGACCGGGCGATGTTCATCACCGAGCCGAGCGGCAGGACGCCGAGCGTCGCATCGGTCCGGAGCAGCTGGGTCGCCACCGTCCCGATCGTCCCGTCGCCACCGGCCCCGACGACGAGGTCGCAGCCCGCCTGAACGGCCTCTCGCGCGAGCGCCTGCGCCTCGGCCGGCGAGTGCGTCTCGCACAGCTCGTCGCCGAGACCGTACCGTTCGAGCAGGGCGACCAGCTCCTCGCGGGAGACGCCATTCGTCGCGAGGCCGGCCTTGCCCCCGGCATTCGGGTTCGAGATTACCCGGACGCGACGCCACCGGCGGTCTCCGTGGCGGCGGGCGGCCTGTTTGGGCCGGGTCACGCTCCGGCCAGCGATCGGGCCAGGTCTCCGCGGCGCAGGCGAGCCGCACGCCGCTCCTTCGCCCGTCGGTACAGCGCCGTCAGCCCGATGAGGTAGCTCGTCCCGAGGAGGTACGACGCGGTCACGTCGGTCGGCCAGTGGTGGCCCTGGTGGATCCGGCTGGGACCGACGAGTGCCAGCAGGCCGACGAGGCCCGCGACCAGTGCGCGCCGCACGCCCCGTGGCCGGATGAGCGTATGAGCGAGGTAGGCGAGGAAGCCGTATGTCCCGACGTACGTGATGACATGGCCGGACGGGAAGCTCGAGCCGCCGAGGGGCGCCGCGACGACGCGGAGGTCCGTCCCGGCGACCGGGCGCGGCCGGCGCATGATCGCCTTGAGGACGGTCGATACGAGCCCGGTGCACCAGGCGAGCAGCTGGAAGCGGGCCTCCGTCGGGAAGCGGAAGGCGTACAGGGTGCCGATGATCGCCGGCGGCACGATCCGGCTCTGGGGCGGGAAGCCGAGCCATGAGGCGGCGGCCATCACTCGCTCGAGGACGGCATGCCGGCGGCTCTGGACCTTCAGCGTCAGCGCCAGGTCGAACGCCTCACTCCGGTGGGTCCGGACGAGCCCGAAGATCGCGAGAAAGCCCGCGAACCCGAGAGCCGCGACGGCCGAGGCAGCCCGGCCACGGGCGAGCGCGACCGGCGTCGGCAGCGTCTCCTCGTGGGCGCTCCGAACGGCGGTCTGGGCGGCCTGCTCGATCGCCGGAGCGGCGCGTTCGAGCACTGGGGCGTTGGCTGTCACGGCCCCGAGTGTCGATGTCGGGGCGCGCGCGTTGCGCGCCCGCCGCCGCTCGACGGCTGGCAGCCGCCTTGCAAAGGCCGCCACGGGCAAGGCACCCGGCTGATCGCCGCGCTGCACCTCCGGATTCCCACCGGGTGAAACTCGGAAGCCGTCAAGGCCTCATTGGATTGTCACACTCTCACGTCGCCGGCGCGTGGCGACAGATCGGGCATCTTCGCGGCATGCGCTTTTGTCCGACTCCCACGGCACGGGAATTCGGGGATGGCGGCGGGTGGGCTTGCCGCTCACTGTGCCGCGCGGCGGGTGTACCCTCACCCCTCTTTCAGTCTGCGAGCCGCCACGAGTGAGGGTCGACGATGCCGCGCAACGTCAGGGGAGCGCTCCTCCAGGCCAGCTGGACCGGCGACAAGGAGTCGATGATCCAGAAGCACGAGAAGCAGGCCCACGAGGCCGCCAAGCAGGGCGCCCAGATCATGCTCTTCCAGGAGCTGTTCTACGGGCCGTACTTCTGCCAGGTCCAGGACCCCCAGTACTACAGCTACACGGAGCTCATCCCTGACGGTCCCACGACGAAGCGGATGCAGGACCTCGCGAAGAAGACCGGCATGGTCCTCGTCGTGCCGATGTACGAAGAGGACGCCAAGGCGTCCGGGATCTACTACAACACCGCCGCCGTCATCGATGCGGACGGGCGGTATCTCGGGAAGTACCGCAAGACCCACATCCCGCACGTGAAGGGCTTCTGGGAGAAGTTCTACTTCCGGCCCGGCAACCTCGGGTATCCGGTGTTCGAGACGGCGGTCGGCAAGGTGGGCGTCTACATCTGCTACGACCGGCACTTTCCGGAAGGCGCCCGGGCGCTCGGCCTGAACGGTGCGGAGATCGTGCTGATCCCGTCGGCCACCTCACGCGGACTGTCCGAGTACCTGTGGCGGATCGAGCAGGTCAGCCACGCGGTCGCGAACGGCTACTTCGTTGGGACGATCAACCGGGTGGGGATCGAGAAGGACCTCGGCGAGGACGACTTCTACGGCCAGAGCTACTTCGTCGACCCCCGCGGCCAGTTCATCGGCGAGCTCGGGTCCGCCCACGACGAGGAGCTGCTCGTCCGCGACATGGATCTCGACAAGATCCAGGAGGTCCGCCAGACCTGGCAGTTCTACCGCGACCGCCGGCCCGACGCATATGCGGATCTCGTCGCTCCGTAGGCTGCCCTCCGGGCTCGGCCGCCCGGGGAGGACGGCCCCGTCCCGCTCTCGCTGATCTCCCCGCTCGGACCTCAGACCGCGGCGAGCCGGGCTGCGAGATCGGTCAGCATTGCCTCCGTCGCCCGCCGCAGCTCCCTGGGGATACGCGGGTCGATCGGCGGCACGTCGCGCGTGAGGTGATCGGCCAGCTCCGGATCGTCCACGCCGCTCACGAGGTCGAGCCGACCGATTCGGCGCAGGAAGTTGATGTTCTTGTCGGTCCGAATGAGCGCGAAGGCGGGAATGCCGTACATCGTGGCCACGACGAGGCCGTGGAACTTCATCGTGGCCAGGACGGTGCATTCCCCGATCGCCCGGGTGAGGTCCTGCAGCCCGTCCGACTCGACCAGCTCGGCACCCGCGAACCCCAGCGCGCGGGTCGCCTCGAGGTCATCCGGCCGGGTCGACCCGGTCGCCAGGACGATGGTCCGGACGCGATAGCCCAGCTCCGCGCCGCGCTCGGCAAGCCGCCGGACATGGGTCAGATCGTCCGGCTGGTCACGCTTGCGGACCACGATCCCGAGAATCGGCGGGTCGCTCGGCCGGGCGACCGGGGGCAGGGTCAGGGCGCAGACGAGGTCCGGCGCCACCACGACGGGGATCCGCGGTTCCAGGTGGGTCTCGATCCAGCGGCCGCTCTCCTCGTCGCGGGCGTGGATGAACCGCACGTTGGCGTGCCGGAAGAAGCGGCGCACCTCACGGACCGCGCCGGGGTCGGCCGGCCGCCAGGTCGGCACGCCGACGCCCGCGACGAAGGCCGGCCGGCGGAGGAACTCGCCGGCCCAGTATCGCGACCGCCGCGACCACGGGCTGACGATGTCGCCGCCCCCGATGAGCACGGCGTCGGTGGCATCGACGACCTCGCGGAGCGGCGCGGTCGTGTAAGGCGGCGTCACCGAATCGAAGATCGGTTGGAGCTCGAGCCGCCCGCCGAGGTGCTCACGGAAGACCTCGATGAAGAGCTCGTCGCCGTAATTGCCCCAGCCGAAGAACCCGACCAGCCCGACCCGCGGCGGCCCACCCCTGGCCCGGGTGGGTGGCGGGAGATAGCGGCGGGGATCGAAGCGGTAGACGTCGCGGGCTCGGCGGCGGACAGCGCCGGCGATGCCGCGAACAGAGACACGCGACACGCCGACATGCTGCCACGGGGCCACGGGCGCCGGTACGCCCGGCGTGAATCGGTCCAAGGCACGCGGCCGCGAGACCCTGTAGCCCGACGGCGCCGCCTGCCCGCTCGCGGCCGGTGTACCCTCTCGGCCTCGCCGCCCGCATGAGGAGGGTCCCGGCGCGATGCAGTTTGGATTCACGCTCAAGCCGGAGCACTCGATCGAGCGCACCCTCGCCCTGACCCGGCAGGCGGAGGCCGCCGGCTTCGAGTACGGCTGGCTGTTCGACTCCCACGTCCTGTGGCGGGAGCCGTACGTCCTGCTGACGCTGATGGCCCAGGCGACCGAGCGACTGCGCCTCGGGACATGCGTCACGAACCCCGGGACTCGCGAGCCGTCGGTCACCGCGTCCGCCCTGGCCGTCCTCGACGAGGTGAGCGACGGGCGGATGGATCTCGGGATTGGCCGGGGCGACAGCGCCCGGCGGGTCCTCGGCAAGCCGCCGATCACGATCGCCCACACCGAGGAGGCCATCCGCGTCATCCGGGCCCTCGTCGCGGGAGAGTCGATCGAGTACGAGGGCACCCAGCTCAACTTCCCGTGGACCCGCGGCTGGCGGCTGCCGGTCTGGATCGCGGGCTACGGGCCGATGGCCCTGGCGATGACCGGCCGGGTGGCCGATGGCGTGATCCTCCAGCTGGCCGACCCGGACCTCGTCCGCTGGTTCGTCGCCCAGGTCCGGGAAGCGGCGGCCGCGGCCGGCCGCGATCCGGGCTCGATCCGCGTCCAGGCCGCCGCCCCGGCCCACCTCGGCGACCTCGAGACGTGTCGCGAGCGGACCCGCTGGTTCCCGGCCCTCGTCAGCAACCACGTCGTCGACCTCGTGACGAAGTACCCCCGGGAGCAGCTGCCGCCGGCCCTGACCGGCTACATCCAGGAGCGCACCGGCTACGACTACCACCACCACGCGGAAGTCGGGTCGGCGAACGCGGCTTTCGTGGGCGACGAGGTCACCGACCGGTTTTGCGTGCTCGGATCGGTCGCCGACCACGTCGCCAAGCTCCGGGAGCTGGCCGATGCGGGCGTCGACCAGTTCAACATCTACCTCATGAACGGCGACGAAGAGTCGATCCTCGAGGCCTACGGAACGGAGGTCGTGCCGGTCCTCCGGGGAGTCGCCGCGGCCCGCTGACCCGGCCGCGGGCAGAGGTGCCCTGGCCGGTGCGCCGCCGCACCCCGAAACGGGCCCGGGAACCGCCCCGCGGTGCGGTCCGCTGGGGACCGGCCGGGTCGATAGGCCGGACGGCCCCCTCGACGCCGGACCTTCGGTGACGCGTGATAGGCGCGTCAACGTAGTGGGGTGCCGGGTGTCGATGTCTACGCTCTCGTTCAGGCGCCGCGATCGCTGGTACGGCCAGGATCGTGACTACCTGCCCGGACGACCCCGCGCCCGCCGGCTCGTGCGGACCGTCATGGTCTTCTCCCTGGTCGCCCTGATCGCGACGATCGCGCCGATCGCCACGCGCGCGGCAGGCGTGAGCGTCAACCTCGACCAGTACGCCACCCTCGACGCGGCCTGGCAGAACGGCAACCTGAACGGCAACAACGCCCGATTCCCCGAGGGCGGGGCCGTTCCGTACCGGCTGGCGATCGAAGGGCTGAAGAAGGGCAAGCACACGATCCACATCAACTACGACTTCACGGCCGGCGGTCACAAGGCGTTCGACTTCCTCACGACCTGGAACGCCTGGTCGAAGCCGAGCATCTGTGCGGGCGGCGGCGGCGGGATCTCGTCGATGTGCCCCAGCCTTCCGGCTCCGACCAGCTTCGCGATGCCACCCGACCCGTTCTCCACCAACGGGCTCTCGGTCAACGTGGCCGAGGTCTTCTCGGGCATGCCCCGACGGCTGACGATCTGGGGCGGGACGATCCAGTCGGTCTCGGTGCCGAGGCATTCCGGCTCGACCGCCGGCAACAGCAGCGCGGACGTGACGGTCTCGTTCACGTCGACGGGATCCGCCGTGCTCCTCGCCTGGGGCGGCCATCTCGCCCAGTCGAGGTACTGGGACGTCGCCGCGGGCGGCACGCGCGACGGGGCGGGCGAGGTCTCCGGGGCGCCGTGGCACATGCGGACGCTCGGCCTCGACGGCGGCGGAGCGAGGAACCAGGACCGTAGCATCCAGCCCAGCGCGATCGTCGGCGAGATCGGGCCGCCCGCCCCTCCGCCGCCGCCCGCACCCGCGCCGCCGGCGCCGTCCGGCACGGCCACTCCCAGGCCTCCCCTCCCCGCCCCGAGCGGGAGCGGCCCTCGCCTCACCCCACCGCCCACCTCGACCGAAGCCCTGACGGGACGGTCCGGCGACGCCGGCGCGATCAACCTCGTCCTCCTCCTGGCGGTGTGGGCCGGGTCGGTGATGGCCGCGCTCCGCCGAGCGCGAAGGCCCTCTCGACATGTGCCAATCGGGCGATCCGAGGGGGGACCGGAATAGCCCGGAAGTCCGACTGGCGCCGGGTCCCCGAGCGGGAGAAACTCACGGGCGGTCGCTCGCACAGGAGTCTTCCTCGATGAGATCCCCCATCTCCGTGCCGGGGCGTCGACGGGATCCGTACTGGGACATGGAGGGCCGGGGCGTCCGCCGGGACCGTCGGATGCGGAAGGTGCTCAAGCTTCTCGTGCTTCTCACCTTCGTCGGCCTCGCCCTCGTCGTCCTGCCCCCGATGGTCGCCCGCGCCCTGGCCGCCTACCCGGACCTCGACGCCTGGATCGGGGGGTTCGTGGCAACAGTCTCCGAGCCGTACAGGCTCGTCGGCGCGATCCTCCTCGGAGCATCGGTCGCCACGGCCGTGGTGTGGGTCCGCCGCGTCCGGCGGGCGCGGGCGATCCGGGCGATCCGCCGCTGATCCTTCAGGCCCCGGACCGCCGCTGACCCTCCGCGCGGTCGGGCGCCCATTCGCTATCCTCGGTCGGTGTCGGGTGGCGCGATCCGCGCCGGCGAGGAGGAGCGATGCGCACGCTGATCAGCAATGGCACCGTCGTGACCGCCGACGGCTCGTACGAGGCCGACGTCCTCGTCGACGATGAGAGGATCGCCCAGATCGGGTCGGACCTCGCCGGCTCGGGCGTGACCGCCGACGAGACGATCGATGCCGGCGGGAAGTGGGTCATCCCTGGGGCGATCGACGTCCACACCCACATGGAGCTGCCGTTCGGCGGAACCTTTGCCAAGGACACGTTCGAGACGGGGACGCGGGCGGCGGCCTTCGGCGGGACGACCTCGATCGTCGACTTCGCCGTCCAGTCCCGCGGCAAGTCGCTGCGGGAAGGGCTCGACGCATGGCATGCCAAGGCCGAGGGCAACGCCGTCGCCGACTACGGCTTCCACATGATCATGAGCGACGTCAACGACGCGACGCTCGTGGAGATGGACGGGCTCGTCGCGGAGGGGGTCCCCGACTTCAAGCTGTTCACCGCCTACCCGGGCGTCTTCTACAGCGACGACGGCGCCATCTTCCGGGCAATGCAGCAGACGGCGAAGAACGGCGGACTGATCATGATGCACGCCGAGAACGGCCTGGCGATCGACGTCGTCGCCGCCCAGTACGCGGAGTCCGGCAGGACGGACCCGTACTACCACGGGGTGGTCCGCTATCCGATCTTCGAGGGCGAGGCGACGAACCGGGTGATCCGCCTGGCCGAGGCGGCAGGCGTCCCCGTCTACATCGTCCATCTGTCCGCGCGTGACGCGCTCGAGGAGGTCCGCGAGGCCCGCGACCGCGGCGCGATGGCGTTCGCCGAGACCTGCCCGCAATACCTCTTCCTCTCCCTCGACGACCTCGGCAACGGGTTCGAGGGCGCGAAGTTCGTGTGCTCGCCGCCGCTCCGGCCGAAGGATCACCAGGCAGAGCTCTGGACGGGGCTCGTCAAGGACGACCTGCAGGTCGTCTCGACCGACCACTGCCCGTTCGACTTCGAGGGCCAGAAGGACCTCGGAAAGGGCGATTTCCGGAAGGTCCCGAACGGCCTGCCGGGAGTCGAGGACCGCGTCGATCTGCTCCACGACGGGGGCGTCGTCGGCCGGAAGATGACCCGCGAGCGATGGGTGGACGTGATCTCGACGGCGCCGGCGAAGCTGTTCGGGATGTATCCGCGGAAGGGCGCGGTGGCGGTCGGCTCCGACGCCGACCTCGTGGTCTACGACCCGGGCCGCAAGCGGACGATCTCGGCGAAGACTCACCACATGGACGTCGACTATTCGTGCTACGAGGGCCGGACCGTCCAGGGCGCATCGGACGTGGTCCTGTCGCGTGGCTCGGTGATCGTCCGCGACGGAAAATTCACCGGTCGCAAGGGCCATGGCAAGTTCGTCAAGAGGGCGGCGGCGGACTTCGCGCGGAGAAGCTGATTCGACGCAGGTTCGGGGACGGCGGTCAGGTCGAAGGACTAGAATCCGGGCACCGGTCCGCCGTGCGATCGGCCCTTCCCCGCCAGCCGCCAGCGACTGGAGCCGCATGCCCCGCGACGTCCTGCTCGTCCTCGTCCTCGTCGCCGTCCTGCTGAACCTGGCCCTGCTCGTCGGGGTCGGAATCGGCCGCTGGCGCCAGACAGCCGGATCAGCTCGCCCGTCGGGGAAACCACGCCGCGGGCCGGTCTCGAGTTCCCAGGTGGCCCTCGCCCGCGAGGAGACCGTCCGCCCACGACCCGCACCGTGGTCCCAGGCCGGGACACGGGTGATACCGGGCTTCGCCGAGCGGGAGAGATTCCGGCCGATCGACGCTCAGCTGGTGCGGGCGGGGCCACCCGTCGGCGAGACCCGGACGGACGGTCCCTTCCCGCCGGCGACGGCATCTCCCGCGGTCGGCGGTTCGCTGGATACGATCGCCGCGCCGGCCTCCCGGCCTCCCTCGATCGAGCCGGGGGCGCCCGGAGAGGATCCGGACCGACCTTCCACGAAACAGGAGGCGGGTAGCCGCCGGGGTCGGCGCTTCGTCCTCCCGCCCGATGACGAGGACCGGGGACGGACCGAGCGCGCGATCGAGGCGTTCCTCGGCGAGCCCGCGCCCAGCGGGTCGAGCTCCGCCCACCGGCCGCGCCGCCGTGCCCGCCGGCACCGGCCGCCGGGCGAGATGCCGGCGCCGGTCGTCCTCGTCGCGGCGCTCGGTGGCTTCGACGAGCTGCGGAACTCCGTCGGGCGCGAGGGGGCGATCCGCTTCGCCGAGGCGTACGGGGAGGCCCTCCGGGCGACTCTCCGGTCGGGCGACCGCGTGACGGATCTCGGCCAGGGGCGCCTCCGGCTCGTCGTCCACGCCGACGAGGAGGGCGCCCGGGCGCTGATGGACCGGGCGCGCGCGGTGTGCGAGCCGTGGCTCCGCCTCGCCCCGGTCCCCCTCGCACTGCGGGTCCGACCCATGCCCGAGGCACGGCCGGTGGACGCCAGCCGGGGAGATGACCGGACGAACGGGTCCGCGCCGGGCGCCGAGCCCCGCCCGAGCGGGAAGCCGGACGATGGAGTACGCCGGAGGCTCGCGGCCGGCTAGGTCACGGCTGCGCTGCCTGCGGATCAGCCGTCAGCGGGTCCGCGGGAAGCCGAGGTCCACCTTCGAGGTCCCGGGGTCCGGCCAGCGGGCGGTCACGACCTTCGCCCGAGTGTAGAACTGGATGCCGTCGGGCCCGTACATGTGGAGGTCGCCGAACAGCGACCCCTTCCAGCCGCCGAACGAGTAGTAGGCGACCGGAACCGGGATTGGCACGTTGATCCCGACCATCCCGGCCTCGGCCTCGAACTGGAACTGCCGGGCGGCCCCCCCGTCGCGGGTGAAGATCGCCGTCCCGTTGCCGTAGGGGCTGTCGTTGACGAGCTGGACCGCCTCGCCGTACGTCGGGACGCGGACGACCTCGAGGACCGGTCCGAAGATCTCGTTGCGATACGAGTCCATCTCCGGCGTGACGTTGTCGAGGAGCGACACCCCGAGGAAGAACCCGTTGCCGCCGTACAGCGGGTGGTCGCGGCCGTCGGCCACGACCGAGGCCCCCTGGGAGCGGCCGCTCTCGATGTACGAGGCAACCTTGTCGCGGTGCTCCCGGGTGACGAGCGGGCCCATCTCGGACGACGCCTCGGCCCCGGGACCCACCTGGATCTTCGGAAGGCGGTCCTTGATCGCGTTGACGAGCGGGTCGGCCACGTCGCCGACGGCGACGACGACCGAGATGGCCATGCACCGCTCCCCGGCCGAGCCGTAGGCCGCCGACACGGCCGCATCGGCCGCCATGTCGATGTCGGCGTCGGGCAGGACGATCATGTGGTTCTTCGCCCCGCCGAGAGCCTGGACCCGCTTGCCGGCCCGCGTCCCGGTCTCGTAGATGTGGCGAGCGACCGGCGTCGACCCGACGAACGAGACGGCCTTGATGTCCGGGTGGGCGAGGATCGCGTCGACCGCGACCCGGTCGCCGTGGACGACGTTGAAGACGCCGGGCGGGACGCCGGCCTCGGCGAGCAGCTCGGCGATGAAGATCGAGGCAGACGGATCCTTCTCCGACGGCTTGAGGATGAACGCGTTGCCGCAGGCGATCGCGTTCGCGAACATCCACATCGGGACCATCGCCGGGAAGTTGAACGGCGTGATCCCCGCCACCACGCCGAGCGGCTGGCGGATCTGGTAGACGTCGACGCCGGTCGAGACCTGTTCGCTGAATCCGCCCTTCAGGAGGTTCGGCACGCCCGTCGCGAACTCGAGGTTCTCGAGGCCGCGGGCGACCTCGCCGAGCGCGTCCGAGGTGACCTTGCCGTGCTCGGCGGTGAGGATCGCTGCGATGTCAGCACGGTGCCTGTCGACGAGGTTGCGCATCTTGAACAGGATGTCCGTCCGCTTCGACAGCGAGGTCGCCCGCCACCCCGGGAACGCCTCCTTCGCCGCGCGGACCGCGGCGTCGACCTCTTCGACGGACGCGAAGTCGACGAGCCTGGCGAGGCTGCCGCTGGCCGGGTTGTAGACCGGTCCGTTCCGGCCGGAGGTGCCGACGACGGGCCGGCCGCCGATCCAGTGATTGACCCTCTCCGGCACGGGCGTGCCGTCGGTCCGGGCGGCGCCCGGTTCCGCGACCTGCGTCATCGCTGACCCTCGCTGTTCGTTCCGTGATCCGGACGCGTCGCCGCCCGGACGTCTCACGATACTCCCCCCGGGCGAATCGGCCGCCCGCAAAATGCCTCAGGAATGACCTCTTTCGCAGTGGCGAATCGGCCGCCCGCGGCGAATCGGCCGCCCGGCGGGTCAGAGACCGGCCGGCGTCTCGGGGTCCGGCGGGTGGAACTCCGGGAGCCGGTCGCCGGCGGTATGCCGCTCCGCGCCCGAGGCCAGAAGGAGCAGGACGCAGCCCGCGGCGATCCCGATCGAGACGAGCTGATCGGCCCGCAACGGCCCGACGACCGGCGGGTCCCGCCACGTTGCCGCGACGATCGCCCGGGCGACCGCCCAGGCCGCGAGCACGGCGAGGAACAGCCGCCCGTCGCGGCGGCCGAACTCTCCCGAGGCGATCAGGCCGACCGCGCCGACGAGGACGAGAAGTGTCGCCCCGGCCTCGTAGAGCTGGGCGGGGTGGGAGGGCAGCTCCGGAGCGAGGGACCCCCATGGCCCCGCCCCGAGGTAGCTCGTCGCCCACGGTGCGTCGGTCGGCAATCCCTGGCCGCTCCCCCCGAGCGCCATTGCCACCTTGCCCGCCGCAATCGCGACGAGCAGCGGCAGGGCGGCCACGTCGAGCCAACCTCCGGCTCGCTCGCCGAGGAGGCGGGTCGCGCATGCGCCGCTGAGCGCCCCGCCGACGACGGCGAGCCCGAGCTGGAGGCTGCCATGCCCCGGGTCGAGGAGCGCGGCGGGGTGCCCGGCGTAGTAATCGAGGTGGACGAGTCCGTACCCGAGCCGCCCGCCGACCACGGCGCCGGGGACCGCGGCGAGGACGATGAACACGAGATCGTCGGCTCGAAACGATCGGCCCGACGGAGCGCCCGGTTGGTCTCCGATGGCCGTGCCCCGCGCGATCCGGGCCGCGAGGAGGAACGCCACGAGGATGCCGGCCGCCAGCGCGAGCGTCTCGAGGCGAACGAGACGGTCGCCGAGGTGGAGGAAGGGATCGAAGTCGAGCGCGACGACGGCGATCGGCACGGTGGCGGCCAGTGTACCGACTGGCGCTGCCTCGGACGGAGGAACCGGGAACCGGCGAGCGTCGCCGGGGGCGCGCTGCCGGCCGGGCCTTGTCGGCTCGACGACAGCGCCGCTGTCGGGCGGTCGCTGGGATTGGGGATGGCCCAATTGGATCATCTCGGAACCGGTGCCGACCGTGATCGGGGGACGGCCAGGGGGGACCACCGGCTGCCGGCTGGGGCGTCCGTCCCGGGGGGACGGTCGGACGCCCAAGCCAAACGCGAGGCGAGCTGTGAGCATCCGTCACCCGGCCGGCGAGCGCATCCACGTCCGACTGCTCGGCCGGGTCGACGTCCGCGGGCGCGACCGCCAGGTTCACCTGGCCGGCCGCCAGGCCCAGGCGCTCTTCGCCCTCCTCGCCATCGACCGGCGCCGCCGGCCGCGGGAGGCGATCGCGGCGGACCTGTGGCCGGATGCCGAGGGCGGATCGACGGCATGCCTCCGCCAGGCCCTGTGGCTCGTCAAGAGCGGCCTTGCCGGGGCGGGTCTCGATCCTCGGGGCGTTCTCGAGATCGAGCCGGACCTGCTAGGCCTGCGTTCCGAGGCGCTCGTCGAGCTCGACGCGGCGCAGTTCGAGGCTGCCGCCCGGTCGCGGCCGGCTGACGCCGAGCGGGCGCTGCGGCTGTACGGCGGTGACCTCGCCGAGGGCCTCGGGCACGAGTGCTTCGCGACCGAGCGGGAGCGGCTCGCCGACCTCTACGAGGACGTCCTCGCCCAGGCCGCCGAGGAGCGGCTGGCGAGGGGCGACCTCGATGGCGCCCGGAACGCGGCCGAACGACTGCTCGCCCGCGACCCGCTCCGCGAGGAGGCCCACGCCGTCCTCATCGGCGTGTTTGCCGAGTGCGGGACGCGGTCGCAGGTTGCCCGCCAGTACCGCCGCCTCCGTGTCGTCCTCCGTCGCGAGCTGGCGGTGGATCCGCTGCCCGAGACCGAGGCCGCCTACCGCCAGGCACTGGCCGCCAGCCTCGACCGGTCGAGGCAGCGGCTGACCGCAAGCGACGGGTCGATCCGGCGGCTGACGCCGACCCTCGTCGTGAACGCCTGACCCGACGGGACGCGAAAGGCCCGCCCGGCGCCGCCGGGCGGGCCTTTCGGTGCGGCGGCCGTCGGGGGCCGTCGATAGGGTGGAGCCGGTGACCTGGCGGGACGGGTCGCTCGGCTGTCCGGAGCCCGGGATGCTCTACAGCCGGATGCTCGTCGACGGGTTCCACGTGCTTCTCCGCGCCCGCGGCGGAACCTACGACTACCGCGTCGGGCGGGGCGGGACCTTCCGCCGCTGCGTCCAACCTCACGAGGACGCCGCCCTCCCGCCGTGGGAGGACGGCCTTCGGTCGCGAAGGCCCCGGGCTGAGCCCGGGGCCTCCGGTCGCGTCGAGCGATGCGGCGATCGTGGACCGCCGCGAGTCGTTACGGGGCGACCTGCGCCCAGTACGCCACCTGGTAGTCGTCCCCGCCACCGGTCAGCTTCAGCCAGCCCTGGACGATCGATCCGAGAGCGAGGTTGGCGTCGACCGAGACCGTCAGGTTGGCGGTCCCGTTGGCCGGGATGGTGATCGACGACGGCGTCGCGATCCGGCTGTCGCCGGACGACGTCGAGCCGCCACCGAACGTCGCGCCGAGGGCACCGGCGGCGGGGTTCCACCGCAGCTCCTCGATCGCCAGCGTTCTGGAGGTGGCAGTGAGGTTGGTGAGCCGGATCGTCATCGAGGTCGAATTCGTCCGGCTGCCGCTGATCCGGCCGAAGCTCGCGGAGGTCGGCCAGAAGAGGACGTCCGTGGCAGCCGCCTCGGTGAGATCCTCGCGACCGCCACCCTGGAGAAGCGGGCCGACCGTGGTCGACGCGTCGAAGGCGTTCTTCACGACGAGATCGGCCGTGTTGGCGAGCGCCGACTTGATCGCCGCCGGGCTCCACGTCGGGTTGAGGTCCTTGAGAACCGCGGCCGAGCCGGCCACGTGCGGCGACGACATCGAGGTCCCGCTGAAGAACGCCCAATCGCCGTCGTTGCCGCAGGGGTTGCCCGGGTCGCACACGGTCGAGCTCAGGACGTTGACGCCGACTGACGTCAGGTCAGGCTTGATTGCGTAGTCGACGAATGTCGGGCCCTGGCTGCTGAACCCGGCGAGGATGTCGCCATTCGGGGTGATGAACTCGGAGAACGAGGCCACGGCCGTCACGGTCGCGGGCGCGGCGGCGCGGAGCGCGTCGCCATCGCTCTTGCCGAGCATGACTGCCGGAAGCTCGTCGTCGCCGAGGCCGTCCTTGGCCATCGCCGTCGGGTCGCCGGCCACGTTGTTCCGCACGATCACGCCGTCGTAGCCGGCTGCAATGGCAGTCCGAACCTTTGTGCTGAACGTGCAGACGCCCCGGGTCACGAGCACCAGCTCGCTGGCCTGGGTCGAGGCCGGCAGGCTCGTGCAGGCGTTGCTGAGGCTCGTCGCGTCGCCGGAGACGAACAGGGCGAACGTCGCGCCCGGAAGGGGCGGGAAGTCGCCGACCGCTGCACCCACGGTCGTACCGCCGTAGGTAAGCGGCTGGCCGACGAAGTGCTGGTTCGTGCTCGCGCCCACTGTGATGATGTCGCGGGCACGCCCTGGCGAACCGATGGTGAAGCCGCCGGGGCCGTTGTTCCCGGCGGACGCGACGACGACGACCCCGGCGGCGACGGCCGTGTCGAGGCCCTTCGCCAGGAGGTCGTTGTTGCCCCGGTACCCGCCGCCGAGCGACAGGTTCAGGACGTCCATGCCGTCGAGGACAGCCTGCTCGACCGCGTTGAGGATGTCCTCGCTGCGGGACGAAATGACCTCACCCGGGAACACGTTGTAGTTGCCGAGCCAGGCGCCGGGGGCGACGCCGGACATGTCGTCGATCGCCACGCCCTCGACCACGGCCGTCTTGCCGGTGACGCCGGCGACCGTGCCGGCGACGTGGCTGCCGTGATCCCCGACGTCGGGGATTGGACGGGCGGTGTAGTCGGTCTGGTTGTTCTTGTTGTAGAAGACCCGGGCCACGATGACCTTCGGGCTCACGTTGATGCACGCGCCGCCGGAGGTGTCCGCTGCGTCGCACTTCGGGAAGCCCGCCGGATAACTGAAGCCGGCGGGGTCGAAGAACGGGTGGGTGTGGTCGATGCCGGAGTCGATGATCCCGACCTTGACCCCGCGGCCCGCCTCGGCCCGGCCGCCGGCGGCTGCCCATGCACCGGCCGCGCTGATGAGCTTGTAGCTCTCGCTCATGTCGGGCCGGTAGAGCGCGTTGTACTCGACGGTCAGGACGTCGGTGTTCTCGCGGAGCTTGCCGATGGCGGCGCCGTTGAGCCTGACCGCGACCGCGTTCAGCGTCGTGTAGTACTGCGACGTGATCTTCGCGCTCGGTACGTTGGTCTGGAGCCACTTCTGGAACGCGGAGTGCTTTGTCTGCAGGTAGCCGAGGTACTTCCTGGCGGCTGCGCTGTTGGCGTTGAGCTTGCCGGTCGAGGGACGCGTCTTCTCGTAGCCCTGGATTCTGCCGTCGTACGTCGCCAGCGGCAGCTGCCTGAAGACGACGATCGCCGAGCTCTTGTCGAGCACGGCGCCGGCGGCCGTCGCGTCGCGGCTCGCCGGCGGCGCAATCGCGAACGCGCCGGAAGCAGAGACGAGGAGGGCCAGGGTGGCGAGGAGCGCGGCGGCGCGTCGGTGCATGCCGACCTCCATGACACGTGCGCAGGGGCGCACAGGAGCGGCAGCCGTGACGGCGACCGCGAAGGGTCGCCAAGAGTACCAAGGACGCGTGGCAAAAGTACCGGTGGCCGCCTCTTTCGGTGCCATCCGGCAACCGTTTTCGTGGGGCCGGGACCCCCGCGCGGCTCAGCCGAGCTTGTCGACGAGCTCCCGCACCGCGTCGGCGGACCGTTTGAACGCGGCCTCCTCGGCCGCCGTGAGCTCGATCTCGAAGACCCGCTCCATGCCGCCTGCGCCGAGGACGACCGGGACGCCGACGAAGAGACCGTCGACCCCGAACTCACCGCGCAGGAGGACGGCGCACGGCAGGACGCGCTTGCGATCGTGGAGGATCGCCTCGACCATCTCGAACGTCGAGGCGGCCGGGGCGTAGAACGCCGAGCCTGTCTTGAGGAGCGCCACGATCTCTGCACCGCCGTTCGCGGTCCGCTCGATCAGCTCCTCGACACGGTCGCTGGGCAGCAGCTCGGTGATCGGCACTCCGGCGACCGTCGAGTAGCGAGCCAGCGGGACCATCGTGTCGCCGTGCCCGCCGAGCACGAACGCGTGGGTGTCCTCGACGCTGACGCCGAGCTCGTGGGCGATGAAGGTCCGGAACCGGGCCGAGTCGAGGACGCCGGCCATCCCGAGGACCCGCTCGCGGGGGAAACCGGAGGCCGTCATCGCGACGTGGCACATCGCGTCGAGCGGATTCGTGACGACGATGAGGATCGCGTCGGGGGAGTGCTTCGCGGCCTGCTCGACAACGGAGCGAACGATCGACGCGTTCTTCGCCAGCAGGTCGTCCCGGCTCATCCCGGGCTGGCGGGCCAGTCCCGAGGTCACGACGACGATGTCCGAACCGGCCGTCTCGGCGTAGTCGTTCGTGCCTGTCACCCGGGCGTCGTGGCCGACGACCGGCGCCGCCTCCGCCAGGTCGAGGGCCTTGCCCTGCGGCAGCCCCTCGACGATGTCGACGAGGACGACGTCGGCGAGGCCGGCCTCGGCGATCCGCTGGGCGGTGGTTGCACCGACGTTGCCGGCGCCGACCACGGTGACCTTGTTGCGCGGCATGGCGTCCGCTCCTCCCTAGCCCAGGTGGCGGGGACCGGCCCGCCGAACCTCCTCGGACACGCCGTCCGCGTACGCCTCGAAATTCTCCTCGAACATCCGGGCGAGCAGGCTCGCCTGGCGGTCGTAGGCGGCCGTGTCGCGCCACGTCAGCCGGGGCTGGAGAACCTCCGCCGGAACGTCCGGGCAGGCCGTCGGGACCTCGACTCCGAACACCGGATCGGTCGTCGTCGGCACGCGATCGAGCCGGCCGCCGAGCGCCGCCCTGACCATCGACCGGGTGTGGGCGATGTTCATCCGCTCGCCCGTGCCGTACGGCCCGCCGGTCCAGCCGGTGTTCACGAGCCAGACCGGCACCTCGTGGCGGGCGAGGCGCGCGGCCAGCATCCGGGCGTACTCGCCCGGATGGCGCGGCAGGAACGGCGCGCCGAAGCCGGCCGAGAACGTCGCCCTCGGCTCCTTCACCCCGATCTCTGTTCCGGCGAGCTTGGCCGTGTAGCCGCTGATGAAGTGATACTGGGCCTGGTCTCCGGTGAGACGGGAGATCGGCGGCAGGACCCCGAACGCGTCGGCCGTGAGGAAGACGACGTTGCGCGGCTGGCCGGCGACCCCGGTCTCGGAGGCGTTGCCGATGAAGTTCAGAGGATAGGCACCCCGGGTATTCTCGGTGATCCGGTCCGAGTCGAGGTCGAGCTCGCGGGTGACCGGGTCGAGGTCGACGTTCTCGAGGATCGTCCCGAAGCGCCGCGTCGTCGAGAAGATGTCCGGCTCGTACATCGGCGAGAGGCGGATCGTCTTCGCGTAGCATCCGCCCTCGAAGTTGAAGACGCCGTCGTCGCCCCAGCCGTGCTCATCGTCGCCGACGAGCATCCGCAGCGGGTCGGCCGAGAGGGTCGTCTTGCCCGTCCCCGACAGCCCGAAGAAGATCGCCGTATCGCCCGCCTCGCCGACGTTGGCCGCCGAATGCATCGGCAGCACGCCCTCGTCTGGCAGGAGGTAGTTCATCACGGTGAACGCCGACTTCTTGATCTCGCCGGCGTACTCGGTCCCGACGATGATCACCTCCATCCGCTTGAGGTGGAGCAGGATCGCGGTCTCCGAGCGGGTCCCCTCGGTCGTCGGGTCGGCCTTGAAGGAGGGGACATTGATGATCGTGAAGTTCGGCTGGAAGCCGGCGAGGTCCGCCCGGGGCGGGCGGCGGAAGAGGTTGCGGGCGAAGATGCTCGCCCAGGCCGTCTCCGTGTAGACGCGGAGCGACCGGCGGTGACCCGGGTGGGCGCCGATGTAGCAGTCCTGGGCGTAGAGGTCGCGCGAGGCGACGTGGTCGACGAGGCGAGCGCGGAGCCGATCGTAGTGCTCCTGCGCGATCTGCCGGTTGACGTCGCCCCACCAGATCTTCGACGCCGACGACGGCTCGCGGACAAGGAACTTGTCCTGCGGCGAACGGCCGGTGTGCTTGCCCGTCCGGACGACGAGCGGTCCCTCGGCGGCCACGATCCCCTCCCCCGCCCGGATGGCGTCCTCGTACAGCTCGGCGGTCGAGAGGTTCGAACGCACTATTCGGCCGATGGACGGTGGCTTGGTGAGGGGACGGGTCGTCGACATGGGCTCGGACTCCTGGGCGCGGGCGATCACACAGCGATCGACCGGCCGCGCGTACCTCGCGCGCCCTCGGAGGCGAGCGGGGAGTCGGCTTCCACAGTCGCCACGATCTTACGCCTGGGGCGGGTCGTCCGTCGTGGGCCGATCGTCCGGGGCCTTGCGAAACGCTTGCGGGATGCCGGGGCCGGCGGCGCCGCCGGTTCCGGTGACGACCTCGTCAGGCCTCGTCGAGGGCGCCCTCGAGGTCCGCCACGAGGTCTTCGACCGCCTCGACGCCCACCGACAGCCGGACGAGCGCAGGCTCGACCTCGAGCGGCGAGTGGGCGACTGAGAGGTGGGTCATGACCGCCGGCATCTCGATGAGCGACTCGACCCCGCCGAGCGATTCGGCCAGGGTGAACAGCCGGGTCGATTCGCAGATCGCGACGGCCCGCTCCTCGGCCGTTCGGTCGTGGCGGCCGCCGGACCCGGGCACGAACGAGACCATACCCCCGCCGGCCCGCATCTGGCTGGACGCGAGGGCGGCCTGGGGGTGGGCGCGTGGCCCGTCGGCGAGGCCGGGGTAGCGGACGAGCGTGACGTCGTCGCGGCCGGCCAGCCAGCGGGCCACTTCGAGCGCGTTCGCGGAGTGGCGCGCGGCGCGGAGGTGGAGTGTCCGGATGCCGCGGAGCACGAGGAAGCAGTCGAGCGGCCCCGGAACCCCGCCCATCGCGTTCTGGAGGAACCGCAGCCGGTCGGCGACCGCGTCGTCGCTCGTGACGGCCACGCCGGTCACCGTGTCCGAGTGCCCGGCGAGGTACTTCGTCGCCGAGTGGAAGACGATGTCCGCACCCAGCGCGAGCGGTCGCTGGAGGGCCGGCGAGGCGAACGTGTTGTCGACCACCACCAGCGGCCGGGCCCTGCCCGACTCGGCGGCCCGGCGGCGGACGACCGCGGCAGCCGCCGCGATGTCGACGAGCTTCAGGTAGGGGTTCGTCGGGGTCTCGAACCAGACGAGCCGTGTTCGCTCGTTGAGCGACTCCCACAGCGCGTCCGGCCCGGCGTCGAGGTCGACGTAGCGGGCGTCGACTCCGCCGGCCCGGTGGACCCGTTCGAAATAGCGATAGGTCCCGCCGTACACGTCGTCGCCGACGACGATCTCCTCGCCCGCGCCGGCGAGCTGGGCGATCGCCGCCGTCGCGGCCGAGCCGCTGGCGAAGGCGATCCCGTGGGCCGCACCCTCGAGCGCCGCGACCGCCCGCTCCAGCCGCTCCCGGGTGGGGTTCTGCGAGCGGCTGTACTCGTAGCCGCGGCGTGGTCGCCCGACGCCGTCCTGGGCGTAGGTCGACGTCTGGTAGATCGGCGGAGAGACGGCCCCGGTCAGCTCGTCGGGCTCCGCGCCGGCGTGGACGGCGAGCGTGTCGAAGGCGACGTCGTCCTGCATCGGTTCATCATGCACCGGGGGCCGGCGTCACCGGGGGCGTCGGTTGCGTGCGGGTGAAGGGCCGCATGGCATCGTTCCGCTCCATGCCACGCCGCAACGGCTTCGGAATCGAGCTGCGCGCCGACCCGACCCGGCGCCGGATCATCACGCTCATCGCGATCAGTCCGCGTCGGCCCTCGGCGGTTGCGCGCGAACTCGGCGTCCATCGGTCGACGGCGAGCCGCCAGCTTCACCTGCTCGAGCAGGCCGGGCTGATCATGGGCCGTCAAGCCCACCACGATCGGCGGGGCGTGCTTTACATGCTCGATCCGCGACGCGTCGGGCATGTTCTTGCCTGGCTGGCCGGAACGGAGATGGGTGGGCCGTTCACCGCCGCACCGCGGCCGGCTCCGTCCGTGACGTCGCCAAGCGAGGGCCGAATTGGTTAGTTCGAACCAACCGCAACAATCGATTCGGCTTCGCGTGAGTCGGCACGTCAGTCCGAGGCGCGGCGCACCAAGGGTCGAATCGGATGGTTCGAACCAAGCGCAACTACCGCGCCCGGGTTAGTGGGCCGGCTGGGCTGGGCCGAGGGCCGGCTGTCGAACCAAGCGCAACAAACGGGCGATCGACAAGTTGTTGCGGTTCGCCGCAACTCTCGAAAAAACGACTTGTGGGGCGGCTCGGCCGACGGAGGCGCGCGACCGTGGCGGCCGGGCCGGCGGAGGCCCGCGACCGTGGCCGCTGGGCCGCCTTCGCCCGGGCGACTCAGCCCCGGCGGGTACCGCGGTGGGCGAGAAACTCGAGCAGGTCGAGCTTCGTGACGATGCCGGCGGGCCGTTCGCCGCGGACGGCAACGAGCGCCTGCGCGCCACCGGACAGGAGCGCGAACGCGTCGTCGAGGGTCGCCGATGCGTCGACGAGCGGGAGCGGCGGATCCATGACCTCGCCGACCGTCCGCTCGACGACCGACGGGTCGCGGAAGGCCCGGTCGAGCAGGCCCTTCTCGGTGATCGACCCGACGATCCCGACGACCGCGCTCCCGTCGACGTCCTCGGACACCGGCAGCTGGCTGATCCCGTACTCCTGGAGGAGCGCGATCGCGTCGCCGACCCGTTGTCGCGTCCGGGCGAGGACGAGGTCCGGCAGAGCGTCGTGATGGTGGTCGCCCCCCAGCAGCTCGGCGACCCGGACGACGGCTCCCGTCGTCGGCAGGAGGGCGTTCACCCGCATCCACTCGTCGTTGTAGAGCTTCGACAGGTAGTTGCGGCCGCCGTCAGGCAGGATCACGACGAAGACCGCGTCTCGAGCGGCGTCGGGGTCCGCGGCGATGAGAGACCGGGCCTCGTCGAGCGCGGCCACGAGCGCGGTGCCACACGACTCACCTGCGAGGATCCCCTCCTCGCGGGTGATCCGGCGGGCCATCGCGAACGCGTCGCGATCGGACACGCGGACCCAGCGATCGACCGACTTCGGATCGAACGTCCCGGGGAAGAAGTCCTCGCCGACGCCTTCGGTCAGGTAGGGACGGGCGGTGTCCCCGGACAGCACGCTGCCCTCCGGGTCCGCCCCGACGACCCGGATTGCCGGGTTTTGTGCCTTGAGGTAGTGGGCGATCCCCGACACCGTGCCGCCGGTCCCGACACTCACCACTAGGTGGGTGATCCGGCCGGCGGTCTGCTCCCAGATCTCCGGCCCCGTGGTCTGCTCGTGGGCCTTCGGGTTCTCCTCGTTCCAGTACTGGTCCGGCTTGAATGCACCGGGGATGTCGCGGGCGAGGCGGGCGGCCACCGAGTAATACGACTCGGGCGACTCGGGGGCAACGTTCGTCGGACAGAGGACGACCTCCGCCCCGTACGCCCGCAGCAGGGCCTGCTTCTCGGCCGACTGCTTGTCGGCCATGACGAAGATGCACCGGTAGCCCTTGAGCGCAGCGGCGATCGCGAGGCCATGGCCGGTGTTGCCGGACGTCGGCTCGATGATCGTCCCGCCGGGCTTGAGCTTACCGTCGCGCTCGGCAGCCTCGATCATCGGCAGCCCGATCCGGTCCTTGACCGAGCCGCCCGGGTTGAGCATCTCGAGCTTGGCGAGGATCAGTGGCTGGGCGTCGTGCGGGCCGAGGTCCTGCGTGATCCGGGTCAGGCGGACGAGGGGCGTCCTGCCGACGAGCTCGAGGATCGATCCGGCGTAGTCCATCCGGTCCGAGTATAGGTTCGGGTGCGGCAGTGAGGCCGGCCCAGGCAGTCGGAGGCCCCGCCTCGCGACGGGGCCATGGCTCGTGGGGGCGGGCGGGTTACTGCGGGATGTTGACGTGGCTTCCGGCACCGCCGGCGCGAGCATTCGGATCGAGCTTCAATGGCGCCTGGATCGGCGCGCCGTAGAAGTCGTGGCGGACTGGAACGAAGCCCGATCCCGGGTTCGAGCCGGCGCCTGTTCGCCCGAGGGACGGCAGGACCGACGCGAGGACGATGGCCGCGATGAGGACCGCGGCCGCGACGAACGCCGCGATCGCGGCCTTGACCGGCTGGTACGTCCGGAGTGGCTGTGTTGCCTGCATTTCGAGGCTCCCTTCGTGCTCATCGACATGGCGCGTCGATCTGCAAGCACCGTATGAGCGATCGGACGCTGCGCCATCGGGCAGGAGGCCCTGCCCCCGGGGCGGGCTGCCTCAAATCGCGGCACCGACCGCGCGCAGGTGCCTTAGTCCCGGTCGAGCCGGCCCGGTCGGAGGAAGAGCCAGGTGAGCCGGCGCCGAAGCCGGCGCGGACGATCGGGCGGATCGACCGTCAGCGGCTGGAGCTGCTCGACGACCGGCCCGAGAATCGCCTCCAGCGCCTCGGTCGCGCGGCGGGCCAGCGCGAGCTCCTCCCTGCTCCCCTCCTCGGGGCGGACTCCGTTCCAACCTGGCACGAGCCCGGCGAACGACGTGGCCGGCAGAATCCGGGATGCCATCCGGCGCCCCAGGTACAGCTCCTCCGTTCCGGCCATCGCGAACGGCACGACTGGTGCGCCCGTGCGGAGGGCGATGAGCGCCGCCCCATGGCGAAACGGCCCGATCCGGCCGGGCGGCCCGCTCACCGTGCCCTCCGGCATCTGGACGAACACGCCGCCGTTGGCCAGGACGGCCCATGCCGAGTCGACGTGCTTCTCGACGCCGATGCCGCCGCGCCAGACGGGCAGAAGGCCGCCGAGGCGGCGGATCAGCCACTCGCGCCAGCGGGAGGTGAACGTCGACGGACCGCTCCCGAGGAACCACGCCCGCGGTTCGGTCGGGAGGGCGTGGATGACGAGGAACGGGTCCATCCAGCCGCGATGGGCCGCGCCGACGAGCAGGTACCCGCCCGGCGGCAGGTGCTCGCGACCGGTCGCCTCGATCCTGAACCGGCAGACGCCGAATAGCATCGCCCGAGCCAACAACCAGGCGACGCGGAACAGGAGAGAGGCCCGCGCCTCCGGCGTCCGGCCGAGCCAGGTGAGGCCCTCGACGGCGCCGCCGCGCTCGGCGGCCATCCGCTCCGGGGAGATCCGCGGCGGGGGGCGGCGGCCCTCGCGACGGGCGGGGTGGGCTGGAAGTGCGGCCGACGCCGGGGCCGGGCTCGCGGCCGACGCCGGGGCCGGGCTCGCGGCCGGCGCCGGCGGGATCCCTGACGCTGCCGGCCCGGCGGCGTCCGGGGCGGCCTCGACTGACGGCGCCGCGTCCCCGGGAGCCTCGCCTCGCGCCACTCAGGCTCGCGGCGGGGCGTCGATCGCGACCGCGTCGTCCCGACGGGCGTCATCCGCGGCCACCGCAGGCTCGTTCGCCGCCGCGCCGACGCCCCGGCCGCGGCGGTTGAGCCAGATCAGCCCGACCACCCCGATCGCGATGATCACCGCCGACACGATCTGGGCGGTCGGGATCCCGAACAACACCCAGTTGTTCTGGCGGAGCGCCTCGAGCCCGAAACGGACGACTCCGTACCAGATGAAGAAGATCATCAGCAGCGAGCCCGACCCGAGTCGGTGGCGGAACCGAGTGAAGAGGAACACCAGGAAGGCCGCACCGAGGAGCCCGGAGATCGACTCGTACAGGAACAGCGGATGGAACCGGGTCGTGGCCTCGGGAAACGCGTCGCAGCCGTACTGGACGATCCGGTGGGCGCAGTCGATCGGGATCCCCCACGGCTGCGTCGTGGGAGGGCCGTACAGCTCCTGGTTGAAGAAGTTGCCCCATCGCCCGATCGCCTGCATCAGGAACAGGCCCGGCGCGATGATGTCCGCCCATGCCCCGAAGGGCTCGCGGTGGCGGACGGTGAAGTACCACCAGCCGGCGAGCGTGCCGGTCGCGATCCCGCCGTACACACCGAGGCCGGAGTAGGGCGGCAGGATGATCGCCGCGAGGTTGTCGCGGTAGAGGTGCCATTGGTCGATGACGTGGTAGAGCCGCCCGCCGAGAAGGGCCGCGATCGCGATGAGGATGAGCCCGTTGTTCGCCAGCTCGGCATTCCGGCCCGCCCGCCGGGCGAGCCAGAGAATGAGGAAGTAGACGGCGGTCAGCCCGACGGCATACGCGATCCCGTACCAGTGGACCGGGAAGGGGCCGATCTGGAACGCGATCGGGTCGGGGGTCAGATCGAACATCGGGCGGAGTGTAGCGGCCACGGGCCGGGGCCGGGCCCGCCGGCACGGGCGGCCGCCGGGGCCGGGCCCGGCGCTCCGGGCGAGCCGCCTGCCTATACTGGCCGCCGCATGGACTCCCCGCTTTGGACGGCTGCGCTGCGGATCGGCGCGCCCGGGATCCGCCGTTGAACTCCGAGTTCAACTGGTGGCTGCTGATCGTCGGGCTCGTCGCCGGGGCGGCGCTCGTCTGGCTGGTCCTCGCCGACTCGGCCCGGCGCGAGGCGGACCTGGAGGACGACGAGATCCCGATGGAGGCGGCCTGGATCGCCGCGACCCTCCGGGAGGACGGCGAGGAGATCGACCCCCAAACGGCCGATCGCGTCCTGCGCCTTCACCGCGCATACCTCGCCGCCCCGCCGCCGGACGGTCCCGCCCGGCCGCGGGCGTCAAGTGGCGAGCCCGCGACCGACTGGTCGACCGAGCTGCCCCGAGCCGCCGAGGGGTCGCCCCCGGACCAGGCCGACGTGGCGCCACCGAGGCGCCCGAAGGCGGCGCCGCCCGCCGACTGAGAGGCGACTCGAAACTGGCCGGACCGTCAGCCGGGTGGGACGGTTCCGACGTGGAGCGCGACCGACCGAAGGCCCATTCGGCGGACGCGGACGTCCGACAGGCCGGCCGCCCGCATCGTCGCGGACAGTCGCTCGGCATCGGGAAACCCGTCGAGCGTGGTGGGCAGGTAGCGATAGGCCGCCACCCGGCCGAACATCCGGCCGGCCGCCGGAGCCACCCGCCGGAACGCGCCGAGGAACAGGCGGCCCCACCAGGCCGGGCGTGGCGTCGTCAGCTCCAGGCAGACGACCTTGCCGCCGGGCCGGACGACCCGGCGCAGCTCGCGAAACCCCGCCTCGAAATCGGACAGGTTGCGCATGCCGAACGCGATCGTCGCGGCGTCGAACTCGCCGTCGCGGGCCGGCAGGGCGAGGGCGTTGCCGACCCGGAACTCGAGCTGGACGAGGTCGGCGAACGACGCGACGCCTCGCGACACCATCCCCGGCGAGATGTCGACCCCGAGCACACGGCCGAAGGGTCCGACCCGGTCGGCCAGCTCCGCGGCAAGCTTGCCGGTGCCACAGGCGACGTCGATGACCGAGCCTCCCCGCTCGAGCCCAGTGGCCTCGACGGCCCGACGGCGCCAGCGCCCGTCTCGCCCGAACGTCAGGAGCGTGTTCAGCCGATCGTAGACCGGCGCGATCTCGTCGAACAGTGCGGCCACCGACGCCTCGGGCACGGGATTGCCGGACCGGGCCGGACGCGACGGCGGCGCTGCCGCGGGAACGCGCGAGTGGAGGCCGTTCGACTCGTGGGCCCTGGTGGTGTGATCCGCGTCGAGCGGGGGCATCATGCTCACCAGTCTGACGCCTTGCGGCCCCCCGCGACGGCGGTCAGCCCTCCCCCAGCTCGCCGCTCAGGACGGGATCGCCTTCGACGGATGTCCCGGAGGCGTCAACGAGAGTAACGCCGAACCGTGCGTTCGTCCCGATCGCGCCCAGTTTCTCGACCGGCCCGGCCCAGTAGGACAGGTCGCCGCCGAAGAACATCCGGCCGACCGGCTCGCGCCGGCCGTCGATCTCCACCCAGCAGCGGAACTCGCGGCCACCCGCCGGCTCGGTCAGCCCGGTGGCGACGACGACGAGCTCACGACTGCCCGGCGAGAACAGGATCGTCCCGTACGCGGGCGTTCCGGGGGCGCCTGCCAGCTCCACCCGTCGAGCGTCCGGCTCCGCCTCGACCCGAAGCGTCCAGGTCGTCACCCGGCTGAGCGCCGCGATGACCTGCTCCTGGCTCCGGGCGGTGAGGATCAGGCTCGTCCCGGCGATGGCCGCGATGAGCACCGCGGCGAGGGCGGCGATTGCTGCCGCACGGCGGGCGATGGGGCGCGCTCCAGCCCGGCGGTCCGTTTCGGAAGCGGTGCCGCTCGGCCGGGCGGCCACCGCCTCGGCGGACCGGTCGCGACCCACCTGTCGAACGTACGCCAGTGTCCGATCGCGCAGGGCGGCCGGCGGCGTCGACCGGACGACGCCGGCAATGACCGCCGCGTCGCGTCGCAGCCGGGCCATCGCCGCCGTGCAATCGGGGCAGCCGGCGAGGTGCCCGGCAAGGGCGGCCGCGTCGGGAGTGTCGCCGGCCATCAGCCGGTCGAGGCCCCCGTGGTCCACGGCCGCGAGCTCGAGCAGCTCGCGTGCTTCAGCGTGATCCATCGTCGCTCCGTCCCTCGCCCGCCCCCGGCCACCCGCTCATTCGACCGAACCCTCGCGCACCGTGACGGGCGTCCCCTCGACATCGAGGGGCTCGCGCAGCTCCGCCGCCAGGGCTTCGCGGAGACGGAGCAGCGCGCGTCGCGTGCGCGTCTTCACGGTTCCGAGCGGCCACCCGAGCCTGGCCGCGATCTCCGTCTGTGACAGCTCCTCGTGGTACGCCAGAACGATGACGGTTCGTTCGGTGTCCGGCATCGTTGCCAGCGCACCCTGGACGGCGATCCGGACCTCGGCCGATTCGAGGGCCCGCTCGGGTCCTGGCCCCATGTCCGCCCCGCCGAGCACCCGGCCGGCCGTGACGAGCCGCTCGAGCGCCGCGGTGTCGTGCTCGTCGACGCCACTCGCCGACGACAATGCGATGAGATTCGGTCGCCGCCCGGCCGCGCGCAGCCGGTCGACCGTCCGATTCCGGGCGATCGTGTGGAGCCAGGCCGCCAGCGAGCCGGCGGCCGGGTCGAACAGCTCCGCCCGGTTCCACAACGCGAGGAACGTCTCCTGCACCACCTCCTCGGCGACCTGCCGATCCGAGGTCAGCCGGCACGCGGCGTGGTAGACGGCGTCCGCGTGTCGGTCGTAGAGGATCGCCAGCGCGTCCTGCGACCCCGCCGCGACCTCGCGGACGAGGGCGGCCTCGGCGGCCGGACCGCTCCGATCCCCTGGCATCCGTTACGCCCCGGCCGCCCGTTCGGTTTCCCGGCCCGGCCACGTGCCGGCCCTTCGCCGGGCGAGCCCGTCGAGCGAGCCGGCGGGAATATGCGCCTCGAGGCAGGTCACCCCGGCCGGACCGACGAGCGCATCGTGGGTGGTGCCGGCCGGCAGCTCGAGCCGATCGCCGGCGACGAGGGCGACCGATTCTCCCCGATCAGGCAGCCCGAACGCGATCGACCCGGCCGCGACGACGATCACCTTGTCGTAGCCGTGATCGTGGGCCGTGTAGCGATCGCCCGGCCCGTTCGACCACGGCGAGGCGGACAGGCCCTCGGCCCGCAGCCGGGCGGCGAGATCGCCCCCGGTCTCGCGGTCGGCGGGAATCACGGGGACTCCCGGCCGGAGCCGTCCCGGCCCGCCTCGGCGGGGCGCCGTCCGGGATCCCGCCCCGCGAGGTCCGGCGCGGCTGCCCGCCAGGCGGCATCGGCTGCCGCGTCGTCGTCGCCCAGCGAGGCTGCGACGAGGAGGACGAAGACGACCATCACGGCGCCGATCGCGACGGCGAGGAAGGTCGGCCAGCCGACCAACGCCTGGAGATACGCGCCGAGTGCGAACCCGGCGAGGAGGGCGGCGAGGACGGTCCGACCCGCGGGCATCGGTCAGGCCACTGCCACGCCGATGACCGACCCGACGGCGTACGTCACCGCGGCCGCGGCCATACCGATCCCGACCTGTCGGAGGCCGGAATAGATCGTCGAGCGGCCGGTCAGGAGGCTGACGCCGGACCCCACCGCGAACAGGGCGGCGAGGCTCGCCCCGAGGGCGGCATAGAACGCCGGTGAGCCGGCCGCGAAGAGGTACGGGATCACCGGAACGAGGGCGCCGACGGCGAACGCCACGAATGACCCGAACGCCGCTCCCCAGGGCGAGCCGAGCTCGTCCGGATCGAGGCCCAGCTCCTCGCGGACGAGCGTGTCGAGCGCCGTATCGGGGTCGCGGAAGAGCCGGTGGGCGATACGGGCCGCCTCCTCCTCGGTGAATCCCTTCGACCGATAGACCGCGGCCAGCTCGGCTTCCTCCTCGTCCGGCATCGCCTCGAGCTCGGCCCGCTCGAGCGCGATCTGGCGCTCGAACAGCTCGCGTTGCGACTGCATCGAGATGTACTCGCCGGCGGCCATGCTGCTGGCGCCCGCGAGGAGCCCGGCAATGCCGGCGAGGAGGATGAAGGTCGGCTGGGCCGACGCGCCGGCCACGCCCATGACCAGCGACAGGTTGCTCACGAGCCCATCGCTCACTCCGAAGATCACGGCCCGCAGCGTCCCCGAGCGGCCGGACCGATGCCATCCCTCCCGGACGCCGATCTCACCGGGAGTCCGAACGCGGTGCGCCTCGCGAACCCCGTCTCTCGAGGGCGCCGCGGTGATGGCGACCCGCCCGGCTTCGATTGCGCGTGAGTCGCCCAGGCGCTTCCAGATCTCGGCGTGCTCCCGCTCGTCGGCGGCGATCGCCGCGACCTCCGGCGAGGCCTGGCGCTCGTAGGCGTTCTCCTCGTCGCCCTCGAGGGCGCGGACGAGGTCGGCGACGGCGTGCGTGCCGAACAGCCGGGCGACCGTGATGATCATCCGGACCCGCAATCGCGGCTTGCGGGCCGGCGGGACCTCGATTCCCTGGGCCCGCAGCTTGCCGGCCCAGACGTCAGCGTGGCGGCGCTCGTTGCCGGCGATCTTCCGGAATGCGGCAGCGCGCCGGCCGTCCGGCTCGATGTCGGCGAGGGCGTCGTACAGCGCGATCGCGTCTCGCTCGAGCCTCAGGTTGTTGAGGCTCTCCCTGGGGTCGACGAGCGGCATGGCCGAAATCCTAGCCGAGGACCGGCAGTTGGCTGCGCCGACCCGATCCCGGCGCGATCCCGGCGCGACCCGCCCGTTCTACACTGCGGCCGATGCCGACGCCGGCCGCGCCTGGGCTGCCGCCGCTCCGCTACCTCTCGGCCGGGGACGTCGCCGCGGCGATGCCCGGGCTCGACGATCGCCTCGCGCTGGCGGAGCTAACGCTCACCGCCCTGGCCCGCCCGGGGTCGGTGGAGCTGCCGTCGAAGATCGCCGTCCATCCGCGGCCGGAGGGGTCCTTCGCCCACGCGATGCCCGCCCACCTCCGGGGCGACGACGCCGCCTCGGACCTGCTGGGGATGAAGTGGATCGCCGGGTTCGGCGGCAACTCGGCCCTTGGGCTGCCCGCGATTCACGGCCTGGTCATGCTCAACGACCCGGCAACCGGGGTGCCGACGACCGTCCTCGACGCCGGACCGATCACCGCCGAGCGGACGGCCGCCGTGAGCGGCGTTGCGATCCGCCGGTTCGCGCCGCCGGTGGAGGGACGCCCGCCCCGTGCGGCGCTCATCGGGGCGGGCGTCCAGGGGCGAAGCCACCTGCCGGTGCTCGGGCACCTCCTGCCGGGGGTCGAGCTGGCCGTCTTCGACCGCCACCCGGAGCGGGCCGACGATCTCGCGGCGTGCGCCCGGGCCACCCGCGGGGTCGCTTCCGCGCGCGCCGCGCCGACCGCGCGGGACGCCGTCGCCGACGCGGACGTCGTCGTGACCGCGGCGGCGTTCGGCCCGGTCCGCCAGGTGATGACGAACGACTGGCTGTCCGCGGATGCGCTCGTCGTCCCGGTCGACTACGCCACGTACTGTGCCGCCGAGGTCGCCCGCGACGCGGCATTGTTCCTCGTCGACCATCGCGACCAGTTCCTCGCCAACCGCGACGCGGGCCTGTTCGAGGGCTACCCGGACCCCGGTGCGATGCTCGGCGAGGCGATCCTCGACGGCACGCCGCGGCCGTCCGGCCGCGTCGTCGTCAGCCACCTCGGAGTCGGGCTCGCCGACGTCGTCTTCGGCGACGCGATCGCCAGGGCCGCCGCAGAGCGCGGGCTCGGAACCGTCCTGCCGCGATGATGCAGCCCGTGATGCACGCCCGAATGGAGGCCGGAACTGCCGTGCGGTCGGCCGCGCCGACCTGCACACTGGGCGACTCCGGCCTCCCATCGGGGCCGCCAGGCAGGAGGCGTTGGCGCTGATCGGACGCGTCGTGAAGCCGCTCCTCGTGATCGTCGTCGTGGTCGCGGTCGCCGTCGGGGGCCTGCTCTTCGCAATCACGACCCGCTCACTTCCCCAGACGGGCGGCACGATCCGGATCCCGGGTCTCGATGCGGAGGTCTCGATCATCCGGGACGACGCCGGGATCGCCCGGATCGTCGGCTCCACCCCGCACGACCTGTTCCTCGCCCAGGGCTACGTCCACGCCCAGGACCGGTTGTGGCAGATGGAGGTGTGGCGCCACATCTCGTCGGGCCGTCTGAGCGAGCTGTTCGGCGAGAGCCAGCTCGAGACGGATCGGCTCATCCGGGCGCTCGACTGGCGCGGCGCGGCCGAACGGGACCTGGCCGCGCTCTCCCCCGAGGCCCGGGCGGCGCTCGACGCTTATGCCGCCGGGGTGAACGCGTTCCTCGACGACCATCGCGGCTCGCTCGGGTTGGCCTTCGTCGTGACCGGGCTCCAGAGCGGCAACGGTGGACCGGGCGGCTACGACCCGGAGCCGTGGACGGCGCTCGACTCGGCCGCCTGGCAGAAGGTCCAGTCATGGAACCTCGGCGGCAACATGGACGAGGAGATCTTCCGGATGCTCGCCGACGAGCGCCTCGGCGACCCGTCCCGAACCGATGAGCTGTTCCCCGCGTATCCGGCCGGTGCGCCGGTCATCACCGGATCGGGGGCGTTCGCGTCCGAGCCGGCCGCGACCGGCGCGGAGGCTGCGACCACGGCACCTTTACCCGGCGCAGCCACCGTGACGCTCGACGCCGATCAGGCAACGGCCTGGCGCGAGGTCGCGGGCCGGTCGACGGCGCTGCTCGCAATCGCCGGCCTGTCCGGCGGCGACGCGCTGGCGGGCGACAACGGCATCGGCAGCAACAACTGGGTCGTTTCGCCGTCGAAGAGCGCGACCGGGGGCGCTCTACTCGCTAACGACCCGCACCTGGGGCTGGGCATGCCGTCCGTCTGGTACATGAACGGCCTCCACTGCCGGACCGTGTCGGAGGCCTGCCCCTTCGACGTCGTCGGCGTCTCGTTCCCCGGCGTCCCGGCCGTCGTCCTCGGCCACAACGGGCGGATCGCATGGGGCGCGACGAACGTCGATCCGGACGTCCAGGACCTGTTCGTCGAGCTGCCCGACCCGGCGAAGCCCGGCCGCTACCTCTACCGCGGCGAGTCCCGCCCGTTCACCGTCCGGCGCGAGGTGATCCGGGTCGCCGGCCGGGAGCCGGAGGTGCTCGAGGTTCGCGAAACCGTCCACGGGCCGATCCTCAACGACGTCGACGAGCGGCTCGAGGATGCGCCGCTGCTCGCCCTCCGCTGGGCGGCGACGAGCGACGTCGACGGGACGTTCGAATCGATCTTCCGGCTCAACACCGCGGCGAACTTCGAGGAATTCCGCGCGGCGCTGCGGGGCTACGGGACGCCGTCCCAGCACTTCGTCTACGCCGACGTCGACGGCCATATCGGCTACCAGCTGCCGGGCAGGATCCCGATCCGGCGTGGCGGCGCGGACGGCCTCCGGCCGGCGGCCGGCGACACCGGAGCGTCCGACTGGCGCGGGGTCGTGCCGTTCGAGGACCTGCCGTGGCAGCTCGACCCGGCCTCCGGCTGGATCGTGACGGCGAACAACGCCCCCGCTGGGCCGGGCTATCCCCACCATCTCGGCGCCGACTGGGATCCGGGCGATCGGGCGGCGGTGATCCTCGAGCGCCTCGGAGCGTTGTCGGCGGACGGCCTGACGGCCGACGAGATGGGCCAGATCCAGCTGGACACGGAGGTTCGGCGGGCGCGCCGGATCATCCCGAAGCTCGCCGCGGCCAAGCCCACGACGGCGGACGGTCGGGGGCTGCTCGAGCTGATCCGGGGCTGGAACTTCGGGTGCGGCGCGGAGAGTCGCGCCTGTGGCGCATACCTCGCCTTCGAGCTGCGGCTCCTTGGGGCCATCTTCGACGACGACCTCGGGCCCCTCGCCCGCGACTACGTGGGTGGAACCGCCTCGTGGCAGATGCTCGAGAGGCTGCTCGACCACCCCGACTCGACGTGGTGGGACGATCCCCGCACACCATCGGTCCGCGAGACGGCCGCCGCGATCACGGCCGCCGCGCTCGACCGGGCGGGCCGCGAGCTGCGCGAGCTGATGGGCGAGCGGGGCGACTGGCGGTGGGGCCGGCTCCACACGATCACGTTCCGCGAGGAGACCCTCGGGAGGAGCGGCATCGGGCCGCTCGAGGCGTACTTCAACCGCGGCGGGCTGCCGGCCGATGGAGCGGCCGGGGCGGTCAACAACACCTACTACCGGGCGAGCCGGATGTACCCGGATCCGTACGACCCGGAGTTCGAGCCCGTCGGCCTCGGGGCGGTGTTCGCGGTGACGAACGGGCCGTCGTACCGGTTGACGATCGACATGTCCAACCTCGACGGGGCGCGGATCGTCCAGACGACCGGCCAGAGCGGGAATCCATTCGACGCCCACTACGGCGATCTGATCGAGGCGTGGCGAACCGGCAAGACCGTGCCCCTGCTCTTTACCCGCGCCGCCGTAGAGGCGACTGCAGACGCGAGGCTGATCCTCGCGCCGTGACCGATCTTGTCGTCGTCGGCGCGGGGACGATGGGCGCCTGGACGGCGCTTCGGGCCGTCCGGGCGGGCCGCTCCGTCACGCTGCTCGACGCGTACGGGCCGGGCAACTCGCGGGCGTCGTCCGGCGACGAGACACGGATCATCCGTTCATCGCACGGCGAGGACACGTTCTACGCCCGTTGGTCGAGGGCCTCGCGGGAGGCCTGGATCGTCCTCGGCCTGGCGATCGGGCAGCCGATCTTCATCGAGGCCGGGGCCCTCTGGTTCGCCCGGCGGGAGGAGGGATTCGAGTCCGCGTCGTTCGCGACGCTTGCCGGCCTCGGCATCCCGGTCCAGCGATTGACGCCAGCCGAGATTGCCGCACGCTGGCCGGGCACAGCGGTCGAGGATCTGGCGTTCGCGGTTTTCGAACCCGAGGGCGGGCTTCTCCTCGCCCGGCGCGGTGTCGCGGCGACCGCCGAGCGGGCGGTGATCGAAGGCGCCGCTCTCGATCTCGCCGCTGCCCGACCGGGCCACATCGACGGGGACCGCCTGGTCGACGTCGAGGACGCCTCGGGCCGGCGCTGGGCCGGCGACCAGTTCGTGTTCGCCTGCGGCCCGTGGCTGCCGAAGGTTCTCCCGGACGTCGTCGGCGCCGCGATCCGGGTGACGAAGCAGGATCTTCACTACCTCGGACCGGCCGCCGGCGACGGCCGCTGGGACGCCCCGCGGTTCCCGTCGTGGGTCGACTACGACGCCGCGTTCTACGGGATCGGCTCGATCGAGGGCCGCGGGACCAAGGTGGCCACGGATTCGTACGGCGAACCATGGGACCCGGACTCCGGGGCGCGGGTCGTCGGACCGGAGTCGATCGAGGCGGTCCGGGAGTACTGCCGGCGGCGGTTTCCGGCGCTCGCGGACGCCCCGGTCCTCGAGTCGCGCGTCTGCCAGTACGAGACGACGTCCGACTCCCACTTCCTCATCGATCGACACCCGTCGCTCTCGAACGTCTGGCTCGCCGGCGGCGGCTCCGGGCACGGGTTCAAGCACGGCCCGGCGATCGGGCAGTACGTCGTCTCGCTGCTCGACGGCCACGAGCCCGCCGGCGAGGAGCTGCGGTTCTCGTTGCGGCGAGACGCCGGCGCCCCGGCCGGGCTCCGGACGATCGCCGACGCGCCCGCGGACTCCGCTGACTCCGCGCACCCCGCCGACTCCGCGGGCTCCGGCCGTGGCTGACTCCCGGCCTGCTCCTACTCGTTGACCGGCAACGGGCCGTCCGGGATCTCGATGAAGATCCGGCCCTCCTCGACGATCACGGGGTAGAGGGCGAGCGGCAGCTCCGCCGGCGGATCGAGGGGCTCGCCCGACTCGAGGTCGAAGCGCGACAGGTGGAGCGCGCAGGTCAGCGAGTCGCCGGTGATGAAGCCCTTGTCGAGCTCGAAGTACTCGTGGCTGCAGATCCCCTGCATCGCCCGCAGCGTGCCGCCGGTGTTGACGACGAGGACCGGGTCGACGCCGTCGACCAAGGCCATCTTCATCGTCCCATCGGGCACCTCGTCGACGGCGAGGAGATCGACCCGCCTCACTCGCCGGCCCGCGTTCGTATGCAGCCGACGGTCATCGGCGAGGGCACACGATCTGTTTCGGGCGGGCCTAGGCCGCCGGGGCGGCGGCCGCCGATCCCGCCGCCCACTTCGCCTCGAGGAGGTCGCGCAGCCGGTCCTGGGCTTCGGTGAGGGGGACGCGCGCGACAACCGGCTCGAGGAACCCGAGCACGATGAACTTGCGCGCCTCGTCCGGGGGAATGCCCCGCGACTCGAGGTAGAACAGCTGGGCCTCGTCGATCGGCCCAACGGACGACGAGTGGGCCGCCCGGCGGCAGTCCGGCTGGTCGATCTCGAGCGACGGGATGGCCACGGCCCGTGCCTGGCGCGAGAGGTTCATCCCGAACTCGCCGAGGAAGCTGTCGGTCCCGACCGCCGACCGCTCGATCTCGATGAGCCCCTTCATGTACGACCGCGACCGGTCGAGGAGCGCACCCTTCGACAGGAGGTTGCCGGTCGTGTCCCGTCCGACATGGCGGGTGTACGAGGTGAGGTCGAAGAGCTGGTCGTCCGAGCCGAACACGATCTCGACCTGCTCGACGCTGCTCCGGTCGCCGAGCAGTCGGTTGTCGACCCGCGACCGGACGAGGCGGGCGCCGAGCTGGGCCAGCGCCCAGTGGAGCGATGCCCCCTCGCCGATCCTCGCGTCGCGGTGCTGGAAGACGACCTGGCCGGGCCCGAAGTCCTGGATGCTCGCGACCGCCAGCTCCGCGTCGCGACCGAGACGCACCTCGAGCGTGCCGGTGAACAACGCCTGGCCGTCCCCGTCCGAACTCGATCCTGGCCCGACGAGCTCCTCGACGAGCGATGCCGATGCGCCGTCGCCGAGCTCGACGATGGTTCGGGTGATCAGGGCTCGGCCGGGCGCGCCGGCGGTCCAGCGCAGGACGATCGGTCGGTCGAGCCTGACGCCGTCCGGGACACGGATCGCGATGCCCTGGTTCCAGGCGGCCCGGGTCAGCTGTGCGAGCGCGTCCTGGGCCGGCAAGGTCGTGGCGTCGTCGAGCAGGCGACGGGCCGTGGTCGGATCGCGCCGGACGAGCTGCCCGATCGTCTCGAGCGTGACGCCGGCGGCCCGGGCCTCGTCGTCGAGCTCGAGCGCATCGACGGTGTCCTCGCGCAGCTCGGCGAGCGCGGCCGTTCCCTCGGGGAGTGCCACGCCGCCCTGCGCCTCCCCCGCCCCGGCCTCGTACGGACGGACTGCCTCGAGCTCCGCGGCGCGCAGGTCGACATACGGCGTGTAGAGTCGATTCGATTCGACCGGGAGCGCCCGGAAGCGGTCGAGCGCGTCGCGGCGATCGGCTGCCAGCCAATCCGGCTCGGCCGAGCCGAGGCGCTCGACGAATCCGTCGTCGAGGCGGAACGACAGATCGGTTGGGCTGCGGCGGGGGGTGCGCGGCCTGGCCGGCGCAGAGGACGCGGCGGCCTGGGCCGTCGCCGGCGCGTCTGCGGTCAACAGGTCCCCCGGCCGCCGCGCCGTCTCACCCGAGCGAGCCCTCCATCTCGAGCTTCACGAGGCGGTTGAACTCGATGGCGTACTCCATCGGGAGCTCCTTCGTGAAGACCTCGAGGAAGCCCTGGACGATGAGGTTCTGGGCTTCGTTCTCCGTCAGGCCACGACTCATCAGGTAGAAGACCTGGTCCGCGCTGATCTTCCCGACGGTGGCCTCGTGAGTCATCGTCGTGTCGTCTTCCTGGATGTCGATGTACGGGTACGTGTCGCTCCGGCTCTGGTCGTCGAGCATGAGCGCGTCGCATCGGACGCTGGCGACGACGTTCGTCGCGCCGGGCGCGACCTTGAGCTGGCCGCGATACGTCGCCCGGCCGCCGTCCTTCGAGACCGATTTCGAGACGATCCGGCTCTTCGTGTTCGGGGCGAGGTGGACGGCCTTCGCGCCGGTGTCCTGGTGCTGGCCCTTGCCGGCTACGGCGACCGAGATGATGTCCGCGGTCGAGTTCTCGCCGCGCAGGTAGATCGCCGGGTATTTCATCGTGAGCCGAGAGCCGGTATTCGCGTCAATCCACTCGACCCTGGCGTTCTCGTGCGCGTGCGCGCGCTTCGTGACGAGGTTGTAGACGTCGTTCGACCAATTCTGGATCGTCGTGTAGCGGACCTTCGAGCCCGGCAGCGCGATGACCTCGACGACCGCCGCGTGGAGCGAGTCGGTCGCGTAGATCGGCGCGGTGCAGCCCTCGATGTAGTGGACCTTGGCGCCCTCGTCGACGACGATCAGCGTCCGCTCGAACTGGCCGGTGTTCTCGCCGTTGATCCGGAAGTACGCCTGGAGCGGGAGCGGCACCTCAACGCCCTTGGGGACGTAGACGAACGAGCCGCCCGACCAGACGGCGCTGTTGAGCGCGGCGAACTTGTTGTCCTCCGGCGGGACGACGGTGCCGAAATACTTGCGGAAGATCTCGGGGTACTCGACGAGCGCCTGGTCCGTGCCCATGAACACGACGCCGATCTTCGTCAGCTCCTCGCGGACGCTGTGGTAGACGACCTCCGAGTCGTACTGGGCGCCGACGCCGGCGAGGAACTTCCGCTCCGCCTCCGGGATGCCGAGCTTCTCGAACGTCGCCTTGATCTTCTCAGGGACGTCGTCCCACGACTTCTCTTCGCGCTCGGACGGCTTGCGGTAGTAGACGATCTTGTCGAAGTCGATGTCGCCGAGGTGGCCGCCCCAGGTGGGCATCGGGCGCTTGACGAAATGGTCGTACGCGCGCAGGCGGAACTGGAGCATCCACTCCGGCTCGTTCTTGAACCGGCTGATCTCCTCCACCGTCTGTCGCGTCAGGCCGCGCTTCGTCTCGGCGAGGTAGACGATGTCGTCGTGGAAGGCGTACTGGTCGCGCCGGTCGGCTACTGCCTCGCGCGTCGTCGTCATCGGTTCTCCTGGGCGGCCGGCCGGCCGCCTTACGGGCGTTTCGTAATTCCGAGTGACATTATCGGAATTCCGGCCCGATCAGTCAACGACGACCCGCCCGCACGCCACCGAACCCCACCGCGCCGGGGCCTGCCCCTTTCCTGGTCCTACACGCCCTTGACGAACGCGCCGATCAGGAGGATCAGGAACGCGGCGATCGCGGCGTAGAGGGCGAGGGTCCCGCTGGCGATGCCCGCGATCGAGCCCGGGATCACGTTCGTGAAGAAGACGAGCGCGGCGAAGATCGTGAGCAGGGCCGCGACGAAGATCGTCCCCATCCGCGGTGCCTGGTTGCTTCGGCGCATCAAAGGCCCCGGAACAGCGAGCCGACGATCAGCAGTGTCGGCGCGGCCACGATGAGGACGCGCCCGATGTCTCGCGTCGCGTCCACCCCGATGACCCCGAGGACCTGATCGGCGACCTGGTTGATCGCGGCCACGGAGAAGAGGCTGCCCTCGAGCGACAGCCCCACGATCATCAGGAGGATGGCGACGACGACCGTGGCCAGATATGGCGGGCTCGGTGTCATGGAGGGCAGTATACGAACCGGGTCCAGCCGGGCACGAAGAACGCCCCCGGCGGCCGCCGGGGGCGTTCGTCCGAGGAGGAGCTCAGAAACGCTCGGAGCTGATGCCCTCGGCGCCGACGCTCGAGCCGCCGTCCCTGGCGGCACTGCTCGAGGTGCTCGAGCGGCGGCCCGGACCGACGCCGACGGCCGTGTCGGTGCCGGCGGTGCCGGTCGATCCGGCCGCCTTGTAGGTGTCGGAGGCCATCGGCTTCCCGTACGCATCCCGGAAGGCGTCAGGCTCGGTGTCGAGCTCGTCGAGGTCGTCCGTCCCGCTTCGCCACTCGTCGATCTTGTGGCGGACGCCGCCCATCGCGGCGCTGATCCGCGGCCCGGTCAGCGGGGACGTCGCCAGGATCCACCCGACGATGAGCCCGCCGAGCATCGCGAGGACCACGAACGGAACCGGCGACAGGCCGGCTCGGGACGGCAGTGCCTTCTCGACGCCCCTGGCAATGTCCGAGCGCTTCGGCAGCTTGACGTCGGGCATCTTCACGTCCGGCATCTTCACGTCGGACATCGCCTTCTGGATGTCTTCGCGGCTCATGTCGCGGAGGCCCTCGGGGAGCTTGATCTCCGGAAACCTGACCTCCGGGAACTTGATCTCTGGCATGTCAGCCTCCTCGGCGCGGTCGTTGACTCGCCCGAAGGATCGGTCGAAGCACGTCACGATCCGACCGGCGCCGCCGACGTCGGGGTTGCAAGCCCATCGCAGCAGGCCCCCGGGCGCCCTCGCCGCTCCGGCGGGTCGTGGCGAGGCTGGAGTCTCAGCCCTTGAGAGGGAGGACGGACCAGCGGCCGCAGTTGCCCGCTCGGTCGCAGGCTCGTGCTCGGAAGTCGTACGTGTGGCCTTGCCACAACCGGATGCCGAGCGATCTCGTCGTCGTGCCCTTCGACACCCACCTCCAAAGACCACCGTCGGTTCGGACCTGGGTCTGGTAGTAGCGCAGTCCGGACGTCAGGACGACCAGGCGGATGTCGCCGCCCCGCCAGCTGATCGTGACCGACCGGTGCAACGTCGAGCCGGTTACGGTCGGCTCCAGGACCGGCGCATAGGAAACCCAGCCGCCGGTCCGATCGGGACCCTTGATGAAGACGCCGGTCCAGAGCCGCTTGCCCGTTGCCGCATCGAGGGCGAGGCCGATCCCGAAGTAGTTGTACGTCCCGGACATCACGATCGACCGGTGGCTCGGCGAGCCCATCCAGGCGTCCCGCGCCTGGATGACCGAGTCGGCCAGCGTGGGCCAGTTGTTCCAGGCGATGATCTCGCCGGCCGCGTACCAGGTGATCCCGGCGGAGTTGAGGATGTCGAATACCTTGCGCCCGTCGGGCTGTGTGTGCGAGAAGTAGCCCTTGGCGGCCATGTCCGCCGACCGCGCCCGGGCGATCGAGGTGAGCCGCGCGTCGACCCGGAGGGCGATCAAGCCGGCCTTCGCCCGCTCCGCGTTGAGCAGCCGGACCATCTCCAGCTCGGCCGCCGGCACGGTCAGGTCCGCGGCGACGGCGGGCTGCGGCCGGCTCCCGAGGCCCGCGACGGCGACGAGCGAGGCGAGCACCAACAGGGTCAGGTGGCGGGCTGGGCGCCGGGCGTTGAAGGGCATGGCCGGAGAATCGCGGGAGATGCTCCGGCCGGGAATGCCCCGCGTGTCCCGAACTTCGAGGCGGATGGTACGGGCACGCTCCTACGTCGACTGGCCGAAGCCCGACCCGATGCGTCCGAACCGCCCCGCACGGCACTTTGCGACCTGTGGGACGATGACCGGCCTGATCGAGCCACAACGACGGAGGTGATAGCGATGCCCGCGATTCGGCGCGCCGACGCCACCTGGTCGGGCGATCTGCTCAGCGGCCGCGGGACGGTCAGCGCATCGACGAGCGGCCTCTTCCGCGACTTGCCGGTGAGCTGGACGTCGCGGACCGAATCGCCCGACGGCCGGACGAGCCCCGAGGAGCTGCTGGCGGGGGCGCACGCGGCCTGCTTCTCGATGGCGTTCTCGAACGGACTGGCCAAGAATGGCACCCCCGCAACACGCCTCGATGTGAGCGCCGACGTGACGTTCGACAAGGTCGGCGACGGCTGGAAGGTGACGAAGAGCGAGCTCCACGTCCGGGGCAACGTTCCCGGGATCGACGCCGCTAAATTCCGCGAGCTGGCCGAGGTGGCGAAGGAAGGCTGCCCGATCAGCGGGGCGCTCAAGGGCAACGTCGCGCTATCGGTCGACGCGGAGCTGGCGAGCTAGCCGACCGTCAGGAGGCGGCGCGGGTTCGCCACGATCATCGTCTCGATCTCGTTCTCGGAAGCCCGGCCGCGCGCAGCCGCGGGCGATCCTACGCCGCACGCTATCGTTCCACTGAACACCCCTCGTCGACCACCCACGCTCCCCGCCCGTCACTGAGGAACCCGGGATGCTCTTCTCGCGCTGGGGCCGATTCGTCTACCGCTTCCGGTGGCCAGTCGCCGTCATCGCCCTGGTCGTCGGGATCGCGTCGGTCGGGCTCGCGGCCCACGCGTCCGGGGAGCTGAGCTCGGGCGGTTGGCTCGACCGGGACGCCGAGTCGTCCGTCGTCGCCGAGCGCCTCGCGACCGAGTTCGGGACGGGCCGGAGCAACCTCATCGTCCTGTTCCGGTCGGCGACCCTCGGCGACGCGACGTCGGCCGGGTACCGGGCCGCGGTCCAATCGGCCCTGGCCGACCTCGAGACCGACGAACGGGTCGCCGGGATGGTCGGCTATGCCGAGACGGGCGACCGGCGATTCGTCAGCGCGGCCGGCGACGCAACCTTCGTCATCGTAGAGCTGACGATGGGCGCCGAGGAGTCGGTCGAGGCGGTCGCCCCGCTCCGCGAGCGAATTCACCCGCCGGCCGGCCTGACGTTCCAGCTCAGTGGCTACGGGCCGATCACGCTCGACTCCGCCAAGCAGTCCGAGGAGGACCTCCAGCAGGCCGAGGCCGTCTCGCTCCCGATCGCGGCGATCATCCTGATCCTCGTGTTCGCGTCCCTCGTCGCGGCCGGGATGCCGTTGCTCGTCGCGGGACTTGCGATCCCATCGTCGCTGGCGGTCGTCTGGGTCCTCGCCCAGCGGATCGAGATGAGCATCTTCGTCCTCAACATCGCGACGATGCTGGGGCTGGCGCTGGCGATCGACTACTCGCTGTTCATTGTCAGCCGGTTCCGCGAGGAGCTCGGACGCGGCCGGACGGTCGGCGAGGCGATCGAGCGGTCGATGGCGACGAGCGGCAAGGCCGTTGCGTTCAGCGGGCTCGCGGTCGCGATCGGGCTGTCCGGCCTGCTCGTGTTCGAGGCCCCGGCGCTGCGGTCGATCGGCCTGGCCGGATCGATCGTCGTCTTCTGCTCGCTCCTCTACTCGCTGACGTTCCTGCCGGCCGTACTCGGGATGCTCGGGCCGCGGGTCAACGCGCTGAGCCTCCGCGGTCTCGTCGGACGGTTCCGGCCAGCTTCGGCCGTCCGGGCGGACCGGGGCCGCTGGGAGCGGGTCGCCCACGCCGTCATGCGCCGGCCGATCCGCGTCCTCGTCCCGACGCTCACCCTCCTCCTCCTCGCGGGCGCGCCGTTCCTTCGACTCCAGCAGGGCGTACCGGGCGCGGAGATCTACCCGGCCGGTCTCGAGAGCCGCGACGCGTACGTCGCGCTCCAGCAGGAGTTTCCGCGCGGCGAGACCACGCCGATCGTCGTCCTGGCCGACGTCACCGGCGCACCGACCGAGGCCGGCAACGCGGCGGCGCTCGCGCGCGTGGCCGCCGACCTCGCCGCCGTCGACGGGATCGACCGCGTCGAGGGACCGTTCTCGCTGACCGACCCGACAACCGGCCAGCCGATGTCGCCCGACGCGGTGGCCCAGGTCTGGACGACGCCGCGCGACCAGCTGCCGCCGGACCTGGCGACCGCCCTCGCCCGGTTCGAGGCGGCGTACGTCCGCGGCTCGACGGTCCGGATGGACGCGATCAGCCCGGTCGATGCCTCGCGGCCCCAGGCGACCAATCTCATCCCGGTGATCCGGGGCCTCGACACGGGGCAGCTGGTGAGGATCCAGGTGGGAGGCACGGCTGCGGCCGGCCACGACTTCCTCGTCTCCCAGGCGGAGCGTGCTCCACTCGGGGTGGGCATCCCGCTCCTCGCGAGCGCCCTCGTGCTGTTCCTCCTGTTCGGGTCGGTCGTCCTCCCGATCAAGGCCGTCCTGATGACGCTGCTCTCGATCAGCGCCAGCTTCGGGGCGCTCGTCTGGATCTTCCAGGAAGGCAACCTCTCCGAGTTCCTCAGGTTCGAGCCGCTCGGATTCACGATCGCCGGCAACCCGATCATCATGTTCTGCGTGCTCTTCGGCCTGTCGATGGACTACGAGGTCCTCCTGCTCTCGCGGGTCCAGGAGGCGTACCGCCGGACGGGCGACAACCGTGCGGCGGTCGCCGAGGGGCTCGGCAAGACCGCCGGGATCATCACCGGCGCAGCGGCGATCATGATCGCGGTGTTCTCCGCGTTCGCGCTTGCCGACGTCATCACGATCAAGAGCGTCGGGGTCGGGATGGCGATCGCCGTGTTCCTCGACGCGACGATCGTCCGGGTGCTCCTCGTGCCCGCTACGATGCGGCTGATGGGCCGCTGGAACTGGTGGGCCCCCGGCTTCCTCGGACGGCTCGTCGACCGGCTCGGTTTCAGCCACGACGAGGGCGAGGAGCCGGAGGCGCGGCCTGAGCCACGCCCGGGACTGGCCGGCGGCTGAGGCGAGGGGAGCTGTCATGACCGACGACGACCGACGACTTCAGCCGCGCGGCGACGTCCAGTGGTGGGGCTGGGGCTGGGGCGAGGAGGAGCGACGGCCGGGCCTCCCGTGGATCGGCATTTTCCTCGTCGTGTTCGGCGGCCTGCTGCTGCTCGAGCGGGTGGTTCCGCAGTTCCGGTTCGCCGGCTCGGCCTTCGTCCTGGCGGTCGGGATCGTGTTCCTCATCCGCTGGGCGATCGAGCGGCGAACCGGGTTCCTCTACGCCGGCGCGATCATCACCGCGCTCGCGCTACCCGGCACCCTCCAGGGACTGGGCGTCCCGGCGAACGAGGGCCTCGGGACGCTGTGCCTGGGGATCGCCTTCCTGTTCATCGCGCTCGTCCGCTGGCAGGGCGGCGGCGGCCTCGGTTGGCAGGCCTGGTTCGGGGGAATCCTGGCTGTCCTGGGCGCCACCCGGATCGCGATCCCGCAGGTCGGCGACCTGTTCCTTCCGGCGCTGCTGATCGCTCTCGGGGCGCTGCTGCTGTACCGCGGCCTGGGCCGCTGAATTTCGCGCCCCCGTGGGCGGGCGACTTCCTGTCATATGACCGCCACATGCGCGATGGGACTGCCGCTGCGCCCAAAGAGCGCCGAACTGGCGGTGACATAGCCGCACGGGACTAACTCTTCCGCCGGATAGACGTCCGCGGCGGCGTCTTTCGCGACTAATGCTCGCCTGGCGAGCGTATGGCAGGTCTCGGGGCTGTGGCTCACCATTCAGCGGGCAGCCGAGGCGACCTCCGCCACTGCCGCGTCGATCGCCTCGCCGACGACCTCCACGACCCGGTCCAGCTGCGAGTCGGTGACGACGAACGGCGGGCCGAGCAGGATCATGTCGCCGTCGACGCCGTCGGCCATCCCGGTCCCGGAGTAGACAAGGACGCCACGGTCCCGAGCCCCCGCCACGACCGCCTCGGTCAGCCTGGCCGCCCGAGGAGACGGCGCCCGCGTCTCGCGATCCTGGACGAGCTCGATCCCGACGAGCAATCCGGCGCCGCGGACCTCGCCGACGGCTGGGTGGTCCGCCAGCCGGGCGCCGAAAGACGCCCGCAGCCGCTCGCCCTTCGTCGCGCTCGCCTCGACGAGCGACTCCGCGTCGAGGATCCGCAGCACCTCGCGGGCGACCGCCGCCCCCACCGGCGAGTGGGAGTACGTGAAGCCGTGAACGAACGGGCCCGCGGACCTGATCGTGTCGTGGACTTCCCCGGACACCGCCGCGAACCCGAACGGCCAGTAGCCGCTCGTCGCTCCTTTCGCCGCGACGAGGATGTCCGGCCGGACACCCCAGTGGTCGCCGCCGAACCACCGACCGGCCCGTCCGAAGCCGGTCATCACCTCGTCCGTCACGAGCAGCACCCCGTGCCTTCGGCAGACCTCCGCGATCGCCGGCCAGTAGCCGTCCGGGGGAACGACCGCGCCAAGGGCCGCGCCGACGATCGGCTCCGCAACGAACGCCGCGACAGAATCCGGCTCGGCCGACTCGATCGCCCGGTCCAGCTCGGCGGCCAGCTCCTCGGCGTCGCCGAGGGCGTTCGCGTTCGGCTGCCCGGCCCGGTACGGATAGGCCGCCGAGACGTGGCGGAACCGCCCGAGCCAGCCCTCGTACGGCCGGCGCAGCGTCTTCCGCCCGGACAGGTCCAACGCACCGAGCGTGTTGCCGTGGTAGCTACCCCATCGGCTGATGACGATCCAGCGGCCCTGCTCCCCGCGGGCGAGGTGAAAGGCGCGGACGAGCTTCAGCGCCGTCTCCATCGCCTCCGACCCGCCGGACACCGGGTAGATCGCCGGATCGTCGAGCGGGAGGCGCGGCCCGATCTCGCGGGCGTACGCCTCGAGCGGCTCGGTCGTGAACGCCGTCCCGTGGGCGTAGGCGAGCCGGCCGGCCTGGTCGGCCATTGCCGCGGCCACGCTATGCCGGCCGTGACCGATGCCCACGACGACCGCCCCGCCGGCGGCATCGATGTACTCGCGGCCCGCCGCGTCCCGGATCGTGGCGCCGTCCCCGCTGACCGCGACAGGCGGTTGCGGGTCCGCCGTCCGCCGGAAGACGCGGCCCGGGGAAACCTGGCGGCGCAGGTCGGTCACGGGCCGGATTGTACGGGTCGCCTCTCGGGCGAACCGGCCGCCCGGGAACCGTGGCCGGCCGCCGGGTGTAGGAGATACGGTTGACCGTGGAGGGCCGTCCACTGGAAGACGCCGAGCTGATCGAACGCGCGCGCAAAGGCGAGGTCATGGCCTACGAGGAGCTGGTTCGCCGCTACCAGGATGTGGCCATCCGGGCCGCGCACGTCATCGCGCCAGACGGGGACGCCGAGGACGCCGCCCAGGAGGCCTTCGTCAAGGCCTGGGCGGCGCTGTCCCGCTTCCGCAGCGGATCCCCGTTCAGGCCGTGGCTCCTCCGGATCGTCACGAACGAGGCGCGCAACCGACGTCGCTCCGCCGGGCGGCGAACCGGGCTCGCGCTTCGCGCCGCCGAGGACCGCCCCTTGGGCGATGCGGCTCCATCACCCGAGTCGGCGGTCCTCGCCTACGAGACCCGGGCCGCTCTCGTGGCGGCGCTGAACCGCCTCCGCGACGACGATCGCGAGGTCATCGGCGCTCGCTACTTCCTCGACCTGTCGGAGGCGGAGACGGCCGACGCGCTGGGGATCCCACCCGGGACGGTCAAGTCGCGGCTGTCGCGGGCGCTCGGCCGGCTCCGGGCCGGCCTCGGCGACGGAGACGCGAGGGCGACCGATGCCTGACCGGCTCGACTTCGGACGCGACGACCGCTCCGACCCGCGACAGGATGGACTCGAGTCCACCCTCTCCGAGCTCGGCGGCGCGCTCGCCTGGCCCCGCCCGGCGGCGAACTTTGCGGTCCTGGTGCGCTCGCGGATCGAGGCGGCTCCCCCGGCCCAGGAGCCGGCCTGGCGACGCTGGCGGCGCTGGGCCGCCGCCCCGAGCGGTGGAAGGCCGGTCCGCCGCAGCCTGCTGATCGCGGTCACGCTCCTGCTCATCGCCGCGACCGTCGCCGCCGCGATCGGTCTCGGCCTGCCGGGGATCCGGATCCTCTTCGGCCCGCCGCCGTCGCCCTCCGCGCCTCTGCCCATCCTGTCGCCGGGCGTCGGCCTGCCGATCGGCTCATCGCTCGGGATCGGCGTAGCCGTGCCCCTCGACGAGGCCGAGGCGCTGGTCGGGTTCGAGCCGCGCCTGCCGACCGCTGCCGGGATTGGCCGGCCCGACGAGTCATTCGTCGCCGCCGGCGGCCGCCTAACGCTGGTCTGGGCCGCCCGACCCGGTCTTCCGGAGATCGACCAGGCGCCGGGAATCGGGCTGCTCATGACGGAGTTCCGCGGCACGGTCGACGCCGGGGTGTTCGAGAAGCAGGTCTACGAGGGGGCAACGGTTCGGGAGGTCCGGGTCGGTGGCCAGGTCGGCTACTGGCTGACGGATGCGCCGCACGGCCTCGTCTACCGGGATCCCAGCGGTGCCTACGTCGAGGAATCGCGCCGGATGGTCGGCGACGCCCTGATCTGGCGGGATGGGGACCTGACGCTCCGCCTCGAGACATCGCTCGGCCTCGAGGAGGCAATCCGGATCGCCGAGTCGATCCGCTGACTCCGGGACGCGCTACGGCGGGCACACCCGGGCTGCACCTTGGCCGACCCACCACACGGCTCAGCTGTCGAAGGACGGCCCCGGAGGCCGCGGTCCGCCGACAACGAGCCTCGTCCTCCGATGCTCGACCCGCCGCCTGGCCGATTCGTTGCTCGCGGCATCAGGTGACCCACCCGGCGGGTGGCAGGACTCCAGCCTGGCCTACTTCGTGTAGGCGCCGCCCGGATCGAGCTCGACCCGGATGAGCCGGAGCTCCTCGTCGGTCGGCGGCGGCGTGATCGCCACGTGCTCCGCGACCTTCGGCTCCCAGCCGATCGTCTCCCGGATCTGGTCGAGCGTGGCACCCGGATGGAGCGAGTCGAGACGCATCTCGCCGGCGTCGTCGAAGTGGTAGATCCCGAGGTCGGTAACGACGACCGACGGGCCGCGCCCGAGCCAGCCCTGCTCCACGCGGGTTCGGGCCGCGCCATGGGCCTTGCCGTCCGTCCCGCCGAGGTTGCCCGGCGAGGTCCGGAAGTCGATCCGCTCCACGAAGCTGCGCTTCGACTGGCGCATGATCACGAACACCTGCCGGGCGTTGATCGCGATCTCGCAGGCGCCGCCGCTCCCTGGGAGCCGGGTCTTCGGGCGGTCGTAGTCGCCGATGACCGTCGTGTTGATGTTCCCGAACCGGTCGATCTGGGCGGCCCCGAGGAACCCGACGTCGATCAGCCCGCCCTGGAGGTAGAACCCGAACAGCTCGAACATGCTCGTGACCGACGTGGCGCCGGTCACGATCGTGGGATCGCCGATGCTCAGCGGGAGGCGCGCGGGCCGGGCGCCGAAGACGCCGGCCTCGTAGACGAGCTCGAGGTCCGGCGCGACTGTCCGCTTTGCGAGGTTGACGGCGATGTTGGGCAGCCCGACGCCGACGAAGCAGACGCGCTGGCCGGCCAGCTCCCGGGCGGCCGCGACGATCATCATCTCGGACTTCGTGAACTCTCCAGCGGCGGTCACCGGTAGTCTCCGTAATCGACGACGCCGCTCGGCGCGGGTCCGGGCCTGAGCGACGCGACGCGTTCGGCCCCCAGCTTCTCGACGTACGCCGCCCGGCCGTCGAGGTCGTACACCCATTCCCGCAGCCAGGCCCGGGTCGCGTCCTCGTCGCGCGAGATCGGGTCCCAGTTGAGGTAGAACCGGTTGTCGCGGTCGTACGCGCCCTGGACGTACGACGGATGGGCACCGAACGGCTCGACCACGACCGCGTCGACGATGAGCCCCGGGATGATGGTCCGGTTCGGGTCGGCCCGGATGACCGACTCGTCGACGAGGTCCTCCACGACGACGATGACCCGCTCGGCGGCGAACGCCGCTTCCTTCTGGCAGCCGAGCAGCCCCCAGACCTGGGTGTCGCCCGCCGCCGACGCCCGCTGGGCGTGGACGATCGTGACGTCCGGCTTGAGCGGCGGGACCGCGTAGACCAGCCCGTCGCCGTACGGTGACTCGACCGGCCGGATCCGCGGGTTGACCTTCGGCAGGTCCGATTCGAAGTAGCTCCGGAGGGGAAAGAACGGCAGGTTCGTCGCCCCGGCGGTGTACCGGCCCACCATCCCCCAGTGCGAGTACTCCTCGACCTCGAGCGGCGGCTCGCCGGAGGCGGCCACGGCGTCGGCCTCGATCCGCCGGCGGATCGCGTTCAGCCCGCCGACGCCCGGATTGCCGAGCCACGAGAACACGAGCTTGCGGGCGACGCCGCCGGCCACCATCTGGTCGTAGATGACGTCCGGGGTCAGTCGGGCGAGCGTGAGGTCGCGCTTTCGCTGGCGAACGATCTCGTGGCCGGCCGCGAACGAGATGAGGTGGGTGAAGCCCTCGATCGCGACCGTGTCGCCGTCACGGACGAGCTCCGCGACGGCGTCGCGCATCGTGGCGACCTTCGAGGTCACCGCCGAAGAGTACCCGGGATCACCCGGCGGCTTCGGCCCCGCTGGCGGCAGGGGCGTGGCGCGAGCCGCGCGCCTCCCCGCGCGGGTGACCATCGCCCCAGCCGGCGACCTCTGCGACCGAAGCCTCGAACAGCCGCAAGGCAGTGGCCATCTCCGCCTCGGAGACGGTCAGCGCCGGGCACATCCTGACGGTCGACCGGCCGCACTCGAGGACGAGAAGGCCCCTCCGGAACGCCTCCAGCTCGACGGCCCGGGCGTGCTCCGGGGTGTCGAACTCGATCCCGATCATCAGCCCCTTGCCGCGGACCGCGCGGACGAGCTTCGGGTGGAGGCCGGGGAGCGGCCGGAGCCCGTCGAGCGCCTGCTCGCCGCGGACGCGCGCGTTGTCGATGAGTCCGCCCTCCAGCAGGTCGAGCGTGGCGAGGGCCGCGGCACACGCGACCGGGTTGCCGCCGTACGTCGAGCCGTGAGCGCCGGGGCCCCACGACTCCAGGAGATCCGCGCGGGCGATCATCCCGGCCAGGGGCATTCCGCTGGCGATGCCCTTCGCGGTGAGCAGGATGTCGGGCTTGACGCCCCAGTGCTCGACGGCCCACATCCGGCCGGTCCGCCCGGCCCCCGACTGGATCTCGTCGGCGACCAGGAGGATGCCGTGGCGGTCGCAGATTTCGCGGAGACCCTCGAGGAAGCCGGTCTCCGGGACGAGGTAGCCGCCCTCGCCCTGGATCGGCTCCATGATGATCGCCGCGACCTCGTTCGCCGGGGCCAGCCGCTCGAACAGGATCTCGTCGAACCAGCGGAGGTGCTCAACCCGGCCGTACGGCGCGTGGAAGACCCCCGGCAGGAGCGGCCCGAACCCGGCGTGGTATTTCGCCTTCGACGCCGTCAGCGAGATCGCGCCGTACGTCCGGCCGTGGAAGGCACCCAGGAAGGCGACGATGTACGGCCGTTTCGTCGCGAACCGGGCGAGCTTGATCGACGCCTCGACGACCTCGGTGCCGGAGTTGCCGAGGTACGTCCGGACCGGGCCGTCGATCGGGGCGGTCCGGGCAAGCCGCTCGCAGAGCTGGGCGTAGACCGGAACGTAGAAGTCCGATGCGCTGAAGTGGATGAGCTGGGCCGCCTGCTCCTGGATCGCGTCGACGACCTGGGGATGGGCGTGGCCCGTCGAGGTGACCGCGATCCCGGCCGCGAAGTCGAGGAACAGGTTGCCGTCGATGTCCTCGACCGTCAGGCCCTCGCCCCGAACCGGGACGATCGGGTAGGCGCGGGGAAGGCTCGGCGAGGTCCACGACTCGTCGTACGCGACGTGGGCGCGGGCGCGGGGCCCGGGGACCTCGGTGACGAGATCGGGGACGGGACGGCGACCGGCGATCCTGGACCTGGCGACGGCCAACCTGGGCACCTCGAACGCATAGGAAGTATGCAGACTGGATATTGCCGGGGAGTCTATCACCCGGCCGGGAGCGTTCGAGGTGCCCCGAAAGGAGGGTCGGCGATGGCCTAGTTGGCGTCCTGGCGGCGGCGGAGAAGGAGCCCTGCCCCCAGCGCCCCGAGGAGGAGTCCGGCGCCGCCGGCGACGGCGAGGGGGGCCGGCGAGGTGCCGCCCGCAGAGGGCGCCGTCTTGGCAGCCCCCGGTTCGACATTGCTCGCCAGGGCAACGTCGGCGCCACCGACGACGATCGTGCCCGTCATGCCCGGATGGAGCATGCAGCTGTAGGCAAAGACGCCGGCCTTGTCGAATGTCCAGCCGATGGAGTCACCCGGCTGGAGGACCTTGTCGTGGGCACCCCACTCGAGGTTCGAGCCGACGACCTCGTGCCCCTGGAACGAGGTGTTCCGCCACGTCACCGTGGCGCCCACCGGGACGACCGTGACGGTCGGGGCAAAGACGCAATCGCCGATCGCCACACTGGTGGTCGCGCCCGTCGTGGTCGCCGGCCTGTTGGACGTCGAGTGGAAGCACGGGTCGCCGGCAACTGCCGCCGGCGCGGCGATGAGGGCTGAGCCGAGCAGCGCGAGGGTCGTCAGTGAGAGCGCGAGCGGGCGGGACATCGGGAGCCTCCCAGGGTGCTGTTGTCCGATCTACACCGGGTGGCGGGCGCCGGTTCCCGGGGGGCCCGGTTTCCCGTCATCGGCCACCGAGGGTGGCCTGAAGGGCGGTTCGGGCCGTGCGCAATCCGGGATCTGCGGCCAGGTTAGACGGCGGAGGCTATGTCAGCCACCGATTCGGGCCCGGGTCAGGCCGGCTTCGAGGCTCCGGCCACCCCGGGTGGCCAATGCGAGGAAGGCGTCGTGGGCGAGGAGCTCCGTCGAGTCGCGTGCAGCCCGACCCGTCAGTCGACCACCGTGTGGCTCTGTTCGCGGAGGAACTGGGCGACGTAGTACATCGACAGCCCCGCCTTGCCGGTCGACCCCGAGCCCTTCCAGCCTCCGAACGCCTGGACACCCGGCCATGCCCCGGTCGTCGCGCCGGCCCGGCGGTTGACGTACAGCACGCCGGCCTCGATCCGGTCGAGGAACTGCTGGACCTCGGCCGGATCCTCGGAGTAGACGCCCGCCGTCAGGCCGTAGACCGAGTCGTTCGCGAGCCGGATCGCCTCGTCGAGCGAATCGACCGCGTGGACGGCGGTGAACGGCGCGAACAGCTCGTCCTGGAACAGCCGGTGGGAAGCTGGCAGCCCGCCCACGACCGTCGGCTCCACGTAGTGGCCCCGGGCGAGGTCCCCGTCGGACAGGCGCTCACCGCCGACGAACACCCGCCCGTCGCGGCGCGCCTCGGCGGCGGCCTGCTGGTGGCGGTCGACGGCCCGCTGGTCGATGACCGGGCCCAGCCAGTTCTCTCGCTTCAGCGGGTCCCCGATCGTGATCGCCTCGGTCTTTTCGACGAGCAGCCGGACGAGCTCGTCGTGGACCGGCTTCTCGACATACACCCGAGAATTCGCGGAACACTTCTGTCCACCGAACCCAAAGGCGCTGCGCATGATCCCCTCGGCGGCCTCCTCCAGATCCGCCTTGCGCGACACGATCGCCGGGTTCTTGCCGCCCATCTCGACGATCGCCGGCCGCGGCCAGCGGGTCGAGAACGACTTGAACAGCCGGAATCCCACCTCGAACGAGCCGGTGAACACGATCCCGTCGATCCCCTGGTTCGTCTGGAGCTCCTCCCCGACGGACTCTCCCGGGCCCATGACGAGGTTGATCACCCCGTCCGGCACGCCCGCGTCGCGGTAGGCGTCGACGAGCTTGACCCCCGACAGCGGAGCCGCCGAAGACGGCTTGAAGACCACGGAGTTCCCGGCGATCATCGCCGCCGCGCTCGGGCCGGCCGACAACGCCATCGGGAAGTTGAACGGGCTGATCACGCCGAACACGCCGTGCGGCCGGAGGACCGACCGGGTATGGACGGACGGGTCCCCGAGGTTGTCCATCGGGTGGTCGTAGCCGTCGTTGTCCTCCATCGTCCGGGCGTAGTAGCGGATGAGGTCGGCCGACTCCTCGACCTCGCCGAGGGCCTCGAGCCGGTTCTTGCCGACCTCGATGGCCATGTACCCGGCGTACTCCATCTGGCGCTCGCTGATCAGGTCGGCCGCCCGTCGGAGGATCGCCAGCCGGTCGCGCCAGGGTGTCGCGGCCCACCCGGGCTGCCCCGCCCGGGCCGCGGCGATCGCGTCGACGACGTCCTGGCGGGTCCCGCCCGCAAAGGTGCCAACGAGGATGTCCCGGTCGATCGGCGAGCGGACCTCGAACCGCTCGTCACCGCTCCGCTCCCGGCCTCCGACGACGTTGGGGTGATGGCCGCCCAGGCCCGCCCGCGCCTTGTCGAGCCCCGCCTCGTAGAGCGCGTGGAGCTCCTCGTTGTCCGCCCGGAGCGTCGCGTAGGTGATCTTCAGGCGGGGCTTCGATTCGGTGGCCATCGTCGTGGGTTCCTCGTGGGTCCTCGTGGAGGCCGGCGCTCGGCCGGGCGGGCGAAGTGGACCCCAGTCTAGCCCTCCCGGCCCGTCCTTCATGGGTCCGGCCACCCGAAGGAACCGCCCTGCCCCGGGACTGTTCGGTGGGTTGTCGGCGGGGACCCCTCACGGGACAGTTCGCCCGTGCCACGGACGACCAACTGCCGGCGCCGCGCCGCCGCGGCCTCGCTCGCTCTCGCCCTCGCCGTCCTCGCCGGCCTGCCCGCCGGCGCCGCGGCGGCCGATCCGGAGTTCCCGGTCGGCTGGGAGGGCTACCACACCTACACCGAGATGAGCGCCGACGTGGCCGCCGTCGCCGCCGCCCATCCGACGATCGTCTCCCGCTTCTCGATCGGCAAGTCGTACCAGGGCCGCGACATCTGGGCGGTGAAGATCTCCGACAACGTCGCGGTCGACGAGAACGAGCCGGAGGTCTTGTACGACGGCCTCCACCACGCCGACGAGCACATGACCACCGAGATGACGCTCCGGATCCTCCGCTGGTACGCCGACGGCTACGGCAGCGACCCCCGGATCACGAAGATCGTCAACACGCGCGAGATCTGGATCGTGTTCATCGTCAACCCCGACGGCGCGGTCTACGACATCAGGTATCGGAAGTTCCACTACTGGCGCAAGAACCGCCAGCCCACGCCTGGCTCCGTGTACATCGGCACGGACCTCAATCGGAACTACGACTACCGCTGGGGCGGCGGCGGCCGGACGAGCAGCAACCCCCAGGCGATCACGTATCGCGGCCCGTACGCCTTCTCCGCCCCCGAGACGCGGGCGATGCGCGACTTCCTCGCGAGCCGGATCGTCGGAGGGCGGCAGCAGATCCGGACTCACATCACCTTCCACGAAGCCGGCCGGCTGGTGATGTGGCCGTACGGCTACACGATGACGGACGTGCCCGGCGACATGACGCGGGACGATCACGCCGCGCTGGTGAAGATCGGGCGGACGATGGCGGCCTCGAACGGCTACCGGCCGCAGCAGGCGAGCGATCTCTACATCACGTCAGGCACGGCGCGTGACTACGCCTACGGCAAGTACCGGATCTTCTCCTACACGTTCGAGATGTCGGTCAAGGACTACCCGGACGACTCGCTCATCGGGCCCGAGACGAGGCGTAACAAGGAGGCCGTCCTCTACCTCGCCGAGCGAGCGTGGTGCCCGCTGTCCGTCCTGGGGGCCGCGACGATGGCCGCCCGATGCGGGGCCTACGACGACGATCTCGAGGTGGCGAGGGGCTGGCGCGTCAACCCGGACGGCACCGACACGGCGACGGTCGGCGCGTTCCAGAGAGGCGTGGTCCAGGCGACGAGCTACCTCGGGATGCGCCAGCTCACCGCCGCACCCACCGGCCGGTCGGCATTCGCGACGGGCCTCGTCGGCCAGAACGCGCCATCGATCAATGACCTCGACGGCGGCCGCACCACGGCCCTGTCGCCGGAGATCGCGCTGCCCGCGGCAGCCGGCCAGCGGCTCACGTTCCGCTGGTCGTTCGCCCACTATTCATCCGCCGGACCGGAGGACGAGTTTCGGGTGGAGATCGTAAAGGCCGACGGCACGGCGACGACGGTCCACCTCGTCCGGGGAGCGCCCGTCGACCGCGACGCGGCATGGACGAACGCCTCGATCTCGCTCGACCCGTGGGCGGGGCAGCGGATCAGGCTCCGTTTCTCGGCCACCGATGGCGGGCCCGACGGCCTCGTGGAGGCCGAGTTCGACGACGTCCGGGTGACCCGGCCGACCTGACCTTCAGTCGACGGGGCGGATTCCATCGGGGGGCGGCGCTGGCTCGCCGACGATCGGATCGCCGAACACCGCCTGGATGTCGATGCTGCCGCCGGTCGAGGTGACAGTGAACCGCCGCGCCCCGGCCGCCAGCGCGCTCATACGCGCAGCCTCGACCAGCTCGGCCTGGATTCGCAGGAGGCCGGTCGGCGACTTCTGCTGCTCCGCACTCGGCATCGCCGACCATGGCGAGAACGGCCCGAACATCCCGAGCTGCTCGTTGACCTGGCGAAGGAGGACCGTCGCCTGCTCGAACGAGCCCGGGGCCGACGGGTCGATCGCCCGGAGCTGCGTCGTGAGCTCCGCCTCGAGCCGGTCGCGGTCCGCGGGCGTCGGCGGCTTGGGCATGCCGCTCATCCCCTGGCTCTGGCGGGCGCCCCAGACCGCGGCGAAACCGAACGCTCCAGCCACGGCGGCGAGTGCGACCGAGACGACGTCGGCATCGCGCGCGGCGATGAGCTGAACGGCCTGGAAGGCGAGGACGATCCCGAGGACGACGGGCCCGATCGACAGGCCTCGCCGGCTGACGAGGGATGCCACGGCGCCGACGGCCGCGGGGCCGACGAGCCCGGCGACTGGACCGACGGCTCCGTCGCTCGTTCCGAGCGCGACCAGCAGGAGGATCTGGCCGGCGAGGCCCACCGCGAACGTGAGGGCCGCGTCCAACCAGGCCGGTCGCTGGCCGGCGGAGCCGAAGTCCATCACGCCGGCGAGTCTAGCGCAGCGACGATGTCCGCCAGCGACCGCGCCACGCCGTCCGGCCGTCCCCCGCCGCGACGCATCGCGGCGGCCCGCTCGAGCTCCTCGTGGCCGTGCTTACCGGTCAGGACGACGAACCCACGCAGGCCTGCGCGCCGGGCAGCGAGCGCGTCGGTCCACACGTCGTCGCCGACCATCGCCAGGTCGGCCCGCCTGACCGCGCCGCCGCCATTCCGGCGAATCTCGGCGGCGATGTCGGCGGCCGCGACGCGGAAGAACGCCGCGGCGGGCTTGCCGACGATCCGCGCCCTGACACCGGACGCGAACTCGAGGCCGGCTACGAATGCGCCAGAGTCGAGGGTGGGGCCGTCCGGCGTCAGCCACCAGCGGTTCTTGTGCATGCCGACGAGCTGGGCTCCGTTTCGCAGGAGGCGGAACGCCCGGTTGAGGTTGTCCCACGTCGCCTGCTCCGGAGAGTCGCCGACGACGACGGCCGCGGCGCGAGCGTCCGGCGACGACGCCTCGTCGTGCGTGAGCAGCCGCTGGCCGTCGAACTCGCGCCGGGCGTCGTCGGACGCGAGAACGTAGAGCGCCTCACCGGGGAATCGCTCGGCGGTCCACGCCGCAGAGACGGACAACGCGGAGTGGAACCGCTCCGGCGGCACGCGCGCGCCGAGGCGAGCGCTCCAGTTGGACAGCGACTCCCGGCTGACCATCGAGGTGTTCGTGACGATCCGGTACGGCAGCCGGCGTCGCTCGAGACTCGCGAGAGCCTCGGCCGCCCCCGGAACGGCCGCACCGGCGACGACGATGACGCCGTCGAGATCGAGGAGCAACCCGCGGACGCCCCGCAACGTGGCCCGCAGAGTGGCCGCATCGTCCGCTCGTCGCTCGGTCACCGACGCAGCGTAGCCGAGCGGGAGTCGCCCGGCCGTGGGCTATGCTCGGGCGACGAGAGGAGGGTGCCGATGGGACTGCTCGACGGGAAGAAGGCCCTGATCTTCGGCGTCGCGAACGATCACTCGATCGCCTGGGGCATCGCGCGGGCGCTCCACGACGAAGGTGCGACCGTCGGCTTCTCGTCGATCGAGAGCCTGATCGAGAAGCGGGTCCGCCCGCTGGCGACGTCGATCGGGGCGACGTTCGTGGAGCCGTGCGACGTCCAGTCGGACGAGCAGATCCGGGCGGTCGTCGAGAAGTGGCGCGCGGCGCATGGCGACCTCGACATCCTCGTCCACGCACTCGCCTTCGCCCGGCGCGAGGATCTCGACGGAACGTTCGTCGACACGTCGCGCGAGGGGTTCGCGCTCGCCCTCGACGTGTCGGCCTACTCGCTCGTCGCGCTCGTTCGGGAGGCGCGGCCGATCCTCCATCGCGGGTCGTCGATCATCACGCTGACCTACTACGGCGCGGAGAAGGTCGTCAGCCACTACAACGTCATGGGCGTCGCGAAGGCGGCCCTCGAGGCCTCCGTCCGATACCTCGCCGCCGACCTCGGGCCGGACGGGATCAGGGTCAACGCCATCAGCGCCGGCCCGGTCCGGACGCTCGCCGCAGCGGGCATCGCCGGCTTCAAGAAGATGTACGGCTCGTTCGCCGAGGTGTCGCCGCTGCGGGCGAACATCACGCCCGAGGACGTCGGGCGGAGCGCGGCTTTCCTCGCGAGCGACCTGTCGAGCGCGGTGACCGGCGAGGTCCTCTACGTCGACGGTGGATTCAACGTCCTTGGCGTGCCGGCCGGCGAGAACTGAGCCGCCGCTCCGGTGACCAGGCGGTCGCTCCGGCTGGCCGTCGCCGCGCTCGCGGTCATCGGGATCGCGATCGTCGCGAGGCTCGCGACCGCGGACGGCCGGGCGGCCCGTCTCGTGGTCGTCGACAGGGACGGGAGCCTCTCGACGATGGATGGGCACGGAGGCTCCGTCGTCTCGCATCCAGTCGCCGGCGCGACGTTCCAGTTCCCGGCCTGGTCGCCGGACGGGTCGCGGATCGCGGCGATCGGCCAGGCCCAGGGAGTGTTCGGCGTCTACGTCTTCGACGCCCGGACGAGCGGCCAGCCGCCGGCGCCGACGGTTGTCTACGAGAGTGCCGCGCAGCCGCCGTTCTACCTGTACTGGACGCCGGACAGCCGCCAGCTGACGTTCCTGACGACCGAGTCGGACGGGCTCGCCTTGCGGGTCGCACCGGCGGACGCGAGCGCGCACGACTCGATCCTTCGCCGGGGCGCCCCGCTGTACTGGACGTGGCTCGAACCGGACCGGTTGGCGGTCCACAGCGGGGCGGCCGGCCCGGACGGATTCCTCGGCGAGATCGGGCTCGACGGTGCGGCCGTCGAGAACCAGGTCGCCGCACCCGGCGTGTTCCGCGCGCCGGCGGTCAGTCGCGACCGCCGATATCGGTCGTACGTCGGCCCCGCGGGCGACCCGGGATCCGGCGAAGGCGACTTCCCGCCGCGACTCGTCGTCGAGGGGCGGGACGGATCCGGCCGGCACGAGATCCCGGTCTTCGGCATCGCCGCCTTCAGCTTCGACCCGACCGGCCAGGCACTGGCGTTCATCGCGGCGGACGAACCGACCGACGAGCCGTTGCCCCTGCCGGTCGGGCCGCTACGCATCGTGGATGCCCTGTCGGGGTCTGTTCGAACCGTCCTCGACGCCTCGATCGTCGCCTTCTGGTGGGCCCCCGACGGCCGAACGATCGCCTCGCTTCGGCTCGATGCCCCCGGTGGCATCGAAGCCCGCTCGGCGGACGGAGCGCAGGTCGCCGCCGTGGGGCAGGCGCCTCCTGGGCGCAACGAACTCGCGCAGGCGGAGGGATTCGCGCTCCACGTCGTGTTCACGGATGTGCCCAGCGGAGCGGGGCGGTCCGAGCGCGCCGTCCGGGTCTCCGGGCTCTTCGCGACCCAGCTGGTGCCGTACTTCGACCAGTACGCGCTGAGCCATCGGCTCTGGTCGCCCGACAGCCGATCGATCGTCCTGCCGCTCGTCGACGGCGGCGCGACCGGCCTCTACGTCATCCCGGCCGACGGCTCCGAGCCCGCGCGGCTGGTCGATGGCGCGATGGGCTTCTGGAGCCCGTGAAGGTCAGTCGGCGACCGACCCCGTGAAGTCCTTGACGAACCGCGACCGGATCGCGGCGTCGCGCGCCTCGGTGTCGTTGTCGTCGGGGGGCTCCTGCTCGTCGTCGTCGGCGGCCTCGATCCAGGCGACGCGCGAGCGGTTGATGAGGATCGTCTCCCACGTCTCCTCGCGGTTCTCGCCGGCCCGGTCGTAGCCGATCGTGGCCTCGGTCAGCGGGACGAGCATGTCGCGGCCGGCGAGGAGCGCGTCGGGGCGGCCGTTGAGCGACTCGGCGTGGGCCGACTCGAGGACGTGGAGGTAGCCGCTGACGCTGTACCGGCCGAGTCCCATCCGGACCCGCCGCTTGAGGGTCTTGCGGCGCTGGCTCTCGAGGCCGCGCCTTCCGCTCCCGACGACCGCCAGGAACTCGCCGGTCGGGACGGTCACGTGGTCGAGCCGCTCCGCCCGGCCACCGTCGATCTCCTCGACGTCGACGTTGCGGACGACGACCCGGGCGACCGAGTTGAGCATGTCGCTCAGCCGATCGTCGGCGAGCGGCATCGCCCCGGAGATCCGGCAGACATCGGTGAAGCCGACGAACTCGATGGCCATGGCAGTCCCGTAGTCCTCGTTGACCGACGCCCGAGCGTCGCGACGGCGGCCCCACCGGCGCCGGTCCCAGCCTGCCGAGCCCGTGGCGGCGCCGCAACACCCCGTTGGTCCGGCCGCCCGATGGTCCCTCCGGCTCAGGCCGGCGCCGACCCCACGCAGGCGGCGCACCGCCCGACGATCGTCACGTGCGACAGGTCGACCTCGAACCCGTGGCGGGCGCGAAGCGCCCGGACGAGCGAGGCAGCGTCGGCCGCCTGGATCTCCCGGGTCTCCCCGCACGAATCGCAGTGGAGGTGCCCGTGCTCGACCTCCGGCAGCACGTGGAACTCCTCGCGCCCCTCGGCGCCGTGGCCGTGGCGGACGAGGCCCAGCGCCTCGAGCACGTCGAGCGTGCGGTAGACGGTCGAGGGCGTCGTGGCCGGGTCGATCGTCCGGCACCGCTCCACGAGGTCGCTGCCGGTGACGTGGCCGTCAGTCCCCGCGAGGACCTCGACGAGCGCGCGCCGCTGGGCGGTCCACCGCAGGCCCCGCGCCCTGAGCCGCTCCCGAACGGTGTCCCAGCCGGCCGTCGCCATCAGCTGCCGATGAAACCGAGCATCCGCTCGAGGTCCGGCAAGGAGCCTTCCCACCCGAGGAGGAACAGCGTGCCGACGACGACGCTGAACACCCCCGCCACCACGCCGACGGCGACGTACACGCGCTGCCGGAGCTGGCTTGCCACGAAGCCGGTCGCGGTGAGCACGACGATGAGGGTGTTCGAGATGACGAGCCCGACAACGAATGCGAGGAGCATCGGGATCGCGAGACCCTGGCCGGCAGCCCCTCCCACGCCGGCGATGAGGAGCGCCTGCGTCGCCGTCTCCGCGCCGATCCCGTGGATCATCCCCACCCCGAACGCGGTCCGCGCCCCGTACGAGGACATCTCGATCGGGTCGACGTGCTCGTGGCCGTGGAGCCGGGCGGCGAACCGCCGCCACGCGTAGCGGATGCCGTCGAAGACGAGCATCCAGCGGCTGCGCAGGCGGAACGCGGAGCCGTGGCGAACGTACTGGTAGAGCGAGAAGAACACCCACACGCCGAGGACGAGGAGCGTCAGACCCACGACCCGGCCCATGATCGGGTCGATCCAGTCCGGCAGGCTCGCTCCGACCTGGATGGCGACGATGCCGAGGACCCCGACCACCGCGGCGTGGCCGAGCGCATAGAGCGTGCCGAGAGCGATCGCATGGCGCTGCTCACCGACGACGCGGCCACGAACGATGGCCCGATTCGCGGGGAGGACGAGGGTCGCGGTGGCGGCCCCGGGGCCGGCGTCGTGGGCTCGCAGCTCCGTCTCGCCTCCGTGGCCGTGCTCGTGGACATGCCCGACGGTGGCGTGTTGACGCTGGTGAGCCTGGGTCCCGGCATCGGCGGTCGCGCTCGTCGAGGTGATATCGGTGATCGCGGCGATGTGGTCCCAATCGAAGCCGTGGCGGATCCCGAGCAGGAAGCCGGTCCACAGCAGCCCGATGCCGCCGGCAGTCGTGGCGGCGGCGAGAAGCGAGGCGAAGAGCTGGTCGAGATCGGGCACGGTCTGGGCGACCCTCGCATCGGCCTGGTTGTTGCAACGTGTTGCGATAGGGTCGCGCGCCCGTCCGGGCCCGTCAAATGGGTCCGTCGCGAACACGAGCGAGGCGGCCTCAGTCCGTGCCGTGGACCTCCCAGCGAGCGAGGCGCCAGGTGGCGAGCGCCAGCCCGCCGACGATGACCACCCCGACGAGTCCCACGGCGCCCGCCAGATCGAGGCCGCCGTCGATCCCGCTCCCCGCCGGCGCGAACGCCGCGGCCAGGGCGAGCGTGGCCTCGCGGATGCTGAACTGCCGAGTGCCCTCGAGGATCCCGGCGAGGGCGCCTTCCCAGATGAGCGTGTAGATGAGGCCCAGGATGAGGGCCCGGCTCGTGATCACGCTCGCGGCGAGGAACAGGGCGACGTAGGCGAACGAGCCGATCGCGGCCGCAACCGCAAAACCGAGCCCGGTCGCCAGCGTGCCGCTCGCCGGCGCCCCGGCCATCAGGCCGGACCCGAGGGTCGAGGCGACGACCAGGCCGCCGGTCAGCGACCCGGCAACGCCGGCCTTGGCGAGGACCACCTGCCACCGGGCGATCGGCTTGGCGAGGATGTACACGGCCGTCCCGTCGTCGAGCTCGCTGCCGAGGGCCGAGGTGCCGAAGACGAGAGCGACGAGGGGGAGGACGGTCCGGACGATCGCCTCGAACAGCGACTCCTCGCCCGGCGATCGCCCGCCGATGCGGGCGAGGAGGGCGACGATCACCGGCAGGGCGGCGAGCAGGATGAGGAGGGCCGTCCGGCGCCGGCCGAGGAGCGCCCGAAGGGTGACCTCGACGATCGTCGCCAAGACGGTCATCGGCGGACCAGGTAGGCGAACACGCTCTCGAGCGAGTCGTCGGTCGGAGTCACCTCGAAGAGCGAGATCCGGGCATCCCGGGCAACACGCGGGAGAAGGCGGGTGAACGCCCCGAATTCGGACGAGGACACCGCGAGGCGCTCGCCCGACAGGTCGACCCCGAATACGGCCGTCTCGTCGACGAGCGCCGCCGCGAGCCGGCGGTCGTCCGACGAGCGGACGAGGAACGTGTGCGGCCGGTCAGTCATGAGCCGCCGGATCTCGCGGAAGTTCCCCGACGCGGCGAGACGTCCGGCATAGACCACGAGGATCGAATCCGCGAGTCGTTCGACCTCCTCGAGGATGTGGGACGAGAAGAGGATCGTCCGCCCCTCGGCGGCCATCGCCCGGAGCAGCGCGATCATGTGCAGTCGCTGGCGCGGGTCCATGCCGTTGAACGGCTCGTCGAGGAGGAGGATCTGCGGGTCGTGGACGAGCGCTCCGGCGATCTTCGCCCGCTGGCGCATCCCCTTCGAGTACGTGCCGATCGGCCGGTCCGCCGCCCCCTCGAGGTCGACGGTCCGGATCGCGGCCGCCGTGGCCCGGTCGGCGTCGGGCAGCCGCTGGAGGCGGGCGTTCATCGCCACGAACTCGCGGCCCGTGAGAAACGGGTAGACGGCCTCCCGCTCCGGCACGAGGCCGATCCGGCGGTACATGGCCGTGTTCTGCCAGGCCGCCTGCCCCAGGACCCCGACCTGCCCGGCCGATGGCCGCAGCAGCCCGGCGATCATGTGGAGGAGCGTCGACTTGCCGGCGCCGTTCGGGCCGAGGAGGCCGGTGACGCCCGGCGCGAGGGTGAACGAGATGTCGTTCACGGCGACGACGTTGCCGTACCAGCGCGAGACATGGTCGACCTCGACGACCGGCGCCCCGGGCCCGGGCATGAGCGGGCGCGCGATGGGCGGCTGGGCGGCCGCAGCCGTCTCGCGGGTCGATGGCGGGGCCTGGGTCGGCGGCGCGTCGGTCACGCGGCGATCCGCTGGAAGCGTCGAACGAGGATCGCGATGGCCGCCGCGATGAGGATCGCAGCGGCTGCGAAATACGCCTGGTCGGGCAGGCCGGCCTCGGCGATGACGTCGCCACCGGCCGTGGTGCCGAACAGGATCGCGTTCGTCGCGTCGAGGATGTCCATCGGGCTGACGAGCGCGACGAGCCTGGCGAGATCGGGGGTCCCGAGGCGGACGAGCACCCCGCCGATCACCGGCACGACGGCAAGGATGACGATGATCGCGGTGGTCGCGTAGAGCCGGCGCGGGGTGAACGAGGCGATCGCCGCGGACACCGAGCCGAGGAGGACGCTCATCAGGAGTCCCTGGCCGAGGATCGGCGGGACGAATGCAGCCTCCCGCCCGAACTCCGCGCCGACGTCGGGGGCGGACAGGACGAGGCCGAGGAAGATGATCGCCTGGGGGAGGATCACGAACACGAGGACGGCAGCGACGATTCCGGCCAGGCGGGCGACGGCGTAGTCGACCCGGCGGAGGGCCCGCGAGAAGTAGAGAGACAGCAGGTTGAAGCGCTGGTCGCGGCCGAGGACCTCGGGGACCTGGGCCGCGCAGAACAGCATGACGAGGGTGGCGATGATGCCGAAGTAGGTGGCGTGCTGGATCGGCGAGGCCTCCTCGACCATCCCGCCCGGCGCTCCCATCTGGCGGGCCAGGGCGAGGACCCCGACCCCCACGATCGCCGGGATCGTCGCGAATCCGCCCAGGATGATCGGCGCGAGCTTGGCCCTCCCGCCGCGGCCGATGCCGTAACAGGCCCTGAGGCTGTGCGCGAACAACGCCCGGATCGCGTGACGGCGGCCCAGCCGCGGACCGTCGTAGCCGCGATAGCCGAGGTCGTAGATGCTGCCGGCGGCGCCGGACGCCGTCACGCGGCGGCCTCCGACGGGTCGCGGAACAGGTCCTCGAGGCTGTGCCGGCGCTGCTCGAGGCGTATGAGCGGCAGCCCGAGCTCGGCCACGAGGTCGCGCACGATGTCGTAGGGACGGTCGTCCTCCAGCGCGACGAGGACCGCGTGGGACGACGCCGCGCGGGCCTCGAGGCCACGGCCCACGAGCGCGGCGGCGAGGTCTTCGGCCCGATCCTCGACCTCGATCGCGAGGACGCCCGTCCGCTCCGTGAACGAGCCGAGCGGGGCCGCCCGGAGGAGCTTGCCGGCCTCGATGGCGACGAGGAAGTTGCACACCCGCTCGATCTCGCCGAGCAGGTGGCTCGCGACGACCACCGTCATCCCGAACTCCGCCCCGGTCCGCCGGACGAGGTCGAGCATCTCGTCCCGGCCGGCCGGGTCGAGGCCGTTGGTCGGCTCGTCGAGCAGGAGCAGCCGCGGGTCGTGGACGAGCGCCTGGGCGAGCTTCACCCGCTGCCGCATCCCGGTCGAGTAGCCGCCGATGGCCCGGTACCGCTCCTCGTACAGGCCGACGTGGCGGAGGACCTCGGCCGTCCGCTCGCGGGCGGCAACGGCCGGCAGGCCGGAGATCTCGGCGAGGTGGGCGACGAGGTCGGTGGCCGAGGCGTCGGGTGGCAGCGCGTCGTGCTCCGGCATGTAGCCCACGAACTGCCGGATCTCCGTCCCGTGCGTCCGGACGTCGAGGTCGAAGACCGACGCCCGGCCGCTGGTCGGCTCGAGGAGCCCGAGGAGGATCTTCAGCAGGGTGCTCTTGCCGGCGCCGTTCGATCCGACGAGGCCGATGATTCCGGGCTCGAGCTCGAGGGTCAGGCCGTCGAGCGCGGTAATCGAGCCGTAGCGCTTGGTCAGCGCGCCGAGGGAGATGAGTGCCACGCCGGAACCTTACAGGCAACTGTCACCGGGAGCAGGTACCCGCCCACCGAAGGCCGAGGCGACGCTCCGCGAGCCATCGGCCTGAGGTCTCGGAGGCGGAGGTCTCCGACGCCATCCGCCCGAGGTTGGCTGATGTTTAGGTCTCGGGTTCGCCCTCGCCGGCCCGGATCCAGGCCCGCGCCTGGTCCAGGTAGCCGACTGCGAGGCGCCGCAGGCGGCGGGCGATCTGGGGCCGGAGCGAGCGGCGCCGGTCGGCGAGGCTCCGCGGCCGGTCCGTGCCGCCGGCGCGACCACCCGACGCCCCGACGGGCGCGAGAGCCGCCGCCGTGACGTGCGCCGGCGGGGCCAGGACCTCTGTCAACGGGACCGGCGAGCTGGCCGCGATAGGGGTGGGCAGCTCCACCGGCTTGCGCCGCCCGGCGTGGTACGGCTCGATCTCGGCCCAGGCGCGCGGGCGGGACGCCGCGGGGCGCCATTCGTCGAGGGCGGTCGGGACGTCGATCCGGCCCTCGACGAGATCGTCGAAGGTCTCGCCGTCGACCCGCTCCTCGAGGACGAGGTAGGCAGCCAGCCGGCGGAGGAGGCCGATATGCTCGACGAGCGTCCGGCAGGCCTCGGCGTAGGCTTCATCGAGGATCGCCCGGGTCGCCCGGGTCGCCGCCGCCTGGACGTCCGAGGGGAGGCGTTCGCCGTTCCGGGCGACGAGGAATGACAGCTGCCCGCGGCCGGACGTCCCGTGGTCGGAGGCTTCGGGATCGCGGCCCATCCCCCACTTCGTGACCATGAGGCTGGCGATCCGGTTCGCCTGCTCGAAGTCGTTCGCCGCTCCGCCGGTGACCTCCTGGAAGAGCAGCTCCTCGGCGGCCCGGCCGCCCATGAGGGCGACGAGCCGGGCGCGGAGATCGGATTCGGCCGGCAGGTCGTTGTCCTCCTGCGAGCTGACCGTCACGCCGAGCGCCTCGCCGTGGGCGAACAGGCTGATCTCCTCGACCCGCCGGCGATCGCCGTGGATCCGGCCGCAGATCGCGTGGCCGACCTCGTGGGCGGCGATGATCGAGCGCTCCCGCTCGTCCATCGACCGGCGGCGGGCGGTCCCCACGGCCACTTTCATCCAGCCGCCGTGGACGTCGACGCCGGCAATCTCCTCGCCCTGGCGCCGCGCGGCGAGGATCGCGGCCTCGTTCAGGAGATCGGCGAGCTGGGCGCCGGAGAAGCCGTAGGTCTTGCGGGCGATGCCGTCGAGGTCGACGTCGGCTCCCATCGGCTTGCCCCTGGCGTGGACCGCGAGGATCTCGCGCCGGCCGGCGACGTCCGGCAGACCGACGTGGATCTTCCGGTTGAACCGGCCCGGCCGGAGGACCGCGGCGTCCAGGATGTCGAGGCGGTTCGTGGCCGCGATGACGACGACGCCGTCCGTCGAGGTGAAGCCGTCGAGCTCGACGAGCAGCTGGTTGAGGGTCTGCTCCCGCTCCTCGTGGCTGTTGGCGCCGCCGCGCGACTTGCCGAGGGCGTCGAACTCGTCGATGAAGACGACCGCCCGGCCGTGCTTGCGGGCCTGGCCGAACAGCTCCCGGACCCGGCGCGATCCCACGCCGACGTATTTCTCGATGAACTCGGCGCCGGAGGCGGCGATGAACGGGACGTCCGCCTCGCAGGCGACCGCGCGCGCGAGCATCGTCTTGCCGGTGCCGGGCGGGCCGTAGAGGAGCACGCCGCGCGGGATCTTCGCCCCGAGGCGCTGGAAGCGATCCGGCGCGCGGAGGAACTCGATAGCCTCGGTCAGTTCGAGCTTCGCCTCCTCGCAGCCGGCGACGTCGGCCAGGCGCACCGCCCGGCTATTCGGCTCGCGCTCTGCCCCGGTCGCGACGGACTCGCCGGGGCCGGCGTTGGCGGCCGGCAGGATGGTCGTGAAGCTGGCCGTGTCGCGCGTGCTGCTCCCGGACCGGGCGACCATCCGGTAGATGAAGAAGACGAGAACGCTGAGGAGGATGAACGGAAGGACGAAGCCGAGGATGCTCCGGATCGGGTCGGATGCCGCCGTCTCGCCCCGGGCCGCCCGGGCGGCGGCCCATGCCTCGGCAGTGAGGAGCTCGCCATGGCCGAGGCTCGCGAGCGCGGACGCGGCCGCGCCAGGGTCGACGTCGAGCGCGACCCGGATGAGCCGACCGTCCTTCGCGGTCGCCACGAGCGACGCCGGCCCAGCCTCGCCGGGCCGCGGAACCGTGATCGCCCCCACCTCCCCGGCCTCGGCCCGGTCGGCCAGCTCGGCCAGGGTCCAGACCGCCGCATAGGTCGTCCCGGTCCCGGTTCGCGGAACGGTGGGGGTTCGCGCCGCGAGCAGCACGAGGCCGGCTCCGGCGACGAGGACGATCGCGAGCAGGGAGGCGGCCAGCGCCACCCGCGGTCGACGCCGGAGGCGAACAACGAGGGTGCGGCGCAAACCCTGGAGACGGTCAGGAGGTTGCAAACCCATTTCAAGTTAATCATGTCGGGCCGGATTTGGCTGGCGCATCCCGCAGGGGTACCAGTACCGCTACGTCAGATGAGTGGTTTCGACGTAGGCCCCGCCCGCCGAAGGCGTCGCGCGCGTCGGGTCGTCCACCGGTCGAACCCGGGGGTGCTCGCGGCCGTACTCTCCCGTCGTGGACACCGTGACCGATGACATCGTCTACGGGGCCGAGGCCGACGACGACGTCGTGGCATGGCTCGTTCGCCCGGCGAGCGCCTCGCCGGGCGGCGGGGCGGGGATCGTCATCTGGCACTGGCTCGACACCGAGGCGCCGGACGGGAACCGCGACGAGTTCCTCGACGAGGCACGGGAGCTGGCCGCCCTGGGAGCGGTCTGCCTCCTGCCGCAGGGACGGTTCCCGTGGCGGATCGATCCGAGCGGCTCGGCCGCCGACGCCGCAGAGGTCGAGGCGGAGGTCGCCCGGTTCGCCCGCGGCCTCGACCTCCTCGCGGCACGCAAGGACGTCGACGCGGGCCGGCTGGGAGTCGTCGGCCACGATTTCGGGGCGATGCTGGCAGTCCTGGCGGCGGCTCGCGACCCGCGCGTCCGCTGCGCGGGGCTGGTGGCGCCCACCCCGCGCTGGGGCGACTGGTTCCTGCCGTTCTGGCAGATCGCCGAGGACCGGATCGACTACCTCCGGACGATGCGCCGCCTCGACCCGGTCGAGCGGATCGCCGAGATCGGCGATCGCCCGCTCCTCCTGCAGCTCGGCCGGCGCGACTTCTACGTCCCGCTGATGGCCGGCTTCGAGCTGCGTCGGGCAGCCGGCGGGCAGCGAGTGGAGGTCAAGGACTACGACGCCGAGCACGACATGCGCCTGGCCGAGGCCCGGGCGGACCGCCGCGCCTTCCTGGTCGCGGCATTGGGGCTCGCGCGCGAGGGCAGCTAGGCGGCTGGCGCGAAGGGATGGCAACGCGCCATACCGGGCAGTCCGTGTTTGCGTCTGTTCGACACGGCTGGATTCCTGTCGGGGCGTTTGACCGTGCCCTGCGGGCCGCCACTCGCCCCGCCTGTCGACCGCCTTCGCCGGCCTGCGGTACCCTCAGCCACTCACGGGACGTCGCGCGACCCGACGGGAGGAGAGGGAGCCATGAGCGAGCGAGACCTGGTCGATCCGTCCGTGTCCGACGAGCGGACGAAGTTCCTCCTCTCGGAGGACCGGATCCCGCGGGCCTGGTACAACATCGCCGCCGACCTTCCCGTCCCGCCGGCGCCCGTCCTCCATCCTGGAACCGGCCAGCCGATCGGCCCGGGCGACCTCGCCCCGCTGTTCCCGATGGCCCTCATCCGCCAGGAGGTCAGCGCCGAGCGCGAGATCGAGATCCCGGACCCCGTCCGCGACGCCTACCGCCTCTACCGGCCGAGCCCTCTCGTCCGCGCCCGCCGGCTGGAGAAGATCCTCGACACACCGGCCCACATCTACTTCAAGTACGAGGGCGTGAGCCCGGCCGGCAGCCACAAGCCGAACACGGCGATCGCCCAGGCCTTCTACAACAAGGACGAAGGCACGAAGCGAATCGCAACCGAGACCGGCGCCGGCCAGTGGGGCAGCGCCCTGGCGTTCGCGGCCGCCCTCTTCGGGCTGGAGACGAAGGTCTACATGGTCCGCGCCAGCTACGACCAGAAGCCGTATCGCCGGATCCTCATGGAGACTTACGGGGCCGAGGTCGTCCCGAGCCCGAGCCCGACGACGAACTACGGGCGATCGGTGCTCGCCGAGAATCCCGACAGCCCCGGCTCCCTGGGGATCGCGATCAGCGAGGCCGTCGAGGACGCGGCGACCCGCGACGACACGAAGTACAGCCTCGGCTCGGTCCTCAACCACGTCCTCCTCCACCAGACGGTCGTCGGCCAGGAGGCGATCGAGCAGATGGAGATGGCCGGCGAGGAACCGGATCTCATCGTCGCCTGCGCCGGCGGCGGCTCGAACTTCGCCGGTCTTGCGTTCCCGTTCCTCGGCCGGACGTTCCGCGGCGGGAAGAAGTACCGCGTGATCGCCGTCGAGCCGGAGGCCGCCCCGTCGCTGACCCGCGGCGTCTACGCCTACGACTTCGGCGACACCGGGAAGCTCACCCCGCTCGTGAAGATGTTCACCCTCGGGTCCGACTTCATCCCCGAGCCGATCCACGCCGGCGGGCTGCGGTACCACGGGATGTCGCCACTCGTGAGCCTGCTGAAGGACCACGGCGACATCGAGGCCAAGGCGGTCCACCAGGGCCAGGCCTTCGCGGCCGGCGTGGCGTTCGCGCGGGCCGAGGGCATCCTTCCGGCGCCCGAGTCGGCGCATGCGATTCGCGTTGCGATGGACGAGGCGCTCGCGGCCAAGGCCGCCGGCGAGCGGCGGGTGATCCTGTTCAACCTGTCGGGACACGGCCACTTCGACCTGTCGGCCTACGAGAAGTTCCTGCAGGGCACGCTCCCTGACTACGAATACCAGCCGAACGAAGCCGCACTGGCGGCGCTGCCGAAGGTCTGAGCGGCGCGGCGCAGCTTTCCTATCATTGGCCACTCCAGGTGGCCCGTGGCAGACGACCGGTCGGTTGCAACGAGCGGCCGTGCACGGTTGGCTCTCGCAAGACCGTCAAATGCCCGCACGGTGAGCATTTGACGCACCGTTGGGTCTTCGCGCCACCGCCGGTGGCGCATGACAGGAAAGCACCCCGCTAGACTCTGGCGCCATGCCGACCGTCTCGAAGCTCGCGATCGCGCCGGTCAAGGGACTCGCGCTCCGCCATCCGACCGAGGTCGTCCTCGGCACGCATGGCGTCGCTGAGAACCGCCGGTTCTTTCTCGTCGGGGCCGACGGACGACATCGCTCCGGCCTCGCGTTCGGACCGCTCGCCGCAGTCGTCCCCGAGTACGACGCGGCATCCGAGCGACTGACCCTCCGGTTTCCCGACGGCGCGACCATCGCCGACGACGTCGGGGCGCTTGACGGCGCGCTCGAAGTGCCGTGGGGCGCGCGGTCGATCCATGCCCACCTGGTGCCCGGGCCGTTCTCCGGTGCGTTGTCCGACTACGTCGGGATGGAGCTCCGATTCGTCCGCGCGCGCGACGACGCGCATCCGCAGTCGTATCCGGCGTCGATCGTGTCGGACGCCTCGCTCGATGCGCTCGAGCGGTCCGCGGATCTGCCCGGACCACTCGACGACCGACGTTTTCGGATGCTCGTCACGGTCGGCGGCACGGAAGCCTTCGAGGAAGATCGCTGGGTCGGCGCAGATGTGCGAATCGGCGACGCGGTCGTCCGGATGGTCGTGCCGACGGCGCGCTGCGCGACGACGACGCGTGACCCGTCGACGGGCCAACGCGACTGGGATGCACTCCGCGCGTTGCGGGACCTGCGTGGCCTGTCGCCTCAGCAAACCGTTGACCTCGGCGTCTACGCGACAGTCGTCAAGCCCGGTCGCATCACCGTCGGCGACGAGGTGGGTCTGGCCTGACGCCTGCTCGGGGGCATGGCTCGCGTCGGCCCGTCGGTACCTTTGCGGGATAGGCGGCGAACGGGGGCCGGGGCGATCGTGGGCCCGCCACATCTGGCTGTCTGGACGAGGGGCGATTGGTCACGTGATCAGAACGGTTGCGATCGCAGTGCTCCTGGCCGTCGCCATCTCGGGTTGCGCCAGCCCTGGCGCGGCAACGCCTTCGACCGGCCCCGCTTCCCTGGCGGCCTCCCTTCCTCCGTCGACAGCCCCGAACCGAGCGGCTGAACCGACCCCGTTCACCCTGGCGAGTCCGGACGAGCCGCCCGGGAGCCCGCCAGCGGGCGAACGTTTTCTGGACCCGGAAGGCCTGTACGAGATGACGATCGGGACGAACTGGGTCGCCCACCACGGCGGGTTCGCCGAAGGGATCGAGGTCTGGGCGGTGGCGACCCAGGAGGACGACTTCATGCCGAATGTCAATGTCCTCACGCAGGCCATCGGCGACATGACGCTCGAGGACTACAGCGCCTTGTCGCTGAGGAACGCGCCCCTGTTGATCGCTGACTTTCGGCTACTGGAGTCCCGGACGGCGCGAGGTCCGGATGGAAGTCTCCTCGCGGTCCTCGACTTCACCGGCACCGGCGTCGGCAGGCGACTTCACTTTCTCGCGGTCTGGACGGTGCGCGACGGACGCGCCATCGTCGCCACCCTGACGACCCCGGTGGGCTCGTTCGACCGCATCAGAGCCACCATCGAGCCGTACCTGCTCACGCTTGCGGCGAGCTGACAATCCCGGCTGGACGCGTCAGGGGGAACTGGAGCGGGAGACGGGTCTCGAACCCGCGACATTCAGCTTGGAAGGCTGACGCTCTACCAACTGAGCTACTCCCGCGCCGTTTCGTGCTCAACTACAGCGGATAACTGTCGAATCAGGCCTCTCGAGGTTGACCACACTGCTCGCAGAGAGGATAATTCTCTCGATTTCGTGCGCAGGACAGCGCAAAAGTATGCGCTGCGCCCTCGCGCCGAACGTGAGCAGAGAGGCAGCCTTTTCGGATGGCCAGAACGTCTCGCACGGCCCGTATCGTAGCCGAAGATCGCGCCGGCGCGACCGGTCTGACGATCGACGGTGCGATCAGCTCCTACCACCTCAGCCTCCGAGCCGGCAACAAGAGCCCGGCGACGATCAAGACGTACCTGGCTGCCCTCGCCCACTTCAGCCGCTTCCTGGCCGAGCGCGGCATGCCCCGGACGCTCCGAGCGATCCGGCGCGAGCACGTCGAGACGTTCATCGTCTCGCTCCAGGACGCCGGTCAGCGCCCAGCCACTGTGTCGGTCGCCTATCGCAGCCTGCAGCCGTTCTTCAAGTGGGCGGTCGGCGAGGACGAGATCGCCGCCTCGCCGATGGAACGGATGCGCCCGCCGATCGTGCCCGAGGAGCCGCCGGCCGTCCTCCGCGAGACGGAGCTCAAGGCGATCTTCGACGCCTGCTCTGGCTCGAGCTTCGAGGACAGACGCGACACGGCGATCGTCCGCCTCCTGCTCGACACCGGGATGCGCCGCGCCGAGCTCGCTGGGCTGAAGGTCGACGACGTCGATCTCGACCAGCAGGTCGCGATCGTCATGGGCAAGGGTCGTCGACCGCGAGCCTGTCCGTTCGGCAGCAAGACCGCCCAGGCGCTGGATCGATATCTGCGACTCCGGCTCGCCCATCCGCACGCCCAGCGGCCGGAGCTGTGGCTCGCGCCGCGCGGCGCCCTGACCGATAGCGGGATCCTCCAGGTCCTCCGCCGCCTCGGTCGCGAAGCCGGGATCGAGAAGCTCCATCCACATCAGTTCCGCCACACCTACGCGCACATGTGGCTATCGGACGGCGGCAACGAGGGTGACCTGATGCGCCTCGCCGGCTGGAAGAGCCGCCAGATGCTCAGCCGCTACGGCGCCTCAGCTGCCGACGAGCGAGCGCGGGAGGCCTATCGCCGGCGCAGCCCGGGAGATCGAATCTAACGGCGTTCGGCAGCGATCTTGACACCGAGGCTAGGGGTTCAGCATGCCTTCGTTTTTTGATCGATTTCGGCGGCCGAAAGGGCGCGACGGTCCCGGGCCAGGAAGCCGAGGACTGGTAGACGAGCCAGTCGTTGGGGATTCGGTCTTGCGCGAACTAACTCGATTCGGGGAGGAGGAGTGGCTGAAGCTCGCGGACGTCGAGGGTGCGGTCCAGGCGGACCCGGCCGAGGCAACGAGAAGCGATCGGATCTATCGGGGCGCGTACGCGACCGCGAGACGCAGGGGCCAGTACGACGTCCTCGGCCGCTCCCTGACAGCGGCACGAGACGAGGCGGTGCGGCTCGCGTCGGCCGCGGCCGGGCCCGAAGCGCTAGCCGCTCACCACGCAGTTGATGCTGTAACCCGCGGCCGAGGGTTGGTTGTTGATCCTGCTGCTGCAGCAATTGCCGAACGTTACTGGCGATTCGCCGACGCGGCGACGAACGCAGTCAGTGCTGCGGTGTTACGGCCCTACATATCCAGACAGGACTTCGAGTACCTCTGGCGCCCCTACGAGACCATCATCACCTTCGGAACAAGCATCGAAGCACGGACGGTCGCCCCCTCGACCCAGGACGATCGCCTCCTGTTCGGGCCGAACGGAGCCCAGGTCGCATGGTTCCTCACTCTGGCCTCGTCAGCAGACCTCCGATTCTGGGAGGCGGTCTTCGCCGCCCAGTTGCAGACCCTGGGAACAGACCAGGAGGAATACCGTCGCCGCCTGAGGCGCGCAGTCGAGGCCGCGGGCAAACGAGGAGTTCGAACAGGAATGATCACGCTGGAAGACGTGACAGAAGCCAAACGGATCGCCGAGACAGGGGCAGAGGCCGCGCTCCCAACTATCGTGGACGCGAAGATGGCCGGATCCGATCATCCCCGAGAGCGCGTCGAATCGGTCATGCGGTCAGTCATCGTGAGCGGCGCGAATGCGATCGCCACTCTTCTTGTCGTGAGGCCGTTTCTGGACGAAGCTGAGTACGCCGAATTGTCCGCTCCCTACGTCAGGACCATGCCTGCTCTCCGCTGACTCGCCCCAGCGTGGGGCTACTGGCGTTGCGTGAGGCGCCTCGCCAATTGAGAATCATCCTGCCCAGCGGCCGTCCCTCGGGTCCCATCGCCCAGCGGCCGTTCCAGCGAGGAGCGGTTCCACGAATGGACGAACGACCCTGAGGGCCTCATCGAGCGTGCGGGCTGCTGGCAGAAGGGAGCGATCCGCCTCGGCGGCGTAGCCGCGCTCCCAGATCGCGCGGTCGGGGACATCGAAGGTCGCCGGCAGCGGCATGCCACGGCGCTGGGCCTCCGACTTCATGGCGGCAATCTGCAGATGGGCGGTCACGGACACGCCCGTCGCGATCGCGACGAGATCGACCAGATCCTTGAAGCGCGTAGAGGGCCGATCCTGGCCGTTGTAGCGCTGAACGATCGCGCTGATCTTGTCGGCGATGTGATCGACGAGCGGGTACGCCCGGTACCCGTGCTGCTCTATGTCGGGCATCAGCACCCGCGCGAGGGGCGGCACGTTGTCGGGTTGGCCGGTCATCCTCATGTCGGACCCAACGAGGTCGACATGGAACGAGGCCCAACTGGCAGTCCCGACGTAAGCGGTCACCGGAATGCGGACGGCTGCGTCGGTGGCGACCGCGCGGCCAGGTCCAAGCTCGAAGGTGAACCAGTCGCCGATGTCTGAAGCCGCAGCTTCGCGCAGCTCCGCCTCCGCCACCTCGCGCGCCCGCTCCCGGTAGATATCGACGTCGATCGTGGCTCGCACGCCGATACCACGGGCCAGTAGCGCGGTGGCACCCTTCACCACCCATCCGTCGTCGACGAGGTAGAGGCGCTCGAGCAGCCTGTCGTAGGCGATCTGACGCTGAAGCTGTGAGAGCGTCCAGGGGCCATTCCCGGAGGCCTCCCTGAGCTTGTCGGTCAGTGCTTGGCGAAAGGCCTGCGGGCTTGGATAGGAGTGGATCCGCTTCATCGCTGGCTCGTCGCGATGGGCTCGGTGTCCTCCTGCCGCCGGATGCCGTCGCGGGCCTCGCTCATCCATCGGGACGTTTCGGGATCGCCGACTAGATCGAGCAGCCAGCTCAGCAGGGCCAGGCCGTCGCCACGCCTAAGGCCAAATCGCGTTGCGTATGGCGCGAGTGCCTCTGCAAAGCTGGCCGGATAGTCGTAGACCGCCCGGATCGCGTCGGCCGTGATCTGAGCGACCGCTCCCGGGTCCTCGTTCTCGCGAAGGAGATCTGCCGTGATGCGAGCCGGCAGCGTGACGGGCAGACCACGAAGCGCGATCCACTCGGCGTCGCGCAGTTGCCGATGATGCAGGCGGATATCGGGGCGCCGCGACTGCTTCCTCGTTCCAACGATGAAGTCGTGACGGTCCGCCGGCAGGTCGCCGATCCCGTACAGGGCGGCCGCTGACCGGTGCGAGACGACTCCCTGCTCTGGTCCGCGCTCCCAGGCAGGCGCATCCGGGGCGAGCTGTAGCCAGGCCGCCCGGAGGGCGACGTGGTCAGAAGGCGGCGCCATCTTCAGGCGGTAGACACCACGGGCGACGCGCTCCACGAGGTCCCCGTCGCGGACGAAACGGTCGAGGGTCGCACGCGGAATCCCCGCACGCTCAGCCTGGCGGCGGGTTACGAGCCCCCATTGATCCGCAGCGATGGCGCTGAGCCGGCTTATGGTCGATGGACGTGCCACTACTGCACTCTCCCTCGTTAGTGATAGCTGTTGCAGTATATCAGGCAATCATATACTGCGAATACCATCATTTGTGAGTGCATTCGCAGCGATACTCACTCCCGACGCCGTCCGCAGCCGTGTCGTCCGAACCTTTCAATCCGCTGAAGGTGCGCACGACTCGATGTGGCGCGCAGACCCCGCGCGTCGGGGCGTCCAGCTGGGAAGTGCCCTCGATGAGAGCGCCGATCAACGAGGCGTGGCGTGCCACTGTCGCGCCCGGCCGGATGTGGCCCTCTTCTCTGGAGCCCTATTCGCTCCCTATTCGCTCCCTTCTGACTCGCTGGCGGGCGCGTCGGCGGACAGGTGCAGGAAACGGAACTGCTCTGCGAGAAGCCGGGGTGTTAAGTCGCCGACACTGCGGGGGTATTCCCCTGGGCGCCCGACGTCACCGACGACCGCGATCAGGGCGCCGTCGATGGCATCAGGATTGATAACCAGCTTGAGCTGGTCGTACATGTCGCGAGAGAAATCGCTTCTGTGGCCAATCCCGGTATCCATTGACCAGGCGATTGGTACGTAGCACTCCAAGAAGTCGACGACTGAGCCTGGCGATTTCTCAAACGAAGCACGCAGGTGGGCCTCAGTCTCCTCGCGAGAGCCGTATCGAGCCCATAGGAAGAGAAGCAGCGTGGCGTCGCGTGGATGCGTCAGGTAAAGGGGTCCCGCCTCGGCCGCTTCACGAATCCGCGCAAGCAGAAGCTTCGCAATGGGCGGCTCATCGTCGCCGGTGAGCACTCGGTCATCGGGCTCGTCGTCCTTGCCGGGTCTCAACCACCTCCAGATTTCAGCGGCGAACCCCAACGGCGCCCGACTGAGAATCGACAGCGCTCCGTCGAGGCGCTCTGCTGGCGGCACTCGCTGCAGCAAGTGCCGGATCAGGATGGCCGCCTGCGAATAGGGCGTACTGAAGGAGAAGAGCACCTCGGGTCGTGCAAGTACGTCCCCCAGCGATGCGATCCCCTCGGCCAGCTTGCGAGCATCGTCAGAGGAGAGTTGGTCCTCGCGTGCCCGGAGCTTGGTGATCAGAGACTCGCCGCGGCCGCCCTCGACCTGCTCCACCAGCGCACGCTGCACGTTGTCCGCGGGCGTAGTTGGCAGCGAGGCGATGAGGTCGGTCAACCATGCATCCGATACCTGGCTGAGAGGCACGAGGTGGGAGAAGTAGCGATCGAAGTAGTCGGGCGAGGCGACACGCTGCTGGGCTGCCCAGCCTCCCCGCACATAGTCGAAGCTGATGTTCTCCCCGAGGACTGTCCTAAGCGCGGGGAACGTGTCTTTGAGCAGGGCCTCCACCGCCGCTCGTTCACGATCGGTGAAGCCAGTTGTTGCATCGCGAAGGAGCGTCTGCGCACGAGCAGTGAGGGCCGGATCGGGTCCACGGCTCGTTGTCCTCGACCCTAGGAAGACCTCAGCATTCTCGGCAACGGCGGCGTGGACCGTCGGATACAGGACCTTCAGAGCCTCGATCGTCAGAACGTCCACAGGGTTGGCCTCGCCCTTCAAGAGCGGAAGAGCGAAAGCCACGCTGTTCCCGAGCCGAACCGCGGCTCGGGGCGTCCGGACCCGGGCTTCGAGGCCGATCACGAACCGCCGCGAGAACTCCTGGGCCTGCTCGTTGGACAGGTCGATGTCATTGCGCCGGAGTTCCTCTTCCAGGCGCCCGAGGGCCAGACGCTGGAGCGTATTCCCGTCAGGTGGTGGAAGCAGGAGCGGGATCTGGACGATCTTGTCGAGGAAGCTCAGCCCATCCCTGTCGTTGCCGCCATAGCGTTCCCCGAGGGCCTTTCCAACAATCGTCTGATCGCACGCGAGGAGGTACGTTGTGTGGTCGAAGTCCGCCACAAGCTTGATGAGGCGGAAGAGAGACTGGATCTCGCGGTTGTCAAGGCGATCTATATCGTCTACAGCAACTACGACCCGCTTCCCCTCCTGTTCGAGAATCTCCGTGAGACGACGCTTCTGCTCGGCCAGGGTTGGCGCAGCAGCCCGTTCGCTGACTCTCTGCAGGGACGCAATTCGCGGGTCGAGAGGCGCAAGGTAGCCAGCGAACCTGGCGAGAGAGCCCGCGATCTGCTCGCGCCGCTTCGGAATCGCACGACCCAGCGAACCGGCAAGCTCGCTGAGGAATGTCGGGAGCATCGCCCGCTCGTCGTCGACGAGCCACGGATTGAACGGAACCAAGACCACGTCCTCGTGGTCCCTCAGATAGAACTCAATGAAGTTGAGGACGCTGCTCTTCCCGTCACCCCATTCGCCGTAGATCCCTACAACCAGCGACTTCGGGTCCTTCCGGTCAGCGATAAGTCCGGCGACGCGCTGCGCAAACGGCGCTCGCCCGAGTCGATCCTCGTGCGGATCGGAAAGTGGGGCGTCCGCGGCGTAACCCTGACCACCATGCTGTTCTGCATCATCCGCGCGGCGGTCCGGCCCCGCTGAATCCTTCGCCTCGTTGGGTCTTGCCCAAAAGCGCAGTCTCATCCGACCCCACACTCGCCCATTGGGTCAGTCTACGAATCCTGTGGCGGGTGGCTGAGCCTTCTTGACCCGGTGCGACGACTTCGGGCGGACAGGTACGCGAGCCGGGTGAAGTAGGCGCGGCGGGCGGCTTCGGCGCGGCGGTGGCGCTCGCGTTCGGGGAGGCGGCGGTCGGAGTCGACCTGATCGAGGAAGCGCTGGTTGAAGGCGCGGCGGGCGGCCTTCGTCGTCTCGCGTGGGTCGTAGCGGGCGTGGAGCATGTAGGCGGCCATGCGCGCCCGCATGACACGCTCGGAGGGGGTGAGCGACTCATGCCTCACCGGAGGACCTCGTCGAGCTCCTCGCCACCACCGGATCCAAGCAGCTCGATCCAGGCGGCGGAGCCGACCGGCGCGGCACTTCGACGAGGGTGGGGATCCTCGAGGACCGATCGGAGATTGCGCGGCTGTCGGGATCGGCTCAGAGGCACTACGGGCGCGTCGAGCCCCGCCGACTCGAGGTCGCCGAGGATGACGCCCCAGACTCTGCCATCGAGCCGAGACCGACCGACCCGGCGAAGCCACGCGAGTCGGGGAGCCGTCGGCACGACGAGGACGACGTGCCAGCCGACACGGTCGGCGAGGACGCGCTCGTACGTAGCGAGCTTCGACCGAATCTGTGGCGCGTGCTCTGTCGCCTCGTCGGTCTCAAGGCAGAGGACGCCGGAGCCGCCGTCGACCTGGAGGACGACGACGCTGTCGGGCCGGGCAGGC